>CALMDH010000138.1:0-114453 GCA_937862735.1 uncultured Gammaproteobacteria bacterium
GCCGAGTGAGACGCTGTGAGAAAAACCTCTCGCCTGGACTCTGAAGATCTTTACCTACAATGAGATAGCAAGTCAGAGGCGGTGAAAAATTCCCTTTTTCTTCACCAGTGCCGAGGGCATGCGAAAAGACCTCCCTGTGTTGGATATGGGGTTTTTGAAGAACCCCCAACAAGGAGATCGCGAGTACGAAGGTACGAGGCGGCGAGGAAACGAAAATTCTTCACAAGCCCCGAGGCTGACCGCAAGGGTTGAATCCGATCGGCTGGGACCGGGCTCAAGCGGTTGCCGCTACCTTGGACTCCCGAATCCCGGCGCGACAGAGCCGGTGGAGTAGCCAGATACAGCCCTCGATCTTGCCCAGGGTAGTTAGGAGCAGTTTGCGTTCCTGCACCGTGAAGCGTTCGCCATATTCCAGATAACGCCGCCGCATGTTTTCGACGTTGGGTCCCTGGTTGCCGGTCATCTCGCGCAGGATCGCCAGATGGTGGCTATCGCGCCGGGCCAGGGCGGCCAGCGTCTCGCCCAGCAAGGCATCCAGGGCCTCAATCCAGCGCAACGCCACTTGCTGGGTCTCACCTCGCGGCTCGTGCCTGTTCCAGGTCTCGACCAGGGTCGTCAGGCGTCGTGTCAGGGCGGCCGAGGTTTCCTGCATCTGCACCAGGTGGATAACGTCCGCTGTGGCGCTGGCGGACATCTCCCGGGCGCACAGCCGCTCGCCAAAGTCGCTGATCGCCTCGTGGAGCGTGTCGAGCGACTGGCGCAGACTGGTCAGGGTCCGGGAATCCGTCCGCCCTGGCCGGCAGATGCCATCCAGCAGCCCGGGCAGGGCCTGGCGGTAACGCTCCTGTTCCTTTTCCAGGAGTTCGATCGCCGCCTGCGGGGCCTCCAGGGCCTTGTTGAAGAGGAAACGGGGCACGGCCAGGTCCGTCGCGGCCGCCGCGGCGCCGGCGCCAATGCGGTTGAGCAGGCGCGCCCACAGGGGAATCCAGGGCAGCATCAGCAGGGTGCTGAGGAGGTTGAAACTGGTGACGAAGGCGGCGATGGCAACCGGTGCCAGGGGATAGCTGGTTACGCCGTCGACGACTTTGGGCAGGCCCGGGTCACCCCCTACGAGGGCCGCCGTAAAGCGCGTGAGCAGGGGGAAGGCGGCGATGGCCAGGAGGACGCCCACCAGGTTGAAAGCGAAGTGGGCATAGCTGGTCCGGCGGGCATGGATGTTCAGGGTGGCCGCGGCCATGAGGGAGGTCACCGTGGTGCCGACCTCCGCCCCCAGGACGAAGGCCATGGAGGTTTGCCAGTTGAGGACGCCGGTGGCGGCCATGCCGATGATGATCCCGTTCATGGCGGCGGAAGAATGGAGGATCGCGGTCAGCAGGGCCCCGACCAGCAGGCACTTGAGGATGCCCAGGAGACTACCGGCATCGAACGAGGCGATGAAGGCCAGGACCTCCGGCATGTCGCGCAGGGGGCGGAAACCGGTGATGAGCAGGCTGATACCGAAGAAGATCATCCCCAGGCCGAGGATGGTCAGGGCAAGATGTTGCAGGCGTTCCTGAGGGGCGAAGACATACAGCAGGGCAGCAACGCCAACCAGCGGCAGCCCATACTGGGCGATGGGTAGGGCGATGAGGATGGTGGTCACCGTGGTGCCGATATTGGCGCCCATGATCATGGCGATGGCCTGTTCCAGGGTGATGATGCCGCTGTTGACGAAGCCGACAATCATGACCGTGATCAGGGTACTGGACTGCACCACCGCCGTGGCGAAGGCACTGGTCAGGAGTCCGGTAAGGCGGTTACGGGCCAGGCGCTCCATGATGGCGCGCATCCGCGCCGCCGCCAGGGTGCGCAGGCCATCGGACAGGAAGTGCATGCCGAGCATGAAGAGCCCCAGACCGCCGAGGGCCTGAAAGATCATCTGCTCCGCCAAGGGATGCATCATGGTAATCCTGGTAGTGGCTTCAAACCCGTGGAATCAGCCAGGCTGAGTGGCTGAGGGGAATCCGCCGCCGCGGCCGCGGGGGCAGCCTGCTCACCCGCGCCGAGAGACGGTCCTCAGGCGCCGAATCCCTCCAGGCCAGCCCAGCACCCGGTATTGGCGAGGGGGCGGAGTCAGGCGGCGGCGGATCTTGGTGTCCACGGGGTTGACGGCGATGGCCTTGACCACGACGAGCAGGTCGTAAGGACCGGGTACTGGCTCCGGCAGGGTGAGGTCCACCAGGGAGTCGGGGTCGTCGCAAGGCAGGCTTTGTTGGTAACCGATGGCTTTCATGGGGCTCCTCATTTCATGGGGCTCAACGAGGTCATTTTTAGGTATTTGGGGTGAACCCTCATGACGATTAGCGGCAACCCCCATGAAAAAGGCCGGGGGGAACCCGGCCTTTTGTCAGGTTTACCGGACCTCAGGTCCGGCGGCGATTAGCTCAGGCGACGGCCTTGAGCCTCTCGGTTTCCTTGACTTTCTCGCCTTCGAGGAGGGTACCGCCCTCGCCGCGGATCTCGATCTTACGAGGCTTCATCGCCTCGGGGATCTCACGTCGTAGTTCGATGTGCAGCAGGCCGTTCTCCAGGCGGGCGTCCACCACGCGGACGTAATCCGCGAGCTGGAACTTGCGCTCGAAACCACGGTTGGCGATACCACGATAGAGGAAACGGCTTTCCTTATCTTCCTCGGCGCGCGCGCCCGTAACGGTCAGGATGTTCTCCTTAACCTCTAGGCTCAGCTCGCTGGGGGAGAAACCGGCCACCGCCATGGTGATGCGGTAGTCGTTCTCACCGCTGACCTCCACGTTGTAGGGAGGATAACCGCCCGGCTCGGAGCGATAGGCGTTCTCCAGGGCGGACGACAGCCGATCGAAACCGATCATGGAGCGGAAGAGGGGAGAGAAGTCAATGTTAGTCATGGTCATATCCTCAAAGAGCAATATGTGTTGGGGTGCGTATCCGAGCTGGATCACGCGGTTTCACGGACCTCCTGCGAGCGTCCGCATTACCAATTTAGTATCTCCGCCGACAGCGTCAAGGGCCGGCGGGAAAATTTTTTGGTCTCAGCGACCCTTGTCGAGGCTCCGCTTCAGGAGCGCGCCGAAGCTACCCATGCCGCTCTCCGCGGACTTGGTCGCGGGGGCATAGGCGGCCAGGTCCGACTGGGCTTCAGCGGCCTTGGTCTCATCCAGGGTCAGGCTGATACGGCGCTTTTCCAGGTCGACGGCCAGGACGCTGGCCTCCACCGGCTGGCCGGGGCTGAGCACCTCCTGGGGGTGGGTGATGCGCTTGCCAGCACCCAACTCGCTGACATGGATCAAGCCCTCGATACCCGGGGCCAGCTCGACAAAGGCGCCGAAGGGCTGAAGGCGGGTGACCTGCCCCTGTACCCGGCTGCCGACAGGGAACTTCTGGGCGGCCTCGGCCCAGGGATCCCGGGCCAGGGCGCGGATGGAGAGGGCGATCTTCTCCGGGCGCTTGGGGTTGTCCGTCTGATCGATGCGCAGCACCGATACCTCCAACGGCTGGCCGACGCTCAAGATTTCGCTGGGGTGCTTGACCCGGTGGAAGGCCAGTTCACTGATATGGATCATGCCCTCCAAGCCGCCGAGGTCAACGAAGGCGCCATAGTCCTGCAAGGAGGTGACGGTGCCGGAGAGCACGGCGCCCTCCTTGAGATTGGCGCGCAGGGCCTCGGCGCGGGCACGCTGTTCCTCCTCCAGCACCAGCCGGCGGGAGACGACCAGGTTGAGGTGGCGACCACCCTCGAACTTGGTGATGCGAAAATCCAGATGCTGGCCGACGAATTCGTTGAGGTCTTCGACGAACCGAGTGTCGACCTGCGAGGCGGGGCAGAAGGCGCGCTGGCCGGCGACCTGGACCTCGACCCCGCCCTTGATGACGCCGGTCACCCGACCCTGGACCGGCACCTGCTGGCGGTAGGCCTGCTCCAACTCGGCGGCGCCATGGAGGTGGCGAGACTGCTGATTGCCCAGGCGCAGGCTGCCATCCTCCTCAACCCCGGCGACCGTCGCCGTAACCTCGTCGCCCACCGCCACGCTGAGCTGGCCCTCGGCGTCGCGCAGGGAGGCGGCGTCCATGACGCCCTCGGCCTTGCCGCCCAGGTTGATGAAGACCTGCTCCTCGTTGATGGCCACCACCCGACCCTTGACCTGGTCGCCGGGCTTGGCGGCCTTGTCGGCGGTTCCTTGGTGGGTCTGGTCGAATTCGGCCAGCAGGGCCGCGAAATCGTTACTGTCGTTCATGCGCGCGTCTGTCGTTGCGGGGTTGGTGGTGGAAGGTCAGAGAAAGTCAGGGGGGCTCGCCTTATTACCACGGAATCGGGGTAACAGGAGGAAGGCAACTCATGGGGAAGTAAAGAGGGCAACTTATAGGTACGTTCTGGTCTGAATCGGAGTCTTTGTGATTGGAGAGGACCTTGGACTCCGGGTCCCGGTTGAGACCGGTTCAATCCGGGTAGGCAACGCCGCAACCGCCCAGGCCGCAATAGCCACGGGGATTCTTGGCCAGATATTGCTGATGGTAGTCCTCGGCATAGTAAAAGTCCGGGGCGGGAAGGATCTCGGTAGTGATGGCGCCACGGCCGGCGGCGGTCAGGGCCGCGGCGAAGCGGTCACGGCTGTCCGCCGCGGCCTGGCGCTGGGCCTCCCCGTAACTGTAGATGCCGGAGCGATACTGGGTGCCGACGTCGTTACCCTGGCGCATGCCCTGGGTCGGATCGTGGGACTCCCAGAAAAGCTTGAGGAGTTGCTCGTAGCCAACCGTCTTCGGGTCGAAGACCGCCCGCACCACCTCGTTGTGGCCGGTCATGCCGGTGCAGACCTCTTCGTAAGTCGGGTTGGGGGTGAAACCCGCCGCGTAGCCGACGGCGGTGGTCCAGACACCCTCCCGTTGCCAGAAGCGTCGCTCCGCCCCCCAGAAGCAGCCCAGGCCAAACAAGGCCAGTTCCAGCCCCGCGGGAAAAGGTGGCAGCAGGGGATGCCCGTGGACGAAATGCCGGTTGGTGACCGCCATCGCCTGAGCGCGTCCGGGCAGGGCCTCGTTGGCGGTGGGCATCTCGGGTTTACGGAAGAAATTGAACATCTTGGTCTCACGCGTTTCAGAGGGGGAATTTTAACCCCAATTCGGGGGGCGCGATTTGAAATCAAGCTAACCTTCAGGTCGGTTCTCGCCACGCCCCTGAAGATGAAAGACCTTGTCAGGCTAGTCGCCCAAAGGCGCTGCCTTAACCCCTAAGCCATCGGTGAGGTATTGGCCGTCGGTGAGGTTTCCGTGTCCCGCTCCCTCGGGCACAATGATGTCCCCGTGATGTCCCCATGAAGTAATTGGCCCACTCCCGATCGTGCACCCCATCGAACTCATCACCCTGGATCTGGACGAGACCCTCTGGCCCTGTATGGCACCCATCCAGCGCGCCGAGACCGCTCTTCATGACTGGCTCGGCCAGCGAGCCCCGCGTCTGGCCCAGGCCATGGCGCTTGGTGATCTGCGGGCCCATCGGCGGGACCTGATGGCCCAACGGCCAGCTATCGCCCACAACGTCACCCTGGTGCGCCGCACCTCCCTGGAGCTGTTGCTGGAGGATTTTGGCCACGACCCTGCCTTGGCGGCGGAGGCTATGGATCTGTTTATGGCGCACCGCAACCAGGTCGACCCTTATCCCGATGTCATCCCGGTCCTAAGCGTCTTGGCCGCGGATTTCAAGCTGGTTTCCGTGACCAACGGCAATGCGGATCCGGCGAAAACTCCCCTGCGTGGCCTTTTCCGCTTGTCCCTGACCGCCGGCGAGGTGGGCGCGGCCCGACCTGACCCCGCCCTGTTCCAGGCGGCGCTTGACTGGGCGGGTCTGGCGCCGCACCAGGCCCTGCATGTCGGCGATCACCCCCTCTACGACGTCCAGGCGGCCCGGGACCATGGCCTCCATGCCCTCTGGCTCAATCGTCAGGGGCTTCCCTGGCCCGAGGAACTGGAGCCGCCTACGGCTGAGATTGCCGACTTGCATGGTCTGCTGACCTGGCTGGCCGACACCGCTGGTGGCCGTCTCGCCGCATCTGCCAATGCTGGTAAGGGCTTGCCTGATTCTGGGGGCCTTGGGGCGGGTTTGGCCGCGGGTGACGGAAATGCTTCGAATAACTCCGTGATCCTCGCGCCCGGGATGCCTGCGCCCACTCCGACGGGAGCGGGAGGTCAGCGCCATGGTCGCTGACGCGTGGGGGGAACAGGGGCCTACGCCAGGCCCAAGGCCAGAGCCAGGGTCAGGGCCGGTGCCGGTACTACGCCCTGGGGCAGTCGTGGGGCCGGTGCCGGAACTGGGGCCAGGGCCGGTGCAGCTGTCAGCGCCGGCGCCAGGGCCGGCAACCGGGATGCGTTTTGAACGGCTGGCGGGCGATGGCCTCGCCCGCCGCGGACGCCTGACCTTCCCCCGCGGTCTGGTAGAAACCCCGGCCTTCATGCCGGTGGGCACCTATGGCACCGTCAAGGCCATGACCCCGGAGGAATTGCGCGCATCCGAGGCCCAGATCATCCTCGGCAACACCTTCCACCTGATGCTGCGCCCCGGCCCCGCCGTGATCGCCGCTCACGGTGACCTTCATAATTTCATGCACTGGTCGGGGCCCATCCTCACCGATTCCGGCGGTTTTCAGGTCTTCAGCCTGGGTGAGTTGCGCAAGATCAAGGAAGAAGGCGTCCACTTCCGCTCCCCCATCGACGGTTCCCGCATTTTTCTGGGGCCCGAGGAATCCATGGCCATGCAGCGCGCCCTGGGCTCGGACATCGTCATGATCTTCGACGACTGCACCCCCTATCCTGCGACCCCCGAGCTGGCGCGGACCTCTATGGAGCGCTCTCTGCGCTGGGCGGCGCGCAGCAAGGCCGCCCACGGTGACAACCCCGCCGCCCTCTTCGGTATCGTACAGGGGGGCATGTACGAGGAGCTGCGGGCCGCCTCCCTGGCGGGGCTGACGGCGATTGGCTTCGACGGTTACGCCATCGGTGGCCTGTCGGTCGGGGAACCGGAGACGGACCGTCTGCGGGTGCTGGACTTCCTCGCCGACCGCCTGCCCGTGGACCGGCCCCGCTACCTCATGGGCGTCGGCACCCCGGCGGACATCGTCCAGGCCGTGCTGCGCGGCATCGACATGTTCGACTGCGTCATGCCCACCCGCAACGCCCGCAATGGCCACCTCTTCACCTCCGCCGGGGTGGTACGCATCCGCAATGCCCGCCACCGCGCCGACACCGGCCCCCTGGACCCGGACTGCGACTGCTACACCTGCCGGAACTACAGCCGCGCCTATCTTCACCACCTGGACCGCTGCCACGAGATCCTCGGCGCCCGGCTCAATACCATCCACAATCTGCGTTTCTACCAGACCCTGATGGCCCGGCTGCGCGCCACCATCGAGGAAGGACGGTTGGCGGACTTCGCCCGCGGCTTTCTGGCCAGACAAGGGGTGGAGCAAGCCCCCGCGACCTAGGCCAGATGGCCCAGCGCCGGACGTGACCGGCTTCACTGCAACCGGCTGCGTACCAGCAAGGTCGCCAGCGTCAAGGTCACCAGGGCGATGATCATCAGGGGCCAGGCGTGGCGCCAGACCTCGTTGAGGGCCAGGCCCTTGAGAAAGCTGCCCTGGACGATGATCAGGAAGTGCTTGAGGGGGATGGCCTCCGCCAGCCATTGCAGCACCTGGGGCATGTTCTCCACCGGGGTGGCGAAGCCCGACATGAGGATCATGGGTACCACCACCGCAAAGGTGCCGAGAATGGCCTGTTGCTGAGTGGCGCTGATCGCCGAGATCATCAGTCCCACCCCGACGATGGAAAGGATGAAGAGGATCATGGCGGCATAGAGCAGCAGCGCCGATCCCTGGAAGGGGACGCGAAACACCAGGATGCCGATAGCCACCATGAGCATGCCCAAGGTGCTGCCGATGAGTAGGCCGGGCACCGTCTTGGCGATGATGATCTCGGCGGAACTGGTGGGCGAGACCAGCAGTTGATCGAAGGTGCCCAGCTCGCGCTCCCGGGCGATGGACAAGGCGGTGACCACCAGGGAAACGACCATGGCCATGATCCCCGCCAGGCTGGGCACCACGAACCACTGGTAGATCAGATTGGGATTGAACCAGTGGCGCAGCCCGATCCGCTCCGGGGGCAGCAGGGATTGGGGCTTGAGCGTCAGGCCCAGGTTGGCCGTGACCGCCTGGACATAGCTCAGGGCCACCTGACCCGAGTTGGCGCGCCGGCCATCGACGATGACCTGGAGTTCCGCCGGTCCTCCCGCCGCGATCTGGCGGGAGAAGGTATCCGGGATCTCCAGGGCCAGGAGGGCGCGGCGCTGCTCGATGGCCGCGTGGAGATCCTGGCGAGTATGCACCTGGCGCAGGGTGCCGACGAACCGGGCCGCCGCCAGGTCCGCGACCAGCTCCTGGGCCCAGCGCCCGCCATCGCGGTCGAAAACGACCAGACTGGCGTTGGTCACCTCCAGGGTGGCGGCGAAGGAAAAGACCAGGAGCTGCAGCAGGGGTGGCCCCACCAGAATGAACCGGGCGCGGGGATCACGCAGGATGCTCAGCAGCTCCTTGACGATCTGGGCGCGCAGGCGGGTGGGGAACAGCGTCATGAGACTTGACGTCCTGGACGGGTGGGGCAGACCGGCTGTGAGCTTTTAGAGAACTGTTTTTTCTTCAAGAGGTTGGCGTGGCAGCCTGCTTTTTCAGCATAAGGGGTGGTGCAGCGAGATCTTTCAAGATAGTAAGACTAGCGGTCTCGTAGTCCTTGATCTCCAGATTTTCGAAGAGAGCTTTTCCGCGGCCTCTGAGTGGATTGGGTGTGGTCGGCGTTGCCTCAGGGGTCCAGACTCTTGCGGGTCTTGGCCCGCGCCAGGGCGAAGAAGACCGCGCCGATGGTCAGCATGGCGGCCATGTTGGGCAGGAAGACCGCCCAGGCGTCGCCGGCGAGGAAGACCGTCTGTAGGGAGGCGATGAAGTAGCGCGCCGGCACCACCAGGGTGATGGCCCGGATGGGCGCTGGCATGGAGTCGATCTCGAACAGGAACCCGGAGAGCAGGAAGGCCGGCAGGAAGCCGGTGAAGAGGGCGACCTGGGCGGCGATGAACTGATTGCGGGCGATGGCGGAGATCACCAACCCCTGGCCCAGGGCCGGGACCATGAAGACCGCCGACAGCAGCAACAGGGCTCCCCAGGAGCCATGGAGCGGCAGGCCAAAGACGCCGATGGCCAGGGCTGCCGAGCCCAGGGTGGCGAGGAGGCCGAGGACGAAGTAGGGCAGCAGCTTCCCCAGCAGGATCTCCGCCACCCGCGCGGGGGTGGCAAGCAGGGCCTCCATGGTGCCGCGCTCCCACTCCCGGGCCAGGACCAGGGCGGTGAGCAGGGTGCCGATCATGGTCATGATGATGCCGATGGCGCCGGGCACCAGGAAGCGCCGGCTTTCGATCTCGGGGTTGAACCAGAAGCGCGGACGCAGATCGACCAGGGGGGCGGGGGCCAGGCCCTGACCTTGGGCCCAGCCCGTCACCACCCCCTGGGCATAGTTGGCGACGAAATTGGCGGTATTGGGCTGGGAGCCGTCGGTGACGATCTCGACCAGGGGGCCCAGGCGCGGATCGGTCAGGCGCCGGGCAAAGTCGGCGGGGATGACCACCAGACCGTCGAGATCGCCGGCCTCGACGCCGCCGATGACCTCCCGCGGATCGCGGGCGGGGGTGACCCGGAAGTAGCGCGTTCCGGCGAAGGCCGCCGCCAGGGACTGGGCGCGGGGATCTTCCGCCGTCAGCACCAGGCCGATGGGCACCTGGCGGATGTCCAGGGAGACGGCATAGGCGAAGAGAAACAGCAGGATCACCGGCAGGACGAAGGCGATGAGGATGGCCGAGGGGTCGCGCACCACCTGCAAGCCCTCCTTGCGCACCAGGGCGATTAGCCTGCGGGCGGAAAAGGGGGATGCTGAGGGGCTGCCCGCTGGAAGGGGGGTAGGGTTCACGCGATTGGCCTTGGTTGCTCAGATTCGTGCATCCCGCAGTTCCTAAGTTCCTTGGAAGGGCAGGTCAGCGGCATCGCTGGCATTGCCGGCGCCGTCGCCGGCATCGGCGGCGGCTTCGTCCCCGTCGTCTCTCGCCCTAAATGTTCTTGATTCGCCTGAGTCGCCTTAATCGCCGGGTTTGGTTGGGTGGCTGTCCCTTCCCCGCGTCCATCGCTGCGATCGATGAGGCGAATGAAGGCCTGCTCC
This sequence comes from uncultured Gammaproteobacteria bacterium, assembly GCA_937862735.1. Lineage (GTDB taxonomy): Bacteria > Pseudomonadota > Gammaproteobacteria > Chromatiales > Chromatiaceae > M0108. The sequence goes on from CALMDH010000138.1 coordinate 10,255, forward strand.
ATGGTCGGTTCCTCACCGGGCTGCAAGGCCACTGCCGCCTTGAGGGCGTCCGGGGTATCGAGGGCGATGACCCGTGCCTGGTACATGAGGGCCATGCGGTCGCAGTATTCGGCCTCGTCCATGAAGTGGGTGGTGACCAGGATGGTCACCCCCTTGCGCACCAGGCCATTGATGTGGGTCCAGAACTCGCGGCGAGTGAGGGGGTCCACGCCGGAGGTGGGCTCGTCGAGGAACAGTACCGGCGGGCGGTGCATGAGGGCGCAGGCCAGGGCCAGGCGTTGCTTGAAGCCCAGGGGCAGCTCCTCCGGGGCCCTGTCGAGGAAGGGCTGGAGCTGGAAGGTCTCGACCATCTCGTCGATGCGCTCGCGCTTGTCCTGACCCGCCAGGCCCTGCACGCCGGCGTAGAAGGTCAGGTTCTGGCGCACCGACAGCAGGCCATAGAGGGAGAACTTCTGGGCCATGTAGCCCAGCCGGCCCTTGGCCTGGCCGCTGGCGCGGCGCAGGTCCAGCCCCGCTACCCGCGCCTCGCCGGCGCTGGGCTTGAGCAAACCGCAGAGCATCTTGAAGGTGGTGGACTTGCCCGCCCCGTTGGGGCCGAGTAGGCCGAAGATCTCCCCGGGACGGACCTGGAAGCTGACGTCGTCCGTGGCGGTGAAGGACCCGAAGCGCCGGGTCAGGTGGTGGCACTCCACCACCGCCGCCAAGCCCAGGTCCACCGGGGGCATCCGCGCCGCCAGGCCGGAGATCCCGCCCGGCCCTCCCCCCAACAGGTCGACGAAGGCGTCCTCGAAGCGCGGCGGCACCGGCTCCAGCCGGGCGTCGGCCTGGGCGGCGAGGGACTGGAGCGCCACGAGGTCGGGCGGGGCAAAGGCTGTCGCCTCGGCTATCTCATCGACCCTTTGCCCGGTTGTCCCTTCGATTGTCCTCTCTGGTGTCCCCCTTGGTGTCTCCTCAGATGTCTCAGTGGGTGCCTCCTCGGGTATCCTTTCGGCTGACCCCGCTGGTGTCCCCTCAGGCTTCCCCTTAGGCTTCCCATCAGGTCTCCCCTCTGGTGTCTCTGGGGGGGGCTCCCGGGGGGGCTCTTGGCCGCGCAGTACGACCCGGATCGACGCGCCCTGGAGCACGCCATCGCGAACGGTGGGTAGGTCCAGGGCTTGCTGGAGCAGTGCCCGGCGGTCGCCCGTGAGCGTGGTGAGGCGGAAGCAGCGCCGGGCGATGCGCCGCGTCAGGTCACCCGGAGGGCCGGTGAAGACGAGCTGGCCCGCGTTAAGCAGCAGCACGGTGGCGCAGCGCTCGGCCTCGTCCAGGTAGGCGGTGGCCCAGACGACCGCCAGGCCCTGATCGGTGAGGGCGGCGACCATCTCCCAGAGGTCCTGACGGCTGATCGGGTCCACGCCGACCCCGGGCTCATCCAGCAGCAGGACCCGGGGGCTACCCAGCAGGGCGCAGGCCAGACCGAGTTTTTGCTTCATACCCCCGGAGAGGTCGCCGGCCAGGCGACGGGTGAAGGGCCCCAGGCGCGTGAAGGCCAGCAGCCGGTCGAAGGCCGGCCCTTGACGGGCGCCGTCCATCCCACGAAGGGCGGCATGGAGACGCAGGTTCTCCATGACTGACAGATCCTCGTAGAGCCCGAAGCGCTGGGGCATGTAGCCGACCTGATCGGCAAGACGGTCGGTATCGCGCCGGGTGTCCAGGCCGAGGACCTGGATCGTGCCGGCGCTGGGCATCATCAGCCCCGCCATCAGCCGCATCAGGGTGGTTTTGCCCGCCCCATCGGGGCCGACCAGCCCCGTGAGCCGCCCGGCTTGGATGGTCGCGGACAGGTCCTTGAGGGCCTGGATTTGACCAAAGACTTTGGTAACCCCATCCAGAAGCACCGCCGGCGCGGGCTCGTCTCGCGCGGCGTCTGACGCTGAAGCCACCCCGGACATCAGGGTTCCTCGGACTCCTGGTCGGGCGCCGCGCCAATCACATGGCGAAGAACCATCCCGGCCCGTTCAATCCTGGAAATCATGCCGGGATATTCCCAAGCCGCGCTATCCCGTCAGCGGACCAGCTTGCCGGGAAACATGGGCCCGCACCGCTAAGTCCCTCCTTATCGTAAGTGGATTCTGAGTCACAAGGGATGGCTCGCAGCAAAAGTCCGCGCTCATTCAGGCGGAGCCGGCGCGCCGCTGGCGGGCAAGACCTCGATGGTCACCGGCATGCCCTGACGCAACGCCTCGTCACCTTGGGGGACGATGATCCGCAGGCGGTAGACCAGGTCCGTGCGCAGGCTGGTCGTTTCGACGGCATTGGGGGTGAATTCGGCCTTGGACGAGACGAAGCCGACCACCCCGGCATAGACCCTGGCCGAGCTGTCGGTGGTCACCCGCACTGGCGTTCCCGGCGCGACCTGGCCAAGCTGGGGCTCGGCGGCGAAGGCGCGGATATAGACGGGGTCCGGCAGGGCGAGGGTGTAAACCGGGGACTGGGCGGTCACCATGCTACCGGGTTCGAGGATACGTACGAGGACAATGCCGTCGGCGGGGGCGAGCAGACGGGTATCGTCCAAGGCCGTCTGCGCCTGGGCCATGGCGGCCGCGGCGGCGGCCAGGCTGGCCTCGGCGGCGCGGATGTCTTCTTGCCGCGCCCCTTCCCGCATCAGGGAGTGGTTCTGCTGGGCCATGACGAGCCCCGATGCCGCCTCTTCATAATCGGCCAGGACCTTGTCCAGCTCCTGTTGGGTGGTGAAGTGCGTGGCGGCCAGCTCGGTCTGGCGTTTGACCTCGGCGGCCAGGCGTTTTTCCAGGGCCGTGAACAGGTCCACCTCCGCCGCGGCCCGCTGGATTTCCTGGGGGCGATTGCCATTATGCAACTTCTCAAGCTGGGCCGCCGCCAGTTCATGGGCGGCGTCCGCCGCGGCGAGGGCGTCCCGATAGGGGCGGGCGTCCAACTCGGCCAGCAGGTCACCCTGGCGCACCCGCGCGCCCTCCTCGAAGGCCATGGACTCCAGGCGCCCCGGTTGGCGGAAGGCCAGCTCAACCTCCCGAATATCGACATTGCCATAGAGGTACAGATTACCCACCGGCTGACCGACCTTGCCAAAGAACCACCAGCCGGTACCTGCACCGGCTAGCAGGAGGATAAGGACCAGGACATGGAGACGGCTGGGCATGGGTAATGACGAGAGGGGGGGGATGATGGAGGGGTTAAAGGATTGTTGGGAATGTAGGGTCCCGTCTTGGGCCCCTATTGAAAGTATGCCAGGAATGAGGGGTAAACGTCTCCAAAGGCAAATTTGGGCTAACCAATTGGGTATCAGAAAGTTACGCGGGTCTGGGCGATGCGGCGGGTAAAAGTGTCACCATTCCTGGAGGGGTGACGGCCAGCCTGATGATCCCCTCCTCTTTGGATCATCCTCCCAGTTGCGATTTACCTGTGAGATTTGCCTGAATACAGGGAACAGACTTCCTGCTAAGGTTCCGGGCTGAGTTGGCCAGAGGTACATGCCGGCCTGGAGCAAAGGGCGCGGTCAGAAGCACTGCCTCGACGCCCTCACCCTGAACCCTTTTACGCGGCCCTCATCGCCATGAACACCAGCCCCATCATCATCCAGAACACCCCCAGCGACAATATCAACTACTCCGAATGCAAGATCATCCTCCAACCCCATCACTTCATCAGTGCCCAGGGGTTCAAGGACTTCTGGAAGATCGTCAAGCGCACGGCCAAGAAAACCGGGGTGGAGGTGTTTGAAGCCAAGGATGCCTTCGTCAATCAGGTCCGGGAGGTCCTCTTTTACGACACCCCAACGCATGACCTGTATAACAACCACTTCATCGTCCGCCTGCGCTCCTTCTACAAGGACGGCTGGCCCGATGGCCTGCCGGAGTTGACGGTCAAGTTCCGTCATCCGGAATTTGCCGCGGCGGCGGCAGTGGATGTCCGACCGGCCACCCCGACCACCTCGGCCCGCATCAAGTTCAAGGAAGAGCTCCTGCCGCTACGCGAGGGTCTGGGCGGTTTCCGGATGATCTATTCGCACAACTGCGTCATTGCCATGCCCCGGGAGCAGATGAACCTGGCGGTGGCGGACATGATGCGGTCCTTTCCCGCCCTGGCCGCCGTCCAGGCCAACCCGGACCATCGCATGACCCTGGTCAACGACTTCGCCGTCGAAGAGGTGCAGGTGAATGTGGGTAGCCTGGGCTTTGGCCCTGGCCCCAAGGCCAAGACCACCATCGCCGTCTGGCGTGACCGCCAGCACGAGCGGGCCATCTGCGGCGAGTTCGCCTTCCAGGCCAAGTACGATCGCCGCGAGAGTCTCGACAAGGACACCCTGCATCGCGCCGTGGAGTTCTACAAGGCCCTCCAGTTGGAGGCCTACGAATGGGTCACCCTGGGCACCACCAAGACCGCCATCGTCTATGGCCTGGGCGGCCAGGGAACTATTAACCAGGAGTAAGGCTGGCATTATCTCCCCTCCCGGCCGGCATCACCTTGATTGGAACAATTTGATCAAAGAGAGCCGCCGGGAAGATCTTTCACACCGCGATTATCACGCGTACAAGGCGATTTAATCTCTAAATTTCACCTGTGCCGCGGCGTCGGCGGGTAAATTAAGGTCGGGACGTTTGATAAATGACATGGAATTCTGATCGTATTGATAAATCATGTCATTCAAATCTTGATAGAAGAAACCGGGATAGCGTGGTGTCCATAAAATCCAGCTGTCGGAGGCTTCAGAATACATCCAATTCCACTGTCCTCCCGATAGGTCAGGTAGGTCTAAATGATATAGCCTTCCAAGTTGGATGCTGCGAATCCACTGAGTACCCGGCTCGCGCTGGAAGGTACCGATACTGGGATTGAAAAAGAAGCTGTTACCCAGGTGTTTACTATTAGATAGATCCGTGGCAGATCCAGAACCTGTCAAGATGGTTGCCGTGAAATTATAGTCGCCACCACCATCCTGGATGATAACCGGGTAGGAGTCACCATTCTGGTCTAGACCCTGAATTACCAGACCCGCACTGCCTTTGTAAGTGGTCATGTAGACATTGTTTGCGCTGGGGCTAGTAGAGTAAGGTTGGGAAGCATACCAGTTATTCTCATATTCAAGATCCAGAGAGTCACCAACCAATTCTGTGTAGCTCTTAAGGCTTTCTGGGATATCCTCTTCAAAGGCATAGAAGACGGTTTCAGCGGCATCCTTGATGACGTTGAACAGGGCCAAAATCGAGCTGGTTTCAGATCCCTGTGCCAGCGAGATGTTAGGAATGGAGAGAATACGACCATTACCCATATTGACGCCGCTCAGATTGAACTGAATCCAGAGATTCAGTTCATCCGGGGAATAACTGCCTTCTGTCTGATCTTCGGAAAGTCCCAGTCCAAAAAGCGGATTGTTATTCGTTACACTCCGAAATTCCGTTCCCATGTCACTAGACTTGGAGCGGCCTGCATTATAAAGAACTTGTACGACATTGTTGTTAGTCCGAGATGCGTCACTACAGCCACCACCTGAGTCCGTGCACCAGTTTGGCCCGTTGACCATGTGCGGACCGCCACAACTCTGACCGCTCGTCACGTCAAAACCGTTAATGCTCGCGCTGGCGTTCTGCAATGAAAGTGAATTGCCATTCTCATCAAAAAACGTCAAATAGGCGTAGTTGTCATGACAAGTCTTAGCGTTAGCATACAGTGGAGTAGCAAGTCCCAGTATCGAGAGTATGGGTACTGTCATGGCCTTGGCGGTTTGGAAGGGTTTGGACAAAGAAAATTTAGAGGGGCGATTCATCATGGTTAACCTCATGGTAATGATAACTTAAGATCCGCAACCCAACTTGGGTTGCGGATCACTTTTGCACTTCAATGGATTCATAAACCTGGATGAGTCTGTGTCTCTGAAAACTCATATTGGGTAGAATAGAAAAAAACTTTATGAATCATTTTGAAGTTTTGGTAAATGCCAGCTAATAAAAACTGGCATGATACCGTCATCCTCATGGCGATGTAGTTGTCTTGCAGGTGCTGCCGCAAATATCCAGGCACACCTCGCGCGATTTCTCCGAGGTCAAGGCCAGGGGGGGTTGCGCCTGCCAGGAAACGGGTCCGCACTTGTCATAGCTATCGGCGGCCAGCCACCAGCGGGGGGCATAGCCGATGGACGTGGGGCCGAGGTTGGTGGAGAAGGGACTACCGTTGTCGATGGTGCAACCGGTGGTGTTGCTGGCATAGCCTTTTTCCAGGGTCGTCAGCGTGGCCCCAAAATAGGTCAGCAAGCTATTGAAATATTGCATGCGGCTGATGGCTTGAGCCCTGGCTTGTGCAATTAGGGTTTTTTCTTCATCAGTAGGATTCGGGTATTTTTGTTCGGGACTGCACTCCACCCCCCCGTTGATGACGGAGATGGACACCATAAACTTGTCCACGGGGTTGTTCCCGGTTTGGGCTTGGCCCTGCCAATCGATATAGCTTTCCTTGACCAGTGCGACATTCCCATAGGGCGCGGTCGGATGATAGCCCCCGCCACCGGTGATGACGTCATGCATGGAGGGTTTCGGGGGTTGGGGCGACATGTAGAACCAGAAGGCCGAGCCCAGGGAGAAGAGGCCATTCTGGGCTACCAGATCCGGGTTGGTGACGAACTGCTGTGGGTCGTTGAGGATCTGGCCACCGAAACTCAGGTAGTTGTAAACATAAGACAATTGGAAAAAGCCACGGCCGTAGTAATGGCCTGAGCAGTTTTTGTCATTGTCATTGTCAGTGCTAGCGCCAAAGATGGGTGGGCAGTTACCCTTACCGGGGTCGTATTTGGTGCAAGGTTTGGGGCACTCATCGGTCACGGTCGGGGAGCATTTGCTCACGAACTGCTGTGGGCATTGGGCGGTCACGGGGTTACAGATGTCACCCAGATAGCAACTTCCCTCCCGCGTCTGGGCAAAGGCTTGCTTCCACAGGGGGACCGTCAAGGTGGGGTCGTGGGCACCGGTCTCCTGGGTGGCGTGGGCGAAGAAGGTGGCCAAGTCCCGGCGACAAGCCTCTTCAAGGCTGGATTTGCCGTTGAGTTGGTAGACACCGGGTTCACCACAGAAGAAGGGGTATTTCCCCGCCATCTTGAGAAAATTGTCGTAGGTGAAGGTAGCCCGCTGGGCGGCGGTGAGGATTTCGTTGACGACCATCTGGGTGGTCAGACCGTCCCAGAGGGCCTCGGTGAGGATGGATTTGATCAGGGCCACGTTGGCGGGCATGTCCGGGCTGCCATCCGTCACTACCGGGTCGCAGGGCATGATGTAGGCCCTGGACACCGCGAGGATTTCGTCCTCCGTCAGCTTATAGGCCTGCAGGTCCTTGCGTGCCCGGTTATAGGCCACCACGAATTCTTTCCAGTTGCTGTAGTTCTGGTTTTTCAGGTATTCGTTCTTGCAGTCGCCCGTCGGCCAGGTCGGGTTCTCGATGTCGGTATTGACGACATTGTTCGCGGAGGTCGCCGCCACCGCATCCCGCACCAGAGAGATCCCTTCTTGCTTGGTGGCCAGGGGTAGCTGGCGGGTCTCGTACTTGATGCCTTCGCTCAAGCGGTGGTGGGGCACTCCCGTGGCGTTTTCCACCCATAGGGTGGTCTCACCCGTCCACTGGCCCGTGGGCATGACCCGGGCCAGGGGGATGCCATTATTGGGGGTGGCTTGCTTTAAGTTGTCGGAGAGTTGGCTGACCAACCGCGCCTGAAAGACCATTTCCTGGGTGTCCTCGTCCAGCAGCGGGCGGCTTAGGCGGAGGGCCAGGTTAAATTGGGCGCCAGTTTGGAAGTCCAGGGTCTGCAGGCGCCCGTCGGCCCATTCGTCGCCGTAGAGCATGTGCCAGGCCTTGAGAAACAGCATGAGCGCCTTGTCCGGCTGGGCACTTTGTTCTTCCTCGTCCACTTCCTGCCACGAAAAGTTATCTGGCGTCGTCATGCGAAAGTTGTAGACTCCGGCTTCCGACGCCGGATTGATCACTAAACGGGAGGCCGGGTCGTTATCGCCGAGGATGAATAGCTCCCAGGGTTCCTGGTCGGGATTGAAATTGGATGGCAGCGGGTTACTGCCTGAGCCACAACCGCTTAACACAAGAGATAGGAGGGGAAGAGCGGCGAGCAATGGCCATCGCGTCTTGCAAGGGTTGTTCATGGTGAATGACCGCCAGGAATGCGCTTCGAAAGGGGGGGTAGATGACAGCATACTGAACCGCTTACGCCAGCGTCATCTAACGAAAACTGACAGAAAAACTGACAAAAACTGACATCGGGGGCTACTCCCCTAATGGCCTGGAGGCCTTAAAGGCGAAAAATTTTCCTCAACAAATCAAGTCCATGGCTTAGGTGACTTTGGCTCCCAGGATGAACGCATCCAAGGGGAGGTCGAGCTGGCTAATCCTGTACTGCAAGTGGTCGATTTAGATGACCGTCGGCCCTAATCGTCAGGGGTTCTTCCAGGTGGGGTGCGCGGGGCTGCGGAGGGAAATGACGGTTCAGGATGCTTCTATCAGGAGATGGCCACCAAAGCGGTAGCCGACCCCATATTCGTTAAGGATAGGGTGGGGGAGGCCGAGTCTTTCGACGATCTTCTGGCGAGTCCGGCGCAGGAGAGTGTCCAGGGCCTGCTGGGCGCTGAGGTCATCGCGCTGATAGAGGGCGGTCAACAGCGCTTGGCGACTGGTGTGGTGCGGGGTGGCGGCCAAGGTCGTGAAGAGTGTCCACTCCTTGGCGGTGAGGAGCAGTCGCTGGCCTTCGGGATTAACGAGGGCGCGGGTCTGGGATTGGAGTATCCAGGTAGCGGAGGCGGAAGCGGCATCCGGGGCGGAGGGCGCGGGTTTGCTCAGCAATCGGCCGCGGGCCACCAGGCTGCCGATGGCAGCCGCCAATTCCTGGCCGTCGACGGGTTTGCTAAAAAAGAGATCGGCCCCGGTGCGGTAGCAGGCGATTCGGGTTTCCAGGTTGTCATGGGCGGTGATGACCGCGATGGCCGTGGCCGTGTTCCGGCGCAGGTACGCGACGAGCGTTTCGCCCCGTTGATCGGGCAGACCCAGATCGATCAGGGCGACATCGAAGAACTGGTCGTCGATCTCCCGGTAAAACGACAGGCTGTCCCCCACGGCCGTGACGGCATAGCCGGACAGGGTGAGGAACCGTTCCAGGCCCCGCCGGAGCAGGTCATCATCCTCGACCAGGAGGAGGTGGATGGGTGTCGCGGGGTTCATGTCAGCAGGCGCCCCTCGCTGCGGGGGAAGGTCAAGGTCACGCGGAAGCGGCCGGGTTGTTTTAAGTCGAGATACAAGGCCCCACCCATGTCGGCGGCCAGGCGTTGGGTCAGATAGAGTCCCATGCCCAGACCGGGCTGGCCGGTACTGTTGGCCCCGCGGGTGTGGCTTCGCAATAACTGGTCTGAAACCAATTTCGCCTGCGCGGGGTAGTCGTTGTCGATGGTGAGGATGACTTCATGGTCGTTGCTCGCTAACCCGACGTCGACCGTTGTACCTGGCGTGGCGTATTTTTCCGCGTTCTCCAGCAGATTGCCGAGGATGGTGCGCAGCAGGCTGGCATCGCCAAGGATAGCGCAAGGTTGGGCGCTGGCTAGGGCGTGACGGTAGGCATGGTTGGGATCGGAAGCCGCCCGCTGGTAGAGCAAGTGGCGGAGGAGGGGGGCGGGGGCGATGGGTTGGGTCTGGAGGGAGTGGGTCTTTTCCCAGGACCGGTTGCGCTGGGCGCTGATAAAGAGATCGCGCAGGCGCTCCAGGGCGTGGCGCATGCCGCGGATCTCCTCGCCTTGCGAGGACCGGGCGGTCATGGCCAGGATGTCCAGGTTGGTTTGCAATACCGCCAGGGGTGTCCGGAACTCATGGCTGATCAGGTCGATGAACCGCCCTTGTTCCTCCTGGATCCGCCGTTCCCGGGCCGCTTCCGCAATGGCCTGCCGTTGGGCATCGCGCAGAGCGCGAAACCGCCCACCCAGGGCCAGATGCAGGGCCAGGCCGGTGCCGAGGGAGGCAATCTGGATGCTGTAGAGGGCGGGAAAACCGCCGTTGATCACCCCGAGCAGATTCAGAATCATGATCAGGATGCCCAGCAGGCTGATCAGGTTGGCGGCGAACATGAATCCCGCCCCGGCATCCCGGCGGCGCCACAGACCGATGGCCAGAAAGAGGTTGCAGACATCGATCAGGAGGGTGAGGTTGAGTGCCAGGGGCATGACCTCGGGAAGATAACCCGCCGCCGCGAACGGGATGGCCGCCAAAGGCGCCCAGAAACCTAGGTGGTAGAAGGCATCTAGCAGGGGGCGCTGGCGGTCGATCTCGAACAGGCGGCGGTAGAAGCCTGTGCCCAGGGCGAAGGCCAGGAGGGCGGACACCCCGACTAGCGGGTCGGCGATGGCGGGGTGAGTGGGCAGCAGATACTGAAAGACGAATCCGCTTACGCTGCTGGCCGTCGCCAGGGTCAGACTACCGATGCACGCCATGAACCAGGGCAGGAGGGGATCGCGCAGCCAGAGCCAGTTGTTGAGACTGAGCAGCAGCAGGGTCAGGAGGACCGTCAGGCTGGCGGCCAGGAGGGCCGCCTCCCGGCTGGCCATGGCGAGGAAGCCGTCCGGAGACCAGAGGCGCGGGACCAGGATGGAACTGCTGGTCGTCGTCAGGCGCAGGTAGTAGGTGCGCGGTTGGTCATCGGGTTGCTGGAGCTTGAAGACAAAACCGCGATAGGGGACCTCGCGGGCGGCAAAGGGTTGCCGGTCGCCAGCCCGGCGCTCGATAAACTGGCCCGGCTGCGTCGGATCAGGCGCGTAGAGCCGAAGGTCGTCGAGATAGGGTGGTAGCAGGTCCAGCCACCATTCGCCCGGCGGGGCATCAAGGGTGAAGCGCAACCAATGGGTAGCGCGGCTGTAGCCCCGGGTGAAGCCGTTTCCCGGCAGGGGAGTGAATTGCCCGGCCTCAGCCTGGGCGATGCTGGTGATCGTCTCCGTGCCCTGGGGGTCGACCAGGAGCGCCAGGTCGCGCAAGGTCGGTAGGGCCTCGCTGGCGGACAAAGGCAGCGCCAGGCTGAGGATCAGCCAGGTGGCCAGGATCATCGGCCGGGAAGGCCGCGGGCATGCGGCGCTGGGGAGGGGGACGGGGTAGGGCATGAGACCAGAAAACGCAAGGAGTGGCGGGCAGGCCTGAGATTACCCCATGTCAGGGCGGCGTTGATGTCCATCGTACTCCAGCCTAGACAAGGGCTCATGGCGGGGGGTGGAAGACGGAGGGTCGAAGGTGGAGGAGCCCCAGGCTGGCATGTCGGCCTCGGGCGGGGTGGAACGGGCTTGGCAGGGAGCGGCAAATTGGGGGACAGCCCCTTTGCCTTCCATGGCATAATCCCGCAAATTTTCGTGACCCCGGCGTCGCACGGTGACGCCATTCCCAGTCGAGGAGCAACCATGAGCTTTTTCATCTCCGATGCCCTGGCCCAGGAGGCCATGGGCGGGGCTCAGCAGGGCGATCCCCTCCTGAGTCTGCTTTTCCCCATCGGTCTGGTGGTGATTCTCTACTTCCTGATGATCCGCCCGCAGGTCAAGCGCCAGAAGGAGCACAAGAAAATGGTCGAGGCCCTGGCCAAGGGGGACGAGATCGTCACCGCCGGTGGCATCGCCGGGCGCATCATCGACCTGGGCGACAATTTCGCCCTGGTGGAGGTCGCCGAGGGTGTGCAGGTCAAGATGCGCCGCGTCGCGGTGGAGTCCGTCCTGCCCAAGGGTTCCCTCAAGGAACTCTGAGTCGTTAGATAGCCTGATCCTATCTCCGCTCGCCGCTCCCGGCTCCCAGCCTTATGGAGCGGCGCCCGAAGTCCCTTCCCTTTCGCCCAGATGATCCTCGTGGCGGGCTCGTGGACGCATCGCCTGGCCCGCCGTGATCCCCGCGAGACCCTATCCTCATGAATCGTTATCCCCTCTGGAAAAACCTGATGATCCTGGGCATCGTCCTGCTCGGCGTCATCCTGGCCCTGCCGAACGTCTTTTCCCAGGACCCCTCCATCGAGGTCTCCGCCGCCCGGCGGACGGAAATGACCGCGGGCAGCGCCGACGAAATCCGCGCCGCCCTGGAGAACGCCAAGGTCCCCTTCAAGCGCATCGATACCCTTGATAACGGCAAACTCCTGGTGCGCTTCACCAGCTCCGGTGATCAGTTGCGTGGCCAGGAGGCCATCGAGAATACCCTGTCCGAGCGTTATCGCAGCGCCTTGACCCTGTCCACGGACCTGCCCGGCTGGGTGCAGGCACTGGGCCTCAAGCCCATGACCCTGGGTCTCGATCTGCGCGGGGGCGTCTACGTCCTCATCGATGTCGACATGGAGGCCGCCGTGGGTCAGGCCCTGGATCGCTACGTGGAGGAGATCCGCACCCAGTTGCGTGATGCCAAGGTACGCTACACCACGGTCAGCCGGGTCCAGAACCAGGTGGTGGTCAGGTTTGCCGATGCCCAGGCCCGGGAGGCCGGGTACAAGATCATCGCCAAGGATTTCAGCGATCTCAAGCTGGAGAACGTCGATCAGGGTGGCGATAACCTGATCAGCCTGGCCATGACCCCCATGCAGGAAAAGCAACTGAAGGACTTCGCCCTCCAACAGAACGTCACCACCCTGCGCAATCGCGTTAACGCCCTGGGCGTGGCGGAGCCCAACATCGCCCGCCAGGGTGACCGGCGCATCGTCGTCCAGTTGCCCGGGGCCCAGGACCCGGGGCGGCTGAAGGAGATCCTCGGTGCCACCGCCACCCTGGAATACCGCCTGGTGGACACCGAACACAGCGTCGCCGACGCCGAGGCCGGCAAGGTCCCGGCGGCCAGCCGCCTCTACCGCGACCGCGACGGCCGGCCCGTGCTGCTCAAGCGCCGGGTCATCGTCACCGGCGATCAGATCACCGACGCCGCCTCCGGCTTCGACCCCCAGAGTGGCACCCCCATGGTCACCGTCGCCCTGGACGCCCCCGGTGGACGGCGCATGTTCGACATGACCACGGAGAACGTGGGCAAGCCCATGGCGGTGGTTTTCATCGAGAACCGCACCATCACCAAGCAGGTGGACGGCAAGCCGGTCAAGCAGACGCAGAAGGTGGAGGAGGTAATCAGCGTCGCCACCATCCGCGAGCCCTTCGGCCGCCGCTTCCAGACCACCGGTCTCGATAGCTCGGAGGAGGCCCACAACCTGGCCCTGCTGCTGCGCGCCGGCGCCCTGGCGGCCCCCATCCAGATTGTCGAGGAGCGGACCGTCGGCCCCAGCCTGGGACAGGACAACATCGACCAGGGCATGATGTCGGTCATCATCGGCTTCCTCGCCGTGGTGGTCTTCATGGGCGTTTATTACAGTTGGTTCGGCATGGTGGCCAACGTCGTGCTCCTGCTCAACCTGGTGCTGATCGTGGCGGTCATGGGGCTGCTGGGTGCGACCCTGACCATGCCCGGTATCGCCGGCATGGTGCTGACCATCGGCATGGCGGTGGACGCCAACGTCCTCATCTTCGAGCGCATGCGCGAGGAGATCCGCAACGGCAACACGCCCCAGGCTTGCATCGCGGCGGGCTACGACAAGGCCCTGTCGGCCATCATCGACGGCAACGTCACCACCCTGATCGCCGCGGTGGTGCTGTTCAGCTTTGGTACCGGTCCCATCAAGGGCTTCGCCGTCACCCTCACCGTGGGCCTGATCGCCTCCATGTTCACCGCCATCACCTGCAGCCGCGCCATGATCAACTGGATCTGGGGTGGCAAACGGCTGAAGAGCCTGCCCGTCTGAGGAAGCCGCCATGCGCGAGATCAAGATCCCTTACATCGATTACATGGCCCAGCGCTGGAAGGCGCTGTACCTCTCCGGCGCCCTGATCCTCATCACCTTCGTCTCCCTGGCCATCCAGGGCCTCAATTTCGGCCTGGACTTCACCGGCGGCACCGTGATCGAGTTGGGCTATCAGGAGCCCGTGGAGACCGCTGAGGTCAGCCAGGCCCTGGAGGGCGCCGGTCTGACCGGGGTCACCGTGCAATATTTCGGCAGCAATCGCGACGTGCTGCTGCGCATTCCGCCCAGCGGGGAGACCAACAACGCCGCCCTGAGCCAGAAGGTCTTCGACACCCTGGCGGCCGCCGCCGGGGGCAAGGTCGAGATGCGGCGGGTGGAGTTCGTCGGGCCCCAGGTGGGCGAGGAGCTGACCGAGCAAGGGGGCCTGGCCGTCCTCTATTCGGTGTTCGGCATCCTCATCTACGTCGCCCTGCGCTTCGAGTGGCGTTTCTCGGTGGGCGCCGTGGCCGCCACGGTGCATGACGCCATCATCGTCCTCGGCGTCTTCTCGATCTTCCAGTTGGATTTCGATCTCAACGTGCTAGCCTCGGTGCTGACCGTGGTGGGCTACTCCCTCAACGACACCATCGTCATCTTCGACCGGGTACGGGAGAACTTCCGCAAGGTGCGCAAGGGTACCCCGTTGCAGATCATGAACCAGTCGGTCAACGAGACCATGTCGCGGACCATCATCACCGCCGGCACCGTCTTCCTGGTGGTGATCGCCCTCTACCTCTTTGGTGGCGAGACCCTGCGCGGCTTCTCCCTGGCCCTGCTCGTCGGCCTGGTCTCCGGTACCTGGTCCACCATCTACATCGCCAGCAACGTGGCCATCCTGCTCGGGGTCAGCCCGGCCAACCTGGCGGTACCCAAGAAGGAAGGGGAGGGCGCGGGGGCTCAGGTCTAGGTGGCCGGTCCGGAGTCACCCTTGGCAACCCTGATCCTCGTCGTCTACGGCTTTTTTCTGGCGGCCATCCTCCTCTACAACCTGCTGCAACTGAATCTGCTGTTCCATTACCTGCGGCGGGGGGAAATCGCCCCCCCGCCGCCCCTGGACCCGGCTAGGTTGCCCCTGGTCACCATCCAGCTTCCCCTCTTCAACGAGCCCTATGTCGCGGAACGGCTCATCGACAATATCCTCGCCCTGGACTATCCCCGGGACCGCTTCGAGGTCCAGGTCCTGGATGATTCCACCGATGGCACCACCGCCCTGTGTGAAGCCAAGGCCGCCCACTATCGCGCCCTAGGGTTCGACATCCAGGTCATCCATCGCACCGACCGCTGGGGTTACAAGGCTGGGGCCCTGGCCGACGGACTGCCGCGCGCCAAGGGGGAGTTCGTCGCCGTCTTCGACGCGGATTTCCTGCCCAATCCCCAGTTTCTGCGCCGGACCCTGGGGTACTTTCAGGACCCGAAGGTCGGCGTGGTCCAGACCCGCTGGACCCATCTCAACGAGGACTATTCCCTCTTTGCCAAGTTGCAGGCCCTGCAACTCAATGTCCACTTCACCATCGAGCAGATGGGACGCCGGGCGGGACACCATTTTCTCCAGTTCAACGGTACCGCCGGCATCTGGCGCAAGTCGGCCATCGCCGATGCCGGCGGTTGGCGGGCGGACACCCTCACCGAGGATCTGGATCTGAGCTATCGCGCCCAGATGCGCGGCTGGGAGATCCTCTACCTGGAGGAGGTGGAGGCCCCGGCAGAACTGCCGGTGGAGATGAATGGCATCAAGTCCCAGCAGTTCCGCTGGATGAAGGGCGGCGCCGAGAATGCCCGCCTGCTGACGCCCCTGATCCTCAAGGCCGATCTTCCCCTCGCCACCCGGCTCCATGCCCTGGCGCATCTCTGCAACAGCTCGGTCTTCCTCGCGGTGCTGATGATCGCCCTGACCAGCGTCGCCCTGGTGCCCTTCATGGACCAGTTGGGGGCCTATACCGGATTCCTGTCCCTGTCCCTGCTCGGCCTGGTGGGCGTGGCCACGGTCTACTTCGTCGCCAATCTGCGCCTTCTGCCCCATCCCCGCACCCTCCGGCAGGTCCTGGCCCTGATCTTCTATTTTCCCCTGCTGTTGACCTTGTCCATGGGGCTTAGCTTGCATAACTCCGTGGCGGTCATCGAGGGCCTGCTGGGCATCAAGTCCTCCTTCGTCCGCACCCCCAAGTTCAACATCGTCGGCCAGCAACGGGGCAAGCTGGATCGCCGCCAGCGCAATCCCCTCGGTAAGTCCCTGATCATCGAGGGACTGCTCACCTTGTTATTCGCCGCTGCCCTGGGCATGGCGGTCTCGCTCCAGAGCTACGGTTTCTTCATCTTCCACCTGATGCTGGCGATTGGCTTTGGCGCCATCTTCGTTGCCTCCTGGCGGGAACGCTAACCCCGCCCCGCGCGCTTCCAGCGCCCTGTGATGGACCAGCTCCCAGCCGCTTTGAGCCGCTTGCGGTCACTCGAAGATCGTGGCAACTCTTGCTAGCACCTCATCCATGAGTGGCGTTGGCAATGTCTCCACCTTGCGTGCGTTGCGCGCCGCGAGGTCCAGCACGCGCGGCAGGTCACAGCGCACGACCCCAGTGGTCCTGGTGCCGGTTAAGGGCACGGCAAACCCAAGCCGACGCGCGAATTCGCCCCCCGTGGTGATGGGGAGAATCACCGGCAGCCGGGTCGCGTCGTTGAACTTGATGCTTGCAGGTCCCGTGAGCCATGGCGTCCGGCGTCGTGAGACCACCACTTACTACGGTAGGTTGGCGGGCTTGAGCGCCACCCGCCCAGCGTTAGTCGCGGCGAAGTCGGCGATGCGCGGTAGCAGACGGCCGAGGGCCTGGTTGCTGGCGATGACGCCGCCGTAGGGGTCCTCGGTCCGCGCGGGCTCGCTGTCGCTGAAGACCTGGGTGGCGAGGACGCGCCGCGCGGCGGGATCCACCAGCCGCACCCGCAGTTGGACCCGGGCCTGGCTGGGACGGGAGCGAAAGTCCTGGTAGAGGGCTTCGATCACCGTATCCAGGCGCAGATCCGTGTCGATGCCCTGATCGTCTTCGCTCACGGTGGCGAAGGCACCGCTATCGCGCAGGGCCTGGGCCAGGAGGGGGGCGAGCATGGTGGCGGGGGCAGCCACCCATTCGTGCGCGGCAAAGCTGTCGAGGCGATAGTCCTGCTCCAAATAGGCCATGCGACGGCTGTCATAACCCGGCTCCGCCCGCGGCGCGCTGACCCGCAGCGAGGGTCGCCTTCCGTGGGTGGCCGGGGGGGCTGAGCCGGAGCGGCTAGGCAGTTCGGGTGCCAGCAGATAAGTCATGGGCGCCTCCGGAGGTTGGGGTAGGAGGCCGCTACAGCCACTGAGCAGGGCGCCCAAGCCGATCAGGGTCAGGTTCAGAAGCGCCCGGCGGGTCAGGGTGGTCATTAGCGTTCCCCCGGCCCCGGACGGCGGGGACGGCCTTGCAGGAGGAGGTTGGGGTCCCGCGCCAGGTCTTCCGCCAGCCGGTCCAGCCGGCCGGTCAGACCGCGCAGGTCGTTCAGCAAGGCGGTCAGCTCGGGCAGGCCGTCGCGGTTGAGGGTCTTGAGCATGGGTGCTGCCTCGCCCGCCAGCTTGTCGAGACGGCGGGCCGCCTCGCCCACCGAGCTGGCCGCTGTCGCGGCGGCCTCCAGGGTGACCCCGGCTCGTTCCGACAGCCCGGGCAGGGTGGCGATGGTCCGGGTCAAGTCGTCCAGGGCCGGTCCCAGCCGCTCCAGGTAGTCGTTGAGGGTACTCGTGGCCTGGGCCAGGCCGGCCGCGGCGGTCCTGGCGTCACCCAGGGTGGTCCGGAGGTGGCCCCGATCATCCTCGCCGAGCAGGGTGCGGAGGCTGGCCAGGGTTTGACGCAGTTCGGTCGCCGCCCCTTTCGCCTCCTCCAGCAGTTCCGTCCCGGTGTGCTGAAGACGGGCCAGGTCCGACAGTTCGGCCTGGATGACCGGGTAGGGTGCCCCCGGTGCCGCTTCCAGGGGCGGACTCGTCCCCTCGCCGCCGCGCAGTTCGATGAAATAGAGCAAGCCGGTGAGGCCCTGGGTCGCCAGGCGGGCGGTGGTGTCGGCGCGGATGGTCACTTCCCGCCGCACGTCGATCAGCAGGCGGACGCGCGGTCGAGCCCCCTCACCCGCCCCCTCGCTCCCTCCAAAGCCGGCCGAGTTGGGGGACTCGCTGCCGGCCGGGCTGTCGGGCCCGCTAGCGGTCACGATGCCGGCCTCGCGCACCTTGCCCACGTCAACCCCCTGGAACTTGACCAGGGATTCGGCGGTGATCCCCGCCACCGACTCGGGGGGGTAGACGGCATAGGTGCGGTAGTCGGCGGTGGGACCCACGCCCACCAACCACAGGGTGGTCACCAGGAAGACGCTGCTAAGCACGAGGACGAAGAGCCCGACCAGGGCGTAGTTCACCCGCGGTTCCATGCCCGACTCCGTGCCGCCCCGCGAGGGCCCTGGAAGAAGGCGACGAGTTCCGGCTCCTCCCGCACGCTCAACTCCGCCGGGGTGCCGGTGGCGAGGATGCGCCGGCGGCCGAGGAAGGCGACGCGGTCGGCGACCCGCCACAGGCTGTCCAGGTCGTGGGTGCTCATGACCACCGTCACCCCCAGGGACTGGTGCAGGCCCAGGACAAGGTCGTCGAGGGCCCCGGCCCCCACCGGGTCCAGCCCGGTGCCAGGCTCATCCAGCACCAGCAGGTCCGGGTCCATGGCCAGGGCGCGGGCCAGGGCGGCGCGCTTGTGCATGCCGCCGCTGAGTTGGGAGGGGTATTTGCTGGCGGCGTCGGGGGGCAGGCCGACCAGCAGCAGTTTGAGCATGGCGATGTCACGGATCTGTCGGGCCGGAAGCCGGGTCTGCTCCTTGAGGGGGACGGCGATATTTTCGGCCACCGTCAGAGAGTTGAACAGGGCCCCATGCTGGAAGGTGATGCCGATGCGCTGGCGCAGCCGGTTGGCTCCGGTCTCGTCCAGGTCCTGGGCCTCCTCGCCGAAGAGCAGCACCCGTCCGGCGGTGGGGTGGGCCAGCAGGATCATCTCCCGCAACAGCACCGACTTGCCGCAGCCGCTAGCCCCGACCAGGGCCAGGATCTCCCCCTGACGCACATCCAGGTCCAGGCCTTCGTGGATGCAGGCCGCGCCGAAGCAGGTGCGGATACCGCGCATCGCCACCGGCAGCACGGCGGAGGCCAGGGTGGGTGCCGTTGCGTTGGGCAAGGGGGTGGACCATCCGGTCAGCGTTGGCGAAGGCGGGACGGCAGGGGAGGTGGGCATGGATGCCGCGACCATGGCTCAGATGCCCAGCTTGCTGTAGACCACCGAGAAGGCGGCATCGATGACGATGACCCAGACGATGGCCTGGACCACGGCGGTGGTGGTGTGGCGGCCGACGCTGTCCGCCCCGTCCCGCACCAGGAAGCCCTGGAAACAGCCGACGATGGCGATGGCGGCGGCGAAGACCGGGGCCTTGGCCAGGCCGGTCATCAGGGTGTTGAGGGTGACCGCCTCGGGGATGCGGCGGATGAAGGTCTCCGGGACCAGGTCCAGCATCAGGGCCGACATGACCATGCCGCCCATCACCGCCGCCAGGTTGGCGAAGACGGTGAGCAGGGGCAGGGCGAGAATCAGTCCCAGGGCCTTGGGCAGCACCAGTAATTCCAGGGGGGAGACGCCGATGCTGCGCAGGGCGTCGATCTCGTCGGTGACCATCATGGTGCCGATTTGGGCGGCGTAGGCCGAGCCGCTGCGGCCGGCGACGACGATGGCGGTCATCAGGGGGCCCAGTTCCCGCAGCACCGTGAGGGTGACCAGGTCCACCACGTAGAGATTGCCGCCGTAGAGGCGCAACTGGACCCCGGACTGGTAGGCGATCACCACCCCGACCAGGAAGGAGAGCATGCCCAGCACCGGCAAGGCGCGCCAGCCATCCAGCTCCACGACCTGGAGGATCTGCCGCCAGCGCAGACGCCCAGGGTGGGCCAGGACGCGCGGGAAGGCGAGGGCGGTCTCGCCGAGGAACGACAACAGCCCCAGGCCTTCTCCCATTCGCTCCCAAGCGCCTTGCCCCACCCGCGCCAGGACCGGCGGGGCCGGGTTGGGTCGGAGGGCTGCCAGGTCCTCGGCCGCGGCCGCCAGCCGCTCGCGTACCAGGGCCAGCAGGCTGAGGTGGGGGGCCGTGAAGCCGCTGAGTTGCACCGCCAATCCTTGAAGAGCGAAGGCCTCGGTCAGACGATGGAGCTGGAGGGCCCCCGCCGTATCCAGGGCCAGCAACCCGCGGCCATCGAGGTTCAGGGGCTCCGCCAGGGGCGGACTGGAGCCGGCCTCGGGCTGAGGAACCGCGATCTCCCCCCCGCGAGCGCTCCCTAAGTCGGGTCGGGGAGGCATGCCAGCCAGGTCGGCCAGGGTCAGGGTGGTCCAGTGCCCGCTGACCAGGAGGGTGCTTCCGTCCGGGCTCCAGAGGAGTCGCGGGCCGTCGGTAGGCGCGGCCTGGCCGTGACCCGGGACAAGGGCCTCAGGACGAGAGGGCGACAAGGGGCATGGGCTCCGGGAGAAAGCGTGAGGGATAGGGTATCCGCCATGAATTCATCCTCAACTTTACCCCATCCGCAGGCCGGCTGCTCACCTCCAGCTTACCTTCGGCTATACGAGCCCCGACCGGGGCATTATGATGAGACCCTGCCTTGATCAGCCGCTGGCTGGGGGAAAAGGACACCAGGGAAATGCCCATCCATGCTCGTCAATGAATGGGGAAAGGCCCATCACTGAATTGACCCTGGCGCCCAGGCTCCCCCCTTCCCCCAACCCTCCTCCCCCGCTGGTCGCCGGCGGGCGTGGTAACCCAAGCCGGTAATTCGCCATGGCCCCTCCCCCCAAAAAGTACCAGGGCATTCACGCCGACCAGTTCGGTGGCATGACCCCCACCGGCAACATCATCCGCGATGCCTGGGTGTTCGCCATCATTCCGGAAGAGCAGGATTGCGCCGGCTGGCTGGTCGCCGGCATCGACGACCTTTACGACAAGGTCGCCGCTGCCTGGGAGCCTTACGGCCATCTGCCTTCGCGCCTCCCCCCGGAGCTGCGGGAACGCCATGCGCGCATCCATGGGGCCGCGGTCGCCCGGGCCAGGGAACTGGGCTGGGATCCCGAACTGGGCGACGATGACTGAGGGACCGGCCGTCCCCCAGAGTGGCGATGGCCGAGGCGATGCCGACCAGGCGCTTGCGCCTTGACCTTAGCCTGGAGGTCCCTCCGAATGGCCCAGTACCTCATTCGCGAGACCTTCTTTCGCCCCACCGAGCGGGGGCGCGCGGCCAGCACCCTGCCGGCGGAACTGGTCAATGGTCTGCGCTTGCTCCTCAGCCGTCATGGACGGGACTGCCTCTTCCTCCCCATCCGCGCCATGCAGTACCAGGCCGTCATCGAGCGCCGGGAGGTCATCTTTGTCGACAGCCAGGGCGGCTATGCCCATCAGGATGGCGTCGGCGGACGCCTGATCCGCCTCGCCTGGTACTTTCCCCCGGGCGCTGAGCGCCTGGCCCTCGACGCCCCGGTGCCTTGCGAGATCCTCCACTACTTCCCCGATCAGGGCGAACTGCACCGGCGCCTGGTGGCCGAGCTGCGGCCCCTGGTCGCCGCCAGCCTGGCCCGTCAGCGACAGCATCCCGCCGGGGATCGCACCGTCATCCCCTTCCGTCCCCGCCAGACCCCCTAATCGGCTTCCCGGAGCGGGATGCCAGAAATTAGAGGCCGCAAGCGCCGGGAGGCGGCATGCGATTGACATTTGTCAATTATGAATGCCCGATTAATTAATAATATTATGGGTTTTCTATCAGCCTGGTGAAACGTCGTCACCCCGCGGCCTATCCCGCCGGCGTGACGCGACGCCCGGCCAGCGGCAAGCCCCAATGGGCCAGCTTCATCCTCACCATCGAGTAGTACGAGGGCGGCAGTCAAGCAAGCATGATCGAGATCTTTCACAAGGAAACCGGCGCGGTCCTGGCCAGGCTGGAGGTCCCCGCCCTGACCAGGGCGGATTTGCGCTACCTGGCCCTGTCCGGGGCGGATCTCAATGGCCAGGACCTGAGTGGGGCCAACCTGGCCTCCTGCGATCTTGCCGGGGCCGATCTGCGCAACGCCCGCCTGCAAGGGGCGAATCTCCTCAATGCCAACCTGGCGGGTGCCGATCTGCGCGGCGCCAACCTGGCTGGCGCCCAATTGGGCTCGGAGGACCCCACGCGGGCGGCCCGGCTCAATGGCGCCGACCTGTCCGCGGCCAAGCTGGAGGGGGCCGACCTGCGCAAGGCCGGGGCGCGCCGGGCGCGGCTGAACGCGGCCAATCTGGATGGGGCCGATCTGCGGGGGATCGATTTCAGCGGGGCCGATCTCGGTCAGGTCAACGCGCGCAAGGCCTTCTTCATCCGCGCCAACCTGAGCCAGGCCAACCTGGAAAGCGCCGACTTGCGCGATAGCCATCTGAATGACGCCAATCTGGCCAAGGCCAATCTGCGCGGCGCCGACCTCTCCAGTCGTCATGATGACGGCTTCAGCGTCATCAACCTGGCCAATCTGGAGGACGCGGATCTCACCGGCGCCAACCTGCGCAACGTCTCGGCCCAAAACGCCAATCTGCGCAACGCCAACCTCACGGGCGTGGACTTCAACGGCGCCGTCCTCGGTGGGGCCATCCTCCATCACGCCAATGTCACCGATGCCGATTTCACCGCCGTGGAACTGGCCAGCGTGACCATGGAGTTCGCCAACTTCTCCCGGGCGCGTAACGCCGTCGTGCCGGCCTACAAAAAGAACCTGCGGTGAGGGGTGGCCCGGCGCCGGCGTTTCCCGCCGGCGCTCGTTGCCACAGGATCGCGGGCGGCGGAAGCGGGTAAGGAACCAGGCCTGGGTAGCCCCAGGCCCGAGGTGCTGGACCCGCGGCGTTAGGGGGTCGGGGGGGTCATCTCGACCTTCGCCGCCTGCTTGAGGGCCTCGACCTTGGCCGCCAACTGCTTCTTGACCTCCTGATTCTTGAGCTGGGTCATGATCCGGGCCTCGACCTGCTCGAAGGGGACGATCTCACTGGGGGTCTTCCCCTGGGACTTGATGAGGTGATAACCGAACTGGGTCTCCACCACCCCGCTGACTTCACCATCCTGGAGGCTGAAGGCCGCCTCCTCGAAGGGCTTGACCATCTGGCCGCGCCCGAAGCTGCCCAGGTCGCCGCCCTTCTGGGCGCTGGGACAGGTCGACTCGGCCTTGGCCAGTTCAGCGAAATCGGCGCCGCCCTTGATCTTGGCCAGGAGGTCCTCCGCCTTCTGCTTGGCGGCCGCCTTGGCCTCAGGCGTGGCCCCGGCGTCGGTCCCGATCAGGATGTGGCTGGCGTGGAGGGACTCGGGCTTCTTGAACTTGTCCGGATTCTGGTCATAGAACTGCCGGGCCTGTTCGGGGGTGATGGTGACCTTGGCGTCGACCTCCTGCTGGATATAGGTCCCGATCTTCAGATCCCGGGCCAGGTGGACCTTGAACTGCTCTTCGGTGATCCCGGTCTGGGCCAGGGCCTGCGCAAAGGCCTCGGGCGTGCCGAGGCGGGCCTTCGCGGCCTCGATCTTGGCCGCCACCTGCTGGTCGAGGTCGGCGATGGCGACGTCCTTGGCCGCCTGATACAGCACCTCCTGGGCGATGAGCGTGTCCAGGGCCATGGCCTCGATCTGCTGCCGCTGGGCGGGATCGGTGGGGGCGGGCATCCGCGACTGGGAGAGCATGGCGCGCAGGGCGCGATTCAAGTCCCCGGCGGTGATAGGCACCTCATTGACCTTGGCGATGACGGTGCTGGCCTCCACCGCGGGTGCCGCGGCCGGGGCCGAAGCGGGTGCCGCCGCCGGAGCGGGGGCGGCCTGACTCGCCGCGGGGGCCGGCGTCGCCGGGGGGGTGTCGGCGGCGGCCGCGCTGAGGGGGCTCATGCCCAGGATGGCGGCCAGGCTGGCCAGGGAAACCTGAAGTCCTAAAGCGAAACGCATGGCGAGGATCTCTTGCTGGAGAAAAAATGTCCGGCGATGATACCCATTCCCACGCAAAAAGGTGATAGACCCAGCGCAAATCCTTGCTTCGGCTTTCTTAACCTTGATGCCCAATCCTACGGAGACAACCCAATGAACAAGAATCTGCTCGCCGCCGCCCTTGGCGCGCTGGTGCTCACCTCGCCTTTCATGGCCCAGGCGGGTGGCCCGGATGCCACCTTCGGACCGGGTCCCGGCTTCGGCCCGGGTCCTGGCTTCAGCCCGGCACCCGGCGCCGGCTGCCCCCTGCACGGCCAGTGCCTGATGGGCGACTGGGGCCCCGGGGGCATGGGCCCTGGACGCATGGGTCCCGGCGGCGGCATCGACGCCCATCTGGCCATGATGACGGCGCGGCTGGGGCTGAGCCCGGAACAGCGGGACGAGATCCGCAACATCCTGGAAGTCCAGCAGGCCACCCGTCAGGTCATCGCCACGGCCCTGCGCGAGGCCATGCGGGAGCAGGTGGACAGCGTCCTGACCCCGGAACAGCGGGCAATGCATGAGCGGATGATGGCATGGCGCGATCAGGGCGGGGGTGGTCCTGGCCATTGCGCCCTGGGGCAGGGCATCCCGCCGCGCTGGCGGCCCGCCGGTCAGTGACGACATGACCTCCTGGCCGCGCTGGCTCCGTAACCTCGCCCGGCCCGCCCTGCTGGCCGGGCTCCTGGGGTTACTCACGGCCTGTGGCACCCAGGTCGAGGTCTGGCAGGGAAGCGAGCATGAGACCGCCCGCCAGGCCCTGGCCTTCTCCACCCTGGTCCTAGCGGTCAGTTCCGACCTGCCGGGGGCGGAGGAGGCGGTCACCAGCCTGGCCTTTGCCCTGGAAACGGAGTTTCTCTACCGCCACAACCGCGTCGTCCCCCAGGGCGGTGATCTCCGGGTGGCGGTGAAGATCCGCCACCTCAAGGACGTGCCGCGGGAGACCCGGGTCTGGCTGGGCAGCCTGGCGGGCAGCAGCGAACTGCGGGCGGACATCCGGGTCACCGGCCCCCGGATCAAGCCCTTCACCTTTAGCATCGAGGCCCAGTCCCGCGGCGCCACCACGACCGAGGACTTTCTCTCCGGCAAGGGGGGCAGCACCGAGGATCTGACGCAACGGGCGGCGGCGATCATCGTCGGGGAACTGCTCGACCCCGACGCCTGACCGCCCGCTGACCGACTCACGACCAGCGTCCTGGGTCTGGGCTCAGGGCTGGGAGTGAAAGACCTGCTGGAAACGTTCCAGATCCTGGAGGGTGCCGCAGACCAGCAGGGCATCGCTGGCCTGGATCTGGAAATCGGTGGGGAATTCGATCAGGACCTCCGAGGCCCTGGCCACGGCAATGATGTTGGCCCCGGAATGTTCGCGAATCTCATGGCGCCAGGGATGGGTGCCGGCCAGGGTGCCGGCACCGAGGCGACTGATGCGGATGCGATTCTCGACGGGGATGAGATGTTCCCCCAGCAGGTGGTAGGCCAGGATCTGCCCCGCCACCTCGGCCTCGGAGATGGCGAAGTCCGCGCCGGCCCGGTACATCCGTTCCGTGTTCCGGGCACGGCAGACGCGAACAATCAGAGGCGCTTCCGGGGCATGGTCACGCACCGCCGCGGCGGCGAAGATGGCCTCGCTGTCGTCACTCAGGGCGAGGACCACAGCGCTGGCCTCCCGAACCCTGGCCCGCTGCAGGGTGCCAAGCTCAAGGACGTTGCCCAGGATATCGACCCCCGGGAAGCCCTGGCGGTCGATAACGATGCAGGTTTCGCCGACATCCTGCAGCATCTGCGTGACCTTGAAGCCCACGGCGCCAAAGCCGGCCACGATGCAGGGACCCTGGCGGCGGATCGGCAGGGCCAGTCGTTCCAGCCCTTCCAGATGTTCGGGCGTACCCACGACCACCAGGATGGCGCCCGCCTGGAGCCGGGTGTCGGGCCCCTGGGGGGTGGTGAAGCGGCCGCCATGCCATTGGCCGATGAGGGTGACGCCGTGCTGATGGCGTAACTGGAGATCCCCGAGCCGTTGCCCGGCGAGGGGGCTGGTGGGGCGGAGGCGGAACTCGGTCAGGGCGAGCTGGGTGCCCAGCAGGTGCAGGCCGTCGGCGGGGGGGCTGAGGCGCAGGCTGGCGCGGGAGGCCAGGGCGCCGCCGAGGACGTGGGCCGGGGTGAAGACGTCGGTGGCGCCGATGCGCAGCATGGGGGCGCGGTAGAGCGGTTCCTTGGCCAGGGCGAAGATCTGGCCACTGAAGCCATACTCCCGGGCCAGCAGGGTGCACCGGGCGTTGGCATGGTCGTCGGCCAGGGTCACCACCGCCCGGGCGTTGACGACCTCCACCAGCACCTTCGGGTCCTGGTCCAGGTTGCCGTAGACCACGCTGTAGCCCTGGTCGCGGAGATTCTGGGCCAGTGGCAGGTTTTCCTCGTAGATGACGAAGGGGGTCGCGGTCCGCCGGAATTCCTCCAGCAGGGTCTCGATGGCCGGCCCGTGGCGATAAAAGAGGACCTTGCCCGCCATGGCCGGAAGGTGGCGGGGCAGCCGGGTCTGGAACCGCTCCTCCAGATAGGGCAGCAGGAAGATGGGGAAGATCAGGAAGACCAGGAACTGGCCCATGATCTGGCCCAGGATGACGAAGAGGGCAAAGACCGGATGCTGCCAGTGGCTGTCGTTGCCGTAGCCAGTGGTGGTGATGGTCTCCGAGGCCCACTGCAGGCTTTCGAGGAAGGTCCGGGGCGCCCCTTCCAGGTGCTCCATGCCCATCATGTAGAGGGTGGCCATGACGACCATGGTGGCCGGCAGGGCGGCCACGAACAGGAGCAGGCGTTGCGTGGAGCGCGAGAGGTTAGGGGTCATCTTCAGACCGCCAGCCGGTAGCCGACGCCCTGGACGGTGAGGATGAAACGCGGCCGCATGGGGTCATCCCCCAGCTTCTGCCGCAGATTGCCGACCAGGACCCGCAGGTAATGGGTGTCTTCCTGGTGGCCGGCGCCCCAGACCTCGCGCAGGATGCGCTCGTGGGTCAGGACCTGACCCTGGCTGGCGACCAGCAGGCTGAGCAGGGCGAATTCCTTGCGCGACAGGCTTACGGGGGCGCCGTCGACCTCGACCTCGCGGCGCGCCAGGTCCACCCGCAGCCCGGGAAAGCTGAACTGGGCGGAGGGCGTGGCGCGGCGCTCTTCCTTGCGCAGCAGCACGCGGATGCGGGCCATGAGCTCGCCGATGCCAAAGGGCTTGGTGACATAGTCGTTGGCCCCGGCGTCCAGGGCCTGGATCTTCTCCGTCTCCGAGGCCCGCACCGACAGCACCAGGATCGGGAGGGTGGACCAGGCCCGCAGGCGGCGGATGAAGTCCATGCCATCGAGGTCGGGCAGGCCCAGGTCGAGGATCACCAGGTGCGGGGGGGAGGCCAGGCAGGTCGCCAGGCCCTCCTCCCCCAACCGCGCCTCCAGGACCTGGTAGCCTTGCGCCTCCAGGCTGATGCGCACGAATTTGCGGATCTGCGCCTCGTCCTCGACGATCAGCAGGGTTTCGGCGGGGGTCGTCATGGCGTGCCCTCCGGCTGGGGGGTGATCTCGGCGTTCACCAGCGGCAGACGCAGGCGCATGCGGGTGCCCCACCCCGCCTCCCCGGGCAGGGCCTGGATCTGGCCGCCGTGGGCGGCGATCATGCCCCGGCAGATCGCCAGCCCCAGGCCGCTGCCGGTACGGTTGGCGCGATCCCCCCGGCTCACCGAGTAAAACATGTCAAAGATCCGCTCCCGCTCCTCCTTCGGGATGCCGGGACCCTGGTCGTGCAGGTCGATGACCACCTCCTGACCGTCCCGCTCCGCCTGGATCGCGATCCGTCCCCCGGCGGGAGAAAACTTCGCCGCGTTGTCGAGCAGGTTGACCAGGGCCTGTTCGATCAGGGTGCCGTGGACCCACAACAGTGGGACCTCGGGGCTGATTCGCACCTCGACCTCCAGGCCGGCGAGGACCTCCTTCAGCCGGGCGAGGGCGCCGGCGATGAGGTCGCGCAGATCGACCCAGTCCCGCTTGAGTTGCAGCGTGCCCTGGCCCAGGCGCGTCATGTCGAGCAGGTTCTGGATGTGGCGATCCAGGTGCTGGGCCTCGTTGGCGACCGTGGTCAGCAGGTCCCGGCGGTCCTCCGGGCTGAAGGCCGCGCCATATTCCAGCAGGCTGGTGGCGGAGCCGATGATGGCCGCCAGGGGGGTGCGCAGGTCGTGGGACACTGATGACAGCAGGGCGGCGCGCAGTTGTTCCGTCTCCGCGGCCAGCCGGGCCCCCGCCAGGTCGGTCACCAGCCGCGTCCGGTCCAGGGCCACGGCCGCCTGGTAGCAGAGGCTGCGGGCCGATTCCCGTTGTTCCGGGTCCTGAATGTCCGCCAGGGCCACCAGGCCGAGGGCCCCCCGGTCCGTGGCCAAGGGGAGGAAGAGCCAGGGGCCCCGCTGGACGGGCTCAGGGCCATGCCGCTCCCAGGCGGCCTGGATCTCCGCCGGCGCCAGGGCGAGATCATCGCCGCGCCGCCGCGTCTCCCGGGGGGGCGATCCTCCCGGTGGGCCCTCGCTGGTCGCGGTGAGAAAGATGCGGATGGCCCCCGGCGGGGCCCCGGGCAGGCGGGCGAGCTGATCGGTCAGGGCGTCGAGGACCTCGTCGGCGCCGGCGGCGGAGGCCAGGCGCCGGCTGAAGGCGTAGAGCTGGGAGATACGCTCCAGGGAGGCGCGGCGCTCGGCCATCTCCTGGCGCATGCGCGAGGCCAGATTGCCCGAGATGGCGGAGACCAGCAGGAAGAAGGCCAGGGTGGTGACGTCACCGTCATCCGCCACCTTGAAGGTATGCACCGGTTCGGTAAAGAAAAAATTGAAGGCCAGAAAGCTCAGAAAGCTGGCCAGTAACGAGGGGCCCAGGCTGGAACGGGCGGCGACCACCAGGACCCCGGTGAGAAAGAGCAGGGAGCGGCTGGCGTGGGGAAAGAGCCAGGGCAACAGAAAGGCGCTGGCCACGGTGATCGCCACCACGACCAGGGCGAAGAGGTAAGGGACCAGCAGGCGGAGGGGGTGCCGCCCGGAAGGGAGGGCGGATGGGAGGGTCATCGGCTTCAAGGCGATCGCGGCTTGGGGTGTCATTTTCCGAGCGGGGGCGGCCCGCCCGCGGCTCCTTAATGGTCCCCGTTTTACGCCCCAAGAAAAGTAAAATCTTCATAAAAATTTTACTAAGTCTTTATGTGACCCCCGCTTATTCGCTACCGATAATTTCGCCATGACCGGTCATTCCTCTCCCCCACCGAAGGCGGGCGTTACCCGGACAACTACCATTGACGGGCGATGGCAAACCCCGGGTGGCACCGCGACGTCTTGAGCCCGGCAATACCTTCGTCCAGACCTATCCAAACACCAAGTACCATGCATTGGCGCGCCATTCTGCGACTGTTCGGCATCCTTCTGGTGCTCTACAGCCTGGCCTTTCTGCCCTCCATTGGCATTGCCTTTTTCCTCGGGGATGGGCAGGTGGGGACCTTCCTGGCCGCTCTCATCATCACGCTGGGAGCGGGCGCCTTGCTCTGGGTACCCAATGGGCGCCAGCAGCATGAATTCTCGGTCCGCGACGGCTTCCTGGTGGTCACCGTCTTCTGGGTGGTGCTGGGGATGGTCGGCGCCCTGCCCTTCGAGATTGGCCTCGGGTGGAGCATGGCGGATGCCGTCTTCGAGTCCGTCTCCGGCTTCACCACCACCGGCGCCACGGTCATCGGCAGTGGTATCGACCAGTTACCGCCCTCCATTCAGTATCACCGCCAGCAGCTCAACTTCCTCGGGGGCGTCGGCATCGTCGTCCTGGCGGTCGCCGTCCTGCCCCTGTTGGGCGTCGGTGGCATGCAGCTCTACCGGGCCGAGAGCTCCGGCGTCACCAAGAACGAGAAGATGACCCCGCGCATCGCCGACACGGTACGCTCCCTGTGGCTGGTCTATCTCGCCCTGACCATCGCCTGCGCCCTGTCCTTATGGGTAGCGGGCATGAGCCTCTTCGACGCCATCGGCCACGCCTACGCCGCCGTGGGCACCGGGGGGTTCTCCACTCATGACGCCAGTTTCGGCTATTGGAACAGCCCCCTGATCGATGGCATTGGCATCTTTTTCATGCTCGCCGGCGGGGTGAATTTCGCCGTCCACTACCTGGCGTTGCAGCGCCGCTCCCTCGGGCCCTTCATCCGGGACGCGGAGGTCCGCGCCTTTGGCCTCATCTTCCTGGGCGGGACCCTCATCGTCGCCATCACCCTCTACCTGGCCGGGACCTATGCCGATCCCGGCGAGGCCCTGCGCCATGGCGCCTTCCAGGTCGCCTCCATCCTCACCAGCACCGGCTTCACCACCGCGGTCTTCGCCGACTGGCCGCTCTACCTGCCGCTGGTCCTGGTGACCCTGTCCTTCATCGGCGGCTGCGCCGGCTCCACGGCGGGGGGGATCAAGGTCGTCCGCGTCCAGCTCCTGGCCAAGCTCGCTCTGCGCCAGTTGTTCCAGTTGGCCCACCCCCAGGCGGTGACGATCATCAAGCTGGGCCGCCGGCCGATCTCCGATCAGATCATGTTCTCGGTGTGGGGGTTCTACGTCCTCTACATCTCCAGCACCCTGGTACTGACCATGGCCATGATGGGGGCCGGCCTGGATTTCGTCTCGGCCTTCGGCGCCGTCCAGGCCACCATCAATCTCTGTGGTCCGGGCCTGGGCAAGGTTGCCGTCACCTTCGCCGAGGTCAACGATGCCGTCAAATGGCTGGGGACCTTCGCCATGCTGCTGGGCCGGCTGGAAATCTTCACCCTGCTCATCCTCTTCCTGCCCGCCTACTGGCGGCATTGATCCGGCGGCGCCGGAGCTGAGGGTCAAGACCCATGAATATTCTCATCCTCGGCGCCGGTCAGGTCGGTCGCACCGTGGCCCAGAGTCTGGCCAGCGAGGAAAACGACATCACGGTGATCGATCGCGATCCGCAGCTCCTGCAACTGCTCCAGGAACGACTCGATCTGCGCACCGTCAATGGCCATGCCGCCCACCCCGACGTGCTGATCGAGGCGGGCATCGAACAGGCCGATCTGATCCTGGCGGTCACCAACAGTGACGAGACCAACATGATCGCCTGCCAACTCGCCCAGATCCTGTTCAAAACCCCCACCCGGCTGGCGCGGGTCCGCGATCCCAACTATCTGGCCCATCCCGAGCTCTTCACCCCCAGGACCATTTCCATCGACCATATCGTCAGCCCGGAACGTCTGGTCACCCAGGCGATCGCCCACCTGGTCGACCAACCGGGATGCCTGCAGATCATCGACTTCATCGAGGGTCGCGCCCAACTGGCGGTGGTCCGGGTCCAGGCCGGCAGCCCGATGGCGGGCCAGCCCCTGCGTCAGCTCCCCCAGCAGGTCCCCGGCCTGGCCTGCCGGCTGGTGGCCATCTATCGCCGCGGTCAGGTCATCATCCCCGGGGCGACGACGGTGGTGGAAGACCGTGACGAGATCTTCTTCCTCGCCGCCCGCGAGGCGCTGCCCGATTTCATCGGCGCCTTCCACCCCTCCCAGGCACCCTATCACAAGGTCCTGATCGCCGGTGGCGGCAACATCGGCCGGCAACTGGCGGAGTGCCTGGCGCCCCGGCACCGGGTCAAGATCCTGGAAGTGGATGCCGGCCGCTGCCGGCAACTGGTCGAGGCGCTGGAGAGCGACATCTGCGTTCTCCATGGCGACGCCGGGGACGCCGACCTGCTGCGCGGCGAGGACATCGGTACCACGGACGTGTTCTGCGCCGTGACCAACGACGAGGAGGCCAATATCCTGTCCGCCGCCCTGGCCAAGCAGTTAGGGGTGCGCAAGACCATCGCCATCGTCAACAGTCAGGGTTATATCGACCTGGTGCAGGACACGGCCGTCGACATCGCCATCTCCCCGGCCCAGGTCACCATCGGCGCCATCCTCACCCACATCCGCCGTGGTGACGTGGTGGCCGTCCATGCCCTGCGCCGCGGCGCCGCCGAGGCCATCGAACTGACCGTCCATGGCGACCAGCGCACCTCCCGGGTCATCGGGCGCCCCATCACCAAACTGGGGCTGCCCGCCGGCACCAGCGTCGGCATCATCGCCCGCCAGGGGCAGCTGCTGTTCCCCCATCACGACACCCGCCTCGCCGCCGAGGACCGCCTGGTCCTCTTCCTGGCGGACAAGGGTCAGATCGAAACGGTGGAACGTCTCTTCCACGCCGATCTGAACTTCCTCTGAGCCTGGTCAGCGGGGCTGCCCATGACGCTGGAAAGGGTCAGCCCCGGCTTGTTCGTCATCCCGGTCCTGACGAGCAACGTCGGCTTCTTCGTTGGGGATATCGGCAATCCGGACTATCACGACGAGTGGTACCCCGCCGTCACCCTGGTGGTGGGCCTATGCTGAAGGTAGACCCAGATCTTGGCCGGACACCGTCGACGTGACTATTTACAGGCATCCCGGGCACGCATGGCTTGCTCGGTGATGAACTGGCGCTGCTCCGGGGTCGTCTCCACCCCGAGGGCCTCGAAGGGGAATCCCTCCGGATTGATGACCAGTTGCACGTAATCCTTGAAGGTGAGGAACTGTGGCACCTGGGTTTGCAGGCACTTGCATATCCCCTCGTTGCCGACGAACCCCATGCAGTCGCCCATGAAGTCGCCTTGACTGGTTCCAGTTTGCTTACCCTGCCCCTCAGTCGTGGAATCCGCGGCTAACGTCTCGATGAGTTTGCCAAAGTTCGTCTCGTTGAGGATCAGGTTGCCCTGCGGGTCGAAATAGAGGTCGTAGTCGAAGGTATCCTCGCCCGCCGGTTTTCCGAACCCCTTGACCACGCTGGCGGCGAGGAGTATCTCCGCCACGTCGGGATTGTCACCGGCGTGCCGCGTGGCGAGGGCGGCGAGAAAGTCCATCCCCTTGATCTTGGCGTGCATGCTGCCGGAGAGATACTTAGCCGGGTCGGTCTCGGCTTCCATCGCCATGGCCAACTCCGCCAGGGTGGCGAAGCGCGTCTCCAGGTTGCCGTTCATCCGCAGATCGAAACCGCCGCCACCGACGCGGACCTCGTTGATCACCAGTACCGGGGGTTTATTCACCATCTGTTCCATGAGCAACTGGTCGAGGCGGGGATCCCCCTCGCTGCGCAGGGGCGCGAGGGCCACCAGCCCCTCAAACAGCCCCTTCAGAGGCAGACCACTGATGGTCAGGTCCACTGACGCTGCCATGGGCTGTAATTCCAACGGGACTTCCGCCAGGCCGATCGACAAACCCTCCATGGCGATCCCATAGCGTATGTCCGTCAGATTTCTGGAGGCGTCATACAGGGTCAGTAAGGACGCCTTGTCGAGGTTCAGGATGGGGGTGCCAGCCTCGGCTACCATCAGGCCGCCGATGTGCAGGTTTGACTTGATGACGGCACCGTTGAGCAGGGGGAGTGCCTCCATGCTCAGTGCGGCCGCTTCATCATCCGGCAGGGATTCAATGGCCTTGCCTTTGAGGCCTTCCAGGCGTTGAAAGAACCGCTCCCAGGCCGCGAAGGGGGCCCCGTCAACGCTACTTTCCATGGTTAAGGTCCTGATCTCGACCCGGGACCCATCACCGCTGTCTAGCTTGGTGCCAGCGACGGCAACCTGGAAGTTCCCTTTCAGCACATCACCCTGCGGCTCCCGCTTCTGCGTCAGGCTCAGGCGGGCACCGTCGATGGAAAATGTCACCCCTTTTGGCAATGCCTCACCTCCCGACCCCTGCAAGGTGATGCCACCCAGGCTACATTCGACGTCACTTAGCAACTGATGCGCCATCCTCCCCTTGCATTCATGGCGACCGAGCACGACCCTGGCCCCCGGCTGCCCCGCTTCAAGTAACGACCAGGTATCAGCCATCTGGATGCCATAGGTGTATGCCCCATCGCTATCCGGTGTGAAGCGGTAGATCAGGTCCCCGAAGGAGATGCCGTTTGCCTCGTCATCGATCATTCTCAGATCCTTGAACACCACCTCGATGACATCTCCCTGCCGCACCGCCTCCACGGGCGCCGCCACCTTGATCCGCAGGTCCTCCTCCATGGCATCCAGTAACATCAGGGAGCTCGTCAGTCCTTTCAGGAGCATCTCCTCGTCGGAGCCGGGCTTTGCAGGTATGACGGTGAATTCCCCCGCGCCGGGAGACAGCGTGGGGCTATGGTCACGCGCCTGTTCCGCGCCAGCCGGGAGGGCCAGAAGGGACGCGGAAATGAACAGGGCGGGATACAGTGATCGGATCATTTTCATCAGTTGCTTCCTGGTGATTGCATAGAGGGCAGCTTGCTCCGCGGGCGTCAGGCCGCTAGGCGGCTGGTTGGCGGAAGCGCCGCAGGTCGGCGACCATGGCGAAGGAGCCGATGCGCACCCCCTGGTCGTCCAGCAGGGGGGTGGCGTTGAACAGGCAGGGGACCTGGGTGCCGTCCGGACGGGACAGGGCGATCTCGTAGGCTCCGGTTTCGCCTTGCTGCCGGCGCCGGACCTGGTCATGGAAGATGGCCTCATTGGTTGCGTCCACGAACTCGAAGATGGTCCGGCCCAGGACCTCCTCCCGGGGGCGGCCGAGGATCTCCGCCATGGCCTGATTCAGATCGGTAGTCCTGGCGCTGGTGTCGATCGTCCAGATGCCCTCGTTGGCGGTCTCGAACAGGCGGCGCAACCGGGTCTCGCTGGCCCGCAGTTGGCGATCGCGCTCCGCCAGGGCTCGCTGGGCGCGCAACTGGGTCAGGAGGATGTCCAGGCTCAGGGCCGCCGCCGGCAGGGCCCCGTCGAGGAGGGCCAGGGCGTCGGCGTCCGCTTCCCGTAGCAGGGCCAGTTCGACGACCCCGGGGACCTCCTCCCCCCGGACCAGGGGGGCGATGATGACGTTCACCGCGGCGCTGGCCAGGGTCGCCCCGCTGACCCAGACCCCATCCGCCGCCTCGCCCTGACAGAGACGGCGCTGGCGATCGAGGACCGCCTGGCCGGCCAGCCCCTCCCCCGGGGCGTAGCGGTCGATGAAGGCTGGGCTGGCGTTGCGGGCATAGCTGGCGCCCAGCCGGTAGTTGCCGTCCTCGTCCCGGTAGTGGAAGACGGCCGCGCGGGCCTCGAGGTGGCGGCAGAGCCCCTCCAGCAGGGTGGTCCCGAAGGCCTCCAGGTCCCCGCTGCCCTGCAGGGCCAGGGTCAGTTCCCGGCTGAAGCGCTCCCGCTCGGCCCGGGCCTGCTCGCGGCGGGTCGCCTCCCGCGCCTTATCGTCCGCCTCCAGCATGGTCTGGTGGAGGCGGCATCCCCGGCGCCGGGCACCCAGCCACAGGATGAGAAAGATCAGGCACAGACTGAGACTCAGGATCAGGTCGAGGCCAGGCAGCCAGCCGGGGAGGCCCTGGGGGTCCGGGGTCATGGCGTCTCACCCAGCCAGGCGTCGAGCAGTTCCTGGGCGCGGTCGAAGTCGTAGCGGTCGATGGCGCGCTCCAGGGCCTGGAGCTGGTCCCCGGGCACCGCCGCCCGCAGGGGATCGAGCAGGGTCTCCAGGGTGTCGCCGGCCCCGGCGTCGCTCTGCGCCACCTGCTCGCGCAGGGTCTCCAGGGCAGGCCGCAGGGTGGCGAGTCGGGTGGGGTCGAACTGAGTCGCGGCGGCCGGGGCCTTGCTGGCCGGCGCGCCGGCCGGGCCGCTGGCCAGGGCGGCGCGCAGGCTGGCCACCTGACGCCCCAGCCGGTCCTCGAAGGTGGCGAGGGCAGTCTCGATCGCGGCCGCGTCAACCCGATCGGCGACCAGGGTCTCCAACGCGCGTGCCGCCTCGCTGACGGCGGTGGCGCCGATGTTGCCCGCCACGCCCTTCATCGAATGCAGGGTGCGCAGGGCCAACTCCCGGTCCCCGCTGGCCAGGGCCCGTCGGACGACGCTGGCGGCCTGGGCGTGGTCGCTCTCGAACATGCGCAGCAGTTTGAGGTAGATCAGGGGCTTGTTGGCTACCCGGCTCAGCCCGGCGGTCAGGTCCAGGCCTTCGATGGCGGCTGGCAGGGGGTTGTCGGTCCGGGGCACGGCCAGCGGGTTCGATCCCGCCATTCCCGCCATGAACGGGGCACCAGTGGCCGGTGGCGCCGACCCCGACCCCGACCCCGATCCCAACACCGGCTCCGACCCCGATCCCGACCCCGACTCGGGCGCTGGGGCCAGGGGGCACCAGCGGACCAGGGCCCGGTAGAGGGCATCCGGGTCGATCGGCTTGGTGAGGTGGTCGTTCATGCCCTCCGCCAGGCAGCGCTCGCGCTCCTCCGCCATGGCGTGGGCGGTCATGGCGAGGATCGGCAGCTGGGCGAAGCGGGGCTGGCGGCGGATGGCCAGGGTCGCCTGATGGCCGTCCATGACCGGCATCTGCAGGTCCATCAGCACCAGCGACCAGGGCAGGGGCTCGGGGGCGGCGGTCAAGCGGTCCAGGGCCTCCTGGCCGTTGTTGGCGACGTCGACGCCGAGGCCGACCGCCTCCAGGAGTTCGATGGCGATCTGCTGGTTGATCTCGTTGTCCTCGACCAGAAGCACCCGCAGGCCCAGACCGCGGTAGCTCTGGCCGCTGGCGGCCTGCTGGCCTTCCTCGCTGAGGGCGGCCCGCTCCGCGGGCGCCAGGCAGCCGACCACCGCGTCCCAGAGATGGGACTGGGTCACGGGCTTGGCGAGGAAGGCGGTGACACCCAGGGCCTCGGCCTCCTCGCGCACGTCCTCGATGCCGAAGGCGGTCACCATGATGACCCGCGGCGGCCCCGCCACCAGGGTCTCCTCCTGGAGGCGGCGAATCGTCTCGGTCCCGCTCATCACCGGCATGCGCCAGTCCATGAAGACCAGGCGGTAAGGGTCGTTGCCGTCGGCCCGGCGGATGGCGATCAGGCAGTCCTCGCCGGAACTCACCGCCTCGACCCGCATGCCCAGGTTGGCGACCTGCTCGGCGAGGATCTCCCGCGCCACCGGGTTGTCGTCGACGATGAGACAGCGCAGGTCCTGGACCGAGACCGGCACGGTGCGCCGCGAGCGGTTCTTGCCGACCCCGAGCCAGGCCCGGAACTGGAAGCGGCTGCCCTGGCCGGGGGTGGACTCGACCCAGATGCGCCCATCCATCATTTCCACCAGGCGCTTGCTGATGGTCAGCCCCAGGCCGGTGCCGCCGTACTTGCGGGTGGTGGAGCCATCGGCCTGGCTGAAGGCCTGGAAGAGGCGCCCGGCCACCTCCGGGGTCATGCCGATGCCGGTGTCCTGGACGCTGACCAGGAGTTCCACCCGCTCCTCCTCGCGGGCGGCAACGCCGATCTCCAGGGTGATCTGGCCGGCCTCGGTGAACTTGACGGCGTTGTTGATGAGGTTGGTGAGGACCTGGGCCAGGCGCAGGGGATCGCCGACCAGGTTGTCGGGCACCCCGGGGGCGACATGGATGAGGAATTCCAGGCCCTTCTCGTGGGCCTTGAGGCCGACGACGGTGGTGACGTTGCCCAGGACGTCGTCGAGCCAGAAGGGGATGTGCTCCATCTCCAGCTTGTCGGCCTCGATTTTGGAGAAGTCGAGGATATCGTTGATGACGCCGAGCAGGGAGTTGCCAGCCCCCTGGATCTTTTCCAGGTAATCGCGCTGCTTGGAGGTCAGTTCGGTCTTGAGGGCCAGGTAGGACATGCCGATGATGGCGTTCATCGGCGTGCGGATCTCGTGGCTCATGTTGGCCAGGAACAGGCTCTTGGCCTCGGTCGCCGCCTCGGCCTTCAGCCGCGCCTCCTCCACCTCGGCGGACTTGGCGCTGATGGCGGCGTTGGCCTGGAGCAGCGCGTCCTTCTGTTGCAGCAACTCCTCTCGCTGTTCCTCCAGCTCTTCCTGGGAGGCGCGCAGTTCCTCGGTCTGGGCGCCAAGGATGGTCGCCTGGCGCTGGGTCTGGTCCAGCAGTTCCCGGGTGCGTTGGTTGCGCTCGAAGATCTCCAGGCTCAGCGCCAGGGGCTTGATCAGGCCATCTAGCAGTTCCCGGCCGCGGTCATCGAAGGGGGTGAGGGTCGCCAGTTCCACCACCGCCAGCAGGCGGCCGTCGGCGGCCAGCACCGGCGCGGCCAGCAGGGCGCGGGGCAGGGCCTCCCCCAGGCCCGAGCTGACGCGGACATAGTCCGGCGGGATGTCGCGGATCTCGATGGGCTGTTTCTCGCGGGCGCATTGGCCCACCAGGCCCTCGCCGAGGCGGAAGGCCGTGGCCAGGCCCTTGCGCTGGCGGTAGCCGTAGCTGCCCATCAGGATCAGCTCCCCGGCCTCCGCGTCGAAATGGAAGAAGACGCCCACCTGGGCGCCCGCCACCGGCGTCAGCCGGGCCATCAGCACCCGGGCGAGGTCCTCCAGGCACTGCTGGCCCTGGATGGCGGCGGCGATCTCCGCCAGTTGGGTCTTCACCCAGGCGGCCCGGGCCTGGGCCTGGGCGGTCAACTGCAGGGCCCCCACGGCGGCGGTCATGGCGCCGATCTCGTCGCGGCAGTGGCGATCGGGGAGCGCGATGTCCAGTTCACCGGCGGCGATGCGCCCCGTGGCGGTGGTGATGCTCTGGATGGGTCTCAGGACCGTCTGGCGCAGGTAGAGGGCCAGTCCCACCAGCAACGCCAGGGACAGGCCCGTGCCCACCAGGATCCACTGCTGGGCCTGGCTGTGCAGGGCCTCGGCCTCCTGGGTGGTCTGGTTGGCGCCGCGGAGGTTGAACTCCAGCAGCCGGTCCATGGCCTCCTTGGCCGCGACATAGTCCAGCTCCGCGTCCTCCAGCATCAGGGCGCGGGCCTCCTGCTGCTGGCCCAGGCGCGACAGGGCGAACACCGGCGGCAGTTTTTGCCGCAACCGCTCGAAGGCATCGATGAACTTACGCTCCAGGACCTGCTCCTCGGGACCGACCAGGGTCGGCAGATAGCCCTCCCAGGCCGTGTCGAGCTGGTCGCTGAGGGACTGGACCGCCTGTTCGCGCGCCGCCTTTTCCGTGGCGCTGGGGGCCAGCAGGTGGCCGTTGATCTTGCGGCGGATCTCACCTAGGCAATCCCGGGCGTCGTTGAGATGGCGCAGCGCCGTGAGCCAGTTGTCATGCGTCTCCCGGACCGCGGCATTGATGGTCTCGATGCGGTTCAGGGCAAGCAGGCCATTGGCCAGCATCAGCAGGGCAAGGATGATCATCGCCACCAGCAGTTTCCGGGCGATGGTCGTCTGGTTGAGCGAAGTCAGCAGGGGCATGGCGTTTTACCGGTCAGCGAGGCGCGTCTGGGCGCGGAGTATAGGCGCAATCGCCCCGGGCCTTGAACCAGGGGGCGGCCAGGGGCAGCCGGCCCTCGCTGCGGCTGGTCAGCAGGATGCCGTCCGGCTTCAGGCAGGGGGCGAGGTGCTCAAGGACACGGGCCTGCATGGGCTTGTCAAAATAGATCAGGACATTGCTGAGAAAGATGAGGTCGAAGGGGGCCCCGGGGATGGGTGGCCAGTGGGGCTGGGCGAGGTCGAAGCGCTGGAAGTCGATATGGGCGCGTAGCTCGGGGCGCACCTGCCAGCCCGCCTGGCCGTCGCGGGTCAGGGGTCGCAGATAGCGGTCGCGTAACCGGGCCGGCAGCTTGCCCAAGGCGGATTCCGGGTAATGACCGCTGGCCGCCGTCGCCAGGGCCGCGGTGGCGATGTCCGTGGCCAGGATTCGCCAATCGTTGGCCTCGGGTGGGTTGCCCAGGGTTGCGGCCAGTTCAGTGACGGCCATGGCCATAGAGCAGGCCTCCTCGCCACTGGCGCAGGCCGCCGACCAGAGACGCACCCGGGCCCCGGCCAGGAATTTGGGCCGCAGGTGTTCGGTGAGGATTGGCCAATGGGCGGGCTCGCGCCAGAAGCAGGAGTAGTTGACCGCCACCCGGTCGCGCAACTCGACCAGGGCGGCGGCCTCCCCGGTCTCGGCCCGCCCCAGCAGGTCCCGCAAGGTGGCCAGGCCCCGGCACTCGATCTCCGTGCCCAGCCGCCGGCGTAGAAAGCTTAGCCGGGTACCGCCCTGGGGTAGCGCCGTGAGCGACTCGAGCAGCCGGGCCGCGCGCGTTACCAGGGCCTCGAGTTCATC
Source organism: uncultured Gammaproteobacteria bacterium (assembly GCA_937862735.1). Taxonomy (GTDB): domain Bacteria; phylum Pseudomonadota; class Gammaproteobacteria; order Chromatiales; family Chromatiaceae; genus M0108. The sequence goes on from CALMDH010000138.1 coordinate 50,179, forward strand.
TGGGTTGAGTTCGTGCTGATTCATCCATCCGTCCGCCGGGGGGCCTATGACCGCGTCTGGCTCCCCGGCACTCTGGGGCTCCAAGCCATTGCCGCGACCCGGGGGCGTTAGCGCGCGGGGCCGGGCGCGGGGGGATCAATAGTAGGGCTGGTACCAGTACCAATAATAGGGTCCCTGGAAAGATTGCGCTGGCAGGCCGGGCGACGGGGGCTGGGACTGGGGCTGGGCAAACCGGTACCAGTAGTAAGCCTGCCCGGGCAGGGAGTAGGTTTGCCCAGACAGGTTACCGGGCGGATTGCCAGGCAGGGGCTGGAGCGGCTGGTACCAGTAATAGTAGGTCGTGCCCGGCTGCAGGGCCGGGTTACCCCAGACCGGGGCGCTCCATTGCTCGAAACGGTAAAAGCCAGTGGCGGAGGCCGTCAGGGTGGTAAGCCCCAGCATGCCCATCAGGGTCAGGGTCAGGGTCTTGCAGTTCATTGCGAGCCTCGGGTGTCAGGGTTACACGGGGATCCTGAACTAACTATATACCCATCGCGCCAGGATGAGCGGGGCCTGGCATGGGCAGGAGGGCGAAGCGGGAGCAGAGGACGGAAGCTCCCCGGTAGCGGGGGTCGAAGGGCTGCGCGGGGCGGGAGGGACGAGATATATCGCCAGGGGAAACCGACGCGGTGATGTCGCGATGCCCTGCGCGACAGTCCCGTACCGAGCATCGACACTCAGGAGTGCTTCCGCTAAGATGCAGCCCGTCATTGGGGAGTAGCCGCTCTTCGCCCGGAAGAGGCTTGCGTCAACATACTTGGCCCTCAAGGCCATGGCGCAGGCAGTCCCTCGCTTGGCAAGACCTTTGACCACCACGCCTTCGCTTGGCCGGGGAGGTGTGATGGCCATGTGTCCTCAGCCCGGCCGGGATGCCCTGATGAACGCCTTCCCCGTCCTTACGCAACGCACCGTCGGTGCCCGTCCCTGGCCGCCTGGCGACTCTCGCTCAGCCAGATCCGGGTGGGCCGTTCATTCTCCCTTCCCCCCCGGCTCGGCATTCGTCGCAATTCCGCTGGCTTCGGTGGCCCTTTGGTCACGGGCTGAGGAGCGCCAGCATGCACACTGAAAATCTTGCCGCCTGGAGGCACGATCACGTCTTCGATCAGAGCAACGCCGCCGCTGAACGCGGTACCCGCCTGGTCATGTGGATCACCGCCGCCATGATGGTGATCGAGATCGCCGCCGGCTGGTGGTTCAACTCCATGGCCTTGCTGGCGGATGGCTGGCACATGAGTTCCCATGCCGTGGCCATCGGACTGTCCGCCATGGCCTACGCCAGCGCCCGCCAACTCGCCCGGGACAACCGTTTTGCCTTCGGGACCTGGAAGATCGAGATCCTGGGGGGCTTTGCCAGCGCCATCTTCCTCCTCGGCGTGGCCCTGATGATGGTGTTCGGCTCGGTGGAGCGAATCCTGGCGCCCCAACCGATCCAGTATCTGGAGGCCATCGTCGTGGCCTGTCTTGGGCTGGTCGTCAATATCGTCTGCGCCCTGATTCTTGGCCAGGCCCATCACCACGGCCACGGTCATGGCCACGGCGATGCCCAGGACCACGGACGTCATCACCTTCATGATTCGGGTCATGATCATCCCCATCCCCATCCCCATCCCCATCCCCATCCCCATCCTCATGTCCAGGACCTTGGTCATGATGCCGCCGCGGCCCATCCTCACAACCAGGCTCACGCCCCTGGCCAGGGCCACGGCCACCACGAGGACCTCAATCTCAAGTCGGCCTACCTGCATGTCATCGCCGACGCCGCCACCTCGGTGCTGGCCATCATCGCCCTCTTTGGCGGCTGGCTTTACGGCTGGATGTGGCTCGATCCGGCCATGGGTATCCTCGGCGCCCTTCTGGTGGGGCGCTGGGCCAAGGGTTTGCTGATCGAGACCGGCAAGGTACTGCTGGACCGGGAGATGGACCATCCGGTGGTGGCGGAGATTCGTGAGGCCATCGAGACCCCTGAGGACGAGGCCGAGACCCGCCTCACCGACCTGCATGTCTGGCGGGTGGGCAGGAACGCCTATGCCTGTGCCCTGACGGTGGTGACCCATGACCCCCGGCTCACCGCCACCCAGATCCGCCAGCGTCTGGCCATCCACGCGGAGATCGTCCACACGACCATCGAGGTCCATGTCTGCACGGAGGAGGACTCCCCTCCTCACCCAGCAGTGAGTTGAAGACGTGCTCTGAAACAGCGACGCTGCCTTTACCCGCTTCCCCTCCCGACGGCCACGCTAACTGTCATGAGGCGGCAAGCCACACCCCTGACTATGAAAGACTTTCCCGTGACTTTCACGCTAAACCCTGCATGCGACCTCGCCCTGGCCCGCCGCGGATGAGATCCGCCGCGGCGGTCGGGACCGATTCATACAGTCAGCTGAGATTTTTCAACTAGCCACCGCAACAGGCCCATCATGTCCATCCTTGAATTCCTCACCGCCATCCTCTCCACCTTCGGCCTGATCTTTCTGGCCGAGATCGGCGACAAAAGTCAGCTCGTCTGCATGACCCTCGCCGCGCGCCACCGTCACCCCCCCGTGCTGCTCGGGGCCGTGGCCGCCTTCCTGGTGCTCAATACCCTGGCCGTGGTCTTTGGCGCGGGCCTGGCACAATGGATTCCGGAGCAGGTCCTGGCCGGGGCGGTGGCCATCCTCTTCGGGGTCTTTGGCATCAAATCCCTGCTCACCAAGGAAGAGGCGGAGGACCCGGACGGGGAGGTGGTGGAAAAGCCAGGCCATGGCATCTTCGTCACCACCTTCATGATGCTGTTTCTGGCCGAGATGGGCGACAAGACCCAGTTGGCCGTGGCGGGCCTGGCGGTCACCTTGCCCCCCGCGGCGGTCTGGTTGGGTGCCACCCTGGCCTTGATCATTACCTCCGCCCTGGGCATCTGGCTGGGCGTCACCCTGCTGCGGCGCATCCCCATCCATCGTCTCCACCAGATCAGCGGGGTGTTTTTCCTCGTCCTGGCCGCCTTCGCTGCGGCCCAGGTCTTTGGTGGCCTGGGCTAGCAAGACCGGGAAACCCGGTTATATCGTCGTCGCACCCCACTTTTCGGCAGGGATGGGGAGGGTCGGGTGGCGTCTGGCGGGGTGTCGACCGCAATGATGCGGTCGTCAAGCTTAAGCACAAATGGCGGGTCAATGGCGGGGCGGGAGGCGGGTGGGGTCGGCGCCGCCGCCCGCTTCGTACCACATCAGGTGCTCCAGGAGATCGGTGGTGCGGGCCACCGAGGCGTGGAGGTTGCACAGAATGGTGGGGACCTGGCCCACTTCCAGGGTGTTGCGCACTTCCCGCGCGGCGAGCTGGGCATTGCCGAGGATGCCCGCCAGCAGCGCGTGGGAAAGCCGGTCCCCCTCCAGATCGGCGGGGACCATGAGCAACCGGGCCTCGGCACTGAGGCTGTCCTGGAATTGCCGGCGGGCCGCTTCCGCCGCCCGGAGATCGCTCAGATCGTTGCCGATCAGGACATAGCCGAGGTGAAGCTCGTGTGTCGAGACCACCGGATCGAGGCGGAGAAGATAGGGGCGTGCCTGCCCGGTAGGTAGGGGGAGATTGACCTCGCCCCGCCAGGGGTAATGAGCCTCCAGTGCGTCCAGGACCCCCGCCCTGGCCTCGGGTTGATCGCCAAGGAGCGGCAGGAGGTCCGCCAGGTGCGTCGGCCGCTGGTCCGGGGGCAGCAGGCCGGCGAAGGCCTGGTTCAGCAGGATGATGCGTTGCGTGGCATCAGCGACAACCAGGGGGTGCTCGGTGAAGGACAGCCGGGCGCTGCACTATCTGACCTGATGCTGGGTGATGAGCAGGCGGATGGAGCGGACTTCCTGCATGACATCGGCCACGGCGTTACCGATCTGGCGGGCGGTGGTCAGATCCTGGTGCGTCCAGGGATCGGCCGTCCCTTTGACCACCTCCTGCCAGCGGGCGAAGGAGAGGCGAGGGGAGATGTCCCGGGGGTCGGCGCCTCCCTTGGCCGCTTCATGGGGATTGCCGCCCCAGGTCAGGGTGCGGATGCGCTCCGGCCGGAACCAGAGCAGGTACTCCCCGGGGCTGAAGGAAAGGGGTACCGCCAGCATGCCGGCCGCCATCGGCAGCAAGCCCGTAAAGCGGGGATTTTGCCGGGCCAGGGTATGGGTGGCCGTGAGCGTGGTGCTGGCTTGATGATCTAGCCAGGCCCCGATTGCGCGCAGTTCCGGTAGCCGGGGAACCTCCCCGGCGGTGAGCACCCCCTCTTGGCGTAACAGGGCCAGTCCGCTGGCCCGCAGGGCCTTCAGCAACTCCTCGGGATGGTCGAAGAGCGCTCGCTCCCAGGCCCCCTGGGTGGCGACGGCGGTGATCATCCGTTCACCCAGGTGGCGCACGGCCAGTTCCGCCTGGGACTGGCAGAAGCCCTCGATGGCGGTGATGCGGGTCGCGATGGCCTCGGCGAGGAGGTCGCAGACGACGCGGATCGGGTACTGCACCAGGTGGGGACCGCCGTGGTGGCAGAGTACCAGCCCCCACAGCCGGCCATTGACCATCAGGGATGTGCTCAGGCTGGCGCGCACGCCCATGTTGCGCAGGTATTGGATATGAATGGGGGACATGGCGCGCAGGCAGCACAGGGACATGTCCAGGGGCGCCTGCTGGAAGGGCGCCAGGGGCGGCTCCAGGGGCACGGGGCGGTCGTCCACGTCCCTCAGGAGGCGCAGGCGATTGCGCTCGTACAGGCGCCGCGCGATCTGGGGGATATCCGAGGCCGGGTAGCGGTTGCCGAGGTAAGGTTCTTGCTCCGGTCGGCGCGCCTCGGCGATGACGGTCCCATGGCCCTCCTCATCGAACTGGTAAACCATGACCCGGTCATACCCGGTCAGGTCCTTGAAGAGCCGCGCCGCCGTATCCGCCAGGGCCGGGAGGGAGAAGGCCCCGGCGATCGCCTTGAGGGCGTCCTGGACGAAGGCCCGCAAGTCGGCGGAGGGGGCGGCCACCTCCAGTTCGACGATCAGCCCACCGCCGGGGGGGCGATGGAGGGAGCCATCGAGGGCCAGGTCCAGGCTGGCGACCTCGCAGCGCACGGCGACGGGGAGGGTGTCGAGGGGCTCCGTCAGACGTGAGCGGACGCGGCTGGCTAGATTGCCTCCCAGGGCCGACAGGGGCAGGCCCAGGATGGGTCCCCACAGCCGGAGGAAGGCCGCGGCGTTGGCGCTGGCCTGGACGATGACCAGTTCCGGTTCCGTCACCACCAGCAGGGCGCCATGGGGCTGAATGGAACCGGCCAGGTGGATCTGTTCCCGCTCGCAATTGGACAGGTTCGCCTCGCCGAAGCGGGTGGGTTCCGCGGGATGGAGCTGCTCGCAGCAGGGCGGAGTCATCATGGCTGGGCTGCGGCCCGCTCTTCGCCATCCAGGCCATAGCGGCCGAATTTGACGTAGAGGCTCTGGCGACTGATGCCCAGGAGTTCGGCGGCGACCGTCCGGTTCCCCGCGGCGAGGTCCAGGGCGGCCTCGATGTAGTGGCGTTCGATGACCTCTGTCGCCTCGTCGACCAGGCGCCGCAGGCTGGTCCTGCCTACCTGCTTGGTCAGGATATCCAGCCATTGGCCCGAGGCACTGGCCCGGTTCTCCGTCGACAGACGCCGATCGATGTTGCGGGTGCAGACGCCAATATGACTGGGATTGGTCGGCGCGTTGCCAACGGCGGAGATCTCCACCTCGATCTCGGAGCCCAGTTCGCCGTACAGCTTGGTCGAGAACAGCCGCACGGCGCCGAGGCGCCGCACGTTGGCCAGGAGCACCGTGAGGTCGGCGCCCGGGCGTCCGAGCCAGCGCCCCAGGGGTTTGCCGAGGATCGCGGTCTCGGAGCCCATCTGCACCAGGTCGAGAAAGGCGCGATTGGCCCGGAGGATGGCCCCCTGCTGGTCAATGACGGTAAAGGCATCGGGGCTGCGCTCGACCAGGTGTTCGAGCGGTGACTGGCCCCGGGTCGGGTGGGCGGGCACCGGCCCCTCCGCCGGGGCGAATTGAACCAGGAACACCTGGCGGGCCTGGGCCACCATGAGGGAGGCCCGGGCGAACCAGGCGTGTCGCGCCGCGCCGATCCGCACCAGGGTACCCGGGGCGCCGCCCCGTTCCCGCACCTCATGCAGCATGCCCAGAAAGGTATCCAGGTCCTCCGGGCGGAGGCTGTCCAACAGACGGCGGGCGGGGTTGGCCTTGGGGGAGCCGCTACTGAGGCCAAAGACTTGCATCGCCATGGGGTTGGCCTCCAGGACGCCGAAATCCCGGGCATCCAGCAGCAGCACGGCCTCGCTGGAGGCATTGACCAGGTGACGGTAGCGGGTCTCGACCTCGCGCAGCTTCAGATAATCCTGGGCCATCGCCTGTTGCGTCACGATCAGGCGGTTCTGGATCTCGGTGGCCGCCTGCAGGCTCTTGCCCACCGCGACCAGGTCCTGACCACCCTCCCGGCGGAAGGTGGTGTACTCGACGGAGACCTCGCGGCCGCTGGGCAGCCGCTGGACCAGGGGGCGAAAGGGGGAAAGCCCCCGGACCCGGACCTCGCCAAGGATGCGCCGCAGCAGAACCCCATCCCGTTCCGGCACGGTCGCCGCCCAGGGCAGGCCGATCCAGGCCGTCGCCGCTTCTGCGGCGAAGACGCCCGCCAGGGTGGCCTCCCGGATGACGCCATCCGGGTCCAGGGAGAGCAGGATGTCAGGGGCCGTAAGCGGAGGTTCGATCATGAGCGTCACGCCCTGGTGACAGGCCGGTTCTACAAGTGGTGACCTATGTTACCTAAATCCCGTTGGCGGGCACCGACTTTATCCCCAGCGCCATGCGGTTTTCCGGCGTGCCGTTTCAGTCCGTAAGGGTGGGCGCCTTGGGCCGGAGGCGCGGGGTTTAGTCCGGGTGGGTGGGCGCCCTGCGCCCGGGGGGCGATGCGGGGTTCATCGCTTCCAGGGCCTCCAGGGCCTCACGGAAGCGCAGACGCCGGATCCTGGCGGCGACCGGGGCATAGGCGGCGGCCAGGGGGGTCTCCGCCAGCAGGGCCTCCAGGGCGTCACTGGTGCGCTTGGCGTCATAGCGATTGCTGGCCAGTTGTTGGGCCAGATCCGCCAGCAGCCGCTCCAGCCGGGGATCGGCCCTGACCCCCGCGGCTGGGGCCCGGGTTCCTGAACCAGCGGGGGTCCCGGTGGCGCTCGCGGCGCCGGCCGGTGGGACCAGGGGGGCGGCGGTTCCTCCCGGTGGCCAGGGGTTGAGGGCGCCCAGCAGGTCCGCCAGGGACCGTTCAAAGGCCTGGCGTGGAGCGGCAAGATCCTGGTCCGCGTGGGGCTCGGGGCCTTTGAGGGCCCGTTCAAACCGCTGGCAGGCGTCCATCAGTTGCATGGCGCAGATGCTGCCTGAGGAACCCTTGAGTTGGTGCAGGGCCCTGGCGGCCGCGGGGTGATCGCCCTGGTCCAGGCAGGCGGCGATGGTATCGGCCTGACCCCTGGCCCCGCTGGCGAATTGGCCGAGGACGGCGAGGAAGAATTCCGGATCGTCCTCGAACTGGCGCCGGGCCCGTTCCCGGTCGATGCCGGGGATGTCGGGAAAGTCGCCACGGGGTTCTCCGGGCGGCGGCCCCGGTTCTCCGGCTGAGGCCCCGGGGGGGGCGGCGTGGTCCGCGGAGGGCTCGGCGGGGGCGACCCACCGCGCCAGGACCGCCGCGAGTTGGTCCATGTCCACCGGTTTGGGGACGAAATCGCTGACCCCGGCATCGAACATCTGGCGCTGCTCCTCTCGCAGCACCCCGGCGCTGAAGGCGATGACCGGCAGCTTGGTCAGGCCGAGTTGTTCCCGGATGCGGCGGGTGGCCGCGAAGCCGTCCAGTACCGGCATCTGCATGTCCATGAGCACGGCGTCGAAGCCCCGGGGATCCCGTTCGAGCCGGTGCAGGGCCTGCTGACCATCGCTGACCAGGGCCGGAATGGCGCCCTCCCGCTGCAGAAAGCGGTCGATGACATCCAGATTGATCTGGCTGTCGTCGGCGACCAGGATGCGCGCCCCGGCCAGCCGCGGGCCTGGTCGGGTCAGGGCGCGGACGGCCGGCGCCGCGGCGCGCGCCGGGAAACCCCGGCCCAACTCCAGTTCGAACCAGAAGTTACTGCCGGCCTCCGGGCGGCTCTCGACGCCGATGCGGCCGCCCATCAGTTCCACCAGCCGCTTGCAGATGGAGAGACCCAGGCCAGTGCCGCCAAACCGCCGGGTGGTGCTGCCGTCGGCCTGGGTGAAGGGCGCGAAAAGCTTGGCCTGGGTCTCGGCATCCAGGCCGATACCCGTGTCGCGGACCTCAAAGCGCAACCGCAACCGATCCGCCCGCTCCTCCAGGAGGCGGACGTTCAGCCGGACCTCGCCGTGACTGGTGAACTTGATGGCGTTGCCCGCCAGGTTCACCAGGACCTGTTCGATGCGCAGACTGTCGCCCACCAGGGCCGAGTCCAGGACGGGGGCCTGGACCCGCCAGTCGAGGCGCTTGTCCAGGGCCAGGGGGGCCATGAGGGTGCCGACCTGCTGGAGGAGATTGTCGAGGACGAAGGGCTGCTGATCGATGCGCAGGGCCCCGGCCTCGATGCGGGAGAGATCGAGGATGTCGTTGAGGATGCCCAGCAGGCTGCGGCCCGCGGCACGGATCCGTTCCAGCATGTCGCGCTGGCGATCGCTCCAGGCCTCGCCCTCCAGCAACTGGGCCATGCCGAGGACGGCGTTGAGGGGGGTGCGGATCTCATGGCTCATGTTGGCCAGGAAGGCGGTCTTGGCGCGATCGGCGGCCTCGGCCCGCTCCCGGGCCTGGCGTTGCTCGGTGACGTCGACCTGGATGCCGATCAGGCGCCGCGGCGTGCCGTCGTCGTCCCGCAGGGCCTTGGCCAGGGCCAGGACCCAGACGTAGTGACCGTCCTTGTGCCGCAGGCGATGGATGTTCTCGTAGACCTCCGTGGCGCCGCTGAGGTGGGCCGCCACCAGGTCCTTGGAGCGGGCCAGGTCGTCGGGGTGGACGCGGGACTCCCATTCCCGGCCCTCGGCGCTCAGGTCGTCGGGGCCATAGCCAAGGATGGCCTTCCAGCGTTCGGAGGTGAAGAGGTGGTTGGTGGCGATCTCCCAGTCCCAGAGGCCGGCGTGGCTGCCGTCCAGGGCCAGTTGCAGGCGCTGTTGCTCCAGGCGCAGCTGGGCCATCTGGTCCTCGATGATGCCCTGGTCGGCGCGATTCTGCAGGAGGGCCCCGATCTGCTGGGCGAAGACGGTGAAGGACTGGAGATGCTCGCTGGCGAGCCCCGGATAAAAGTCGCCATTGGTCTCGCTGACACCGGCGATGAGCAGGGCGAAGCGGGTCCCGCCGGGCCCGATGCAGGGGCTGATGGCCAGTTGCTTGAGGCCCCCGAGGGCATGGGCCCCCAATTCCTCCCCGGTGAGCAGGCTGGTGCCGGCGCGCCGAAAGCGCTCGGAGGCTACCAGGGCGCGTAACTGACCACAGTCCAGACCGATGGTCTCGATGCCGATGGCGGCGCAGGGCGCCTCCTCGGGCCGGCCCATGGGGCTGGTCGGCCAGAGCAGGGCGAACGCCACCTCGAAGAGTTCCAGGGCCGTCTCGGCGGTGACCTCCGCGAAGCGGGCGGGGTCGCGGATGGCGATGGCCCGACTGTTGTAGGCCTGAATACCGGCGAAACGTTCCAGTTCCCGGTCGAGCCGGTCACGAGTGGCGATCAGTTGCTGCTGGACCCCCGAGAGCCGGGCCAGATGCGCCTGCAATTTGGCGATTTCGGCCTTCAGGGCCTCAGTTTCGGCGGCGGGGCTCATGGGGGGATGGGTCAGGGAAGGGCGGCGGGGTGGAGGGAAGTGCTGGAGTAGGTCGGAGGCAAGCGCTGGATAAGCTGGGTAAGCACTGGAGCGGGTTGCTGAAGTCCGCGTGATGAGCGAGATTGTAACGGGATTTATACTGCGCCGTACCCAACCGCGAAGCCGCCAACCCTGGAGACCCGATGCCATGCACCTCACCCCGGTTCATGTATGACCCTGATTCCGCCCTTTGCCATCGGCCGGCTGCCGCGGATCGAATTCGGCGCCGGTCGTCTCGCCACCCTGCCCGCGCTGGCCGGCCGCTATGGCCGGCGTATGCTGCTCCTCACCGGTGGGCAGTCCTTCATCACCTCCCCCCACTGGGCCCGGCTGGATGCCGCGCTGGGGGCGGCCGGTTTCACCTACGCACTGCTGCGCATCACCGGGGAACCCTCGCCGGAGGAGATCGATGCCATCGTCCGGGAGCAGCGACAGGGACGCTGGGACCTGGTCATCGGCATCGGCGGTGGCAGCGTGCTGGATGGGGCCAAGGCCGTCGCCGGCCTGCTCAAGCCCGGTAATTCGGTCATGGACCACCTGGAAGGGGTGGGCCCCGAGTTGCCCTACCGCGGACCGGCCACGCCCTTTATCGCCGTCCCCACCACGGCGGGTACGGGTTCGGAGGCGACCAGAAACGCCGTCCTCACCCGTCAGGGGGCGGACGGCTTCAAGAAGTCCTTCCGCGATGAGGCCCTGATGGCCGAGGTCGCCCTGGTCGATCCCGACCTGCTGGCCACCTGTCCCCCGGACCTGATCGCCGCCAACGGCATGGATGCCCTGACCCAGTTGCTGGAGTCCTACCTTTCGGTCCGCGCCAACCCCCTGACGGACGCCCTGGCCCTGGCGGGCCTGGCCGCGGTCCGGGACGGTCTGCTGGCCTGGTACCAGGGGGGCGCCGAGGCCGTCGCCGGCCGGGAACGCATGGCCCTGGCCGCCCTGCTCTCCGGAATCTGCCTGGCTCAGACCGGCCTGGGCTCGGTCCATGGCCTGGCCCAGCCCCTCGGCTCCCTGTTCCCTATTCCCCATGGCGTGGTCTGTGGCACCCTGGTCGCCGCCGCCACCCGGGTCAATATCGCGGCCCTACGGGAGCGGGAGCCAGCCGGTCCGGCCCTGGCCAAGTACGCCACCGTCGGGCGCCTGCTGGCGGGCCAGCGATCAGCCCATGCCGCCGGTTGGGGCGACGTGGCTGCTGGAGTTACCGCCGACGTTTCTGTCGGCGAGGCTTTAGATGTTGCTGCCGTCGTGGCCAACCAGGTGGCCTCCTTTGGGGAGGGCGATGCGGCTGGCGCTAGGGTTGCCGTCAAAGCGGACGCCTTGGAGGTCCTGCTGGCGACCTTGGAGGACTGGACCAGGCTGATGCGGCTACCCACCCTCGATCGCCTGGATGTCACCGCGGCGGATTTTCCCCGCATCGTCGCCGCGTCCCGCAATTCCAGCATGAAGACCAACCCGCTGGTGCTCACCGATGCCGAGATCGAACATCTCCTGACCCTTCGCCTGCCCGAGGAGCGGACGGTCCCGAGCGGGGGCGAACCGACCCCGGGGCCGGCATGAGGGGGCTGGTGCAACGGGATGCCGGGGCCGGCAAGAGGGGGTGGTGCGTCCGGATGCCGGGAGAGATCGCCCGATGAGACCGACGGGACCCTGGCTGGTCATGGCCCTCCTGGCAGCGCTGCTGGCCGGCGGCTGCGGCTCGGCGAGCAAGAAGGAGGTCGGCATGGCCTCCTGGTACGGGCCACGGCACCATGGCAAGCAGACCGCCAGCGGCCAACCTTTCAATCAGTACGCCCTCACCGCCGCCCACCCCAAGCTGCCCTTCGGCACCCGGGTCCGGGTCACCAACCTGAACAATGGCAAGGAGGTCATCGTGCGCATCAACGATCGCGGGCCCTACAAGGGCGGGCGGATCATCGACCTGTCCCGCGCCGCGGCGCGGCAACTGGAGATGGAGGTCGAGGGGGTCGGTCGGGTGCGGATCGAGGTCCTGTCGGACTGATCCCATGCCATCCCGTGATGCCCGATACAGGGCACCGCAAGGGGGGCGGAATAGTCCTGTTCCTCCAGCCTAATTTACGATGGATTAAACGATGAGTCCCCTCAGCCTGGCCTCAGCCTGGATGTGGGGCGGCAGCGTGTAGGCGTTCACCCGGATGGTCGGATGGGCTAAGATCCAGGCCCGCTCCCCTCGCTGCTAGGAATTCATCGGGGGCCAGGATCGGCAGGATCCCGGCCGGGAAATCGCCGACGTTGCGCGTCAGCAGGTAGTCGGCGCGCGCGTGAAGTGCGCTGTAGAACTGGATGGCGTCCTCAAAGTCCGGGATATCCGAGTCGATCGCCTGGTTCAGGATGCGCTGGTCCAGAGCGACGCTGGCAAAGACATCGCGCAGCAGGACCAGTGCCCGGCGCGCGGTGGCCGTGTCGCGCGCCTTGCGGACGATGTAGAAGACATTGTTGAAGCTGATGGCCGAGACTAGCGCCTCGTAGGCGCCGGTCTCGGCCAGGGTCCAAACGCGGGCGGCCGCCGCGTAGAAGGGCTCGCGCCTTGCCAGGACGTCGAGTAGCAGGTTGGTGTCGACGAAGATTCTCATCCGGCGTTGCCGTAGCGCTCCCGGAGGGCATCCCCCAGGAGATCGGCGTCGGCGCTGCCAGGGCTCAACTCCACCAGCCCGGTCGCGGCCCGCGTGAGGGGACCGATGAAGTCCGCGCCGCGGGAATGATCCAGTGCATCGAGTCCGTGGACGAGCCCGGCGAGCATGGCCGAGACACTGGTATTGCGGGCACGTGCCGCCTGCTTGGCGCGCTCGATGACCGACGCGTCCATGCTGAGGGTGAGCTTGGTGTTCATGGCGAACCCTGGGATACGCAATAATTTATAGAAAAGCTACGTATTGCAGACCAGATCGTCAAGCGGGCCGGCGACTTCGGCGCTCTCCATCGCGTTCAGAAGCCGTCGTGATGGTGCAGGCCGCGGTTCTCGGCAACGTCGGGCAGCCGGTGGCGGCGGCGAGGCTCAGAGCAACTGTTCAATCGCCTTGATCACCTTGTCGCTATCCGGCGCGGTGATACTGGCGAAGTAGTCGACATAGTTGCCGTTCCGGTCGATCAGGTACTTGTAGAAATTCCACTTGGGATAGGGGGCGCCGGCGGCGGCGAGGCGCTCGAAGAGGGGCGTGGCGCTACCCTTCTTGACGCTGACCTTCTCGAACATGGGGAACTCCACCGCATAGGTCAGGCGGCAGAATTTCTGGATCTCCTCCTCGTTACCTGGCTCCTGGTTCATGAAGTCGTTAGAGGGGAAACCCAGGACCACCAGGCCCTGGTCCTGGTACTTGCGGTAGAGGGCCTCCAGACCTTCGTACTGACCGGTGAAGCCGCACTTGCTGGCGGTGTTGACCACCAGGATCACCTTGCCCCGGTAGGCCTCGCACAGATTGACGACCTCGTCGCTGGCGAGCCGGCGCAGGCTGAGGTCGAGGAGCGGCGGGCAGGCGCCGGCCGGGGCCGGCGCCGTCGCCTGGGAGGCTGCGGGCTTTTGGGGGGTGGCGGGGGTTTCGGCGGCGATGCCGCTACTCATGGCGGCCAGGCCAAGGGCGAAGAGGGTGTGTTTCATCCGGCTGACTCCTGGATTGGCGGGTGGGACATGGCAAAGCCATGACCAGGGCCTGGGTGGTGGGGGTCCCGTCAATTTGGGATCAACGTGGACCCACTCGGTTCACCGGGCCACCGCGGTTCATCGGCCCCTGAACGCCGACCCCGGGTGCGACGCCCACGCCGGGGGCACCCACGCCGACTCCGGGGGCGACGCCGACTCCGGGGGCGCCCACGCCGACTCCGGGGGCGACGCCCACCCCAGGCGCGCCCACGCCCACACCGGGCGCCACCCCCACGCCGGGGGCGCCGGCTCCCGGACCGGGCAGAACCCCTACCCCCGGGGCGCCCACGCCCACGCCGTGACGGACGCCAGGTCCGGGTGCGCCGACGCCGGGCCCCGGGTCAACCGCCAGGGCCGTAAGGGGGGTCAGAAGGGCGCCCAGGATCAGGTGCCGTGCCATTGTCTGCTTCATGAGTCGTTGCCTCTTGTCAGGGGGTGGGTTCAGGGACGGGTGTGGTTACCGCCATGCCGGGGTTGGATAAGCCGCCGGCGGTCGAATCAACGGGGGTTGGGTCCGAACCCTAAGCCAATTAACGGGTGGGCCCGACCTGTAATTCGGTCCGAGTCGGAGAATAAGGCTTGGCCGTCGCGGGGGCCAGTCTTCTTCAAGAGTGGTGTCTTCATGATCTGCCCAGTTCATGGGCTGACCTGGGCAGCGAAGCCGCCAGTCATCTTCTCCTTGATCTGGTCGCCTTCGCGGTAGATGAACAGAACCTCCAGGCCCTCCACCTCGGCCACCCGCGGTCCCTCCATTTCGCCCAGGCAGAGGAGGGCGGTGGACCAGGCGTCCGCCAGGGTCGGGTCCGGGTGCAGGATGGTGGTGGAGAGGAGCCGATGGGTGACGGGCATGCCGGTGCGGGGGTCGAGGATGTGGGAATAGGTCTGGCCATCGGCCTCGAAGTAGTTGCGGTAGGTCCCGGAGGTCATGACGGCGACCCCTTCCGTTTGGCGCAGTTCCAGGATGCGCTGGACCTCGCGGCTCATGGGGGTGGGCTTCTCCACCGCCACCCGCCAGGGGGCGCCGTTGGCCTTGTGGCCCTTGACCTTCATCTCGCCGCCGATCTCGGCCAGGTAGTTGTGGATGCCGTGGCCTTCCAGGATCCGGGCCATGCCGGCGATGGTGAAACCCTGGGCGATGGAGTCCAGGCTGAGTTTGACCAGGTTATCCCGCTTGCGTAGCCGGTTGCCGGCGGTGTCGATCTCCAGCTTGTCCATGCCGACATGGGCCAGGATCGCCTGGATCTCGGCCGCCGCCGGCACCCGCTGCTCATCCCGGGCGAAGCCCCAGAGCTCGGACAGGGGCTGCACGGTGGGGTCGTAACAGCCGCCGGTCCGGTCATGGATTTGCCGCGCCAGACGGGTGAGATGGATCAGGTCCGCCGAGACCGGCTGGTGCTCGGTGGTCTCCGCCTGGTTGAAGCGGCTCAGTTCCGAGTCCTCCCGCCAGGTGGAAAAATGGTCGTCGATCTGGCGGAACAGGGCCTCGACCTCCGCCTGAATCCGCGCCGGCTCGACCTGGACCCCATCCAGGACGATCTTTAGATGCCAGGTGGTGCCCTGTGTCTCGCCACTTAGCGCCGTTTCGACGGGTTGCTGGCAGCCGGTCGGCAGGACCCCGCTCAGAGTCAGGAAGAGAAGAAGGAGCAGGTAGCGGATGGTTGGGCGGCTGTGGAAGGGTTGCATGGCGGGGACGACGGGCATGGCTAGTGAATCTAGGGGTTATTCCAGGAGAGGTAATGGCGGGAAGAGGATGCCGAGGAGGCCCACGAGTCGGTATGGTGACTGGAAAGTCCTGGCGGCGGGGGAACCCGCAGGGTACGGGGAGGGTCTGCATTCTATACCCATCGCCATCCTATCCCCGCCGCGCCGTTCACCGACCCTCTGGGTGAGGCCGGAGTTAAAGACGAGTCAGGTATAATTGCCGGCCACGCCGCTACCCGGTTATCCGCCCCCGGCTCGTCATCCCCCTGATTACAGAGACCCCAGTGACATGGGGCGGTCGCCACGATGAAACCAAACCACCCAGACGATCAGCTCACAACGCTGGAGAACACCGCTGCGGACGGCGAGTCCTTTGTCTTCCTGGACCGCCAGGGCAAGCGCTGGCCTCGGTTCAAGCGTTACCTGCTGGTGTTGGGTGGGGTGGCGACCCTGGCCCTGGTGCTGTTCATCCAGACCCTGTTGGTCCCCTCCAGCCTCAGCCTGCCGCCAGCGGCGGAGGGGATCAAGACCCGGCTGATGGCCTACCCGGCGGGTGGCTTGGGCGCCGGGGCGGCAATCAAACCGGTGTGGCTGGATTTCGCCAAGAACGGCCAGGGACGGGGTGCCATGGCCCACGCGCCCAATGCCCCCGCGACCATTCCCCCTGGTGCCGCCCAAGGCGGCGGCGCCCCCCTAAGCCAATCAGGTCCCATTGGACTCGCTGGCTCAACTGGCTCTACGAGTTCCCCTGGCTCCAAAGGCGCCACCGCGGGGACTGATGCTGCCATCGCCACCGCGGTCGGCGCTTCCGCCCCCGTCGCCGCTGCCACCCCCAAGGCTGACGCCCCACCCTCAACGGGCGGCGAGATCCGCCTGGGTTTCTACGAGAACTGGGACCCCGCCAGCCTGACCTCCCTCAAGGCCCACGCCGGGCACCTGACGCATCTGGCGCCCGACTGGCTTTATCTGGAGGGGGGTGAGGGGGACCTCCGCGTCACCGCCAGCGAGGAGGTGGTGGATCTGGCGCGGGAGGCGGGGTTGGCCCTGGTCCCCCTGCTGCGCAACCTGGATGCCAACGACACCTGGCAACCCGAGGTGATCGAGAATCTGCTCTCGGGTCCCCAGGCCCTGACCCGCCAGGAACGGCTGACCACCAACCTGGTGACGACCCTCAAGGATCTGGACGCCCGGGGCGTTCTCATTGACTGGCAGCAGATCGACCCCTTTTTCAAGGACACCCTGACCGCCTTTCTTGGCCGGCTGGCCACCAGCCTGCGCCTTGAGGGCCTGGAGCTGTGGCTCAGCGTCCCGGCACGCCGCCAGCTCGTCCTGCTGGACCTGGCGGGCCTGGCCCCGCTCGTGGACCGCTTCGTGGCCAATCTTTACGACGAGAACGCCGAACGGGACCCACCGGGACCGGTGGCCTCCCAGGCATTTATTGACGGCTGGCTCGACACCCTGGTCATGGGCTATGGCCGCCCCGAGCAGTGGATCGTCGGTCTCGGCGCCTATGGCTACGATTGGCGGGCGGGGGACACCGAGGCCAGCCTGATCAGTTTCGAGGATGCCATGGCCCGGGCGGGGCGCTCCGGGCAGCAGGGCCTGGCCTTCGACCCCAAGGCCCTCAATCCCGGGTTCAGTTACCGGGATCAGGCCGCGGTTCACCAGGTCTGGTTCCTGGACGCCGTCACCTTCCTCAATCAACTGACGGCGACTCGGACGCGCCAGGCGGGCGGGGTCGCCATCTTTCGGCTGGGGACGGAGGACCCCGACATCTGGCCCCTGCTCAGCCGTGATCCGGACCAGCCCCTGGGGCGGGAGGAACTGGCCCAGCTCGAGATCCTCAGCCCGGGCGAGGCCATGGCCCATGTCGGCCGGGGCAGCCTGCTGACCGTGGACGATCAGCGCGGCGAGGGGCGGCGGCGTGTCACCCTGGGTCAGGGCCCCGCGGGACAGCCCCAGGCCAGCGCCCGCTACGAGCGCTTCCCCGGTTATCTGACCCTGGTCCACGAGGGGGCCGGTCCACCGGATGCCGTCGCCATCACCTTCGACGATGGTCCGGACCCGGACTGGACCCCGGCCCTGCTCGACGTCCTCAAGGCCGAGGGGGCGCGGGCCACCTTCTTCCTCATCGGCGCCAACATGGAGCAGCACCCGGACCTGGTGCGCCGCATCGTCCAGGAGGGGCACATGATCGGCGTCCATACCTACACCCATCCCAACATCGCCGAGGTGTCGGAGGAGCGGGCGCGCCTGGAGCTCAACGCCACCCAGCGGCTGATCGAGTCCCTCACCGGCCAGTCCACCATCCTGTTCCGCCCGCCTTACAACGCCGATTATAACCCTTATACCCCCGAGGAACTGGTCCCCATCCGCATCGCCCAGCAACTGGGCTATCTGACGGTGACCATGGATATCGACCTCCAGGACTGGGAGCAGCCCGGGGTGGAGACCATGCTGGACCGGGTGCGCATTGGGCGTCATCACGGCGGCAGCGTGATCCTGCTCCACGACGCCGGCGGTGATCGTTCCCAGACCGTCGAGGTGCTGCCGGAGGTCATCCGTTACCTGCGCGCCCGGGGGGATAGCATTCTGCCCTTGCCGGAACTGCTGGGGATCCCCGCCGCCCAGCTCATGCCCGCGCTGCCCCCCCAGCAACAGCCCCTGCTGCGCCTGATCAGCGATACCGGCTTCGACGCCATCCACGCCATCGGTAATTTTCTCTGGGCCCTGCTGATCCTGGCCACCGTCCTGACCCTGGCCAAGACCCTGATCGTGATCGCCCTGGCCCTGCGCAGCCGGCGCGCCCAGCGTCAGGCCCTGGCTGCCAGCTCCTGGCCCCCCGACATTGAGCCGGCCGGCGACTGTCCGCCGGACCTGTGCCCGCCGGTATCGGTGCTGATCGCGGCCTACAACGAGGCCAAGGTCATCCGCCAGACCCTGAGGTCCGTCCTCGACACCCGCTACCCCGGCCCCCTGGAGGTGATCCTGGTCGATGACGGCTCCCAGGATGGCACCGGCGACATCGTCGCCGCCCTCGCCCGGGAGGATGGCCGCATCCGCCTGCTGCGGCAGTCCAACCGCGGCAAGGCGCGGGCCTTGAGCCGCGGCCTGGAGGAGGTCCGCCACGGCATCGTCGTCAGCCTGGATGCCGACACCCAGTTCCAGCCCGACACCATTACCGAGCTGGTGCGGCCCTTCACCGATCCCCGGGTGGGGGCCGTCTCCGGCCGGGCGCGGGTGGGGAATCTGGAGAGCCTCTTCGGCCGCTTCCAGGCCCTGGAATACTCCTGCGGTTTCAACCTCGACCGCCGGGCCTACGATCAGTGGAACTGCATCACCGTGGTCCCCGGGGCGGTGAGCGCCTTCCGCCGGGAGGCGATCCGTGCCGCCGGTGGCATCAGCACCGACACCCTGGCGGAGGATACGGACCTGACCCTGAGCCTGCATCGTCACGGCTACCGCATCCGCTACGCCCCCCGGGCGGTGGCCTGGACGGAGGCCCCGGAGACGGCGCGCACCTTCGCCCGCCAGCGTTTTCGCTGGGCCTTCGGCACCCTCCAGTGCCTGTGGAAGCATCGCGATCTGCTCTTCAGCCGGCGCCATGGCGCCCTGGGTTGGTTCAGCCTGCCCAACGCCTGGTTCTTCAACTTCGTCCTGGTGGCCATCGGTCTGCTGGTGGACTTCGTCCTCCTGGTGGCCCTGATCCTCAACCCCACCAACGGCCTGCTCTATGCCTACTTTTTCACCTTCATCGCCGCCGACATGCTGCTGGCGGCGGTGGCCTACGGCATCGAGCGCGAGCCCCTGCGCCAGGTGTGGCTGATCTTGCCGATGCGCTTCATCTACCGCCCGGTATTTAATTACGCCGTCGCCAAGGCCATCCTCAAGGCCCTCAAGGGCGTCTGGGTGGGCTGGGGCAAGCTGGACCGTACCGCCTCCGTCGCCCCTGGGCTGCCGGCGGGGGGGAGAGGATGAGGCCGGCGCCCTTATTACCGCCTTGGGCATGGGCCCTGGTCCTGTGCCTGACGCTCGCCACGGCCTGCGGCCGGGTGGAGGAGGAGACGGGGGTCCGACGGGTGGCGGCGGAGCCCATCCCCGCCGGGCCCCTGGAACTGGTCTTCCCCGAGGGGGGGGCCTATACCGGCGCCTATGTCGACTTCGGCGAGGGCGAGGACGATGTCACCTACGATGCCATCGCCGACTTCGAGCGGATGACCGGCAAGCACCTCGCCCTGGTCGCCTTCGGCAGCTTCTGGGGGGAGCAGGCCTTTCCCGACAAGCAGGCGCGCATCATCGCCGCCTACGGGGCGGTGCCCCTGATCTTCTGGTCGCCCTGGGACCGGCCCTACATGGAAAACCGGGGGCTGGATCGCTTCAACGTCCCTTCTATCCTCGCCGGAACCTGGGACGACTATATCGACCGCTGGGCCGACGGCGCCAAGGCCTATGGCAAGCCGCTGCTCGTCACCTGGGGCCTGGAGGCCAACGGGAGCTGGTTTCCCTGGTCCGGCGTCTTCTACGGCGGGGGCGAGATCATCGGCGAGGAGAACGGCCAGCCCCTCTACGCCGGTCCCGAACGGGTGAAGCAGGCCAACCGCTACGTCATCGACCGGGTCCGCGCCCGGGGGGCCCACAACATCCTCTGGGGTTATCACGCCAACAACGCCTCCCTGCCCAAGGGCACCGACTGGAACAGCATCGCCGCCTACTACCCGGGGGATGCCTACGCCGACTGGTTGGGCCTGAGCGTCTACGGCAAGATCCAGCGCTTCGACGGCTGGCCCTCCTTCCACGATGTGATGGAGGACGCCTACCCTCAACTGCACCGCATCAATCCCGCCAAGCCCATGATCCTGGCGGAATGGGGCGTGGGGGAGTTCCCGCCCGACGACAAGGCGGACTTCATCCGCACCGCCTTCACCGCCCTCAAGGATCAGTACCGGCTGTTCCGCGCCGCCGTCTTCTGGCATGAACGCTGGGAGACCGAGGCGGGCACCTTCTCCAATCTGCGCGTCAACTCCTCTCCCGAGTCCCTGGCCGCCTACCGCGAGGGGGTGGCCGACCCCTGGTGGCTGGACAAGCCCCTGTTCAAGCCCAAGGGGGCGGCCGTTTCAGCCCCCAAGGCATCCCCCGCGGTTCCTTAGCAGGTTTTCAATGAAGTTACCGAAGCTCCCCCTGGGTCTCTTTGTCCTGTCCGTGCTGCTCATCACGCTGGTCTGGTGGACCCTGGGGCGCCCGGTACCCATGCCGGCCCTGTCCGGGGACAAGGTGGCGCTGCCCTGTCTGTCCTACGCCCCCTTCCGGGGCGATCAGAGCCCCCTGGTGGGCAACGTCCAGATCGAGCGGGCGCAGATCGCCGAGGACCTGGAACATCTGGCGACCCGGACCCCCTGCATCCGCACCTATGGCGTCAATCACGGTACCCATGTCGTCCCCGAACTGGCCAAGGCGGCGGGACTGAAGGTGATGCTGGGGATCTGGCTGGGGGCGGACCCCGCCAGCAATCGCGAGCAGATCGCGACCGCCACCGACCTGGCGCGGCGTTATCCCGAGGTCCTGTCCGCGGTGGTGGTCGGCAACGAGGTGCTGCTGCGGGGGGAGATGACCCCGCCGGCCCTGGGGGCCGCCCTCCGCGAGGTCAGGGCGGCGGTGCCGGCTGCGGTGCCGGTGACCTACGCCGATGTCCCGGAGTTCTGGCTGCGCCATCCGGAACTGGCGGAGGCCGTCGATTTCATCACCATCCATCTGCTGCCCTACTGGGAGGACTTCCCGACCCCGGTGGCGGCGGCGGTCGCCCATGCCGAGGCCAGCCGCCAGAAGATCCTGGCCGCCTTTCCGGGCAAGCGGGTCTTCGTCGGCGAGATCGGCTGGCCCAGCGCGGGGCGGATGCGCGCGGGCGCCCTGCCGTCGCGGGTCAATCAGGCGCGCTTCTTTCACGAGGTCATGGCCCTGGCGGAGCGGGAACAGTTCGGCGTCAACCTGATCGAGGCCTTCGACCAGCCCTGGAAACGCCAGCGGGAGGGCACCGTCGGCGGTTATTGGGGGCTCTTTGACGCAACGGCGCGGGAGGCGAAATTCGCCTGGGGCCGGCCCGTCTCCAATCACCCCTTCTGGGCCTGGCAGGCGGGGCTTGGCGTCCTGCTGGCGAGCCTGACCTTCCTGGCCGCGGCCTGGTCGGCCCGACGCTCAGGCGGAGCCAAGTGTTCGCTCTGGCTGGGAGTCGCGGTTATCGCCCTGGTCTCGGGCAGCACCATCGGTTGGGCGGTGGAGGCGATGTGGGTGGAGAGCCTGGGCCTGGCGGGCTGGCTGCGCTCGGCGGGTTGGGTGGCGGTGGCGGCCCTGGCGCCGGTCGCGGGGGCGGCCCTGCTCCTGGCCGGCCAGGGGGTGCCGCCCCTCTACCGGGTGCTGGGTCCCACGACCGCCTGGCCCCGGGACCGGCGCGCCCTGGCGACGGGTCTGATCCTGGCCGGCCTGTTGGTGCTGGCGATCCAGACCGCGCTGATGTTGGTCTTCGATCCGCGCTACGTCGATTTCCCCTTCGCCGGGCTGATCGGGGCGCTGATGCCCTTCGTGGTGCTAGCCCTTGTGCCAATCAAAGAGATGATTGCCGGCGGCCTGACCTCTCCACCGGAGCCGACAGCCGGCGATGAGATGACGTCCACAGGCAGCACGGCGGGGGGCGGTGGATCGGGGCTAATCAGGCCGCCAGCGGAGAAGACCGCCGCCGTCATCCTCGCCCTGGCGGCGGTCTACATCCTCCTCGCCGAGGGGTTCGCCAACTGGCAGGCCCTGAGCTATAGCGTGGCCTTGTGCGTCCTCGCCCTTACCTTGATCCGGGGGCGGGCCGAGCCAGACTGATGACCAGCAGGCCCGCCGCCAGGCCGGCCAAGGCGCCGTTCTGCATCACCAGGCCAAAGCCGGCGGCGGCCAGGGCGAGGGCAAAGAGCAGGAGCGAGGGCCAGAGCAGGTGCAGCAGGGCGGCGCCCAGGGCTACCGCGCCGAAGACGCCCTCGTTGAACAGCCGCATGCCCAGACGCAGGCTGGCGCACAGCCAGGTATCCAGCCCCGCCTGACAGGCGAGAAAGACCGGGGTGTTCTCGATGACCCGGTAGCGCAGGAAGCAGGCATAGAAGACCGAACCCATGCCGATGGCGATGAGCCAGTTCATCTGCCGGGCCGTGGGCAGAAAACAGGGTTTCATGGCAATACCTCAATCAAGCTGAAGAGCCGATCCGGAATAGCCTAAATCGATAAAGGTCAGGCGGTCAGGCCGCATCCTCCTCCACCCACTTGCGCAGTTCCACCGGCTTCTTGGCCTTGGCGCGCAGGCGCATGTTGATCATCTCCACGCCCAGGGAGAAGGCCATGGCGAAATAGATGTAGCCCTTGGGGATGTGCAGGTCGAGACCCTCACCCACCAGGGCGAAGCCGATAAGGACCAGGAAACTCAGGGCCAGCATCTTGATGGTGGGGTGGAGGTCAACGAAGTCGCCGATGGGCTTGGCGGCGAACATCATCACCCCCACGGCGATGACGATGGCCAGCACCATGACCGGAATCTGATTGGCCATGCCCACGGCGGTGATGACCGAGTCCAGGGAGAAGACGATGTCGATGAGTGCGATCTGCACTACGATGGACAGGAAACTGGCGCCGGCCTTGGCGATCCCGCCCTGTTCCTCTTCCTCTGGTCCCTCCAGGGCCTCATGGATTTCCATGGTGCTCTTGAAGAGCAGGAAGAGGCCGCCGAGGATCAGGATCACGTCGCGACCGGAAATCTCCTCGCCCAGGACCGTGAACCAGGGCTCCACCAGTCTCATCATCCAGGCCAGGGACAGGAGCAGGAGGATGCGGGTGCCCATGGCCAGGCCCAGGCCGATGACCCGCCCCCGCTGGCGCTGGTGCTCCGGCAAGCGCCCCACCAGGATGGTGAGGAAGATGATGTTGTCGATGCCCAGGACGATCTCCAGGGCGGTAAGGGTCACCAGGGCCAGCCAGGCCTCCGGTAGGAAGATCCAGTCAAACATGCCGATCTCTTACTTATGTTGCCAAAGAGGAAGGGACTCATGTCTGGCTACCATGGCCAGACTTGCCCCTGGCCATGCAGGCCGGTGAGGCAGCCATTATGCCTTAAGGGGTACTCCCAAACCCAAACCCAAACCCAAACCCAAACCCGATCCCGTACCCTTACCGTAACCGTACGCCTGTCCGTTCCAGACGCCCGACCCTGAGTAACGCCCCTATGAACCATCAACTGGCCTGGGATATCGACCTGTTCCGCGGCGCCCGCGATGCCTCGGAGGCTTGATAAACCCGCCCCCAACCTCACCCGGTTGCGCCTGGTCCTGTTCCGGATCCTGTGGCTGACCGGCCTCGTGGTGGCGGGGATGATGGCCGCCCCCGCCGGCGCGGCGGGGCCCGCGCTGCGGGATCTGGCGGTTCTGGTGGACCCGGCGGGGGAGGAGACACTCGCCAGCGTCCTCGCGGCCGCGCCGGAACGCTTCACGCCCTTGCCCAGCGGCAACCTGGTCGCCGGCTACACCCGCCGGGTGCACTGGTTGCGCTTCACCCTGGACGCGCCCGCCGGCGAATGGATCCTGGACATCCTGCCACCCTTTCTCGATGACCTGCGCCTGTATGAGCCCGACCCCGGGCGGCCTGGGGTCTTCCGCGAGCGCCGGGCGGGCCTTGGCCTGCCCATCACGGAAGGGCAAATCCCCTACCGCGGTATCGCCTTTCGGCTGGCGCAGCCCGACGACCAGCCGCGCACCTATTATCTGCGCCTGGCCACCACGGGTAGTTCCATCCTGGTGCCGCGCCTCTGGGCCCCCGTCGCCTTCCATGCCCATGACACCCTGGAGGCGAGCCTGCTCCTCGCCGGTCTGGCGGTGTTGCTGACCGTCATGCTGCTGGCCCTGAATCACTGGTTCTGGCTGCGCGATCCCCTTTCCCCCTGGTTTCTGGCGTATGTCGGCTGCATGTTTCTGAACCTGCTCGGCAGCTTCGGGTTCGTGGCGCAGTATCTGTTACCGAACGCCCCCCTGATCAACCGCCACTGGCTCGGGGTCTTCGCCCTCGGGGCCATCGCCTTTGGCAACGGTTTCTATCGGCTGCTCTTCAACATCGACCGCCGCCACCGGTTGCTCTACCGGCTCTACTGGGCGGGCATCGTCGTGCCACTGCTGGGCATTCCCCTGGTGTTGCTGGGTTACCGCACCGAGGTGATATCGCCGATGCTCAACGCCGTCATCCTGATGAATGGCGTCGGCCTCTATCTCAGCCTGCGCCTCTGGCGGCGCCGGGAACCGGGCAGCGGCTTCATGTTCAGCGCCAATCTGATCAGCATGCTGGGCATCCTGGTGACGATCCTGCATCTGCTGGGCTATATCCACGCGGGCCTGCCACCCCTCTACAGCCTGCACGTCGCCAGCCTGGGGACGGTGCTGGCGCTCTATCTGGCGATCGGGGCCCGCTTCCGGGGGCTACGCGAAGAGCGCCAACGGGCCCAGGATCGGGCGCGGCGAGCCCAGGCCGAGGCGGAACGGGAACGCGCCGCCCGTGAGGAGCAGCGCGGGCTCTTCGCCATGATCAGCCACGAGATCAAGACCCCCCTGACCATGATCGATGGCGCCGTCCAGTCCCTCCAGGCCCTGGTGCCACCCGCGCCCGAGGTCGACCGGCGCCACGAGCGCATCCGCCGGGCCGTGAGCCGGATCAACGCCCTGGTGGAAAAGACCCTGGAATACGACCGCATCGGCCACGAGACCCAGACCCTGGAACATCGGATATCCCTCGATCTGGGGCGTCTGACCCACAGCGTGATTGCCGGTTACGGCCTGCCCGTCACCCGCCTGGCCCTGACGGTGGATGGCCCCGTCCCGATCATCGGCAACCCCAACCTGATCGAGGTCCTGCTGGCCAATCTGGTGGACAACGCCCTGAAATACTCCCCCGAGGACACCCAGGTGACCGTCACCCTGGGTATCACACGACAGGCAGCCTTCCTGGAGGTCCGGGACCGGGGTCCCGGCATTCCGCCGCCCTTGCGCCCCATCCTCTTCGACCGCTATGTGCGCGGGCAAAATGTCGGTGATATACCCGGCGCCGGCCTGGGTCTCTACCTGGTGCGGCGCATCGCCCGCTGGCATGACGGCGAGGTTGAGTGTCTGGAGCGTGAGGCCGGGGGTGCCTGTCTGCGAGTGACCCTGCCGCTCAGCTCACGGAAGGAAATGGCCTGAGGGAGTTCTGAGAGCCTGTCCGGGATTCACTTCACTGTCTTGAACAGACGTTTCAATTCACCTTTGCCATAGAGCACCCCTTCATAATCGGCCTGCCAGCGGCCAACTGGGACTGCGAGAGCCGCGCTGACCAACCCCCCAGCGGGTGGCGCGTCCACCGGCGTTCAGGCGCGAATCACGCTAATGGCGCGTCCGCCGGGGCTGACCTGTTCGCTGGTCGTGGTCCGTTCGGCGATGGGCGGCTGATGGGCACGCCGGTCGAAGATCACCAGCCAGCCGCTTTCCAGCCCCAACCCGGCCAGATAGGCATCGAGCTGGCCCAACCCCTGGGCGAGCGGATCGGGCGCGCCGTCGCGCCAGACCTAGAGTTCCATCCCCAGCGTTACCGCCCCGTAACGTAGACAGAGATCCATCCGCCCCATACCGATGGCGTATTCGCGCTCCAGGGTGCCGCCGCCGTTGATCATCCGGTGCAGAAAGGCCATCAGCATCAGATGCGGGGCGATCTCGTGATAGGGCGCGCTCTTGAGCAGCGGTTCTCCATGCAGCCGCCAGAAGTCCAAAAAGGCCGCCAGCAGGGCCTCCGGGTTCAGCGAGCCATCCGGATTCAGCCAGGTGGGGCTGATCCGTGGCAACGAATCTTGCGGCCCGCTGGCCAGGGCGCGCGGAAGGACTTCGCGATAGATGGGAATGGCCACTACCAGCCCACCGGCACCGTCGCGGCGCAGCAGCCCCAGATCGACCAGATACTGGCGGTCGTCCTCGGCCACCGCGCCCAGCTCGGTGCCGGCCAGCATCGGCTCGATGATCCGCCGCACCCGTGGCTCTTGCAATTTGTGAGCGAACTGATCGAGATGGGTGACCCGCTCGACGATCATCGCCGGATCTCGTCGAGATCCCAGCGCGACAGGGGCGGCAGGTTGTAGTGGTCGTCGGGACGGACCGGGCCTTCGGTAGTGAAGAAGCGCATGGGGCACATCGAGGTCGGGGAACGCGACGAGCTTAGCATCCTCCCTTTGGATCTGGCCGACAGCAGAATGTCTCGACCTGCCCGGTCAAGGCGCGCCCGCCCACCGCGGCGAAGCACCGGCCAGTTCGATCGACTCACTTGCAACCCAGGGTGGTGGCGCCTGGACCATCCTGTGCGGGATCGCGTGCTTGACTGGCAGCGGCACATTTTGATCTGACTGAGGACGTGCGCCTGACTCCCGGAAACGCGAATAGAAAAGGGCGTTGACGCTTAGGGAGGGCTGAACGGCTGCCAGCCCTCCCCGCGGTTGGCGCGGCTATTCCTGCACGGTCATGTTTTGCGGTGGGAAGGAGACCTGGAGATTGAAGGTATGGTCATCGTAGTCCGAGTAGGCGAGGACGGGAACGGAAACGGGAGGATCACCGCTGCCATTGAGATAGCATTGCATCATGATGGCCGGATCACCCCAGGCCGAGGCGCGGTAGGACCCATTCTGGGCGCCGAGACCCAGCATCCACCAGTTCTGGAAGGCAACCGATTGGGCATCTTGCGTGAACTTTGTATATGACTGCACCGCTTGCGCGGCTTCTGGCAAGTCATCCCCATCCGAGGCGATGAACTTCGCCCAATCGGCGAAGGTATCGGCTAGATCCTTGATCGTGTCGAACAGGGCTTTCCAGGTGTCATTGGAGCCTTGCGCCAGGGAGAAGTCATTGCAGTAGAAATTGCCGTTGGGGGTATCGATGCCCAAGTCGACGCCGAAGCCAAAGTTGAGTTGCTGCCCCAGATGGGTGTTGTTCGACTGTGACTCATCGGGGTCATTCTCGTCGATGACGTCGGCGGCAAAAATGGTGACGGGGGAGGAAAAGCCGCCATCATTCAGATAGCTCTGGTAGTCGTTCGCGACCTCGCTGGTCTGGTGACGCCCCACCACCAGATCGATACCGATGACATTGGGTCCGCTGATGTCGCCCTCATCCATGCCGATTTGCGGTTCGTTGTTGTCGGGGTTCTGGCCATCCGAAACCGACAACCAGTTGTTGTTCATCCAATAGTTATCAATCGCCAGTGGATTCCCCTGATAGTCATAAATGACCAGGTTGACCCGGTTGTCATGGTTGGTTTCCCCAAGCAGGCCCGGGGAGTTGTCTGCGTCCTTGGGCGAGTCCCCATCGGGGGTCGGATCCTGGTAATCCACGCCCAGGTTCCCGAGCACGGCCTTGCCGCGGTCAAGGCTATCCTGCAAGGGTTCCGTGAGCTTGTTGTTCTCGTCGACAAACTCGCCCAGCCGCTCCCGTCCCGAGGCGAGGCTGACGGCTTTGGTCTTGCCGTTATAGGGTTGCAGAGCCAGGGCGATGGCGGCATCCCCTTGGCCGAGATCCACGACATTGAGCCGTTGCATCAGGACCTGATCGACGATGATGAATTCATCCGTCCCGGGACGGCCGAAAGACAGTGAGTCGAGGATCGCCATCAGGGCCCAGGCCTCGGTTTTCGACGCCGTCAGGTCATAGAGGGTGACCACCCCGTCGCCGAGGTCCGTGACGGCGGCTTCCAGGTGCATGTCCCCAAACTTGAAGGTACAGGTCCGGCCGACTTCATAGATAAAGTGGCCTAGCCGGCCGGTGCGGCCCTGTTGCCCACCACAGGTGTAGGGGACGTTCTCCAGAAGACCGCTGTGCAGGTAGCCAACCTCCTTGATCAGGGGCAGGGGGGGGGAGTCGCTGTCGGAACCGCAACCGGCCAAACCGGCGATCGCCAAGGGTAAGACGCTGAGAAGCTGACGCTTGGGCGTGAAGACTGTTGTCATGTCGGGTGTCTCGTTGGGCTGATAGTGACCCTCTGACCGTTTTGGGGGAATGGCCGGATCGCGAGGGACCGTGCCTGGCGGTGGGGAGATGATCAGGGTATGGCCACGCATATCCGGCTTGCGCCGGACCCGCCTTCGCTTGGCCAACGCGGCATAGCCGGATGGCGTCGCTGGCAACCCTGGCGGTCTCTCCTTCGCCTTGGGGCCAGGTGAAACTAGCAAAAGCGTGAAATAGAAACCTAACAAATCCCAACAAGCGCGCGGCATGCGCCTGGCTTGCCAGTCGGGTCGTTGCAGGTCGGTTCCCGACAAGCACGGCGTGGGCTGTTGGGATTTGTTAGGTTTCTTGGCGCCGGAGTCGCTAAGCTGGCAGCAACTTCGCCGCCTTTGCCGGACCTTAGCCCGCCATGCTTACCGTTGCCGTCGTTGAAGACAATGCCGATGTCCTGGATGACGTCCTCTTCAACCTGGGCCGCATGGGCTTCCAGGCCAGCGGTTTCACCGATGGCGCGGCCCTGGACGCCGCCTTGGCCACCGGTCAGGCCTGGCCGGTGTTGGTCCTGGATCTGGGCCTGCCGGGTGAGGATGGCCTCTCCATCGCCCGCCGCCTGCGCCAGAGCTACCCAGCGGTTGGCATCATTGCCCTGACCGCCCGGGGGCGGTTGGACGACCGGGTCGCGGGGCTGAACGAGGGCTTCGACCTATACCTGGTCAAGCCCGTCGACATGGTCGAACTGGCGGCGGCCATCCGCGCCGTCGCCAGGCGGGTCACCCAGATCGGCCTGACCACGCCCCAGTGGCGTCTGAACCCCTTGGAACCTTCCCTCATCCGCCCCGATGGTGAGCGCCTGCCGTTGGCGGTGCATGAATACCATTTGCTAGCGGCCCTGGCGGCCGGGGCCGCCGATCAGCCGGTCTCCCGCGAGGAACTGATGCGGGCCATGGGTAAGGACCCCGAGACCTACGACCCCCGCGCCCTGGAGGTCGTCCTCAGCCGGTTGCGGGCCAAACTCGGCGAGCTGGGGCCACTCAAGGCTGTGCGCGGCCAGGGCTATCGGTTCAATGCCCGGCTGGTCATGGATGCAGGTGTCAATATTCACTAGCCGGACCTTGGGTCCATTTGGAGGACGATATGCCGAGGCTCATCGCTGCCCTGCTTGCCGGATTGTTGATATGGCTGGTTGCGCCACCGATACTGGCTTGTTCAAACGTTTTCGTTACGGCCAGGGATGAGCTGTTTCCTCAGCAGATTTTCGCCGCGGTAGCGCGGAGCATGGATTTCGAGGAGATTACCGGGAACTCCTTTGGCTATGGTCTGAAAGGGGTGCAAAACGTCAGTAACATCAATATGTATCCGCCGGTCAATCCGGCTCGATGGGCGAACGTCCATGCCTTTGCCGGCCAGACCGCCGTCTATACCTCGATCATGACGGATGGTGTCAATAATGCGGGACTCTATGTCGGTCTCCTAGAATTACCCGGGGTGACCAAATTTCCCGACTATAACCCAGAGGATCCACGGCCGGAACTGGGGGTGATGAATGCCTTGATCTATGCCCTCGGGACTTCCGCGAGTGTCGCGGATGCACTGGATAACCTCAAGGAAAACCAATTGGTCATCAATGCCGGGTCAATCCTCGATGTGGTATTCGCCGGCTTCCCTTTCCATTTGTCGCTGCGCGACAAGTATGGCGATAGCGCGGTGATCGAGTGGGTGGATGGCTCTACTCACTATTACTACCATCAGGCCTTTACGGACAAGGTGGTCCTGACCATTGATCGTTATCCTGATTTTGAGATCAGCGAGTTTACCAATTCCCAAGCGGCGATTCTGACCAATGCGCCCCCCTATGATTGGCACCTGACCGAGGCCGCCAAGTCTCCCTGGATGGATATGATCACGGGTAATACCGACCAAACCTGGCAAGCGGACGGCAAGGATCTCTATATGAACGGCTCCCGCCTGGTGGGCCTGCCTGGAGACTTCACTTCTCCCAGCCGGTTCATTCGCGGATCCGTCCTCTCCCGTCTGATGCCAGCGGTCAAGAGCCAGAATCAGGCCATGCAGGCGGCTTTCAGTATTCTCCAATCCCTGCAGGCCCCTGCCGGTTCCAGCCCGGACCCGACCATCTG
The DNA here is from genome assembly GCA_937862735.1 of uncultured Gammaproteobacteria bacterium. GTDB lineage: Bacteria > Pseudomonadota > Gammaproteobacteria > Chromatiales > Chromatiaceae > M0108. The sequence goes on from CALMDH010000138.1 coordinate 80,570, forward strand.
GGTGAGCTGGGTCGATCTGGCACGAGGCATTTATCACTTCAGACCCGTCCTGTATCCAGTGACGATTCCCCTGGGTGATGACGATGACGGTGTCCAAGAGTCCCTGCAATTGATCGAGACTCCCGCCCAAAAAGAAGCGCCCTGGCAAAGCGTGCATGTCAAAAGCCTCAAACGGGTACCTCCCGGAGGGGTCACCGTCAGGAGTCGCCTGGGCAGGCAAGTCCCCGAGGTTTTCAAAGGGATCGTTGAAACGCTCATTGAACAGTCCACGCCCGGACCTTCGATCGTCGATGTCCATTTCGAGCGGAACCTGAAGCTTCGGAAAGGGGATGATGGTCCTGAGCTCGGTAGCCGCCAGCCATCCGCGCCCTCAGATTGCTGCCAATGAGTGATAGCCCTGCGCATGTCATCCGAAGGGAATAAGAATGACCGGTAACTTGGCGGACCATGCACGCATTCGCGCTCCGAGAACACAGGGCGGCTCGTCCTGACAGCCCTCATCGACCCCTTGATGACCCATGGCTTGAGGCCGATGTCAGCGGTAATGGCTACTCGTCCGTGCGCCTACTGGGAGATGCGGATATGCCTTGAGCCCTGAACCGAGCATTTTCGGTTGTGAACACCCTGGTCGGGAACGCAACCATGGCGGCTTAATGATAAAAGAGGTAACAACTCATGACGGTTAGCACCGCGGCGCCTATTAGCATCCTGGCCAGCCTGCTGCTTTTTTCATAGTGGGGACCAAAAGGATTACATTTTCTATATTGCGAAAAATATGTGAGCGGAAAAGCGGAGCCCAGAAGCCGAATACAACCCCCGTGCGTCTAGGTGAGTTGCCACCTCGGCTCCTTTCCCCTGTATTTCCCGCTTGCCAATCATTCCGCCTTTATGCCATTCGGAGAAGAACCATGACGGGTAACTCTGCCAACCATTCGCGCGATCCCGCTCCGGAATCTGGACGTCTAGTTCTGGCCGCGCTGACCGCTCTGGTGCTGAGTCAGGGCTGTAGCAACAGCGGTAGCGACAACGCTCCCCCCTTCTTTGTCAAACTGGAGCCTGTCGAGGGCCAGACGATCCATGCCGGGGCGGTCTCGCTCAGTTACCGCGCCACGGATCCGGAGGGTGGTGACGTTCTGTACGACGTCCACATCGGTACCAGCGCAAGCGCCCTGCAACCGCTGGCCAGTCTCACCGCCGAGGAACACGTCGCCAGCGGTCTATTGGCGCCCCGCACGCGCTATTTCTGGAAGGTCGTCGCTACCGACCCGCTCGGTGCCCGGCGACAGAGTCCGATCCAGGCCTTCACCACCGGCGACCGGCTCACCGTGATCGATATCGACGGCAACGAGTACGTCACCGTCCAGATCGGCACCCAGGTGTGGATGGCGGAAAATCTCAAGACCCGCACCTATCGCAACGGCGAGCCGATTACCAACCTCCCCGACAACCAGGCCTGGGTTGACGACCAGGAAGGGGCCTGGTGCGAGCACCCCGATCCCGGCTTCGACGAAAGCGCTTACGGCCTCCTGTACAACTGGTACGCCGTCGCCAACCCCAATGGCCTGGCGCCGGAGGGCTGGCATGTGCCCACGGACGACGAATGGGCGACCCTCATGGACTATCTTGGCGGCGATTCGGTGGCCGGCGGACTGCTCAAGGAGACCGGCTTCGACCACTGGTTCGCCCCCAACACCGGCGCCAGCAATGGCAGCGGCTTCACCGCCCGTGGCGGCGGTCACCGCGAGACCTGGGATGGCGACTTCGACCTGGCCGGCTACAACGGCTTCTTCTGGAGCGCCAGCGATATCAGCAGCCATTCCACCAACTTCCGGGGCCTGGGCAATCGCAAGGTCAACGCCGGGCGCTATACCGCCCTCAAGAACGCCGGCTTCTCCGTGCGCTGCCTGGCGGATGCCGACCAGCCCTGAGCCCGAGGGTCAATAGCGCATCCCATATCGTTCGGACCCCTCACGCTCCAGGAAGGCTTCGAAGGTGCAAGTTGCTGATTCTATGGCTCCCTACTCCTGGCGGGAGAGGGGGGCTGAAAGGTTACATCTCATCAAGTGTTTCAACAAAGGCGATGGTCACAATGAATCCTGGATGCTCAGTTAATCGTCTGGTGGGGCTGTCGTGACGACATTGTTGGACATGCGCGGGATCGTCAAGGCGTTTCCCGGCGTCAAGGCCCTGGACCGCGTCTCCGTGGCGGTCAGGGAGGGGGAGATCCACGCCCTCTGCGGCGAGAACGGGGCCGGCAAATCGACCCTGATGAAGGTGCTGTCCGGGGTCTATCCCCATGGCTCCTACGAGGGGGAGATCCTGCTCCACGGCCAGCCGGTGGCCTTCAAGGACATCCGCGCCAGCGAGGCGGCGGGCATCGCGATCATCCACCAGGAACTGGCGCTGATCCCCGAGCTATCCATCACCGAGAACCTCTTCCTCGGCCACGAGGTCGCCAGGGGGGGCATCATCGACTGGGCCCAGGCGCGGGTCCGGGCCGCCAGGCTGATGGAACGGGTGGGCCTGCGCGAGAACCCGGACACCGCCATCAAGCACATCGGCGTGGGCAAGCAGCAGCTCGTCGAGATCGCCAAGGCCCTGGGCAAGGACGTACGGCTGCTGATCCTCGACGAGCCCACGGCGGCCCTCAACGAGGACGACTCCGCCCATCTGCTGAACCTGTTGCGGGGCCTGCGCGCCCGGGGCCTGACCTCCATCCTGATCAGCCACAAGCTGAACGAGGTCCTGGCCATCGCCGACGCCGTGACCATCATCCGCGACGGCCAGTCGATCGAGACCCTGCGCCTGACCGGGCCAGACGCCCAGCCGGTGGACGAGGACCGCCTGATCCGCGGCATGGTCGGGCGCTCCCTGGGTGCACGTTTTCCCCAACGGACCCCCCGGATCGGCGAGCCCTTTTTCGAGGTGCGTGACTGGACGGTGCGTCACCCTCAGGTTGCCGAGCGCCTGGTCTGCAAGGGGGTTAGCTTCTTTGTCCGTCGCGGCGAGATCCTGGGCTTCGCCGGGCTCATGGGCGCGGGGCGCACGGAGCTGGCCCGCTCCCTCTTCGGGCGTTCCTATGGACTTTACGAAGGAGGACAGATCCTCATGGCGGGGCGTGAGGTCGATCTGCACGACATTGCCACCGCCATTCGTCACCGCCTCGCCTATGTGACCGAGGACCGCAAGACCCTGGGCCTGAACCTGTTGGACGACATCAAGACCACCATCGTTGCCGCCGACCTGGGGCGGGTCAGCCACCACGGGGTTATCGACCGGCCCCGGGAAGTGGCGGTGGCGGAGGACTATCGTCAGTCCCTGCGGATCAAGGCCCCCAGCGTCAGCGCCGGGGTCGCTCAGCTCTCCGGTGGCAATCAGCAGAAGGTCGTTCTCGCCAAGTGGCTGTTCACCGAGCCCGAGCTGCTGATCCTCGACGAGCCGACCCGTGGCATCGACGTTGGTGCCAAGTATGAAATCTATGAGCTGATCCAGGACCTGGCGGCGGCGGGCAAGGGGGTGATCCTCATCTCCTCGGAACTGCCGGAACTCCTCGGCCTCGCGGATCGTATCTACACCCTGTGCGAAGGGGCCATCACCGGCGTCCTCGACCGTGCCGAGGCGACCCAGGAGCGCCTGATGCGGCTGATGACCCTCAACCTTGCCACCCCCCGGAACCCCGCCATCTGAGGCCCCCGCCCATGAACTATCTCAAGGACCTGTTTGGTGGCGACCCCCGCCAGTTCGGTATGGTCTTCGCCCTCGTTGCCCTGGTGACCTTTTTCCAGGTCCAGACCGAAGGGCTGGTATTGACCTCGGCCAATCTGATGAATCTGCTCAATGGCAACGCCTATATCCTGGTTCTGGCCGTCGGCATGGTTCTGGTGATCATCGCTGGCCACATCGACCTGTCGGTAGGCTCCGTGGCCGCCTTCGCCGGTATTGTCCTGGCCCTGGCGATGCGCGACTGGGGGTTGGCGCCCTGGGCCGCGGTGTTGCTGTGCCTGGGCGTTGGCGCCCTCATTGGTGCCTGGCAGGGCTTCTGGGTGGCCTATGTCGGCATCCCCGCCTTCGTCGTCACCCTGGCTGGGATGATGCTGTTTCGCGGGGCCAACCAGGCCCTCGGTCACTCCAACACCATCCCCGTGCCCGACGAGATCCAGTACCTGGGCGGGGGGTACCTGCCCCCCCTCGCCTATGACACGGGCCTGAACGATCCGACCCTGGCCCTCGGCCTGGCCGCCATCCTCTGGCTGGTGCTGGGGACCTGGCGCGGCCGGCGGCGAACCCTCCGTCTAGGGGGCGAGGTGCCACCCCTGGGTGCCACGGTCGTCCGGCTGATGGCGCTCAGTGTCGTCATTGCCTGGCTGACCTATCAGTTCGCCAGCGGCCGGCCGGGGACCTCCTTCCCGATCCCCGGACTGATCCTGGTCAGCCTGGTGATCCTGTACAGCTTTCTCGCCGGGCACACCATCCTCGGCCGCCACATCTATGCCGTGGGCGGCAACAGTCAGGCGGCGCGCCTCTCCGGGGTCGATACCCGCCGCGTCACCTTCCTGGTGATGATGAACATGTCCATCCTCGCCGCGCTGGCAGGGCTCATGTTCGTCGGCCGTGCCACCGCCTCCGGCCCCTTTGACGGCGTCAGTTGGGAGCTGGACGCCATCTCGGCGGTCTTCATTGGTGGCGCGGCGGTCTCCGGCGGGGTGGGCACGGTCATCGGTTCGGTGATCGGTGGCCTGGTGATGGCGGTACTGAACAATGGCCTGCAACTCATGGGCGTTGGCGCTGATCTGACCCAGATCATCAAGGGCCTGGTGCTGCTGCTGGCGGTGGCCTTCGATGTCTACAACAAGACCCAGGGGCGGCCGTCTATCCTGGGGCTCTTGCTGCGTCAGCGCCCCACGGCGGGGGGTGGCCATGCGCCTGGTACTGGTTCTGCCGCGGGTCCTGCCGCTAGTTCTGTCGCTGGTTCTCCGGCTGGCGCTGTTGCTGGCACGGGTGTGGGTGCAAGCGCTGTTAGGGGTACTGATGTCGGTTCCGGTCCGAATGGTCAGCCGGGCTCCGATGCCGGGAATCAAAATGCTCCTCGGTCACCCGGGTCGTCCCCGGTATCCCCAGGCCCGAGGACTAGCAAACGGCTGACGCTGCTGGTCCTGGGGCTGGTGGTGCTGGGGGGCGGGCTCTGGTACCTCGTCAATGGTGGGCGGCAGGCTACCCCCACGTCACCCGCTGCCCGCGGTGGACTCACCACGGACGGGCAACCCAGCGGTGCCCCCCTCCCTCAGCAAGCCACGGGTCCCGCTTCCGCCGCGGATTCCGTTTTCGCCGCGCGGCGGCAGGCTGGCGCGAGGCCCGGTTTTCCCCCTAACAGCCTGATCGGCGTCGCCCTGCCCCAGAAAACCTCGGAGAATTGGGTATTGGCGGAACAACTGTTCCGGGATGGCCTGGCGGCGGCCGGCTTCAAGCTCGACGTCCAGTTCGCCAACGGCGGGGTGCCTGAGCAGCAGAATCAGATCCAGACCATGGTGACCAAGGGGGCCAGGGTTCTCATCGTCGGCGCCATCGATGGCTCCCAGCTCGGTGGTCAGCTGCGGGAGGCCGTGGCGTCCGGGGCGACCGTCATCGCCTACGACCGGCTGCTGACCAACACCCCGGCGGTGGATTACTACGTCGCCTTCGACAACTACAAGGTCGGCGTTCTCCAGGGTCAGGCCCTGCTGGAAGGGCTGCGGCAACGCAAGGGGCCACCCCCCTGGAATATCGAACTCTTTGCCGGCTCGCCTGATGACGCCAACAGCCAGGTCTTTTTCAATGGTGCTATGAGCGTGCTGCAGCCGCGGATCAGCGATGGCACCCTGGTCGTGCGATCGGGCCAGACGAGCTTCGCCCAGGCCGCCACCCCAGGCTGGAAGGCCGAAAACGCCCAGCGGCGCATGGACACCCTGCTCGCCGGCACCTACCCCCAGGTCAAACTGGATGGCGTGCTCTCTCCCAACGATACCCTTGCCCGCGCGGTCTTGACCTCCGTCCGTGCCGCTGGCAAGGACTTGCCGGTGGTCACGGGGCAGGATTCCGAGGTCGAGTCGGTCAAGTCGATCCTCCGGGGCGAGCAATACTCCACTATCAACAAGGACACTGGCGCCCTGGTCGGGCATGCCATCGCCATGGTGCGGGACCTGCAGCAGGGCAAGGTCCCGGCGGTGAACGACGACCACAGCTATTTCAACGGGGTCAAGATCGTGCCGGCCTACCTACTGGAACCGCTGATCGTGACCCAGGCCAATGTCCGTGAGGCCTATGCCAATGACCCGATCCTGAAGAGTATCGTGAACCCATGACCAGACAGATGCCTACCCTTCCCATCCCTGAAGTCACCGTCGCCGCGACATCCCGTGATCAAGCTAACTGTCATGAGGGGGGGCACCACACCCCTGAAAATGAAAGCCTTTGCCGTGACTTTCACACTAACTGGCCAGCCACCAGTCCCCCCAGTACATCCTGGACCGCTTGGCCCCAAGGGATAGCCAGGACACCGTGGAAACCCAGCTCCGGCCCTCTCCTGGCCCTTGGCCGTGATCGGGCGGCTCCGGCCCTCCTGGCGCTGGCCCTGTTGACGCCGCCAGCCCTGGCCACCGACTTCACTAGCCAGGACTTTCTGACCGGCAACTGGGGCGGGACCCGGGATGCCTGGCAGGCCCAGGGCCTGGACTTCCGGCTCAACTACACGGCGGAGCCCCTGGCCAACGTCGCCGGTGGCGAGATCCTGGGTGGCACCTACGCCGATAACATCGGCCTGGACCTGCACTTCGACCTCGACAGGCTGCTGGGCGTCCCCCATACCCGCCTGCTGGTCAAGCTCTCCAAGCGCGACGGCACCAGCGTCTCCCAGCGTTTCATCGCCCCCTCCGCGGGTGGCAACACCTTTACCGCCCAGGAAGTGTTCGGCACCGAGAACTTCAAGGTGGTCAACGTCCAGTTCAATACCCGGCTCCTGGAGGACCGTCTGGACCTGGCCTATGGCCGCCTGGTCGCCAATGACGACTTCCTCAGTTCGCCCCTCTACTGCCAGTTCGTCAACAACTCCTTCTGCGGCAGCCCCAAGGCGGTCTTTTTGCAGAACCCCTTCACCTTTACCGCCTATCCCGTCGCCACCTGGGGCGCCCGCCTGCGCTACGACACCCCGGGGCGCGACTGGACCCTTCAGGCCGCGATCTACGACGGCGATCCGGAACTCAAGGATGGCGACTTCCTGCTCCCCAGCCAGAACCCCAACGGCACCAACTGGGGCCTGGGGGACAACGGCGTCACCCTGGCCGGCGAGGTCCATTATCACCATCAGCGGGACAGCGACCCGGGCCTGCCCGGCGTGTACAAGCTGGGCGGCTTCTATCTGACCGGGGACTACGAGGACCTGTCCGATCCCCTGGGCGGCACCGTCAAGGGCGACGGCATGGTCTGGCTCCTGGCGGAGCAGATGCTGTATCGCGCGGCCCCGGGCAGCAGCCGCCACCTGTCCGCCTTCGGCTCCCTGGTCTTCAGCCTGACGGACAAGGTCAACAAGATGACCAACTACTTCAACGCCGGCCTGGTCTATCAGGGCCTCTTCCCGGCCCGCCCACGCGACAAGACCGGCCTTGGCATCACGGCCGGCTGGTACAGCAGCGAGTACAACGACGGCCTCCAGGCCGTCGGCCTGGCGGAAAAGGATTACGAGGCCGTCGTGGAAATCAATCACCGCTTCGTGCTCGGCCATGGTCTCGCCCTCCAGCCCGACCTCCAGTACATCATCCGCCCCGGCGGCACCGGAGATATCGACAATGCCCTGGTGGTCGGCGCCAAGGTGAGCCTGGATTTCTGACTGGGACGAGGAAAATCCAACAAGTGATTGACGATGTCGAAAGAATTAGCTTAGTTCCCAGTTGATGGGATGAAATGGCGGGCTACCCTATGACACACGCCTGCAAGTTGAGAAAGCAATACCAACTGCCGAAATTAAGGGGGAAAAATATATGAACATAAATGCACTGATGATTACTTATCTGATGATTGGTCTCGCGGTTTCATCCCCCCTATTCGGATCAAGCGAACATCAGAATGTTATCGAGATTGATTCGGATAACGACCCCGAGGTCAATAGCCTGGTCTATTATTGGGACGGTGGCTACAGCATCACCTCTGGTCAGCCCTGGGACGGGGTTACCACCAATAATGTCTCCACCGATCTTCTTCCCGCCTATCAAATGGATGCCCTGGCGGGTAGACATTCCAGCGGTCCACCCGCCGATTTCTTCAACGATCGGGCCAATGGCCTTTTCACCACTACGAATGGCAACAAAGATACCCCTGATGGGATGAATTTCGCCTATACCGGCGTTCTTGAGATCAACGGCTATGATTACAAGATCGTGATCGGACAGAATGGGTGTGGCACTGATAACTGCTGGTATCTTGCCCCCAATGAGAGCGGTTTCCGGAATTGGGATTACAACGAAATCATGACCCCTGATCAACGCTTCTACATACGAGCTTCCGGCAGTAATACCTTTGCCGTGGGCGCCTACTGCTCGGGGGACTGTCCCGGTTCCGGTAACTGAGTGAGGTCCCTCTCGATTTCAGTCTGTCCTGAACGGTGGCTTTCCTATTCGCGAAATACGCATGGCGGGTCCGGTGGATTGGAGGAGGCGTTCCGCGAACCGGCCCTGACTTTCGGGGCCGATCGCCTTATCCTAGCGTCCTCGCTTGCTCGGAGAACCTCGGCGCCATGGTCAAGACCCTTGCCTTCGTCTTTTCTCTCACCCTGGTGGTTGCGGGCCTCGCCCTGCCTCCCCGGTCCGGCCTGGCGGCGAAGGCCGATCCGGTCCTGGAGGTCTTGTCCCTCACGGAGGCCAGCCTGGCCTTCGGGCAGGACGCGAAGCTGAGCATCGCCCATCAGGCGGAGCGGCCGATGATCCCGGCCTCCACCATGAAGGTGCTGACGGCCCTCGCCGCCATCCAGCGCTGGGGGCTCGATCATCGTTTCGCGACGGACACATTTACCGCCGACGGCTGGCTGTGGGTCCAGGGGGCCGATCCCTTCCTGGTGTCGGAGGAGTTGGAGCGGCTGGTAAGCGGCATCAAGGGGGCCGGGCTGCGGGAGGTGAAGGGTATCGGCCTGGACGATGGGCTCTTTTCCCCCACCCTGCGGATCGATGGCCGGTCTTCTAGCGACAATCCCTACGATGCCCCGGTCACCGCCCTCGCCCTGAACTTCAATACCCTCGCCCTGACCAAGGAGGGCGGCAAGGTGCAAAGCGGCGAGGCCCAGACCCCCCTCACCCCCCTGGGGCGGGAACTGGCCGCCGGGCTGGGGACCGGCAAGCACCGCATCAACCTCAAGGATCGCTCCACCGCCTTGCGCTATTTTGGTGAGGTGCTGGTGGCCAAACTGGCGGATGCGGGGATCAAGGTCGCCGGCGAGGTCCGGATCGGTCAGGTGCCCGCCGGCGCCCGCCGGCTCCACCGGCATGAAAACAGCCGCACCCTGCGTGAGGTCCTGGCGCCGATGCTGGAGTATTCCAACAATTTTATCGCCAATTACCTGTTCGTGCGCCTCGGCGGACAGGAGGGCGAGCGGGGGCTGGACATGGCCGGGGCCCAGCAGGCGGCCCGGCGGTGGGTGGAGAAGAACTTTGGCTGGCGGGATTACCGGATCGAGGATGGGGCGGGCCTCTCCCGGGCCAATCGCCTCAGCGCCCGCCAGTTGCTGGAAGCGATCAAGGCCTTCGCGCCGTACCGCGATCTGCTCCCCGCCCAGGAGGGGTTGGCGCGGGCCAAGACCGGCACCCTCACCGGGGTCAGCACCTATGCCGGCTTCGTGCGTCGTCAAGGGGTGTGGCAGCCCTTCAGTCTCATGATCAATCAGGCGGTACCCTATAATCTGCGCCTGGAGGTCGCTGAAACCCTGGCAAGGGCCCCCGATATCTCCCGCTATTGTCCAGGGTCCAAGTGCTGAACTACCCCAAGCCCCATGACCAGACGCCACCCCCTGCTTACCCGGGTCCTTGCCTTGCTCGCGGTGACCATCGTGCTGATAGCCTGCGCGCCCCTGCCCAGCACCACCACCACGAGTGGCCCCAGCGGTGGCAAGGAATTCCCCGAAGTGGCCTGGCGCTCCGGCGGCAATCCCACCCTGGCTCCCTTGTTGCGGCAAGTCACGCCGGCGGTGGTGAACGTCGCCGTGGAGACGCGCATCCCCGTCCAGGATCACCCCTTCCTTAAGGATCCCAACTTTCGCCGCTTTCTGGAGACCATGGATATACCCTTCCCCGAGTCCATGGAGGGGGGGCGGCAGCAGAGCGTCGGTTCGGGCCTGATCGTGGATGCCCAGCAGGGCTATGTCCTGACCAATGCCCATGTCATCAAGAATGCCAGTCGCATTACCGTCACCCTCAAGGACCGGCGTAGTTTCTCCGCCCGGCTCTTGGGGACCGATGCCGCGGCGGATATCGCCGTGCTGGTGTTGAACAGCGTGCCCGCGGGCTTATCCGCCCTGCAATTCGGCGACTCGGACCGGCTGGAGGTCGGGGACTTCGTGCTCGCGATCGGCAACCCCTTCGGCATCGGTCAGACCGTCACCTCGGGCATCGTCAGCGCCCTGGGCCGCGAGGGCGTGGGTAGCGATGGCGAGGGACTGGGCGGCCTGATTCAGACCGATGCCTCCATCAATCCCGGTAATTCCGGCGGGCCCCTCATCGACCTCAATGGCCGGGTGGTTGGGATCAATACCGCCTTGCTCGGGCCTACCGGCGGCAACGTCGGCATCGGCTTCGCCACCCCCGCCAACCGCGCCCTGGCCGCCATGCGGCGGGTCATCGCGAGGCATTGAAGATGTACAAGATCGTTTCCTTCAACATCAACGGGATCAGGGCGCGGCCCCATCAGCTTGAGGCCCTCAAGTCCTGGCAGGATCCCGACGTCATCGGCCTCCAGGAATCCAAGGTCCAGGATGAGGACTTTCCCCTGGAGATGGTGCGGACCCTGGGCTACCAGGCCCGATTCCATGGCCAGAAGGCCCATTACGGCGTCGCCCTGCTAAGCAAGGAAGCGCCCGTGACGGTCGTCAAGGGTCTGCCGGGGGATGCCGAGGACGCGCAGCGCCGGGTGATCAGCGGTTGTTATGGCACGCCGGGAGGGGCGGAGGTCACCGTCATCAACGCCTATTTCCCCCAGGGCGAAAGCCGGCAGCATCCGGTGAAATTCCCCGCCAAGCGCCAGTTCTACGCCGACCTTACCGCCTACCTGCGCGGTCACTACCGGCCGGACCAGAACCTGGTCATCCTCGGTGATATGAACGTGGCGCCACTGGACCTGGATATCGGTATCGGGGCGGACAACGCAAAGCGCTGGCTACGCGAGGGGAAGTGCAGCTTTCTGCCCGAGGAACGGGAATGGCTGGCCGAGCTGCAGGCCTTCGGCTTGCGGGATGCCTTCCGGGTCAAATATCCGGATATTGCGGACCGCTTCAGTTGGTTCGACTATCGCAGCCGCGGCTTCGAGCGCGAGCCCAAGCATGGGCTGCGTATCGATCACATTCTGGTTTCGGCTCCCTTGGCCAACCGGCTACTGGATGCCGGGATCGACTATGACATCCGTGCCATGGAAAAACCCTCGGACCACTGCCCGGTCTGGATAACGCTGGACCTCTAGGATCAGAGTGCCCTATCCATGCCGGGGTGGTCCGGGGCCTGTCTCGCCCTTAAGGGCGGGGGATAGCCTTAGAGGCTGGGGACGGCCTTGCGCAGATCGGCGGTGACATCACCCATGTTCTTCACGAACCAGGACTGATACTCCTCGCGGACTTGGCCCGCCATGGCCAGATTGGCCTGGGATTCCGCCATCAGGCGCTTGGACAGGTCCTGGGTCATCTCGATCTGGCCCTTGACGTACTCGTTGTAGCCCTTGGCGCCGGTAGCCAGGGTGAACATGCGGTTGCCATGCTCCATCAGCAGGTTGATACCTTCCATCTGCTTGGCGGTCATACGCTCGAAGACGCGCATGTTCAGTTCGCTCAGGCTGGTCATGCGCTCCATGCCCTTGTTGGTCATGTCCTTCATGGTGTTCAGGGTGTCGTTCATGGTCATGTTGGTAACTCCGGTAGAGGTGGGGAAGGAAAATGTTGCGGTGCAGCATTTGTTGCAGTGCACAATAAAGCTCCCCCCGGAGTCTTGTCAAGCACAGATTTACTTCTAGCGGTGATTTTTTCTTGGGCAATTACCTGGCAGCCGGTAGCCAGGTGCGTCCAACCCAGGTAAGAATCGTTCAGCACCCCTCTTCCAAACTCTCCCCCACTAGGAGGGGAATGGCAGGAGAATCAGGGGGGTGTGCTACCTAAGTAGGCCCAGGCTGCGAAGGGTGGACGTTTACCCCGGGTGTGTGGGGGTGGAGCCAGAGAGGATGAGGAGCGGGGGGCGACCTAAGCCGGGTGATTGAGGGCCGCCAGCAAGGTGTCCGCTGGTTCCGTATCCAGGCGGTTGTAGAGGTCGTCGACCTGGGCGGCCAGGCGCGCGGCGTCGGCCTCCAGAATGAGCTCCTTGATCTCCAGCAGTGAGCCGGGCTGCATGCTGAACTGGCGGAGGCCCAGGCCGAGCAAGAGGCGGGTGAAGCGGCGGTCGCCGGCCATCTCGCCGCACATGGCCACGGGTTTACGCTGGCGGTGACCGGCGGCGATGATCATGCGCAGCAGGCGCAGAATCGCGGGGTGCAGGGGGTCGTAGAGGTAGTTGACGGTGTCGTCGATACGGTCCGTGGCCAGGGTGTACTGGATGAGGTCATTGGTGCCGATGGAGAGGAAGTCCAGGCGCCGGGCGAAGGCGTCGGCGCACAGGGCGGCGGCGGGGATCTCGATCATGCCGCCGATGGGCATCTGCGGGTCGAAGGGCAGGCCCTCCTGGGTCAGGTCACGGCGGGCCTGGGCGATGAGGCTGAGGGTGGCTTCCACTTCACCCAGGTTGGTGAGCATGGGGAGCATGAGGCGCACCGGGCCCTCGGCGGAGGCGCGCAGGATGGCCCGCAGTTGGGGGCGGAACAGCTCGGGGTCCTTGAGGCAGAGGCGGATGGCCCGCAACCCCAGGGCCGGGTTGCAGGCGGGGGGACAGTTGGCGCCCAGGGCGCCATCCACCTGCTTGTCCGCCCCCAGGTCGAGGGTGCGGATGGTGATGGGGATGCCGCCCAGGCCGCGAATAGCCTGGCGATAGGCGGCCAGGTGCTCCTCCTCGTCGGGCTGGCCCTTGCGGTTCATGTAGAGGAACTCGGTGCGATAGAGCCCCACGCCGGCGGCCCCATTGGCGCGGGCGAGTTGGGCGTCGTCGGGCAGTTCCAGATTGGCGAGGAGTTCCACCGGCTGACCATCCCGGGTCTGGCAGGGCTCGTGGACCAGGCGCCGCAGCCGGTTGCGCCGGGCATGGAGGGCGATCAGCCGTTGCCGGTAATGATTGAGGATGTGGTAGTCGGCCCCGGCGAGGACGGTGCCGGCCTCGCCATCCACCACCAGGGTCTCCCCCGGGCGCAGGTAGCGGGTGGCATGGCGCACCCCCATGACCGCCGGGATGTTGAGGCTGCGCGCCAGGATGGCGGTATGGGACAGGGGACCGCCATGCTCGGTGACCAGGGCCACGGCGCCGCGATGGCGCAGCAGCAGGGTGTCGGCCGGGGAGATGTCATGGGCGACGATGACGCAACCGGAGATCTCGCTCTCCGGTTCCTGGCTGGCCTGGTCGCCGGCGGTGAGAAAGCCGAGGATGTGATGGATGACCTGGTCGATATCGTCGCGGCGGCTGCGCAGGTAGGGGTCGTCCATCTCGTCGAAGACCCGCGCCAGGTCGTCGCGATGCTGGCGCAGGGCCCATTCGGCGGAAAAGAGCTGGTCCCGGATCAGATCCCGCGCCGGCTCGACCAGGGCCGCGTCCTCCAGGATCAGCAGGTGGGAGTCGATGAACTCGGCGAGACTGACGGGGGAGCCGGTGGCGCGGGAGATCTGGCGGCGGACGGCCTTCAACGCCCCCTGGGAGGCGGCGAGGGCCTCCTCCAGGCGCGCGATCTCCGCCATGACTTCGTCGGGGGCGATGAGTCGCGGCGCGGTCGGCAGGGGCCCACGCTCCAGCCGATAGGCCGGGCCGATGGCCACGGTCTGGCTGGTGGAGACGCCCAGACCGACGAGGGCGAGGGTCATTCACCCTCCCCGAAGCGATCGGCGATCAGGGTTTCCAGGGCGGCGCAGGCCGCGGCCTCGTCCTCCCCCTCGACATGCAGGGTGAGACGGACCCCCTGGGCGGCGGCCAGCATCATCACCCCCATGATGCTCTTGCCGTTGACCTTGCGGCCGTCACGCTCGACCTGCACCAGGCTCTTGAAGCCCCCGGCGCAGGTGACGAACTTGGCCGAGGCCCGGGCGTGCAGCCCCAGCCGGTTGATGATTTCCACCTCCTTGACGATCACGGGGTGGTCTCCGCCATGGCGGCGCACTGCTGGCTGGCGCAGATCAGCACCCCATCCCGGCCCCCGGTCTCCGCCTTGTGGGCCAGTTCCACCAGCGGCAGGCTGGCATAGTTCATGGCCCGCACCAGCATGGGCAGGTTGAGGCCGGCGACGATGCGGATCATGGCCGAGTCCCCCTGGAGGGAGCAGGCGATGTTGGCCGGGGTGGAGCCATAGAGATCGGCCAGGACCAGCACGCCATCGCCGCCGTCGACCTCCAGGGCCAGACGCCGCGCCTCGGCCAGCAATTGGTCACGCTGGGTCTCGTCGGTGACCGCCAGGGCCCGGGTGGCGACGGGGCAGGACCCGCCCAGGATGCGGGTGGCGGTGGCCAGCAGGCTGGAGCCGATGGTGCCGTGGGTGATGATAAGGAGTCCGACGCTCATGAGAGTTCCCGATGACGGAGCATGACCTGGCGGCCCAGGGTGGCGAAGTGGTCACGAAGTCGTTCGCCCATGTACACCGAGCGGTGCTGGCCCCCGGTGCAGCCGATGGCGATGGTCAGGTAGCTGCGTCCATCGGCCTCGAAGCGGGGGACCCAGCGGGCGAAGAAACCGGACAAGTCCGCGACCATCTCCGCGACCTGGGGCGATTCTTCCAGAAAGCGGGCGACCTCCGGGTCACGCCCGGTCAGGGGGCGCAACTGGGGTTGCCAATGGGGGTTGGGCAGGCAGCGGACGTCGATGACGAAGTCCGCGTCCCGTGGTACCCCCTGCTTGAAGCCGAAGGTCTCGATCAGGACCGAGACCCGGCGCGCCTTGCCGTCCTGAAGATGCCCCAGCACCCGGTCACGCAACTGGTGGACGTTGGTATGGGTGGTGTCGATGCGCAGGTCGGCGATGTCGAGGATGGGCGCCAGCAGATGCCGTTCCAGTTTGATGGCCTCGGCGAGGGAGCGATCGTCCGCCGTCAGGGGGTGCTTGCGCCGGGTCTCGCTGAAGCGCTTGATCAGTGACTCGGGCCGGGCCTCCAGGTAGATCACATGGCATTCGACGCCGCGCGTCTTCAGCTCGGCCACCAGGGCCGGCACCTCCGCCAGGCGCTCGGGCTGGTTGCGGGCGTCGATACCCACCGCGGTGCGCGCCAGTTGCGGGCTCTGGGTCCCCTCCAGGCCCCGCGCCAGGTCGCCGAGCAGGAAGAGGGGCAGGTTGTCGATGCAGTAGAAGCCCAGGTCCTCCAGGGTGTGGAGCGCAACGCTCTTGCCCGACCCGGACAGGCCGCTGACGATGATCAGCTTCAGACCCATTCCGGATCACCCTCCGGGGCCTGACCCTGCAGGGCGCGCAGTTGCCGCTCGGTGAAGTCGACCCCGGCATCGTAGCCGCGGCTGCGCTGGACCTGACTGCGCACCGCCGCCTCCACCAGGATCGCCAGATTGCGGCCCGGAGCGACGGGCATGGTGACCTCGGGGATGTTGACGCCCAGGATGTTGCGCAGGGTCTTGGTCCCCCCCAGGCGATCGATGCCCAGGAGTCCGGCGGCGTCCAGGGTGCGCAGGTTGACGATGAGGTTGAGCCGCTTGCGCTGGCGCACGGCGCTCTCGCCGAACATGGCGCGGATGTTGAGGATCCCCAGGCCCCGCACCTCGAGGAAGTCCCGCAGCAGGGGCGGGCAGAAGCCCTCCAGCATCTCCGGGGCCAGGTTGGCGAACTCCGGGGCGTCGTCGGCGATGAGCCGGTGGCCGCGGTTGATCAGTTCCAGGGCCAGTTCGCTCTTGCCCACCGCCGGGTCGCCGACCAGCAGCACACCGGTCCCCAGCACCTCCATGAAGACGCCATGGATGACCACCCGCGGCGCCAGCTTGAGGGTCAGGTAGAAGTGCAGATAGCCGATGATCTCCTCGTCCGGTCGCGGCGAGGCGAGCACGGGGATGCCCAGGCGGCGGGTCGCCGCCAGCAGTTCCGGGTCCGGGTCGATGCCGTTGGCGAGGATGATGCCGGCCGGCTGGGTAGCCAGGAGGCGGTTGAAGGCGTCCTCGCGGGCGCTCTGGCTCATGTCCTCCAGAAAGCGCTGCTCCGCCAGGCCGATTACCTGCAAGCGGTTGGGATGGATGCCGTTGAGGGGGCCGACCAGGGACTGGCGGCCCAGGGTGCCGTCCCCGGCGAGCAGGGGGCGAGGGGGCTGCGGCGGCGCGGTCAGCCAGCGGAGCTCCAGCCGCGCGCCCATGCGCTCGACCAGGTCATTGAGGGTGCGGAGCTTGCTCATCCGCCCGGGGCGGGATTGGCGCCTTCCTGCAATTGCCGGAGCAGGGCGCTGGGGTCGGTGGCCTGGCGCAGCCGTTCGCGGAAGCCCTCCTCGCCGAACAGACCGGCCAGGTGGGCGAGGAGTTGCAGATGGACCTCGGTGGCGGCCTCCGGCACCAGCATGGCGAAGGCCAGGTCCACGGGTTGCTCGTCGATGGCATCGAAGTCCACGGGCTGCCGAAGCTGGATGAAGGCGCCGATGGCCTCCGTGGCATCCTTGATCCGGGCATGGGGCAGGGCCACGCCGTGGCCAAGGCCGGTGCTGCCCAGGCGCTCGCGCTCCAGCAGGTGCTCGAAGATGCTCTCGGTTTTCAGTTGGGGATGGGCGGAAGCCAGCAGGCCGGCGAGGACCTCCAGCAGGCGCTTTTTACTCGTGATTTCCACGCCGGCGGCGACGCGCTCGACGGCGAGAAATTGGGGAGGAAACATCGAAGGCGGCTCCCGATGAGTCTGGAAGATGAAGTTGGCGGCCATCGGGCCGCGCCGCCCGGGACCTCCGGGCGGCGAAGGCGCGGATTATGGCACGGCCGGGCGTCCCTTACTCGCTTTCCGCCACCTTGGGGGCGGTGGCGCGGTGGCTGCTCTTCTTTTCCTTGTACTTGAGGATCTGACGATCGAGCTTGTCGCTCAGGGCGTCGATGGCGGCGTACATGTCATCCTCGGTCGCTTCGGCATGGAGGTTGCCGCCGTTGACCTGGAGGGTCGCCTCGGCGCTATGCCGCAGCTTTTCCACCGAAAGGACGACATGGGCGTCCAGGACGTGGTCGAGATGGCGCGAAAGTCGTTCGAACCGGCTGTCGACATAGTTGCGCATGGCCTCGGTGATGTCGACATGATGACCCGTCAAGTTGATTTGCATTGCGTGGCTCCTGGGTGTCCGAAGGAATGACCGCTCACCCACCTCCTGGGGCGGCCAAGGCGCGCGCTCCCTCGCCGTTGCCGCCACCGATCGGGGTGGCGTCTGACGGCCCGTCCCAAGGCCGCCGGGGCGCTGCTGTCGCCAGCGCCGGTGAATAGCGCCGTCCTCACGCCAGCCGGCGCCGCTCGCTGGAGGCCGCGATGCCCATGTTTTCGCGATATTTGGCCACCGTGCGGCGGGCGACGTTGATGCCCTGGTCGCTGAGGATGGCGGCAATACGTTGATCGCTCAAGGGCTTGGTGGCGGGCTCCGCGGCCACCAGTTTGCGGATCAGGGCGCGGATGGCGACGGAGGAACACTCCCCGCCCTCGGTCGTGTTGACGTGGCTGGAAAAAAAATACTTGAATTCGAAGGTCCCGCGTGGGGTATGCATGTACTTGTGGGTGGTGACGCGGGAGACGGTGGATTCGTGCAATTCCAGGGCCTCGGCAATATCGCGCAGGACCATGGATTTCATGGCCTCCTCGCCCCGGTCGAGAAAGTCCCGCTGCATTTCCACGATCTTGGTCGCCACCCGCAGCACCGTGTCGTTGCGGCTTTGCAGGCTCTTGATGAACCAGCGGGCCTCCTGCAGGTGGTTGCGCAGGACCGCGTTGGTGTCGCTCTGGTCCGCGCGGCGGACCAGTCGGGCGTAGTCGGCGTTGATGCGCAGCCGCGGGGTGGCCTCGGGGTTGAGTTCCACCCGCCAGACACCGGCCTTTTTGCTCACGAAGACGTCGGGGATCACATATTCCGGCTTGGGCGCCGCGATCAGGCTGCCGGGTCTGGGCTGCAGGGCGCGGATCTCGGCCAGGGCGGCGGTGAGGGCGTCGGGGGTCAGGTGCAGTTGCCGCTGGATACGCTCCAGATCGTTGCGCGACAAGGCGGTGATGCAGTGCTGACAGATGGCGATGGCGTCCCGGGTGGCGGGGGAAGGCTGCGGCCGCTGGCGCAACTGGATGAGCAGGCATTCCGCCAGATCCCGGGCGCCGACCCCGGGAGGATCGAGGGCCTGGATGCGATGCAGGACGGTCTCGATCTCCTGGACCGTCAGGCCTTCCTCGCCGAGGGCCTCGCGCAGTTCCTCGCAACTCTGGGTCAGATAACCGTCGGCGTCGATGGCGTCGACGATGGCCGTGGCGATGGCCCGTTCGGTGCTGTCCAGGCGACACAGGTTGAGTTGCCAGTGCAAAAAATCCTGGAGGGTTTCCGGGCGACTCTGCTGGGTCAGGGGATCGAAGTCCCCCTCCTCGCCACCGCCCCCGCCGGTGTAGCCATCGAAGTGATCCGCCCACTCACTGTCCAGGGGCAATTCCTGGGGGATCGTCGTCTCCCCCGTGGCATCCCGTTCGCCGTCACCCCAGCGTTCCTCGTCGCCCGCTTCCGCCCTCGTCGGGCTCGCCCCGTCCACCGGGGTGGCCAGGTCGGTCAGGGACTCACCGGCGGGCGGGGTGGTCAGCTCTCCCTCCTCGGCGGTTTCCAGCATCAGATTCGTGTCCAGCGCCTCCTGGATCTCCTGATGGAGTTCCAGGGTGGACAACTGCAACAGGCGGATGGCCTGTTGCAGTTGGGGGGTCATGGTCAAATGCTGGCCCAGCCGGAGCTGGATGGACTGCTTCATGGCAAGGGGCAAAGCTGGTACGAGAATTGAATCCCTGGTGATGCATCAAAGTCTAGCCGAAAAGTGGCCGGATCAGAGGCGGAAATGCTCGCCCAGATAGACGGAGCGCACCTGGGCGTCCTCCAGCAGGGCCTGGGGGGCACCCTCGGCGATCACCTGGCCCTCGTTGATGATGTAGGCGCGGTCGCAGATATCCAGGGTCTCGCGGACGTTGTGGTCGGTGATGAGGACGCCGATGCCCCGGTCCCGCAGGTGGGCGACGATCTGCTTGATGTCGCCCACGGCGATGGGGTCGACGCCGGCGAAGGGCTCGTCGAGGAGCATGACCTTCGGCTCCACCGCCAGGGCGCGGGCGATCTCCAGGCGTCGTCGCTCGCCACCGGAGAGGCTCATGCCCAGGGAGTCCGCCACATGGGCGATGCCCAGTTCCTCTAGCAGGTCGAGGCAACGGCCCTGGCGCTGGTCCTTGGTCAGGTCCTTGCGCGTCTCCAGCACCGCCAGCAGGTTATCCTGCGCGCTGAGCTTGCGGAACACCGAGGCCTCCTGCGCCAGGTAACTCAGGCCGCGCCGCGCCCGCTGGTGCATGGGCTTGCCGCTGATGTCCTGGTCCTCGAGCCAGATCTGCCCCTGGTCGGCGGTCACCAGGCCGACGATCATGTAGAAGCAGGTGGTCTTGCCCGCGCCATTGGGTCCCAGGAGACCGACCACCTCGCCAGCGTCGACGTCGACGCTGACCCCCCGCACCACCTGCCGCTGGCGGTAACGCTTGATCAGGTCGCGGGCCCGCAGGGTGCTCATGGCCGGGATCCGGGCTCGGTCTGGGGGGTGATCTGGATCCGGACCCGCTCCTTCCCCTGGGCGCTCGCGCCGGCCTTGACCCGGGCGTTGAGGCGGTCGTAGACGATCCGGTCGCTGCGGAAGGTATCGGTGCCCTGGAAGACCACGGCCTGGTCGATGAGGGTGATCTCGTCCTTCGTCGCCTGATATTCCATGCGCAGGGCCTCGGCCTGGATCGGACGTTCCTCCCCCTCGACCCGCTGCTGGTAGGTGGCGGGACGACCGGTGGCGATGATCAGTTCCGGGCGCTTGTCCTCCGCGTGGTGGATGGTTACCTGATCAGCATGGATCTCCAGGCTGCCCTGGCGGACGATGACCTTGCCGGTGTAGACGCTCAGGCGCTTGGCCTCGTCCATCTCGGCGGCATCGGACTCCAGGCTGAGGGGCTGTTGCTGGTCGCTTTCCAGGGCAAGCGCCGGTGCCGATAGGAAAAGGGCCAGGACCAGGGTGAGGGCCAGGGGCCTGACCAGACCCGGGGCCAGACCCTGGGCCAGACCCGGAGTCGCGGCCTGCAAGCGTCCCGCGGCGGAGCGCCGGCTTCGCCAAGATGGAGGTGCCTGACGGGCGTTAGCCCAACGGCCAGTCAAGACGGGGGTTGTGCTCGGGCGCCAAACCGCGAGGTCCCCGCCGGGCGGGAGATGGCCAGGGGGGAGGAGGGCCCGTGATCCGTGGGCGGGTAGGGGTGGCAGGTCAAGAGGGCCCGGCATCAGGGGTCTCCGTGGGGGTGAGGGGACTGGCCTCCGGCGGCGCGCTCTCAGCGCGGGGCGGGGGGTGAAATTCCAGGCTGACGCGGCCAAAGAGCCGGGCGCGCAGGGTCTCGCCGAACCAGGCCTCGCCGCCGCCGACGCTGGTCAGCCAGTCCGCGCCACGGGTGGCGCGCAGGGGGGTCTGGGTGCGGCCGTAATGCTCCTGGGGCCAGACCTGGAGCTCCTGGGTGCTGATCTGGACCGGGGGGGAATCCCGCCAGGCCTCGCGGTCGAGGAAGACCTCCCCGCGCAGGCGGATCTCCGCCGCTTCCTCGGCCACCCAGCCGCGCTCCGATTTGAGCCGCCAGGGCGGGCCCTCCGCGGTGAAGAGGGTCAGGCGCGGGGCATCGAGCTCGCTGCCAGCCCCCCCGGGATAGTGCCTGGCCTCCCGGGCCACCAGGCGGCGCTGTGGTTGGCCCGCTTCGTCCAGGGTCGTGATCCGGAGTCCCTCGACCACCTGATCCGGCTCGCCGGGGGGGGTATCCTGGGCCAGGCGCGGTCCCTCGCGCATCAGGCTCAGCCACCAGGCGAGGATCGCCAGCAGGGCGAGCAGGATCGGCAGCAGGCGCTGGCGGACAATCCCCACCATATCGGGGTGGCGGGCCTAGAGATAGCGCGCCATCATGGTGTCCAGGGTGCCCTGGGCCTCCATGAGGAGCTCGCAGAAGTCCCGGGCCGCCCCCCGTCCGCCGGGAGACGCCGTCCGCCAGTGGGCGTGACGCTGCACCAGGGGGTGGGCATCGGCCACGGCCACCGCCAGGCCCACGCGGCGCATGACGGGCAGGTCCACCACGTCGTCGCCGACGTAGGCGATGGCCTCGTCGCTCAGGCCCAGGGTCCGCTTCAGCTCCTCGTAGGTCGCCAGCTTGTCCTGGATGCCCTGGTAGACATGGCTGATGCCCAGGCTGGCCATGCGGATGCGCACCACCTCCGAGGACCGGCCGGTGATGATGGCCAGGGTGACGCCGGTCTGGCGCAGCAGGACCATCCCGTGGCCATCCCGGGAGTTGAAGGCCTTGTACTCCTGGCCATCGTCGCCGATGTACAGACTGCCATCCGTCAGCACGCCATCGACGTCGAAGATGGCGAGCCGGATGCGGTTGGCGCGCTCAAGGATGTCACGCATGAGGTTCCCCCTCGTGGCGGCTGGTGATGGGGCGCATGGTAGTGGCCGGGACTGCGGTCAGACGACCCCGGCCCGCAGCAGGTCATGCATGTTGAGGGCGCCCATCAGGCGCCCGGTCTCATCCACGACCAGCAGGGCGTTGATCTTACGTTCCTCCATGATCCGCAGGGCCTCGGCGGCGAGGATGTCGGCCCTGACCCTCACGGGGTGGCGCGTCATGACGGCATCGACCGGGGTGGTGCGCAGGTCCAGCGCCCGGTCGAGGGTGCGCCGCAGATCGCCGTCGGTGTAGATGCCGGCGATCCGCTCCTCCGCGTCGACAATGGCGGTCATGCCCAGGCCCTTGCGCGTCATCTCCAGCAGGGTCTCGCGCAGATAGGTGCCTTGCGGTACTTGGGGAATCTCCGCGTCCCGGTGCATGATGTCGGCGACATGCAGCAGCAGGCGCCGGCCGAGGGTGCCGGCGGGATGGGAGCGGGCGAAATCGTCCCGGGTGAAGCCGCGTCGTTCGAGCAGGGCCACGGCCAGGGCGTCGCCCATGGCCAGGGCCGCCGTGGTGCTGGCGGTGGGGGCCAGGCCCAGGGGACAGGCCTCCTGGGTGACGCTGACGTCGAGGTTGACGTCGGCGCCGCGCGCCAGGGTCGAGCGCGGGTTGCCGGTCAGCCCGATCAGGGGAACCCCGAGGCGCTTGATCAGGGGCAGGATGAGGAGGATCTCCTCGGTCTCCCCGGAATTGGACAGGGCCAGGACCACGTCATCCGCCGTGATCATGCCCAGGTCGCCATGACTGGCCTCACCAGGGTGGACGAAGAAGGCCGGACTGCCGGTGCTGGCCAGGGTGGCGGCGATCTTGCCAGCGATGTGTCCGGACTTGCCCATACCGAGCACGACGATGCGCCCCCGGCAGCCCAGCAGGTAATCACAGGCGCGGGCGAAATCCGCGTCCAGGCGCGTCGCCAGGGCCAGGACGGCCTGGGCCTCGGTCTCCAATACCGCCCGCCCCAGGGCGCGCATCCGCTCGGCGTGATCGGGATCGGCGGTGATGGGCGCTGTTGTTGCCATGGCGAGGGATTGTACAGAGGCGTCAGGGGCATGCAAGGGCGGCGGGACCAGGGGAACACCGGACGGGGCTTGGCGGGTGATGTTACCGTAGCGGCCGATCGGCCAGGCGTGGCTTGACGATCCTGCCGCCCAAGGCGGACAATTCGCCTCTTTTGTAAACATCCGTCCAGGGTTAATTCGGGTACATGGAACCTCATCGCCCTCGCGACCCCAGCGGGGCCGGAACCTTGTCTGGCGTGCGATTGGACGAAGCCGGCGACGATGTCCTGGTGCGCGTCCGGGGACTGGTCTTCAGTCACGGTGGTCGCAAGATCTTCGATGGCGTCGATCTAGATCTGCCGCGCGGCAAGGTGACTGCGGTCATGGGCCCCAGTGGCACCGGCAAGACCACCCTGCTCAAGCTCATCGGGGGTCAGTTGCGCCCGGATGCCGGCCATGTCGAGGTCGATGGCCAGGATGTCCATGCCCTGTCCAAGGCCGAGCTGTTCCGCTTGCGCACCCGCATGGGCATGCTTTTCCAGAGTGGTGCCCTGCTCACCGATCTCAGCGTTTTCGACAACGTCGCCTTTCCCCTGCGCGAGCACACCGCCCTGCCGGAGTCCATGATCCGTAAACTGGTCCTGATCAAGCTCGAAGCCGTGGGTCTGCGGGGTGCCCGGGACCTGATGCCGAGCGAGCTCTCCGGGGGCATGGCCCGGCGCGTGGCCCTGGCCCGGGCCATCGCCCTCGATCCGATGATGATCCTCTACGACGAGCCCTTCACCGGCCAGGACCCCATCTCCATGGGGGTGCTGGTCAATCTCATCCGCCGCCTCAACGACGCCAGCCGTCTCACCAGCATCGTCGTCTCCCATGACGTGGCCGACACCCTGGCCATCGCCGATTATCTCTACGTCATCGCCGGTGGTCAGGTCATGGCCCGCGGTACCCCCGCCGAGATCCGCGCCAACCCCTCGGAATGGCTGACCCAGTTCCTGGAGGGGTTGCCCGACGGGCCTGTCCACTTCCACTACCCGGCCCCCCCCCTGGCGGGGGATCTGCTTGAGGCTAACCTGGCTACCCATGGGGCCTGAAACCGTGTCGTGGAGTCAGTCGCCATCCCCGCCCGAGGCGCCCCCGCCCGGGGTGCCGTTTAGGCGCCAGACGGTGCCCGGTCCGGTCGCTAGTGCTTTCCGGACCTGGGCGCTCAAAACCCGGGGCGGCCCGCTCGCGGCGGCGGTCAGGCCTGGCCATGCTTGAGAGCCTCGCCCGCCTGGGCCGACTCGGTCTCCATGCCCTGGCCCGCATCGGCCGCGGCCATCTGTTGCTGCTCGCCATCCTCGGCGGGTCGGCCAGTCTGGCGGCGCGGCCGCGCCTGTTGTTGGCCCAGATCTACAACATCGGCGTGCTCTCGGTCCTGATCATCGTCGTCTCCGGGCTCTTCGTCGGCATGGTCCTGAGCCTCCAGGGCCACTATGTCCTGTCCCAGTTTGGCGCCGCCGAGAGCCTGGGGGTCATGGTCGCCGCCTCCTTGGTGCGCGAGCTGGGCCCCGTGGTCACCGCCCTGCTGGTGGCGGGACGCGCCGGTTCGGCCCTGACCGCCGAGATTGGCCTGATGAAGGCTACCGAGCAGCTTTCCGGTCTGGAGATGATGGCCGTCGACCCGGTCAAGCGCATCCTCACCCCGCGCTTTTTTGGCGGCCTGGTATCCATGCCCCTGCTTGCCGCCCTGTTCAGCGCCGTGGGGGTCATGGGCGGCTGGTTCGTCGGCGTCGGCCTGCTGGGGGTGGACGAGGGTGCCTTCTGGAGCCAGATGCAGAACAAGATCGATTTCCGCGAGGACATCGTCAATGGCGTGATCAAGAGTCTGGTCTTCGGCTGGGTGGTGACCTGGATCGCCCTGTTCGAGGGTCATGACGCCACGCCCACCTCCGAGGGGGTGAGTCGCGCCACCACCCGCACCGTGGTGCATTCGGCCCTGGCGGTGCTTGGCCTGGACTTTGTATTGACGGCCCTGATGTTCGGAGACTAGGACATGCCCCGTTTACGTACCCTTGAGATCCTGGTGGGGGCCTTCATGGCGGCCGGCTTCCTCGCCCTCTTTTTTCTGGCCATGGAGGTGAGCAACCTCAGCGCCGACGTCGGGGGGGATGGGTATCGCCTCCAGGCCCGCTTCGAGAACGTCGGCAGTCTCAAGGTGCGGGCCCCGGTGACCATCGCCGGGGTGCGGGTGGGGCGGGTGGAGGCCATCGACTTCGATCAGAAGCGGTTCGAGGCCCTGGTGACCCTGCGGATCGACCCCCGCTACCAGCAGATCCCGGAGGACACCATCGCCAGCATCTTCACCGCGGGCCTGCTGGGCGAGCAATACATCTCCCTGTCCCCCGGCGGCAGCGAGGTCAACCTCGTCGACGGCGGCCTGCTGGAACAGACTCAATCGGCCCTGGTTCTTGAACAGATGATCGGGCAGTTTCTCTTCAAAAAGGCGGAGGAAGGTTGAACATGAGACGTTGGTGGTTATTGAGTTTCGCCCTTCTCCTCGGGGGGCTCCTGGGCGCCCCGGCGCGGGCGGCCCAGGATGAGCAGGCGGCCAAGCTGGTCCGTGAGGTCAGCCAGGAGATGCTCGCGACCCTGGAAAAGCGGCGGGCGGAGGTGGATCGCAACCCAAGCCTGATCTTCGGGCTCGTCGACCAGATCGTGGTGCCCCATTTCGATTTCGAGAAGATTACCCAGCAGGCGGTCGGCAAGCACTGGCGCGACGCCACCCCGGCCCAGCGCCAGGGCCTGACCAATGGCTTCCGCGAGGTGCTGATCCGTACCTACGCCAAGGCCCTGCTCAACTACTCGGGTCAGGACATCCGCTACCTGCCGGTGAAACCCGGTCAGCGGGAGAATACCGTCACCGTCCCCACCGAGGTGCGGGAACGCGGCGGACCCGCGGTGCCCATCGATTACCGGATGTACGACAAGAACGGCAAGTGGCTGGTCTATGACCTGGTCGTCGACAATGTCAGCCTCATCGCCAATTACCGCGATAGCTTCAACACCGAGATCCGCCGTGACGGGATCGATGCCCTCATCCGTCACCTGGGGCAAATGAACCAGAAGGGCGAGGTGTGAGCGAGGCCCGGCTCCGGCCCCTGGGTCCCGCGGGGGGGCAACCCGGGGAACCACCCCAGGCATGGGAGCGTTTCGCCCTGGAGGGCGTGCTCGATTTTGGGACCGTGCGCGCCCTGTTGCGGGATGGGGAGCGGATGCTGGCGGGGGAGGGTCCCCTGGCGATCGACCTGGCGGCGGTCCACGAGGCCAACAGCGCCGGCCTGGCCTTGCTGCTGGAATGGATCGACCTCGCCCAGCGCCGTGGCCGCCCGCTGCACCTGTACAATCTGCCGGAATCCCTGGTCCATCTCGCCGAGTTGGCCAATCTCGGTCCCCTCCTGCCCCTGGCGGATGCCTGATGCCGTGGGGCCCTGCCGCACAGGGTGGACCTGCCTGGGCGGTCAGGTGCTATCCGTCAGGCCTGGCTCCCGGCCGGTGTTACGCAACCAGCGTGGCAGAGGTGGGTGGCGCGGTCACCCAGGCCCCCACGGCCTACCCTCAACCGGATGCTTGCCCGGGCCCCCTAATCACCACTTGTGCAGACTGAAAGTTTCTGATGGATAAACTCCTCATCCAGGGCGGTGAACGGCTCAACGGCGAGGTCCGTATCGCCGGCGCCAAGAACGCCGCCCTGCCCATCCTCGCCGGGACCCTGCTGGCCGAGGGGCAGGTGCACCTCACCAATGTTCCCCATCTGCGCGACATCACCACCACCCTGGAACTCCTGGGCCGCATGGGCATGGATTTCACCCTGGGCGAGCGGATGACCATAGACGCGGATGCCAGCCGGGTGCGGAACTTCTACGCCCCCTACGAACTGGTGCGCACCATGCGCGCCTCCATCCTGGTGCTGGGTCCCTTGCTGACGCGCTTCGGCCAGGCCGAGGTCTCGCTTCCCGGGGGCTGCGCCATCGGTGCCCGGCCGGTCAACCTGCACATTGAAGGCCTGCGGGCCATGGGCGCCGAGATCAGCGTCGGTCAGGGCTATATTCACGCCCAGGCCAAGCGGCTCCATGGTGCCCGGCTGGTCCTTGACCTGGTTACCGTCACCGGAACCGAGAATTTGATGATGGCGGCGACCCTGGCGGAGGGCGAGACCCTGATCGAGAATGCCGCCCGGGAGCCCGAGGTGGTGGACCTGGCGGACTTCCTGAACGGCATGGGGGCCCGCATCGAGGGCGCCGGGACCGACCGCATCCGCATCCAGGGGGTGGAGCGGCTGGTGGGGGCCAGCCACCGCATCCTGCCGGACCGGATCGAGGCGGGGACCTTCCTGGTCGCGGCGGCCATGACCGGTGGCCGGGTCGTGCTGCGGGACATGCGCCCGGACCTGCTGGATGCCGTCCTCGCCAAACTGCGCGAGGCGGGGGCCGAGGTCGACACCGGTACGGACTGGATCAGCCTCGACATGCAGGGCCGGCGGCCGCGGGCCGTGAACGTCCACACCGCCCCCCATCCGGCCTTCCCCACGGACATGCAGGCCCAGTTCTGCGCCCTCAACAGCATCGCCGAGGGCGTCGGCGCCATTACCGAAAACGTCTTCGAGAACCGCTTCATGCACGTCCCCGAGCTGCAACGCATGGGGGCGGATATCGCCCTGGAGGGCAACATCGCCATCTGCCGCGGGGTCCCGCGCCTGACCGGGGCGCCGGTGATGGCCACGGACCTGCGCGCCTCCGCCGGCCTGGTCCTGGCCGGGCTGGTGGCCGAGGGCGAGACCCTCATCGATCGCATCTATCACCTCGACCGGGGCTACGACAACATCGAAGAAAAGCTGTCCGGCCTGGGCGCCACCATCCGCCGCGTCCACTGAACCCGGAGTTTGGCCATGGCCTTCGCCGACCCCCTCACCATCGCCCTCTCCAAGGGGCGGATCTTCAAGGAGACCCTGCCGTTGCTGGCCCATGCCGGCATCGCGGCCCTGGAGGACCCGGAGACGAGCCGCAAGCTGATCCTGGCGACCAACCAGGCGAACGTCAAACTGATCATCGTCCGTGCCAGCGACGTGCCCACCTATGTCCAGTACGGCGCCGCCGACCTGGGGGTGGCGGGCAAGGACGTGCTGCTGGAGCACGGCGGCGAGGGTCTCTACGAGCCCCTGGACCTGGGCATCGCCCGCTGCCGCCTGATGGTGGCTGGACTCCCGCCGCGGGTTACCGCGGACGCCGCGGTTGCGGCTCCCTCCCCCCGCGCGGGGGAGGGCCGGGGAGAGTGGGACCAGAGCCGCGGCAGTGCCCGTCCGCGTATCGCCACCAAGTACGTCAAGTGCGCCGAGCGCCACTTCGCCGCCAAGGGGCAGCAGGTGGAGGTGATCAAGCTCTACGGCTCCATGGAGCTGGCCCCCTTGGTGGGGCTGGCGGACGGCATCGTCGACCTGGTCGAGAGCGGCAACACCCTCAAGGCCAACGGCCTGGTGCCCCTGGAGCACATCGCCGACATCAGCTCCCGGCTGGTGGTCAACAAGGCCGCCTGGAAGATGAAGCATGCCAGCGTCATGGCCCTGCTCACCGCCCTGCGCGCGGCGGTGAGGGAGCGCCAGGCCGCTCAGGATCAATCCCAGGCCATTCGGGAAGAGTCTCCACCATTCAGGACCTTTCCCGGGCCATTCAGCATCCAATGAGGTAAGGCATAAGGCTGATATTCGCCGACGCGCCAGCGTCGCTGCGGATGGTTTCCCAGCCATTCAGGATCAATCGAGGTAAGGCACATGGCCGACATCCGCCGACTCTCCACCACCGACGCGGACTTTTCCGCCCAGCTTCAGGCCCTGCTGGCCTGGGAGTCCGTCTCCGACGCCCAGGTCCAGGAGACCGTGGACGCCATCATCCGCGACCTGCGCGCTCGGGGTGACGCGGCCCTGCTGGACTATACCCGCCGCTTCGACCGCTGGGAGCCCGCCAGCGCGGCGGACCTGGAGATCCCAACCGCCCGGTTGGCCCAGGCCTGGGAGGCGATCCCCGCCGCCCAGCAAAGCGCCCTGGAAACAGCGGCGGGGCGCATCCGCGCCTACGCGGAACACCAGGCCCTGTCCGGCTGGAGTTACGTCGAGGCCGACGGCACCCTCCTCGGCCAGAAGGTCACCCCCCTGGACCGGGTGGGGCTCTATGTCCCCGGCGGCAAGGCGGCCTATCCCTCCTCGGTGCTGATGAACGCCATCCCCGCCAAGGTGGCCGGGGTGGCGGAGCTGATCATGGTGGTGCCCACCCCCGCCGGCGAACTGAACGAACTGGTCCTGGCCGCGGCCCACGCCGCCGGCGTCGACCGGGTCTTCGCCGTCGGCGGTGCCCAGGCGGTGGCCGCCCTGGCCTATGGCACCGCCACGGTGCCGGCGGTGGACAAGATCGTCGGCCCGGGCAATATCTATGTCGCCACCGCCAAGCGCGCCGTCTTTGGCCAGGTGGGCATCGACATGGTGGCCGGCCCCTCGGAGATCCTCATCCTCTGCGATGGCGGCACGGCCCCGGAGTGGATCGCCATGGACCTCTTCTCCCAGGCCGAACACGACGAGGATGCCCAGGCCATCCTGGTCGCCTGGGACCCGGCCTATCTCGACCAGGTGGCCGCCGCCATCGACCGCCTGTTGCCGACCATGGAGCGCCAGGAGATCATCGCCGCCGCCCTGCGCGCCCGCGGCGCCCTGATCCTGGCCCGCGATCAGGAGGAGGCCGCGGCCCTGGCCAACCAGATCGCGCCGGAACACCTGGAGCTGTCCGTGGCCGATCCCGAGACCCTGGCCGGACGCATCCGCCATGCGGGGGCCATCTTCATGGGTCGTCACACCGCCGAGGCCCTGGGGGACTACTGCGCCGGTCCCAACCACGTCCTGCCCACCTCGCGCACCGCCCGCTTCTCCTCCCCCCTTGGGGTTTACGACTTCCAGAAGCGCTCCAGCCTGATCATGGCCTCCGCCACCGGGGCCGCCACCCTGTCACACACGGTCTCGGTCCTGGCGCGGGGCGAGGGGCTCACCGCCCATGCCCGCTCCGCCGAATACCGTGGCCAGGGGCCTAGGGGCTGAGGGCGGGGACCGAGCCATGCAACACCTCGTCGACCGCCTGGTCCGCCCCGAGATCCTGGCCCTGACCGCCTACCAGGTCCCCGATGCCACGGGCCTGATCAAGCTGGATGCCATGGAGAACCCCTATGGCCTGCCCGAGGGCCTGCGCCAGGAGTGGCTGGAGGTCCTCGCCGGCGTGGACGTCAACCGCTATCCGGACCCCCGGGGCACCCACCTGGCCCAGGCCCTGCGCCTGGCACTGGACATCCCGGCGGACATGGCCCTGCTGCTCGGCAACGGCTCCGACGAGATCATCCAGATGCTCTGCCTGACCCTGGCGCGGCCGGGGGGCAAGGTGCTGTCGGTGGACCCGGGCTTCGTCATGTTCCGCATGATTGCCCGCTTCGCCGGCATGGACTACGTGGGCGTGCCCCTGCGCGCCGACGACTTCGCCCTGGACAAGGCGGCGGTGCTGGCGGCCCTGGAGCGGGAGCGCCCGGTCCTGACCTTCCTCGCCTACCCCAACAACCCCACCGGCAACCTCTTCGACGCCGCCGCCCTGGCGGAGATCATCACCGCCGCCCCCGGCCTGGTGGTGGTGGACGAGGCCTATGCCCCCTTCACCGACGCCAGCTTCCTGCGGCGCCTGGGGGACTGGCCCAACCTGCTGGTCATGCGCACCGTCTCCAAGATG
Organism: uncultured Gammaproteobacteria bacterium; assembly: GCA_937862735.1. GTDB lineage: Bacteria > Pseudomonadota > Gammaproteobacteria > Chromatiales > Chromatiaceae > M0108. The sequence continues at coordinate 111,383 of CALMDH010000138.1, forward strand.
GGCCTGGCCGGGCTGCGGCTGGGCCTGCTGGTGGGCCCCCACGCCTGGCTCGACCAGATCGACAAGACCCGCCTGCCTTACAACATCAACGTCCTCACCCAGGTCAGCGCCGCCTTCGTCCTCGGTCACAAAGTGCGCTTCGACGAACAGACCCGGCTGATCCGCCAGGAGCGCGAGCGCCTCTTCGCCGCCCTGGCGGCCCTGCCCGGCGTTCATCCCTGGCCGAGCCAGGCCAACTTCATCCTGGCCCGCTTCGCCCCCGGCCGCGCCGATGAAATCTTCCAGGCCCTCAAGGCACGCGGCATCCTGGTCAAGAACCTCAATGGCGCCCACCCCATGCTCGCCGACTGCCTGCGCGTCACCGTGGGCACGCCGGAGGAGAACGACGCCTTTTTGGCCGCCCTCATCGCGTCTCTGTAACTACTACCCAGAGCTTTTGGTCCGGCAAGGGAGGGTCGGGTAGCGCCTGGTGGGGGGCGACTCCAGAGCCTTACTCTTCAAACCCTTATGCGATGTACTGACGGTAGCCCTTGGTGAGAAGCCAGCCGACTCATGAAAAAAAAGCCCCGGCCCGTCTGACGACGGTGCCGGGGCTTTGATACGGCCAGTATATGTAACGGCTCAGGTCGGTTTGGGAGTTTTGGTGTCGGCTACCGGACCGGGGCCTGCTCTCTAGCCGGCGCCTGGTCTGGCCAGGCGCTCATTCTCGATTAGGGGCTCAGGAGCGTTCGTTCAGCCACTTGCCGATGGCGGGGGTGACTTCCTTTTGCGCCTTGCCGCTGACGTAGATGCCGATGTGGCCGCCGGGGAAGGCCAGTTCGGTGTAGTCCTTGCTGCCGGTGCGACCGGCCAGGGCGCGGGAGGCGTCCGGCGGCACCAGGTGATCCTGGAGGGCGTAGATGTTCAGCAGCGGGCAGCCAATATTGGTCAGGGATACCTCCTGATCGCCGATCACCAGGCCGCCGTTGATGAGGGCGTTCTTCTGATAGAAGTCCTTGATGAACTGGCGGAAGGTCTCACCGGCCTGATCGGGGCTGTCGAAGATCCACTTTTCCATGCGCAGGAAGTTCTTGATCTTGTCCGGGTCGTCCAGGACGTCGACCATGTTGACGTACTTCTGGCCGGTGAGGCTGAAGGGCTTCAGGGAGAGGAAGGTCCAGTTGAGAATTTCACCGGGGATGTTGCCCATGGTGTCGACCGCCAGGTCGACGTCCATGTGCTGGACCCAGGCCGAGAGCAGGTTGTCCGGGGTCTGGAAGTCCACCGGGGTGACCATGGTCACCAGGTTCTTGACCTTCTCCGGATTCATGGCGGTATAGCAGAGGCTGAAGGCGCCACCCTGGCAGATGCCCAGGATGTTGATGGCGTCGAGGCCGTGACTCTCGCGGATGAAGTCGATGCAGTTGTCGAGATAACCGTTGAGGTAGTCATCGATGGTCAGGGCCCGGTCGGCGTGATCCGGGTAGCCCCAGTCGATGAGATAGACGTCCTGACCGGTGGCCAGCAACCCCTTGATGGTCGAACGATCCTCCTGGATGTCGGTCATGTAGGGCCGGTTGACCAGGGCGTAGACGACCAGCAGGGGTACCGGATTGCGCTTGACGCCTTCCGGGGCCTGGTAGCGAAAGAGGGTCAGCTTGTCTTCCCGGTAGACGACCTCGCGGGGGGTGACCCCGGTGTCGATCTTCTCGGCGTTGAGCAGGTTCTCCATGCCCTGGCCCAGCTTGCGGCTGAAGTCGAGCATCTCTTCGGAGAGCTTGTCGGGGCGGATGTCGATGGGCAGCATCATGATGGGTTCTCCTCCGGGGCTCACTGGTCAGCCGAGGTGGACGTGACGGGCTTTTTGCGGACGACGGTGCGCTTCACGGGGGCCGGGGCGCTCTGCGCCAGGGCCGGGCGGAGTCCCGGGCTGGTGGCGGCGGGTTCCTGTCCGCCCAGGGCCGCGACTTGCAGTTGCAGGCCATGCAACTCCTTGCGCAGGGCCTTGTTCTCCCGGCGGACCTGCTGGACGCGGTCCTGAAGGGTCCGCAACTCGTTGCGCGTCGGCATGTTCATGGCGCCGAGGCTTTCGTCGACCATGATGGACATGCGCTGCTTGAGCGCCATTTGGGCATTGACCAGGTGGCCGTGGATCCGGGCATATTCGGTGCTCTGGACTTCCTCGGCGTAGACCTCCTCACAGCAGCCCACCCAGGTATCGTACAGGCCGCGGGCGGAATCGATGACCTTGTCGGAGGCCTGCATCCGCTCCAGGGTGGCGCGCATGCGCTGGATGGATTTCATGCCCATGCCGGAGAAGAAGGACATGTACTCCTGCAGGGCCTTCTGGTAGTCCAGGCTGCGGCGGATCAGGTCCTGATACTGGGACTGCTCCTCCCGGGTGTAGCCCAGACCGGGGGCGGAAAGGACTTTGTCCACCGTGCTGGCGGGGGCGTGGGGCATGTTCCGCAGCAGGTCGCCCGGGATGGGGCTGAGGGAGGACATCATGCGCTGCCAGTTGTCGTAGGGCAGTTCCCAGAAGGCCATCATCTTGTGCAGGGCCTGATCACCCTGCTCCTGGCCACCCATGAAGGACTGCTGCATGTCGTTCAGGGTCTTGGTCAGGGAGGACCAGCCATCGGTGGCGGAACCGCCAAACTGGGGCAGGTTGTGCGTGAAGGTGTCGGCCATGCGGAAAAACATCTTGCCCTGCTCCATCATCCGCTCCATAAAGGTGCGGGACAGGTCGGGGGTGGCGGGGGCGAAGGCCTTCCACCACTGGTCCATGGCGGTTTCCCACGGGTTGGTCGCGGGGGCCTGGGCGCCCAGGGCCTTGCGGCTCAGGTCGGTCCACTGCTCCCAGTATTTTTGCTGAAGGCTCAGCCAGTCTTCGGTCATGGGTGCTCTCCTCGTTGGGGTATGGCAAAACAAGCTATCACGGAAAATTGTGCAGTGCAACAAAAGCCGCTTTGACATATAGTAGCCAGGTCAGCTTCAGGGCTGTCTTCTGGAGCTATGTATTTTGAGAGGAACTTCTCCAATGCAGAACTCCTGACATACCCCCTTCAACCATCTGAATTTAAGTTATAATC
>CALMDH010000139.1:0-113487 GCA_937862735.1 uncultured Gammaproteobacteria bacterium
CGGCGACCCTGGAGACCGGCGCCGTGGTGCGCGTCCCGCTCTTCGTGCAGATCGATGAGCTCATCAAGGTGGATACCCGCTCCGGGGAGTACGTCTCCCGCGCCAAGGAGGAATGAGCCCCGCCCAGGGCGCGTCGGTGGTGCGGCTCGCCAGTGCGCGCCGACGGACCATCTCCCTCGGCGGCGTTCCTGTACGGATCGGCCCCTTGCCCCTTCCCGGCGGATTGGCCCCATACCCCTCTTCCCAGGGGCTTGTCATCCCAGTTCTGGCGGGTGAGGCATGATTGTTTCTTGCCCCTCACCGGAAGGGGGTGGAGCGCCAACCAGCCCGGTGGACTGGCGGCCAGCGGCCACCCTTACCGCGCTGCGTGCCCGGGCCGAGCTCTACGCCCTCATTCGCCGGTTCTTCGCGGCGGCCGGCGCGCTGGAGGTCGAAACCCCCATCGCCTCCCATGCCGGTCTGACGGATCCGGCCCTGGAGAGCTGGCGGACGGCCTGGACAGGTCCAACGGGGGTTGAGCCACTCTGGCTGCATACCTCGCCCGAATTCCCCATGAAGCGGCTGCTGGCCGCGGGTTCGGGGCCCATCTACCAGATCTGCAAGGTCTTCCGTGATGGTGAGCGCGGTCGCCGGCATCATCCGGAATTTACCCTGCTGGAGTGGTACCGCCCCGGGTGGGACGGCGAACGGCTTATCGCCGAGGTGGCGGACCTGGTGCGGCAGGCACTGGGCCAGCCCGAGCGGCCGGTCGAGATCTTCAGCTATCGCCAACTGTTTCGCGATCGCCTGGCCATCGATCCCCTTCACGCCACCCTGGCCGAGTTGGCGGCCTGCGCCCGGGATCAGGAGATCGCCGGGGTCGAGCACCTGCGCCTCGATCCTGATGGCTGGCTCGATCTGCTCCTCACCCACTGCCTGGAGACCGGGCTGGGCCGGGGGCGCTTGACCTTCATTCGCGACTACCCCCCCAGCCAGGCGGCCCTGGCGCGACTCCGTCCCGGTCCCGAACCGGTTGCCGAACGCTTCGAACTCTACCTGGAGGGGGTGGAACTGGCCAATGGGTTTGCCGAACTGACCGATGCCGCCGAGCAGCGCCGGCGCTTCGAGCAGGATCAGGCCCGTCGCCGCGAACTGGGCCTGTCCATCCCGCCCCTGGACGAGGCCTTCCTCGGCGCCCTGGCGGCCGGGATGCCCGAGGCCGCGGGCGTTGCCCTCGGCCTGGACCGGCTCCTGATGGCCATCACCGGCGCCAGCCATATCGATCAGGTGCTGGCCTTCCCCATCGAGCGGGCCTGAAGCCAGGGGTCGGGTGACGACCACGGAAACCACGAACCCTAACCCTGAAGCCAGGGGCTGGGTGATGACAACTGAAACCACGAACCTCAACCCTGGCGCCAGGGGCTGGGTGATGACCACCGAATCCCCGTCCCCAACCCTGAAGCCAGGGCTCAAGTGATGACCATGGGGACCGACCGCCGGTCTCTAAGGATATCGGTGCCTTTTTTGCGCCAAAAAACCGCCGATGGATTTCTCGGGGTATAGTCTGATCTCGCTGTTACCGGTCCGGTCTGCCGCCTAAGCGGACGATCCGGTTGAATAGATTGATTCAGGAAGCCCAAGAACATGACGCCAGATAAGCCTGCCCAGGCGCTTGGATTTGCCACCCGCGCCATCCACCACGGATACGATCCCTACGAGGGGCCCGGCGCCCTGTGTCCGCCTATCTACCTCAGTTCCACCTACGCTTTCCCCACGATCGCCGAGGGCATGGCCCGCTTCGCCGGCGAGCGGCCGGGATATGTCTACTCCCGGGTCGGCAATCCCACCACCCGGTTGCTGGAGGAACGGCTGGCCAATCTCGAGGGAGGAGAGGCGGCCCTGGTGACCGCCTCGGGTCAGGGGGCAACCACCTCCCTGCTCTGGACCCTGCTGAAGCCGGGGGACGAACTGATCGCGGACAAGACCCTCTACGGTTGCACCTTCGCCTTTTTCCACCATGGGCTGGAGAAGTTCGGGGTCCAGGTCCGGCACCTGGATTTGACCAACCCGGCCAACCTGGCCGCCGCCATCTCGTCCCGCACCCGCATGGTCTTTTTCGAGACGCCGGCTAATCCCAACATGCGTCTGGTGGATATCGCCGCCGTCGCGGATATCGCCCGTCGCCACGGGGCCCTGACGGTGGTGGACAACACCTATTGCACGCCTTACCTGCAGCGCCCCCTGGAACTGGGGGCCGACTTGGTCGTCCATTCCGCCACCAAATATCTGGGCGGCCATGGCGATCTGCTGGCGGGGGCTATCGTCGGTCCCAAGGCGATCCTGGACGAGGTGCGTTTCATCGGCATCAAGGACATGACCGGGGCCGTGCTCTCTTCCCAGGATGCCTTCCTCATCCTGCGCGGCCTCAAGACCCTGGCCCTGCGCATGGACCGCCATTCCCTCAATGCCATCCAGGTGGCGAAATTCCTGGAGGGCCATCCGGCGGTGGCGGTCGTCCATTACCCCGGCTTGGCCTCCTTTCCCCAGCGTGACCTCGCCTGCCGCCAGATGGGCCAGCCGGGCGGCATGGTCGCCTTCGAACTCAAGGGCGGCTTCGAGGCCGGCCGGCGCTTCATGGACGCCCTCCAACTCTTCACCCGTGCCGTCAGCCTGGGGGATGCGGAGAGTCTGGCCCAGCACCCGGCCAGCATGACCCACGCCGTCTATAGTCTTGAGGAGCGGGCCGCCCATTTCATCAGCGAAGGCCTGGTACGGCTGTCGGTGGGTCTTGAGAATGGACAAGACCTGCTGGCTGATCTGAAGCAGGCGCTGGGGTGAGGCGGGACCTTGATCCCCGGCGTTCACTCGACCTTCAGCGCAACCTTGATGGCTGAGGGGAGGAAGAGTGGGAGGATCCAGATCAGGCTTCAAACTGATTCAGAATGAATATTGATCAGAATGAATATTGATCAGTATGAAGCCTGATCAGCATGAAGCCTGATAGGCATAAAGAAGACCTGGAGGGATATTTTCCCTTGCGGAGAGCATGACCGTGAAGGCGGCGTGGAGGATGCCATGAGATTTCATTGCCGACCGGTGAGGTTGGATTTCGTGGAATCCGCCCCGCTGCGTTTCGTGAAGGAAGTAGAAATCGCTGCCCCTCCGGAGGCGGTGTTCAACATCCTCGCTGATGAGGACGCCTGGCCCCGGTTCCTGAAGGACGTCATGACGGCTAAATGGACCAGTCCCGAGCCCCATGGCGTAGGTTCCACCCGGACGCTAGTCCTCAAGGGCATGACCGTTAAGGAATACTTCATCGCCTGGGAATCAGGGAAACGGTTCACCTTCTGCCTCCTGGAGGCAACCGTCCCCCTCGCGCGGGCCCTGTGCGAGGATTACCGGCTGGAGGCAACGGGGAATGGAAAGTGCAGACTGACCTACATCATGGCATGCGAACCCACGTTCCTGTTGAACCTGATGGGGCCAGTGGGAAATCGGCTGCTGGGAGACTTGTGCAACAGGGTCACCCGTGGTCTGGCTGACTTCGTGAAAGACGGCGGAGGGACCAACTGAAGACGGATTCGAGATTCCTGGCCAAGGCTATACTTGATTCATTCTTGTACCTCGCCCTTTATTGGGAGCCGTGTCAGGCTGGCTCGCCAGGGCCAGGAAATGGCGCTTTCCTGAGCAAGAATGGCCTCGGGCACCCGGGTCCGCCGGAGAGTTCAAGCTAAATGAGGTTGACATCCATCCTTAGCCGTTAAGGAGGCCCATCATAAACACCAAAATCTCACGGGTCTCTCTGGGCCTTACATTAGGCGTGGCCTGCGCCGCGACCGCGAGGGCGCAGGCAATACCAGACCGCGCGACCCTGCCCATTCCCGAGCCGCAATACCCAAAAAGCACGGAGCTTGACGCCCGCAACGCCTCGCCCCCGCCAAGGTTTGAGGTCAAGGCACCCCCGGATGCGCCCAATGTGCTGATCATCCTCATCGACGACATGGGGTTTGGTCAGCCCAGTTCCTTCGGTGGGCCGATTAGCATGCCCACCTCGGAGCGTTTGGCCAGCCAGGGCTTGCGTTACAACCAGTTTCACACGGCGGCGATGAGCGCCCCGACCCGCATGGCCCTTCTCACCGGGCGCAATCACCACACCTGCAACATGGGTTCGCTCCCGGAACTGGCAACCCTCTTTCCTGGCAATACCGCCCAGCGCCCGGAGAGCGTCGCTCCGCTGGCGACCACACTGCGCTACAACGGTTACGCAACGGCCGCGTTCGGGAAGATCCATGAGGTCGCCTCCTGGGAGATCTCACCGTCGGGGCCGACCGACCGGTGGCCGACCCGCAGCGGTTTCGACAAGTTCTACGGCTACCTGGGAGGGGAGATGAACCAGTGGAATCCCCTCCTCTATGACGGTCTTACGCGGATCGATACGCCAAGTGATCCCAACTACCACTTGATGACGGACATGACCGACCAGGCGATCCGGTGGATGCAATCGGTGAAGTCGCTCACCCCGGACAAGCCCTTCTTCATCTATTTCGCGCCGGGGGCCATGCACGCGCCTCACCACGTCGCGAAGGAATGGATTACCAAATACCAGGGCCGTTTCGACCAGGGCTGGGACAAGGTGCGCGAGGAGACGCTGGCCAGGCAGAAGCAACTCGGGGTTGTGCCGCCGGGCACGAAGTTGGCGCCAAAGCCGCCGGGCGTCCCCGATTGGGATAGCTTAACCCCGGACCAGAAAAGGCTGTTTGCCCGGCAGATGGAGGTCTACGCGGCCTTCGGCGAATATGCCGACGCGGAAATTGGCCGTTTGCTCGGGGCGGTCGATGATCTGGGGCAGACGGACAACACCCTGATCTTTTATATCCTGGGTGACAATGGGGCCAGTGCGGAAGGGGGGCCAAATGGCGCCTTTAACGAGGCCGGGGTGATCAATCATCGGGAAGAGGAACTGGGCGATGTCATGAAACACATGGATGATCTGGGCGGCCCCTATTCCTTTAATCACTATGCCATTGGCTGGGCGATCGCGGGCAATACGCCTTTCACCTGGGCTAAGCAAGTGGCCTCTAATTACGGCGGCACCCGGGACGGGATGATCATTCACTGGCCAAAGGGTATCAAGACCACGGGAGAGGTGCGGACACAGTGGCATCACGTGATCGATATCGCGTCCACGGTCCTTGAGGCGGCCGGCTTGCCCGAGCCGAAGACAGTCAACGGGATACCCCAAATCCCCATGGAGGGCGTGAGCATGATCTACAGCCTGAACGATGCCCAGGCCAAAGAACGGCATGTCACGCAATATTTTGAGATGTTCGGCAACCGGGCCATCTATCACGACGGCTGGTTCGCGGGAACGGTTCATAAAGCCCCGTGGGAATTCAGTGCCCGCCATTCCCTGGAAAACGACCAATGGGAGCTTTACGACACCCGGGTCGATTTTAGTCTGGCGGATGATCTGGCGGGAAAACAACCCGATAAGCTCAAGGAGATGCAAACACTCTTCATGGCGGAGGCGGAGAAATATCAGGTGCTGCCGCTGGATGACCGCGTTATTGAGCGATTTAACGCCGCGATGGTCGGCAGGCCAGACCTCATGGCCGGCCGCACCTCCCTGAAGGTCTACCAGGGGATGAGGGGAATGATGGAAAACGTCTTCATCAATACCAAAAATGCCTCCCACAGCATCACCGCCGAAGTGAAGGTTGCCGATGGTGGCGGTAAGGGTGTGATCCTGGCCCAGGGAGGTCGTTTCGGTGGCTGGAGCCTCTATCTGAACAACGGCAAGCCGACCTACACCTACAACTGGCTGGGGTTAGAGCGCTACACCATCTCCTCTCCCACAGCCCTCACGGCCGGAAGGGCGAAGATACGTTATGAGTTTGCCTATGACGGGGGAGGATTCGGCAAAGGGGGAACTGGAACGATGTTTGTCAACGACCATCAGGTTGCCCAGGGGCGGATCGAAAATACGCACGGCTACTCGATCTCCGTGGATGAGGGCGCCGACGTCGGCGAGGACGGAGAGACCCCGGTGATTGAGGATTATGGCCTTCCCGCTCCTCACCGATTCGATGGAAAGATTGTCAACCTAACCATTGAGTTAGCGAAAATGGAGCAGGCAGGGCCGGTGGAAATGGAAAAAATGAATCAGACCAACCTGAAGCGGGCTCTGGCGGAATAAATAAATGGCCGTGGCAAGGAGCAGACCTGTTTCTTTGCCCCCTGCTTGGTTCTTCAATGCAACGGACTAAAACGCAATCTTTCATACCCCTCTCCCCAGCCCTCCCCCACAAGGGGGGAGGAGGCGAAGCGGAATAGCCTCTTTTCAGACTCCCCCTCCCCTGGCGGGAGTGGGTGGGGGGTATGAAAGGCTGCACAAAAACTATTTTTATGAAAAAACAAAAAACTAAATAAGACAAAGGGAAGAGGGAAGAATGAAGACGGGAGAGGAGAAACAAAATACAAGCCGCTCCGGAAATGCGCTTGGCATTCATGTCGTGGCTAAACCCATCGGGCCTCAGTGCAATCTGGATTGCGAGTATTGCTTTTACCTTGAGAAAAAGGCCCTGTTCCCCGCGGGTGAGAGCTGGCGGATGTCCAATGAAGTCCTGTCTCGCTTCGTAGCAAATTTCATCAAATCTCAGCCTACGCCGGTTGTCGAGTTTGTCTGGCAGGGAGGCGAGCCGACTCTTCTGGGAATCGATTTCTTTCGCAGAGTGATCGCGCTGCAACAGTCTTTCGCGCGTCATAAAACCATCACCAATGCGCTGCAGACCAACGGAACCTTGCTGACGGATGAATGGTGTGAGTTTCTGAAGCAACACCATTTCATGGTGGGCATTAGTCTGGATGGCCCACAAGAGATCCATGACCGCTATCGCCGCGATCGTCACGGCAACGGGACCTTCGACGCCGTGATGCGGGGACTGAGGTTGCTGCAAAAACACCAGGTTGAGTTTAATGTCCTGGCCTGCGTTGCCCGTGATACCGCGGCACGACCCCTCGAGGTATACCGTTTTCTCCGTGATCAGGGTGTCGAATTTATCCAGTTCACGCCGATTGTGGAGCGTGTACCCGATGTGCCAAGCCGACAGCTTGGTCTGCGCCTTGCCGGTCCCGCCCGGTTGGACAGGAAAGAGCCCCAGGTGTCCATCACCCCCTGGACCGTCGTGCCCGAAGAATACGGTGATTTTCTCATCGCCATTTATGAGGAATGGGTCCGTCAGGATGTCGGCAAGATCTTTGTCATGAACTTCGAGTGGGCACTCAACGCCTGGATGGGGAATCCCTCACCGGTTTGCATCCACGCGGAGACATGCGGACGTTCGATTGCCGTCGAACACAACGGCGATGTCTATGCCTGTGACCACTGCGTTTATCCCAACTACAGACTCGGAAATGTAACGACCGCCAGGCTTTCCGGAATGGTGGACAGGTCGTTGTCTTCCGGTTTCGGTGTTTCCAAAGCCATGGCCCTGCCTCGCTGGTGCCGGGAGTGCGAGGTGGTGGCGGCATGCCAAGGGGGGTGCCCAAAACATCGCTTCGCGACCAGCGGTTACGACGAGCCCGGACTCCAATTCCTTTGTCAAGGGTACAAGAAATTCTTTCTCCATATACGCAAATACTGCCATGCCATGACCCAACTTTTGGAATATGGTTTGCCGGCATCTAACATTATGGATGTCATGAAAGGACCCCTGTTGATAAAGCTTGATCAAACAGGAAACTCTGGTCCTTGACCCTGGTGCGCTCGTGTAATGGACCACCTGCACGCCACGGCTCAGGGGAGTCGGAAGGTACGGCCCGCCTTGGGTGCTGAGGACCCGTTGGCGGGTGGTTGGTTGGTAGCCGCGGTCCAGCTAATTCAGGGCCCGCACCGGTAAGGCCGGGCACATCTATTTCATGAACCACCAATTTCCGGTGGTTCCATACTCCCACCCAAACGAAAACCGCTATCCGATGGGTATATTGAGGGGCTCACCCAGGATGTCGGTAACCCCCGGTCAGGCCCGCGCCGGCAGGGGCGGGCACATCATGTCGTCCGCCGCCTCGGGCCCCAGGCGCTCGTAGATGGCCGCCAGGGCCTTGTTCTCGGTGGGGAAGATGTTCCGCTCCCCGATCAGGTCATAGAGGCCGGTGGCGCGCATCACGTCCAGGGTCTGCTTCTTGAGGCCGGAGAAGAGGACGTCCATGCCGTTGGCCCGCAGCCGTTCCACCAGGTGATGGATCACCTCCTCGCCAGAGGCGTCGAGGCGGTTGATGCCGTTGCCGACCACCAGCAGGTACTTGGCCTGTTTATGGTCCGAGACTGCCTCCAGTACCGCGTCCTCGAAATGCGCGACATTGGCGAAATAGAGGGCGCCGTCGAAGCGCAGGGCGATGACGTGCTCACTGGTGATCAGGCCCGGGTTGACCTTGATGTCGCGCAAGGTGCCATCCGGGCAGCGGCCGAGGATGGCCACCCGTGGCTTCATGGTGCGATAGAGATAGAGCAGGATGGCCAGGGCGGCGCCGATGAGGATGCCCTTGTCCAGGTGCGGCGCGGCGACCAGGGTGAGGACGAAGGTCGCCAGGGCGACGAAGCCATCGGCGCGGCTGGCCTGCCAGGTATGCTTGAGGGCCTTCGGGGTGATGAGGCTGGTCACCGCCAGCAGGATGATCACCGCCAGGGTCGCCTTGGGCAGGTGATAGAGGAAGGGGGTCAGGAACAGCAGGACGATGGCGACGAAGAGGCCGTTGAAGACCATGGCGAAGCCGGTCTGGGCCCCGGCCTGGAGGTTGATGGCCGAGCCGGTGAAGGAGCCGCAGGCGGGGTAGGACTGGAAGAAGGAGCCGCCGATATTGGCCAGGCCCTGGCCGATGAGCTCCTGGTTGGGGTCCAGCCGCTGCTTGGTCTTGGCCGCCAGGGCCTTGGCCATGGAGATGGACTCCATGAAGGCCACCAGGGCGATGATCAGGGCGGCGGTGAAGAGTTGGACTACCATGTCCAGGCTCAGGGGCGGGATGCGGAAGGCCGGCAGGCCGGCGGGGATCTTGCCGACCACGTCGCCGCCGCCGATCAGTTGCACCTGCCCCTGCTCGACCTTCTTGATGTGCCAGCGGCGCTCACCCACCGTCACGCCCTCCGGCACGGCGTCCGCCAGATAGACGGGGGCGGGCTGGTCCTCCGGGACCTGGCCACGGACGAACTCGAGCTGGCGGATCTGACGCAGCCGCTCCTTGTTCTCGATCTCCAGGGCGGCGATATCGACCCGCGCCAGGACGATATGGTGCTGGAGGTAGGCGGCGGAGCGCTCCTCCTCGACCTTCTGCAATTCGCGCAGATAGGTGGACTGGGAGGTCACTTCCGCCAGCAGGTCCTTGAGGCGCTGGTCGGTCTCGGCGTAACGAGACACCAGGTCCCGCGTCGCCGGGTCGGCGATCTGATCCAGGCCGATCTTGGTCTTGTGCTCGAACTCCAGCAAGGCGCTGGCGCCAATGGTCACCACCACCGCGATGAGGACGCTCAGCTTGGACAGGGGTTTGATCTTCTTCAGCCCCAGCATCAGGGCCAGGGCGAAGACCGACATCGCCAGGGTGGGCAGGTGGGTCTGGGGCAGGTAGCTGAACATCTCCCAGATGTCCATCAGGAAGGAGTCGCTGCGGCCCTTGGGGATACCCAGCAGCATGTCGAGCTGGGACAGAGCGATGATGATCGCCGCCGCGTTCATGAAGCCGAGGATGACCGGGTGGGAGACGAAGTTGACGATGGTCCCCAGTTTCAGGACCCCCAGGCCAAGCTGGATGAGGCCCACCAGGAAGGCCAGCACCAGGGCCAGGCCGATGAACTCCTCGGTGAAGGGCACGGCAAAGGGGGTGATGGCCGCCGCCGTCATCAGGGAGACGATGGCGACCGGTCCGGTGGAAAGCTGCCGCGATGAGCCCCACAGGGCCCCCAGGATGGCCGGCACCAGGGCCACGTAGAGGCCGTAATAGACCGGCAGGCCGGAGAGCTGGGCGTAGGCCATGGCCTTGGGCACTAGCACCAGGGCCCCGGTGATGCCGGCGATGACGTCACCGCGCAGGATGCCGCCGTTGATGGGAAACCAGGCGATGAAGGGGAAGAGCCGCAGAAGCCATTTGTTCATCATGGTGCGATGACCCGCGCGAAGGCTGGACCGGAAGGACCGGGAACACTGGGAAGAGGTCCGTCGTGGCGGGGCGTTGCGTGATGCAATGCCCCCGTTGCACAACGCGCGTGAGTCTAGCAAAGCTCGTTGCGGAATGACGGGTTTTTTATGGGAATAGAAGAAAATACTGATGAATAGTCGGCTTTTCGCGGAGCCTTCTGGAAAAGCCCGGTTCGCGGTCGCTCCGGGAGCAGGCGGCACCCTGGCCGGGTGGGGGATGTTTGACCGCGCCCCGAGCCGCGGGGCTAAACTTAGGGGCATGGATTCCCTTCGCGCCAAGATCATCCTCGTCTACCTCGCCCTGGCGAGCCTGGCGGTGTGCCTGTCGCTCCTCGCCCTGGTGGAGCTTAGGCTGATGACCGCCAAGGTCCAGGCCAGCGGGCTGGTGGCGGAGTTCTTCGACGCGGCCCTGGAGTTGCGGCGCTTCGAGAAGAATTTCTTTCTCTACGGTCAGCCGGAAGACCTGGGGGAGAACCGCCGCTACGCGGCGGAGGCCTTGGCCCTGCTGCAACGTGACCCGGGCGCGGCCGTCTTCGCCGATCACATGGGTGAGCCGGCGGTGGTGACGCTGAAGGAGGAGCTGCGCCGCTACGCCGACCTGATGGCCGAGCTGGAAACGCAGCCGCGGGACGAGGACCTGGCCAGCCGGGTGCGGGCCCTGGGCAAGGCGATCGTCACGGCCGGTGAGGATCTGGCGCGACGGGAACGTCAGGGCCTGAGCGAGGACCTGGCCGCCCATCAGCGCAATCTGCTCATCTCCTTCGCCACCGTCATCATCCTCCTGGTCCTGGCGGGTTTCTTGCTGGCCCACTGGGTGACCCGACCCCTCAAGCGCATGGAGGTACGCATGGGGGCCCTGGTCCGCGGTCGTCTGGCGCGGCTGGACCCGGAGGTCCGGGAGCGGGAGCTGGTCTCCCTCTGCGGCGCCTTCAATCACGTCCTGGACGAACTGGAGCGGCGCCAGCGGACCCTGGTCCGTTCCGAGAAGCTGGCGTCCCTGGGCACCTTGCTCGCCGGTGTCGCCCACGAATTGAACAATCCCCTCTCCAACATCTCCACCACCGCCCAGATCCTCACCGCGGAGCCGGATGCCGAGCCTGAGTTTCGCCGCGAGCTGATCGCGGACATCGACCAGGAGGCCCAGCGCGCCGCCCGCATCGTCCGCTCCCTCCTCGACTATACCCGGGAGCCCGGCGCCGGACCCCAGCCGGTGGCCTTGGCCGAACTGGTGGAGGAAACCCTGGGCTTCCTGCGTAACCAGCGGGGTCCGGGTATCGCGGTCCACCTGGAGATACCGCCGGACCTGCGGGTCGCGGTTGATCGGCCCCGCCTGCAGCAGGCCCTGGTCAATCTCATCGGCAATGCCCTGGAGGCCATGGGCCCGCGGGGCGGGCTGACCATCACCGCCCGGCGCGGTGAGGCCCGGCATGCCGGGCTGGGGGGCGGCGATACCTTCGCCCCCGGCACCCCCGTCATCGATTTGCTGATCGACGACACGGGACCGGGCATCCCCGCCAACCTCCTGCCGCGGATCTTCGACCCCTTCTTCACCACCAAGGCCGTGGGCCAGGGCAGCGGCCTCGGGCTCTTCATCGTCCACCAGATCGTCGAGGAGCACGGGGGCTGGATCGGGGCCCGCAATCTCGAGGCGGGGGGTGCCCGTTTCCACATCCGCCTGCCGGATCGGCTTGATCAGGCCCTGGGCGCCAACCCGGAGGCAGCGCCATGACGGCCCGCATCCTCGTCGTCGACGACGAAAAGATCGCCCTGCGCAACCTGGACCACATCCTGACCCGCGAGGGCTACGCCGTCACCACCACCCAGAGCGGCGCCCAGGCCCTGAGCCTGCTCGATGGCCACCCCTTCGACCTGGTCCTGACCGATCTCAAGATGGACAAGGTGGACGGCCTGGAGGTGCTGCGTCGCTGCAAGGCCCGCTACCCGGACGTGGAGGTCATCCTCATCACCGCTTACGCCACCCTGGAGACGGCGGTGGCGGCCATGCGCGAGGGCGCCTTCCACTACATCGCCAAGCCCTTCCGCCTGGAGGAGGTGCGTGGCACCGTCGCCGAGGCCCTGGAAAAGCGTCGCCTCAAGCGCGAGAACCAGGCCCTCAAGGATCAACTCGCCGCCATCCAGGGCAAGACCCGCCTGGTGACCCGGGATGGGGCCATGCACAAGCTCCTCGACATGGCGCGGCAGATCGCCCCCTCGGGGTGCAACGTCCTCATCACCGGTGAGTCGGGCACCGGCAAGGAGGTGCTGGCGCGCTTCGTCCACGAGCACGGCCCCCGTCCCCAGGGTCCCTTCCTGGCCATCAACTGCGCCGCCTTCAACGAGGAACTGCTGGCCAACGAGCTATTCGGCCACGAAAAGGGCGCCTTCACCGGCGCCGTCGGCAAACCGGGCCTGATCGCCGCGGCGGACGGGGGCACCCTCTTTCTCGACGAGATCTCCGAGATGTCCCCGGCCATGCAGGCCAAGCTGCTGCGGGTCATCCAGGAGCGGGAGGTCCTGCCCCTGGGGGCGACGCGGCCGCTCAAGGTGGAGGTGCGCTTCCTCGCCGCCAGCAACCGCGACCTCAAAGCCTGGATTGCCGATGGGCGCTTTCGCCAGGACCTCTGGTTCCGCCTCAACGTCGTCAACCTCCACCTGCCGCCCCTGGCGGAACGGCGGGAGGACATCCCCCTGCTCGCCCAGTTTTTCCTCGGCCGCGCCGCGCCCCTCATGGGCAAGGACATCCGCGACTTCTCCGAGGAGGCCATGGCCCTGCTCAAGGGCCACGCCTGGCCCGGCAACGTGCGCGAACTGGAGAACGTCATCGAGCGCGGCGCCGCCCTCTGCCATGGCGAGCGCATCGAGGCCGCCCACCTGCCGGACGAACTGCGTCAGCTCAGCGTTCGCGCCTTCCGCCCCAAGGAAGGTCGGGTCCCGACCCTGGAGGAGCAGGAACGGGACTACATCCTCTGGGTGCTGGAAGAGGCCAACGGCAACCAGACCCTCGCCGCCCAGATGCTGGGCATCGACCGTGTCTCCCTGTGGCGCAAGCTCAAGCGTTATAAGAGCTGAAGCACCCCGGTTTCCTGAGCCGATGGGGATCGTCGAACAGACCGCCACCCCTTGTCGGACCAACGTTCGCACCGGCGGTCAAGAGTCTCCATCCGCGACACAAGGCCCACCTTGACGAGGCGGTGAAGACCATCGTGAAGGATTCCGTGAACTGGATGAGACAGCGCGTCACTCCCCTTCTCAACCCCGCTCCTGAATGTATTTCAACGCCCGGCTCAGGCTAAGCTCGATATTGGAGGGGCCGGTGCGGATGAGGAAGGCCTCTTCGTTGTTCTTGGCGCGTAGAAAAACCGGGGTGGGGGAGCGTTCGCACTCCACAGCGCCGAGGCGCTTGCCTTCCAGTTGGTAAAGCTCGAAACGCACCAGCCGGGCGTATTCCGGCCCCAGGTGCTGGTTGAGCAGGTTCTTGAAGTGCAGCCGGCACTTGTCGTCGTTCTCGAAGCCATCCGCCTCCAGGCCGAGCAGGGTGCCATCGTCGGCCACCCCCAGCAGGACGATGCCGCCATCGGTGTTGAGGAAGGCAGTCACCCCCTTGAGCCAGGCGAGTTCGATCTCCTTGCCGGCCTTGCCGGTACGGAGGTTGTGGCGCATGGTGGACTTGAACTCGAGATGGGCGTCCTCCCCCCGGCCGATGAGGTCATAGAGGTCCGCCTCGGGGTGGGCGTAGTCGATGCTCAGGCGGGGCAGGTCCTTCAACTGGCGGCTGTACTTGCGGATGACCAGGCCGGCGAGGGCAGCGCCGAGACCGACGATGACCAGGGTGACCAGGAGCAGCACCGGCCAGCGGCTGGCCAGGGCGTCGCCGGGCAGGGACTGGGGCAGGGTCACGCCGATCCAGCCACCCTCGGGGTTGGCGGTGAGGGGCAGAAAGGCTGCCAGCCAGGCACGGTCACCGCTGGTAAAGCGGATCTGCCCCTCGTTGGGCCTGCCGGCGGCGCGCCAGGCTGCGGCGGCGGCAAGGATCTGGGGGCCGCCGAAGTGTTCCTCGGCGGAGAAAAAGGGTTGCCGATCGTCCGGCCCAGCGAGGCCGTCATCGACGACGTCATGGTTGCCGTTAGCGGCGCCGCCATTGGCGCCATTGGCGGTGCCACCGGCGGTGGCGCCGTTGGGGGACGGGGACGATGGTGAGGACAACGGTGACGACGACGGGGCGGGCGGCGGGACGGTACCGTGGTAGACCCCGCCATTGGCATCCACCAGAAAGGCGGTCCCGACGGTGCTCAGGGGCAGGGTGCGCAGAAAGGCCAGCAGATCATCGAGCAGCAGGTCGAAGGCCAGGACCCGTGTCTTGCCCGCCAGCTCCCAGCTCAGGGCGGCGGTGACACCTGGCAGGTCCAGGGCCTGAAACTGATAGGGTTCGCTCCAGCCGACCTGGCCCTGGGCCTCCCGGGCGATGGCATACCAGGGGCGCTGGCGGGGGTCGTAGGCCAGGGGCTCCTCCCAGGTCTCGACCGGAGCGCCAACAACGTCCAGGCGGGTCAGGGTCACCCGCCCCGGTTGCCGGGGATCGCGGGTACGCACCAGCCATTGCTCACCCTCGCGACGCAGGAAATACTCACCTCCGTCCTCATCCGCCAGGAGGGCCCCGGCGATCTGGTCCAGATGGCGCAGGATGGGCAGGAACCGGCCAGTGAGCTGGGTGGGGGTCAGGGCCTCCACCCCCGCCAGGGTCAGGCCGTCCCGGGCGATCAGCAACTGGCGGGACAGGGGCTGGACGAAGTTGCGCACCTCCTCCCGCGCCATGCGGGTGGCGTCGCTGATCCGGGTCGCCGCCAGGTCGCGGTTCAGAGCGCCGATCAGACCCCAGGCCACCAGGGCCAGCAGGCCCACGGTGAACAGGACCAGCAACACCAGGTCCCGGAACAGCCGGGAGCGGATGGGTCGGGAGGCGGTTCTGAAGAAGGCGGCGACGGGCATGGCCGGGAGTATATACCCGTCCCTCCCGGCCTAGATTGCCCCAAGCCGGAAGGTGAGGGCGGGACAAGCATCCTTGCCGAGACGGTTGGTCAGCCCGTCAGGCGTTCCGCTCCCCCGGCACGATCAGCACCGGACCCTGGGCCAGGCCCATGATGCGCTCGGAGACGCTGCCCAGCAGCAGGCGCTTGAGCCCGGTGCGGCCCCGGCTGCCGACGACGATGAGGTCCGCACCGCGACTGGCCGCGGTCGCCACCACCACCTCTTCCGGGCGTCCTTCGGCCAGCAAGGCCTCACCCTCCAGGCCGGACGCCCGGACCCTGGCCAGGAGCTGGTCCAGGGCGGCTTGGGCGGCGGCTTTACGTTCCACGTTGTTGCTGGGGCTGGTGACGGAGACCAGGCTCAGGGGGAGTTGGCAGAGCCTGGCCAGATCGATGGCCAGGGCCTCGGCGCCGGCGGCCGCCGCGGACCCATCGCTGGCGAGGAGGATGCGCCGCTGCCAGAGCTCCCCGGCCCGGGGCACCATCAGCACCGGGCAGGGGGCGAGGCCAGCGACCTGGGCAGTGGCGTGGCCGACCATGAAGCGGGCCAGGCCGCGCTTTCCCCGCCGACCAAGCACGATCAGGTCGGCGTCCAGTTCCTCGGCGGTGGTGATGATCTCCTGATGGGGCTGTTCGCCATAGACCAGTTGGGTGGCGCAATCCACCCCCGCCGCCCTGGCCCCTGCCACCACGCCATCGAGGATGGCCTGGGCCTCCCGCTCCAGTTGCTCGCGCAGACCCTGGGTACCGACCCCCTCCAGGTCCTGGGTCGAGAGGACGATGGTCATGGCGGTGAGCCGTGCCCCGCAGCGCTTGGCCAGGGCGATGGCGACCCGCTGGGCGCCGGCGGAGAATTCCGAGCCATCGGTGGCGAAGAGGATGTGTTTCATCGTCATCGGGTTGGCCATGGTTCAGACCTCCTGCGCCAGGCGATGGGCCGCCATGCCCTGGATCAGGGCGATGATGATCGTCAGTCCGCCGACCGCCAGGGCCAGGACCAGGGTGGCGTCACCCAGGATCTTCAGAGTGGTAATGGTGGACTCGGGCAGGGGCGTGATCAACTCCAGGCGGGAGAGGTAGCCCGGCACGTAAAAGAAACGGGAGAAGAGCACGATGACCATGATCAGGCCCATCACCAGCTTGACCACCGAATCCTTAACGTAGGTGGTGCCGATGGCGCCGATCTGGATGCCGAACAGGGAGCCGGCGAGGATGATCATGGCCAGCCGGATGTCCACCACCCCGTCCATGGCATAGAGGATGGTGCCGCCCAGGCCCATGACGAAGGCGATGACCAGTTCGGTGGCAGAGGCCATGAGGGCCGGGGCGCCCAGCACGTAGATCATGGCCGGGACGCCGATGAAGCCCCCCACGGCGATGGTGGCGGCCAGCATGCCAGTGGCGAAACCCAGGGGGGCGATGAACAGCAGGGAGACTTCCGCCTGGATGCTGGGGAACCAGACCATGGTGCCGGGGATGCGGATGGACTGGACCCAGCGCGCCAGCCGGGTGACCTGGTGGGGCGCGACGCCACCCCCCGCGGCCTTTTCCTGCTGGAACATGCGGTAGGCATCCCGCAGCACGAAGCCGCCGACGATGGCCAGGACGATGACGAAGACCACCGAGACGTAGAGGCTGGTGCCGACATCGCCATAGGTGTGCTTGATCCCGGTCATGACCTGCTTGCCCGCCAGCATCCCCGCCTCGGCGAAGACGCCCATGATCAGGCCGAGCTTGACGTCCACCTGGCCGTACTTGTGGCGTTTCATGGCCCCCACCAGGGACTTGGGGAACTTGTGGCAGATATTGGAGGCCACGGCGACGATGCCGGGCACGCCCAGGGTCATCATGGCCGGGGTGAGCACGAAGGCCCCGCCGGAGCCGATGAAGCCCGAGACCATGCCGCCGACGAAGCCGACCACGAAGAGTGCCAGGCCGGAGGTCAGGGTGATATCGATGAAGAGACTGCTGTCCACTGATGACGACTCCGTGGTTTAGGACTGGGCGATGGGCCGGTTACCGGGTGGGTTAGCCTGCTGACCGCGCTGGGGAGAGGTGGCGGAGGCGGTCTTGCTGCCGCCCTGGCTGCCGGCTTTGCTGACGGGCTTGGCACCGCTCTTGGCGGCGCGCAAACCGAGGCTTTCCCAGAAGTGACCGGTGAAAGCGCCATGGAAATAGGAAAAAACGAAGGCCACCACCACCGGGATCAGAAACAAGGACTTGTGCTCTTTGGTCTGCTCGGCCCAGGCGACAAACTGGTCCGCGTAGATATAGAGCAGGGCATAGAGCAGGAGGCTGGCAACCCCATAGAGCAGGGTAGCGGTGATGGGGCGTTTGGCGTGCGGCATGGGTAATCCTCTGGTGCAAAAGGGTCTGGGGAGTGAGTGAGCTAGGTGTGGTTCCGGCGTCGGTGCGGCTCCGGGGTTAAACCCCAGCGGCCGGACGGTTCGCGTTCAGGGGCCGCCGGCAAGAGGCAGGGGAGACGCCGCATGGATGGTCGGGGCCTGAGGTCGCGAGCCACGCGACCCCCATCGGGGGTCATGAAGCAGCCCGCTGGAGCCTGGCGGGTGGCTCTCGGAGCGGCTCCAGGAGATCGCCGACGACCACCACGGGCACGGGAGACTCCCCGCCGAACAAGCCACCCTTGCCAGGCACCAGACACCGTACCGGGTCGTCGGGGGTGCCACTGATGGCGAAGAGGACCCGGGAGCGGCGCTCCAGGATGCGCGCCACGTTGCGACGGTTGACCCGGGGCAGCTCTTCCGCCTCGCAGGCGATACCCGACAGCAGTGGCTGATGCGCGCTGATCAGGGCGTGCAGGCGTTGGGGATCAGTGCAGAGCAGCAGCAGGTCCGCCTGGAGGCGGCGACAGACGCTGGCCGCGTATTCCAGGACGGCGAGCGGCAGGGAGGCGCCGATGCCGAGGGCGATCAGGCGCCGTCCCGGTGCGGGAGGTGTCAGGTGATGTGTCGTGGGGAGGGCGGCGAGGGCCGCCTCCATGCGATAGCGCCCGCTGACTTCGCCGGTCGGGCACTGCCCCAGGGCGGTGAAGGCTTGTTTGAGTTGGTCGGAAAAACTGGCCATGAGGTTCCTCGGTACTGGCGGGGAATCGCTGGCGGCGAGGAATCGGCTTCCGCCTGTTCCTCGCGCCACCAGCGTGTCGCGGTGTTGGCGGGGAACCCGTGGTGGCTGAGCTTCCCCTTTGGCCTTGGCTAATGCAGATTGCTTGCCAAGAAGGGAATAACATATATTTCAAAGAATTGGAGTGATTGCTGGGCGCGGGCGCGGCTGGCGGGTCGTTGCACCCGTGAACACCGGGGGGATACCCAGGGTTCACCCCGGGTAAGCGGCGCGATCGCGGCAGAGACAGGGCGGCGAGATTTGGTAACGATTGCCGGCATCTGGTCCCTGGATTGGCCTCCCGTTGGTCACAGCGTTGCGGGACGCAACAGGATGGTGAACCTGCAACACCTTTTCTGGACCGGCCCTAGCCATTGGGCCGGCCCTGGCCACGAGCTTGTCCCTGGCCACTGGCTTGTCCCGCCGGAGCGGGGGACAATCTCCCCACTCACCCTCCCGAGGATGCTGGCCGATGGCTACCCCTGCCCTTGATGACGCGCGGGATCTTCCCTACGCCGCCGAGCGGGACTTCCCGCGCCTGGTCGCCGGTCTGCGCCGGCCCGAGGCCTACCCGCCGGGGCTGATCGGCGCCGAGGGGGCGATCGAGCACCTGGAGACCCATATCTCCCACGTCTTTCTCGCTGGGGACCGGGCCTACAAGCTCAAGAAACCGGTGAACCTGGGCTTCCTCGACTTCTCGACCGCCGAGCGCCGTCTGGAGTTTTGTCGCGAGGAATTACGCCTCAACCACCGCCTCGCCCCCGAGCTTTACCTGGGCCTGGTTGCGGTCACCGGCACCCCGGACCAGCCGCGGCTCGGTGGCGACGGGCCGGTCCTGGAATACCTGGTGGAGATGAGGCGTTTCGACCAGCGGGATCGGCTCGACCACCGCGTCCTCACCCCGGCGCTGATCGACCGCCTCGCGGCCCGCCTGGCCGCCTTCCACGACGATCTGCCACCAGCCCCGGCGGACAGCCCCTACGGCACCCCGGAGGCGGTCCTGGCGCCCATGCTGGAAAATTTCCGCCAAATCCGCGCCCGCTCCCTGGGAGTGGAGTGCCAGGCGGGGCTGGACCGGCTGGAGGAGTGGACCCGCGCCCGCTGGCGGGAGCTAACCCCCGTGATCGAGCAACGGCGGGCGGGGGGCCGGGTGCGGGAATGCCACGGCGACCTGCACCGCGGCAACATTGCCCTGGTGAAGGGGGAGCCCCTGTTCTTCGATGCCCTGGAGTTCGCCCCCCAACTGCGCTGGATTGACACCGCCAGCGAACTGGCCTTCCTGCTCATGGACCTGGAAGAGGCGGGGGAGGGTTCCCTGGCGCGGCAGCTGCTCAACGCCTATCTGGAACAGAGCGGGGACTACGGCGCCCTCCAGGTCCTGGACCTGTACCAGGTCTATCGTGCCCTGGTGCGGGCCAAGGTACTGGCCATCCGCCTGGGGCAGGGGGAGCTGACGGTGGAGGAAGACGCCGCCGATCACCAGGCCTGCGCCGGGTACCTGGCCCTGGCCGCGTCCTACACCCGGCGCCGTGAGCGCCAGCCACGGCTGCTCCTGACCTCCGGCCTGTCCGGCTCTGGCAAGAGTTGGCTCGCCAGCCAGTTGCGTGAGGTCTTGCCCCTCATCCATTTGCGCTCCGACATCGAGCGCAAGCGCCTCTTCGGCTTCGCCCCGGAGGAACGGACGGGGAGCCCCACCGACGGCGGCATCTACACCCCCGACGCCAGCTTCCGCACCTACGACCGGTTGCGGGAACTGGCGGCGATGATCCTGGGCTGCGGTTACGACGTCCTGGTGGATGCCACCTTCCTCCGCCGGGACCAGCGTCGCGTCTTTCGCGAACTGGCCGCGGCCAAGGGGGCGGGATTCGCCTTGCTGGTCATGGAGGCCCCGATCGAGGTCCTGCGGAAGCGGGTAGCCAGCCGCCAGGCGACGGGGGCCGACGCCTCCGAGGCGGGCTTGGCGGTGCTGGAGCGGCAGTTGCGCACTCAGGAGGCGCTGGAGGCGGAGGAAATGCCTCAGGCCTTGATCGTTGATGCCACTGCCCCGCCAGCCTTGGAGGAGTTAATGGCAGCGGTGGCTGAACTGACAGGTGTTGGGCTGAATGACTAAATTCACTACTGCCCAGTCTTGGTGTGTAGGTTTGGTCATGAACCATGTGGCCGATGATTTCTGAGCCGGCACCAGTTCAGACGGCTGAGCGCCGTCGCCCTCGGCTGACAGAGAGCAGGGCTGGGGGATGAGCCTCAGCCCATTTAGTCTGCGGCTGGGCTGAGGGCGGAGGCCTCTCAGCCCAGGTGATGACAAGCAAAGGTTAAGCCTGGCTAATTGTCACCCCCGACGGCGGGCGGCGACCCGCAGGCGCAGTGCGTTGAGGCGGATGAAGCCGGTGGCATCGCCCTGGTGGTAGGCGCCGGCGTCCTCCTCGAAGGTGGCGATGCGGGTGTCGAACAGGCTGTTGGTCGCGGAGCGCCGGCCCACGGCCATGACATTGCCCTTGTAGAGCTTGAGGCGCACCTCGCCGTTGACCACCTGCTGGGTCTGGTCGATGGCGGCCTGGAGCATCTCCCGCTCCGGGGCGAACCAGTAGCCGTTATAAACCAGGCTGGCGTAGCGAGGCATCAGTTCGTCCTTGAGGTGGGCCGCCTCGCGGTCCAGGGTCAAGGATTCCATGGCGCGGTGGGCCTTGAGCAGGATGGTGCCACCGGGGGTCTCGTAGCAGCCGCGGGACTTCATGCCGACGTAGCGGTTCTCGACGATGTCCGCCCGGCCGATGCCGTTGGCCCCGCCGATGCGGTTCAGCTCCGCCAGCACCTGGGCCGGGGTCATGGCCTGGCCGTCGATGGCCACCACGTCGCCCTTCTCGAAGGTTAGGACGAGATAGGTCGGCTGGTCCGGGGCCTGCTCCGGTGGCACCGTCCAGCGCCACATGTCGGCGCCGGGCTCGACCCAGGGGTCCTCCAGGTCATAGCCTTCATAAGAGATGTGCAGCAGATTGGCGTCCATGGAGTAGGGTGACTTGGTGCCGTCACGCTTCATCTCCACGGCGATGCCGCGGCTGGCGGCATAGTCCATGAGCTTCTCGCGGGACAGCAGGTCCCACTCCCGCCAGGGGGCGATGATCTTGATCTCGGGGTTGAGGGCGAAGGCGGTGAGCTCGAAGCGCACCTGGTCGTTGCCCTTGCCGGTGGCGCCATGGGCGATGGCATCGGCGCCGGTCTCGGCGGCGATCTCGATCAGGCGCTTGGCGATCAGGGGCCGGGCGATGGAGGTGCCGAGCAGGTACTCACCCTCATAGAGGGCGTTGGCGCGGAACATGGGGAAGACGAAATCGCGGACGAACTCCTCGCGCAAGTCGTCGATGTAGATCTCCTTGATCCCCGCCGCCAGGGCCTTGGCGCGCGCCGGCTCCAGCTCCTCGCCCTGGCCGATGTCGGCGGTGAAGGTCACCACCTCGCAGCCATACTCCTCCTGCAGCCACTTGAGGATGACCGAGGTGTCCAGGCCGCCGGAATAGGCCAACACCACCTTCTTGATATCGCTCTTCGCCATGGGGGCTCCCGCCAAAGGTCGCAAATTCGGAAAAGGGCGCAGTATATAGCGGCGTCCGGGGGGACGTAACGCAGGCAAGGTTTGAATAGGGCACTGGCAAGGGTTGAAAGGGTAACCTCAGCGCCCCGTCGCGGATAACTGGCGCCTCCTGCCCCTCTCCCCGCGGGGGATAGGGGTTTGGGGAGAGGGGACGCGTCCGGCGACCGGCTCAGGAAATTTGGCATCATCACTTGTTGGTGGCAAATGACTTCCGGCCCTTGCCGTGCCGATACCGGCGGGGCGAACTATTGACCGCTCGGCTCGCCGCTCGTATGGCCAGTCAGGCTATCGCCAAGGAAGTGAGCGATGGCGCCGGCAAAGGCCTCCGGCTGGTCAGCATGGACCCAATGCCCGGCGCCAGGGATGGTGGTCACCTGGGCGCGGGGAAACAGGGCCTGGATGGCTGGCCACTGGTCGGGGCGCACATAATCTGAGTTGGCGCCGTGGATGAAGGCCGTCCGGCCATGGAAGCGGCGGCCCTGGGGATCGGGAAAGGTGCGCAGCCCCTCCATGGCGTCGGCCAGTGCGGCCAGATTGAACCGCCAGGTCCAGCCGTCCTGGGTGTGGCGCAGGTTCTGTAGCAGGAAACCGCGCATGGCCGGGTCGGGGATGTCGGTGGCTAGGCGGGCATCCGCCTCCCGCCGCGAGTCGATGGTCCTCAGGTTCAGCCCCCGCAGGGCGGTAAACAGACGTCGGAAACGGGAGGGATAGGTCACCGGGGCGATGTCCACCACCGCCAGGGCCGCGACCCGCTCGGGGTGTTCCAGGGCCAGCCACATGGCGACCTTGCCGCCCAGACTGTGGCCGACCAGGCTGACGTGCTCGATCTCCAGCGCATCCAGCAGGTTGACCAGGTCCGTTGCCATGGCTTCGTAGCTGAAGTCTGGGTCATGGGGTGACTGGCCGTGATTGCGCAGGTCAGGGACTATGATCCGTCGCGAGGTGCCTAGCAGGCGTTGCAGCCGGCCGACGATGCCATGCCAGTTCATGGCGGAGCCGAACAGGCCGTGAATCAGCAGGAGCGGTTGGGCCGCGTCCCCAGGATCGCCATGGACGCGATGGTGCAGGGGGAGGGATGAGGCTGGGGGCGAGACTGGGGCGGAAGCTGGGAGCAAGACTGAGGGCGAGGCTGGGGGGTGCGGAAGCATGCCTGTCGCGAGGGCGGATGGGCCAGGTGGGTAGTTGGGCCTTAGGGGGGGGTGGAAGGGCCTGATAGGGAGTTGGGAGGTCGTGGTGGTCGGTGTCCGGTGAAAAGTAAAGGCCCGGAACCAGTCCGGGCCTGATTCTTTAGACAGCCATCAGATCAATCAGGCATCAGATCACCGCGATCAGCCGGCGAAATTGGCCGCCACGAAGTCCCAGTTAACGATGTTCCACATGGTCTCCAGGTACTTGGGACGCAGATTACGGTAATCGATGTAATAGGCGTGCTCCCAGACGTCCAGGGTCAGCAGGGCCTGCTTGCCGGAGGTCATGGGCGTGCCAGCATTGGAGGTGTTGAAGATCTCCAGTGAGCCGTCGGCGTTCTTGACCAGCCAGGTCCAGCCGGAACCAAAGTTGGTGGCGCCGGCCTGGTTGAACTGCTTCTTGAACTCATCGAAGGAGCCGAACTTGGCATCGATGGCCGCCGCCAGGGCGCCGCTGGGGGCGCCGCCGCCATTGGGGCTTAGGCAGTTCCAGTAGAAGGTGTGATTCCAGACCTGGGCGGCGTTGTTGAAGATACCGCCGGAGGACTTCATGACGATGTCCTCCAGGCTCATGGACTCGAACTCGGTGCCCGGGATCAGGTTGTTCAGGTTGGTGACGTAGGCCTGGTGATGCTTGCCGTAGTGGTACTCCAGGGTCTCCTTGGACAGAGTGGGGGCCAGGGCGTCCATGGCGTAGGGCAGGGCGGGGAGTTCGTGGGTCATTTGGTTTTCTCCTGGTGAGTGGTAAAGGGGAGGCAAAATAAGAGGCTCAAAGACTGCTGCAAGATAGGTCCCCCCAAGTCAAAGCTCAAGCACCCGCTTGGCATCGAGTTCAGGCTCCGGCATCGACTCGGGCCTGGTCTGAACCGGTCGCTACCCTGCCAGACCGGGTCCTGGGAGTTGCTGAAGGTCTCGATAATCAGGGCAGCCCCCGACCCGGAAAAAGCCGACAATTGCCCAATGATGTTTTCTTGACCGGGAGGCGGTGAGCCATGTGTGGTATCTGCGGAGAGTTGCGCTTCGACGGCAGGCCAGCGGACCTGGGGGCGGTCGAGCGGATGATGGCCCAGATCCGGCAGCGCGGGCCGGATCATGGCGGAAGCTGGAGCGACGGCAGCCTGGGTTTCGGCCACCGGCGGCTGAGCATCATCGACCTGTCCATTCGCGCCAACCAGCCGATGTTGGACCCGGACCTGGGCCTGGCCCTGGTCTTCAACGGCGCCATCTACAACTACCGTGAACTGCGTCAGGAACTGGCGGCCAAGGGTTACCGCTTCTTCTCCACCGGCGACACCGAGGTCATCCTCAAGGCCTGGCACGCCTGGGGCGAGGGCTGCGTCGAGCGGCTGCATGGCATGTTCGCCTTCGGCCTCTGGGATATGAACCGGCGCGTCCTCTTTCTGGCCCGCGACCGCTTTGGCGTCAAGCCCCTCTATTGGACCCGCGACCACCGGCGCCTGCGGTTCGCCTCCAGCACCCAGGCCCTGCTGGCGGCGGGCGGGGTGGATACCGCCATCGACCCCGCCGCCCTCCATCACCTCTTCAGCCTCCATGCCGTGGTGCCGGCGCCGCGCACCATCCTCGCCGGGGTGCGCAAGCTGGCCCCGGCCCATTGGCTGCGCATCGAGGCCGACGGCACCACCACCGAGCGCCAATATTGGAGCCTGGCCGGCATCCGCCCGGACACAAGCCTTAGTCCCGGTGACTGGGTGGAGGCCATCGGCGCCGCCCTGCGGGAAGCGGTACGCAAGCGCGAGGAGGTGGCGGACGTGCCCGTGGGGGTGCTGCTCTCCGGTGGCCTGGACTCCAGCCTGCTGGTGGCCCTGCTGGCGGAGCTGGGCCAGCGCGAGATCCGCACCTTCTCGGTGGGTTTCGAGGACACCCCGGAGGAGGCCGGCAGCGAGTTCGAGTATTCGGACCAAGTGGTGGCCCGCTATTGCACCCGGCACAGCCGGTTCCACGTCCCCAACAGCGAGGTCCTGCGCCGCCTGCCAGAGGCGGTGGACGCCATGACCGAGCCCATGTTCGGCCAGGACGCCGTGGCCTTCTATCTGCTTGGCGAGCAGGTGTCCCGGGAGATCAAGGTGGTCCAGTCCGGCCAGGGGGCGGACGAGGTCTTTGGTGGCTACTTCTGGTACCCGCAATTGGCGGCGGCGGAGGGTGCTGCCGGTCAGCAGGTAGGGCAGGGCGATTGGGGGACCCGTCTCGACAAGTCAGGACACACCAGCGTTTCGCTAGAGGGCGGAAGCCGGGCCGCGTCTAATAATGAGATAAGCAAGGATGCCTGGCTGACCACCTTCAGCCGCCACTATTTCGACCGCGACCATGACGAGTATCTGCGCCTCGTCACCCCGGCCTTCGCCGGCCCGGACCACACCGGCCTGCTGGTCGCCGACCTCCTCGACCGGACCGGCGCCAGGGAACTGGTGGATGCCGTGCTGCGCCTGGATGTCAGCACCCTCATCGTCGACGACCCCGTCAAGCGGGTGGACAACATGACCATGGCCTGGGGCCTGGAGGCGCGCGTGCCCTTCCTCGACCACCAACTGGTGGAGTTGGCCACCCGCTGCCCGGCGGCCATCCGGCTGCGCGAAGGGGGCAAGTACCCCCTCAAGGCCCTGGCCCGGGGCCTGCTGCCAGATGCCGTCATCGACCGGCCCAAGGGTTACTTCCCCATGCCGGCGCTCAAGTACGTACGTGGTGAATTCCTGACCCTGATGCGCGATCTGGTGAACTCCCAGGCCTGCCGGGAGCGGGGCATTTACCAGCGGGACTACGTCAAGCGGCTCCTCGCCGCTCCCGACATGCACCATACCCGTATCCGTGGCAACAAGCTCTGGCACCTGGCCTTGCTGGAGCTGTGGCTACAGCGGCATGTGGATTCGCTGGTTGCGGGCATGGACCATTATCGCCCTGAACCTGCGCATGCCCCTGGGGCATGAATTGATCGGATGAAGCGGGCGCCTGAATTAGGGGTGCCGTCAGGGGGAGAAACCTAATCAATGGGCTCTGGCCAGCCGTTCCTCGATGCGCCGGGCGGCCTCCTGGATCAGGTCGGTCCATTCGTCGCGACGCCGCTCGCGCGGGGCGGAGATGGATAGGCCCGCCAGGGGGTTGCCCGCCGGGTCGCGGATGAGGACGCCGATGCAGCCGACGCCGATCTCCGCCTCCTCGTTGTCGAAGGCGTAGCCCGCCGTCAATGCCTGGCTGGCCTGACGCCAGAGGTCCCCGACCCGGGTCAGGGTGTGCTCGGTGTAGGCTGGCAGTCCGGTGCGGGCGGCATAGTCCCGCACCGCCGCCTCACCGCCGCTGGCCAGCAGCAGTTTGCCCACCGCCGTCACGTGCAGGGGCGCACGGCTGCCGATCACCTGTTCCACCCGCATCATGCGGTGGGGCGTCGCCCGCTCCACGTAGATCACCTCGTCGCCCTCCCTCAGGGTCAGGTTGATGGTCTCCTCCACCTGATCCCGGAGCCATTCCATCACTGGCCGGGCCAGGTCGCGGATGTCCGTTTCGCCCTGGCGCAGGGCCGCCCAGGCGGTGAGCCGGGCACCGAATCCATATAGACCCCCGTCGCCACGCTCGATAAGGCCGTTTTCCGCCGCCGAGGCCAGGATGCGGAAGGCGGTGGAGGGGTGCAGGCCGGTCTCGGCCGCCAGTACCTTGAGGCTGGCCTCGCCGCCGTTGCGGGCCAGGGCCTCCAGCAGCGCCACCAGGCGGTCGATGACCTGGATTCCGCCTCCACCCGTCGCAGGGGCTTGGGTCTTGCCGCGTCCACTTGACGCCGGCAGATCGGCGTTAGCCTGTGAGTCCTCCGCCGCGTGTTTCGTCACCAAGGTGGTGGATTGACCCCTGTAAGAGTTGGCTCCCCTTTCCTGAGAGCGGGCTGGGTTTGGAGAATCGACGGTGTTCGGAGAGCGGACTGGATCTGGGGGAGGGAACTGAGGAGCGTTCGGGGGAGACATATCAGTTGGTGTCATTACTATTTCGCATCGTGAAAACTATTGCGTATTGCGAAATGATAGCAGCCGGTGTAAGGTGCGATCAAATCATCCGACGCCGAAACAATCATCCCCCCAAGTTTTTGGAGACCGCCATGAGCACCAACCACGCCGATGCCGCAACAACCGCCCCCGCCACCCTGCCCCATGACGCCCCCGCCTTCTGCCAGGGCATGCAGTACTTCGGCGCACCCTGGCCCGATTTCGAACGCCATGCCGCGGTCCCGGCGGTGAGCGCCGACAGCGGTCGCATCGCCCAGGCCGACGAGACGGCCGCCTACCAGACCCTGCTCATGGCCGACGCCCTGCGCTACGTCACCCTCCAGACCTGCGGTTCCAAGGGCTCCGGCCACCCCGGCGGCTTCGCCTCCAGCGCCGAGGCCTATGCCGCCCTGGTGATGCTGGGCCACACCAACATCGTCACCGAGGTGGGCCACCACGCGCCGGGCTTCTACAGCGCCATGTTCCTCGACACCTCCCTGGAGGAGATGGGCATCCGCACCCTGGAAGACATGATGGCGCGCTTTCGCGAGAAGCACGGTCTGCTCGGCCACCTGTCCGGCGCCATCCCCGGCCTGCTCGCCCCCGCCGGCCCACTGGGCCAGGGCCAGCACTTCGCCATGGCCGGCGCCCTGCTGCACCCGGACAAGCTCTTCCCGGTGACCATCGGCGATGGCGGCATGGGCGAGCCCTACGTGCTCAATGCCATGATGCACTTCCACACCGCCTACCCCCAGGTGACCAACTTCCTGCCGACCCTGATCTGGAACGGTTACAGCCAGGAGCACCATTCCATGGTCTCCCGCCTGACCAATGAGGAGATGATCGCCTACTGGCGGGGCCATGGCTTTGAGGAGGTGGTGCTGGTGGATGCCAAGGACTTCGACGACAGCGGCCAGGAGGCGGCCTACGTCGATTCCACCCGCTTCTCCCACGGCCAGCGCCTGGCCTTCGCTCAGGCGGTGCTGACCGGCATGGAGCGGGCCGCCGCCAGCGCCCTGTCCGGCAAGCTCACGGCCTTCATCCTCAAGCAGCTCAAGGGCGCCGGCGTGCATACCCTGGGCGCCAAGTCCCACAACCTCTACCCGGCCGACACCCTGGACGCCCCTCATATCGCCGAGGGCCTTCAGCGCCGCGCCCTGCCGCCGGCGGCCTGGGAGCTGGTGCGGGAGAACTTCACCCGCGCCGGTGGTGGCCCCGCGGTCAAAACGGCGGTGACCGAGTTCGTGCTCGACAACGCCCCCCTGGGGGCCTTCCCCTGCCAGGAATTCGCCAAGGGCGACAAGGCCGTGCCCGCCACCGCCATGGGGGCCCTGGCCGCCTGGGTGGGCCAGCAGGACCCGCGCTTCGTGGTCACCAACGCCGATGGCAACGAGGCCTCGGCGATGAAGAACATCAACGACGCCCTCAAGATCCGCCACCCGACCCCGGACCCGCTCTACAACCAGGAGCCCACCGGCCAGGTCTATGAGCCCCTCAACGAGGATGCCTGCGCTGGCCTCGCCGCCGGTCTGGCCCTGTTCGGCTCCCGCGCCCTCTGGCTGTCCTACGAGAGCTTCGCCATCAACGGCTGGCCCATCGTCCAGACCGTGACCCAAGCCATGGCCGAGCTGCGCCGCCCGACCCCGTCCCTGGTGTGCATGTTCACCGCCGGCGCCCTGGAGCAGGGCCGAAACGGCTGGACCCACCAGCGCCCGGAGATAGAGAACTACTTCGCCGCCCAGATGCGCAACGGCAACGTCTATGCCCTCTTCCCGCCGGACGCCAATGCCATCCAGGCCGCTTACGAGTACGCCACCACCAGCCGCAACAAGGGCATGGTGATCATCGCCTCCAAGTCACCCCTGCCGGTGTACCTGAGCCTGGCCGAGGCCCGCGACGCCGTGGCCAAGGGCGCCGGGATCCTCTATGAGACCAGGGCCGGCAAGTCGGGCGACAAGGACAAGCAAGGCGACAAGGGCAAGAAGGCTGATCAGGGCAAGAAGGGCAAGGATGACAAGGCGGGCAAGCTCGCCAAGAACGGCTTCAAAGGCACGGTGGTCTTCGCCGTGACCGGCGACATGGTCTATCTCCCCGTGTTCGAGGCCAAGGACCAGCTCGAAGCCGACGGCTGGGCGGTGCGCATCGTCGCCGTGGTCAACCCGCGTCGCCTCTACCGTCCGACCGACGTGGCCTGGGAGACGGTGGCCGAGCCTGACAACGCCTTCATGGACGATGACCACTTTAACGCCCTGTTCGACGGTGACGTCCTGCTGGCGGTCAGTGGTGGCCCCTCCGCCTCCCTGGAGCCGGTGCTGCTGCGCACCCGCGCGGCCCGACGCGACACCTTCGCCTGGAAGCGCGGCGAGACCACCGCCAGCCCGGCGGAGATCATGGACTACAACGGCATCACCGCCGAGCGCATGGTGGCGCGGGTCAAGGCCCTGGCCGGCTGACCAGGCGCGGCGACTGATGTGGTTACCCGTTTTCCGGCGGTAAAAAAACAGGGACCTTGTGTGTCCGTATCCAGGCAGGGATTTAAACGGTCCGGAAAGCGGGTGCCCGCAGCAGGTGCGGCCCCCGTGAGCAGACCCTGATGACTCAACCAAATTGAAGCCCAGTTAAGCGGCCGAGAAGACCATGCCCGATACCAAGATCATCGTCCTCGATGACGACCCCACCGGCTCCCAGACCGTCCATGGCTGCCTGCTGCTGACCCGCTGGGATGTCGCCACCCTGCGTCAGGCCCTGGACGACGCCTCGCCCTTGTTCTTCGTCCTCACCAACACCCGTGGCATGGGCGCGGAACAGGCGGCGCAAGTCACCCGCGAGGTCTGCCATAACCTCAAGCAGGCCCTGGCCGACTGGTCGAGGAAACTGGCGGCCCAGGGGCGGGAGGTCCATGCCCTGTTCGTCAGCCGCTCCGACTCCACCCTGCGCGGCCACTACCCGGTGGAGACCGATGTCATGACCGAGGAACTGGGGCCTTTCGACGCTCATTTCCTCACCCCGGCCTTCTTCGAGGGCGGGCGCGTCACCCGCGACTCCATCCACTACCTGCTGGTCGATGGCCAGCCGGTGCCCACCGCCGAGACCGAATTCGCCCGCGATTCGGTATTTGGCTACTCCACCAGCTACCTGCCGGATTATGTCGCCGAAAAGACCCGGGGACGCATCCCGGCGGGGCAGGTCGAGCGGTTCCTGCTGGCTGAGGTGCGCGCCGGCGTCCGGGAGCGGCTCATGGCACTCACCGGCAATGCCTGCGGCGTGGTGGACGCCGAGACTCAGGCCGACCTGGACCGCTTCGCCGCCGATGTCCTGGCCGGCGTCGCCGCCGGCAAGCGCTTCCTCTTCCGTAGTGGCGCCAGCTTGCTCACCGCCCTGGCGCAACTGCCGCCTCAGCCGGTGGCGGCGATCGCCATGCGTCAGTACGTGCGCGGTGGCAGGCCCGGCGCCGTCATCGTCGGCTCCCATGTCAAGAAGACCACCGACCAGCTCCAGCGGCTGTTGGCCCAGCCCGGCACCGCCCCCCTGGAGATCGATGTCGACCGCATCCAGCCCGAGCGCGCCGCCCTGCTGGCCGCCACCCTGGCCCGGGCCACCGAGCTGCACGCCCAGGGCCAGACCCCGGTGATCTTCACCAGCCGCGTCGAGCGCACCTTCGCCGACCAGGCGACGCGCCTGGCCTTTGGCGACCAGGTCTCCGCCTTCCTCATGGACTTGGTGCGCGGTCTGCCGCCGACCCTGGGTTTTCTCATCAGCAAGGGCGGCATCACCTCCAACGACGTCCTCTCCACCGGCCTGGCCCTGGCCAGTTCCCGCGTCCTGGGGCAGATCCTCCCCGGGTGCTCGGTGGTGCGCTGCCCGGCGGATCACCCCCGCTACCCGGACCTGCCGGTGGTGATTTTTCCTGGCAACGTCGGCGACGAGGAGGCCCTGGCGGAGGTCTACCGGCGGCTCGCCGGCAACGCATAGCGACCGTTCTGGAACTGACACGCTAGAGCCCCTCTCCCTGCGCGGTCGCGGAGTCATGGGAGGCCATGGACCCCGGCCACCGACCTTTTGGCCCCTCTCCCCCGCGCGGGAGAGGGGTTGGGGAGAGGGAGCGGTCCGGGCGATGTGGCCAAGTCGTTGTTGAGCATTTACTGTGAACCTGTCCATTGATTCTTTCCCGACCTGAGCGTGCCCCTTCGGGGCGAAGCGGGAACTGAATAAATGGGCGCTGTCTTAGCCACCGCGACCGCGCTGGCGGCGATATCATCCATGGGACTACCGACATGATCTGGTTTCTTCTCGGCCTTATCGCCCTGATCCTGGGCGCGGAATTGCTGGTACGCGGCGCCTCCAAGCTGGCCATGGCCCTGGGCATTTCGCCCCTGGTGGTGGGTCTCACGGTCGTGGCCTTCGGCACCAGTTCGCCCGAGCTCGCGGTCTCAGTCCAATCCGCCTGGGCGGGCCAGGTGGACATCGCCCTGGGTAACGTGGTGGGCAGCAATATCTTCAATGTCCTGTTTATCCTTGGCCTGTCCGCCCTCATCACCCCCCTGGTCGTCGACCGGCAGCTCATCCGCCAGGAGGTGCCCCTGATGGTCGGTGCCTCCCTGCTGCTCTGGTTCCTGGCGGCAAATCAGGCGATCGACCGCCTCGAGGGCCTGTTGCTGGTGGGTCTGCTGGCGGCCTATACCATCTATGTCATCCGCGCCAGCCGACGGCAGACCGCCGCGGACCGTCAGGAAGCCGCGGCACCCCCCGTCGCGGAGGAAAGGTCCTGGGACTCGCACTGGTTCGTCCAGGTGGCCCTGATCCTGGCAGGTCTGACCCTGTTGGTGCTGGGTTCCAACTGGCTGGTGGAGGCGGCCGTCGCCTTTGCCCGTGCCCTGGGGGTGAGTGAGCTGGTCATCGGGCTGACCCTGATCGCCGCCGGAACCTCCCTGCCGGAGGTGGCCACCTCCGTCATGGCGGCGCTGCGGGGGGAGCGGGATATTGCCGTTGGTAACGTGGTGGGGAGCAACATCTTCAACAT
This sequence comes from uncultured Gammaproteobacteria bacterium, assembly GCA_937862735.1. Lineage (GTDB taxonomy): Bacteria > Pseudomonadota > Gammaproteobacteria > Chromatiales > Chromatiaceae > M0108. The sequence continues at coordinate 32,087 of CALMDH010000139.1, forward strand.
CCTGGGCGTGCTGGGGGTCTCCGCCGCCATCGCTCCCACCAGTCTGACGGTGGCCCCCTCCTTGCTGGCCTTCGACCTCCCGGTCATGGTCGCCGTGGCGCTGGCCTGCCTGCCCATCTTCTTCACCGGCCATCTCATCGCCCGCTGGGAGGGGGGGCTCTTTTTTGCCTACTACATCATCTACACCCTCTATCTGATCCTCATGGCCCGCCAGCATGACGGCCTGGCCCAATTCGGCTGGATCATGGTCTCCTTCGTCTTGCCACTGACCTTTGCCACCCTCGCCATCCTTGCCGGCCGGCATTGGCGACACAGCCATCGCCGAGGTGGCGGGCGGTTTCCCGGGATTTAATGACTCAACCCGTTGGTGGATCATGCTGGCGCCGCCAAGCCGCCAAGCCGCCAAGCCATCAAGTCATTAAGCTGCCAAGCGGCCATCCCGCCAACCCTAGGGCCTTGGCCACCATCCCCACGAACAGGGGGTGTGTGGAATAACAGGGGCGGTACGTGGCGGGACTGACCTTGAAATCCCTGGCCAAAGGGCCAGTATCTGCTCTCATGGCCGACCACCGCGGCCCTGGCCCACGCGGTGGCGGTTGCCCATAACCCCAGAACATAACCGCAAAAGAGGACGATGAGATGCTTACCGCGACCATGGCGACCAAGCTGAACGAGCAGATCAATCGCGAATTCTTTTCCGCCTATTTGTACCTCGCCCTGTCCACCGAGGCCGAGGAGAGCAATCTGCGTGGCACCGCCAGTTGGTTTCTGGCCAAGCATGGCGAGGAGATGGTCCACGCCATGAAGATGGTGCGCTATCTCCTGGACCAGGGTGCCAGCGTCAAATTGGGGGCCATCGCGGCACCGCCCGCCCCGGCTGGCGCCATTCTGGCCATGTTCGAGCGCACCCTCGAACACGAGCGGGCGGTGACCACCGCCATCAACGAGCTGGTGGATCATGCCCTCAGTGAAAAGGACCATGCGACCAACATCTTCCTGCATTGGTTCGTCACCGAGCAGATCGAGGAGGAGGCTACGGTCAACGATATCCTGGGCCGCCTGCGGCTCTTCGGCGACAAGGGGGAGGGACTCCTGATGATCGACAACGAACTGGGCGCCGCGGCCAAGGTCATGGCCCAGACCTTGGCGCAGGCGAGCGCGGTCACGGCGGCTTGAGTGTGGCTCGGAGCGCGGACATTCAGCCAGCGACCAGCTTGGCGCTCGACTGGGTTAGGGGAGGGGGGACAGGAGTCTGATCTCCCCGGGGGCTAGTCCGCCCGGGACAGTTGTGGGAAGGATTTTATCCATCACTACTCCAGCGTTAGTCTGTGGCTACAGAACCCGCTAAAGGTCCCAATCGCTCAAGCCCCCCCCTCGAAGATGAAGGGGTTGAGGAATAGGCGCGTGCCGAGCAGGCGATCATCCACCGCGTTCAGATTTGCCCCCGCCATGACTTGCGGCCAGGCAGCGCGCAGGGTCTCGATCTGGCGGGCGATCGGGTCCTCCGCCGCTGCGGCATCCAGCAGGAAGTGCGGCGCGGCGGCAATACAGGTGGCCAACCGGCTCAGCCGCATGCTTGCTCTGACGGACGGCCTGAGGCAAGAGCTTGAGCTTGTCACGGGCCAGCGACAAATGACGCGCCAGGGTGGCAGGCTCCACATCGAACAGAGGGACACCCAGGATGCTGGCCACCTCGAACACCGCGTCAAGGGAGCAGCCCATATCGCCTTGCTCAATGCGATGGACCAGACCGCGCGAAATACCGGCGCGTTCGGCGATCGCGGCGATCGTCAGGCCTTTTTCGACGCGGGTGTCATGAAGCAGATGCCCGAACAGTTCGGCGGCCTCGCGCGCGTAGCGGGAGTAACTACGGACTGCTGGTTTGCTCATGTAGGCCTGCCCGTTGCATAAATAAGGCATGAAGCATTTTTGAGATCTGTTTATGAGGCACCCTATCATGGCTTTGGCTGGCCATGGCCGAGGGCGCTGATGACAAAGATGCGCGGTCTCGGAGCTGGTGGCACGCCAGTCACTAACGGCACGCCGGATGGGGATGCTTGTCTGCCGGCAATTCGCCGATAGTATGATTGGCAAACTGCCGGAACGGATGAGGAGATTCAAAGATGACCGCCGTCGTTGAAGAAGTGGTGCGTAAGCTGGGCGAACAAGCCTTGATTGGAGAGGACATCCGCTCCCAGGCCGATCTGGCGCTGGCCGTGCATCACTGCCTGCCCCTCGGGGTGCTCAAGGGTTTGGCTCAAGCCGGACTCACCGAGCAGGAGATCGAACGCTTCGTCATCCCACAAAGGACCCGGCGACATCGGGCGGCAAAAGGCCAGCCATTAACGATGGATGAATCCGATCGTGCCGTGCGTATCTTGCGCATCCAAACTATTGCCGAAGATACTTTTGAGGACAAGGGGAAGGCCAGCACCTGGCTGCGCCGCCCGCTCGTCGAGCTGAACGGCGAGATGCCGCTGGAGATCGCCCGGACCGAGGCCGGCGCCCGCGTCATTGAGACCATCCTGGCCAAGATCGCTTGGGGCGCCGCTGCCTGATGATTCTGTGGCGCTTATCAGCTGAGCGTTATGCCAGGGCATTTAACGGTGGTTACGGGCTGCTCTACGATGGGCGCTGGAATACCGCCGGACATGCGGTCACCTACTGTGCGACCTCGCCATCGCTGTGCGTGCTGGAAAAGCTGGTGCACACCCAAGATCCTGACCTGCTTCCCGCCTTGGTGATGGTACGCTACGCCGTCCCAGACGATCTCGGGACCGAAACGATCTTGGTCCCTGATTTACCGGATTCCTGGCGTCTTCAGGAAAGCTGGACGCAGTGGCGTGGTGATCAGTGGCATGCCGCGCTCAGCGCGCCCTTGCTGCGCGTTCCCTCGGCGGTTGTCCCGCTGACGGACTCGCCCGACATGACCGTACTGATCAATGACCGCCATCCCGCCACCGCTGAGGTCTCCATCCTCACGGCCGAGACCTTTGTGCTGGATACGCGGCTGTTTTGACATCGATCTGTTTCGCGCGGGTCTGCATCTTCTCCTGTTCTGGAGGTCTTGATTCAGCCACTTGAAGCCAATACTGATTGAGGGGGCTGTTCTGAAGTGGAATCAGCATCAGAGTGGCCTCCCAAAACCGCCGCGGACATGAGAAACCAAAGGGCGATAACCATGACCACTGAGACCGGATCTAGCCATTACCACGGCGGCCTCAATCACCCTGATCAGGGTCACATGCCTGACCAGCATCAGCCATCCGACCTGGCACCCTTCTGTGCCGGCGGCCATCCGTCAAATATTCCCGTTATCGGGACTGTCTTGAGCCCCCAGGCCCGCACCGCCCGCAAGGCGGAACTGGTCGCTGGCCTGTTGGCGATCCTGCCCGCGGCCCAGGTGCTGCATGAGACCGAAGACCTGCGCCCCTACGAGTGCGATGGCCTCTCCGCTTACCGCCAGTTGCCCCTGGCGGTGGCTTTGCCTGACACCGCGGACCAGGTCCAGGCCATCCTGAAGCTGTGTCATCGCCTTGGCGTCCCCGTGGTCGCCCGGGGCGCCGGTACCGGCCTGTCCGCTGGGGCCCTGCCGCACCCGGAGGGCCTGCTGCTGTCCCTGGCCCGGCTCAAGGCCATCCTGCACATCGATCCCCTGGCGCGCACCGCCCGGGTCCAGCCGGGGGTGCGCAACCTGGCCATCTCCGAGGCGGCGCGGGCCCATGGCCTCTACTATGCCCCGGACCCTTCCTCCCAGATCGCCTGCACCATCGGCGGCAACGTGGCCGAGAACTCCGGCGGGGTGCACTGCCTCAAGTACGGCCTGACGGTGCACAACCTGCTGCGCCTGGAGGTCATTACCATGGACGGCGAGCGCCTCGTCCTCGGGTCTGAGGCCCTGGACGCCCCCGGTTACGACCTGATGGCCCTGATGACCGGCTCCGAGGGCCTGCTCGGGGTGGTGGTGGAGATCACCGTCCGCCTGCTGCCCCTGCCTGAGCGCGCCCAGGTGTTGCTCGCCGCTTACGATGACATCGGCCAGGCCGGGGCGGCGGTGGGGGCCATCATCGCCGCCGGCATCATCCCCGCTGGCCTGGAGATGATGGACAACCCCGCCATTTGCGCCGCCGAGGCCTTCGTCCACGCCGGCTACCCCACCCAGGCGGCGGCCATCCTGCTCTGCGAACTGGACGGTGCCAATGAGGAGGTCTCCCAGGAGATCCTGCGGGTGCGCCAGATCCTGCTCGACAGCGGCGCCACCGAGGTGCGTACCGCCCGCGACGAGGCCGAGCGGCTGCTGTTCTGGAAGGGGCGCAAGGCCGCCTTCCCCGCCGTCGGCCGCCTGTCGCCGGACTATTACTGCATGGATGGCACCATCCCCCGCCGCCGCCTGCCGGAGGTGCTGGCGCGGATCGCCGAGATGTCGGCGGCCTATGGCCTGCCGGTGGCCAACGTCTTCCACGCCGGGGACGGCAACCTTCACCCCCTGATCCTCTACGACGCCAACCGCCCCGGCGAATTGGAGCGTACCGAGGAGTTGGGCGGCAAGATCCTGGAGTTGTGCGTCGAGGTCGGCGGCACCATTACCGGAGAACACGGGGTGGGTACCGAGAAGATCGACCAGATGTGCGTCCAGTTCCACCCCCTGGAGTTGACCCAGTTCCATGCCGTCAAGGCCGCCTTCGACCCGGCCGGGCTGCTCAACCCCGCCAAGGCCGTGCCGACTCTGCACCGCTGCGCCGAGTTCGGGGCCATGCACGTTCACGCCAATCAGCTCAGGTTTCCCGACCTGCCGCGGTTTTGAGCGCGATGACGAAATCGCCGCAAGGCATCCCGGACAGGGGAGAAGCATGAATCAGGACCTTACCCAAACGTTGGCGGCGCGGGTGGCCGCGGCCCAGGCCGAGGGTCGCCCCCTACGCATCCAGGGCGGTGGCACCAAGACCTGGCTGGGCCGGGCGGTGGACGGCGAGCCCCTGGTGGTGGCCGGCCATCGCGGCATCCTTAGCTACGAGCCCACCGAGTTGGTCATCACCGCCCGCGCCGGCACCCCGCTGGCGGAGATCCAGGCCGCCCTGGCGGAGCGGGGACAATGGCTGGCCTTCGAGCCGCCCCATTTCAGTCCCGCCACGGGCCTGGCTGATGATCCTCTCTATCCTGGTGCAGGTGCTGGCGCCAGAGGCAAGGCCGATGGGGGTGCCGAAGCCGGTGCCGGAGATAAGGCCGATGGCGGTCTGGATGTGGGTGCCGGCGGTCAGGCCGATGGCGGTGCCGATGCCGGGCGCCATCCCAATGCCCATGCCGGCAGCCTGCCCGGCAAGGCCACCCTGGGTGGCACCATCGCCTGCGGCCTCTCCGGCCCCGCCCGGCCCTACACAGGGGCGGCGCGGGATTTCGTCCTTGGCGTGCGTATCATCAACGGCAAGGGGGAGGTGCTGCGCTTTGGCGGAGAGGTGATGAAGAACGTCGCCGGTTACGACCTGTCGCGCCTCATGGCCGGGGCCCAGGGTACCCTCGGCGTCCTGCTGGATGTCAGTCTCAAGGTGCTACCCCGCCCGGCGGTCGAGTTGACCCTGGTCTTTGACCTGTCCCCCGCGGAGGCGATTCGTCGCTTCAACCAGTGGGCGGGCCAGCCCCTGCCCCTCAGCGCCGCCTGTCATGACGGCGAACGGGCCCATGTCCGTCTCGCCGGCAACGAGGCGGCGGTGCGCGCCGCCCAGGCCCGGCTGGGGGGGGAGGTCCTCGCCGGCGAGGCGGAGAGCTTCTGGCGGGCGGTGCGCGAATTGAGACACCCCTTCTTTCGGCAAGGATCGGCCTACCTGCCAGGAACGGACTATCAGCAAGCAATGGCTTATCAGAAAGGAACGGCTTCTCAGACAGGAGCGGCGCCCCTCTGGCGCCTCTCCCTGCCACCCACGGCGCCCCACGACCCCGCCTTGGGCCCCCAGTTCATCGATTGGGGCGGCGCCCTGCGCTGGGTCCATAGTGAAGATCCGCTCTGGCCGGTGGCCCAGGCCGCCGGCGGGCATGCCAGTCGCTACGCCCTGGCCTTTACTCGCCAGGATACCGTTGCGGCGGAGGAGGTTGACGCGGACGCCGCTGGTGCCGCTGACGTGTCTGGCACCCAGGAACTTGGCGCGGGGCCTGATCGGACAAAGGAGCGAGAGACAGTCGAGATGACGGGCGGCGCCGTCCTCCAACCGCTCCCGCCCGCGCTCCTTGCCCTGCACCGGCGCCTCAAGGCTGCCATCGATCCGCGCGGCATCCTCAATCCCGGCCGGATCTACCCGGAGCTTTAGGCATGCAGACCCAACTGGCTGATTTCATCCGCGATAGCCATGAGGGCCGGGAGGCCGACGCCATCCTGCGCACCTGCGTCCACTGCGGCTTCTGCACCGCCACCTGTCCCACCTATCAGCTCCTTGGCGACGAACTGGACGGCCCCCGGGGGCGCATCTATCTGATCAAGCAGGTGCTGGAGGGCCAGGCCCCCAGCCGCAAGACCCAGCTCCATCTGGATCGGTGCCTGACCTGTCGTTCCTGCGAGACCACCTGTCCCTCCGGCGTGCGCTATGGCCGCCTGGTGGACATCGGCCGCGCCACGGTCGAAGAGAAGGTCACACGTCCCACGGGCGAGCGGCTGGCCCGCCGCCTGTTGCGCTGGCTGGTGCCTTATCCGCGCCGCTTCGGCCCCCTGCTGCGGCTGGGACAGGCGTTCCGCCCCTTGCTCCCCGGGACCCTGCGTGCCAAGGTCCCACCCCGTCGCGTCGCTGGCCCCTGGCCCGACCGCCCGCATTCCCGCACCCTGGTCGCCCTGGCCGGCTGCGCCCAGGCGGCGATGACGCCGGATACCAACGCCGCCACCGCGCGCATCCTCGACCGCCTGGGTATCCGTTTGGTCCAGGCACCCCAGGCCGGCTGCTGCGGCGCCCTGCCGCACCACCTGGCCGCCGAGGACGAGGCCCTGGGCATGGTCCGGCGCAATATCGACGCCTGGTGGCCCCTGGTTGCGGGCGGCGCCGAGGCCATCCTGGTCACCGCCAGCGGTTGCGGCACCATGGTCAAGGACTATGGCACCCTGCTCGCCCATGACCCGGCCTACGCCGCCAAGGCCGTGCGCATTGCTGCCCTGACCCGGGACCCCGGCGAGGTGCTGGCGGAGGAACTGGCCCGACCGGAAGCGGCCAGGCTCCTGGAGGCGATACGGGCCCGGGTCCTGGCCCAGGGTGGCGTCGAGGGCCAGCCGGGGCCGTCGGCACCCACCAGTGGCCAGCGCATCGCCTTCCATTCCCCATGCAGCCTGCAACATGGCCAGAAACTGCCTGGCCTGGTTGAGAGCATCCTGATCAAGTTGGGCTTCGAGCTGACCCCGGTGGCGGACGGCCACCTTTGCTGCGGTTCCGCGGGCAGTTATTCGCTGCTGCAACCGGAACTCTCCCGCCGCCTGCGCGACAACAAGCTGGCCAGCCTCAGCGCCGGCGATCCCACCTGCATCGCCACCGCCAACATTGGTTGCCAGTTGCATCTGGAAGCGGGCGCCTCCATCCCGGTGCGGCACTGGGTCGAACTGGTCGATGAGGCCCTTCCACCTAACGGGACCTGACCGGGACTGACAGACCTGAGAGAAGGCCTTTCCGACCAGGTCCCCGTCCTTGAACATGCCGGTCCCTGACACGATCTTGGCGCTAATGAGGCTGCCAGAAGGTTGGCCCTCAGTCTGGGGCTCAGCTAGGTACAACCCTCACTCTGCTCCATTCATTTTCCAACATCAGTCGCGGAGGTCAGCCAGTGGACGTCCTGGAACGTATCGATCAGCAGGTCAAGGGCAATCCCATCGTCATTTTCATGAAGGGCACGCCTCAATTTCCCCAGTGCGGTTTTTCCATGCGCGCTGCTCAGGCCCTCAAGGAGTGCGGCGTGCCCTTTGCCTACGTCAATGTCCTTCAGGACCCGGAGATCTTCCAGAATCTGCCGCGCTATGCCGACTGGCCGACCTTTCCTCAGATCTATATCAACGGCGAACTGGTGGGTGGCTGCGATATCACCCTGGAACTGCACGCCTCGGGTGAGCTCAAGCCCATGATGGAGCAGGCGGTGGCCAAGGTAGGTGGCGACTGACCCCCCCGAGCCGCGAACAACTCAAACTGACTTGTGCTTAGGTGCAACCGCAGCTATCCCGAAGGGTGGGAGAGACCATGACCGCGACCGGCCGCTACTCATTGGCGCAGCGTCTGCTGCACTGGCTCATCGCCCTGCTGGCCATCCCGGCCCTGGGGGTGGGTATGACCCTCGGCTGGCTCGGGTTCGACGGGGCGCGTGACAGCTTCGGCATCGACATCACCAACGCTCTCTATCTCGGCCATAAAACGGCCGGGGTCCTGATCCTGCTCCTCATGACCCTGCGTCTGGTCCTGCGCCTGGCCCTGGGTACCCCTCCGCCCGTGCCGACCCTGACCCGCTTCGAGCGCATCGCCAGTCGGGTGGTACATGACCTGCTCTATCTCGTTCTATTGGCCCTGCCCGTCGTTGGTTGGCTGGCGACGGCTGCCGGGGGCTATCCGGTCCAATTCTTCGCCTGGAATCTCCCCGGTCTGATCGCCAAGGATCCGGCCCTGAGCGAGACCCTGTTCCAGCTTCACGGTGTCCTGGGTTGGACCTTGCTTGCCCTGCTGGCCCTGCACATCGCCGGCGCTCTCATGCATTGGCTGATCAAGCGGGATGGTGTCATGCGCCGCATGAGCCTTTTCAGATGACCAGCGCAGGAGTCCCGCGACCAGCCGCTCAGACGACCCCCCTGTGAAATCCGCTCCCAGCCGTCAGCACCCGGCCGATCTGGTATCCACCAACCTGAGTCCGGAGGCGGCATGGGCCTGGTCCGACCTCCTGGAAGTCCTGAGGCTGGCCCGCGCGGGACCCCAGCCGCTGGCACCCAGCACCCTGACGGCCGGCGAGGGGCTCATCACCTGGTCAGCGTCGGCGGGCTGGGAACTGACTCCCGAGGCCCAGGCCCAGGCCCAGGCAGAGACTGAGGCCCGCGCCCTGCTCGACCTCTACCTGCCTTTGCTGCCGCCCGTGCCAACCGCCACCCTGACCCTTGCCCACCTGGGCCAGAGCCTGGATGGTTTCATCGCCACCACCCGTGGGGAGTCCCGTTACATCACCGGGCCAGCGAATATCCGCCATCTGCACTGTCTGCGTGCCCTGGCGGATGCCGTGCTGGTCGGCGCCGAGACGGTGGCCGTCGACGACCCGCGCCTGACCACGCGCCTGGTGCCGGGCGACAACCCCGTGCGGGTGATTCTCGACCCCCGCCGACGGCTGCCACTGGAACGACAGGTCTTTCAGGACGGGGCGGCATCGACCCTGCTGATTTGCGCTGCCGGGCCGGCAACACCCCGGAACTGGGGTCAGGCCGAGGTGGTGCCGGTGGCGGCGACCGGGGAGGGCCGCTTGCGCCTGGACGCCCTGGTGGCGGAACTGCATCGCCGTGGCCTGCGCCGTCTCTTCGTCGAGGGGGGCGGACTGACGGTGTCGCGCTTCCTGGCCGCCGGTCTGCTCGATCGCCTGCATCTGGCGGTGGCGCCCCTGATGATCGGCGAGGGCCGCCGTGGCCTGAGCCTTCCCGCCAGCCCCGCCCTGGGTGAATGTCTGCGACCCGGCTGTCGGGTCTTTCGCATGGGGGCGGATATCCTCTTCGATTGTGAGTTACGGGGTGGTGCTGGTGTTGACACTGGAATTGCCTCCGCCTCTGGCTCTGGCTCTGGCTCTGGCTCTGGCTCTGGCATTGGCACTGACGGTGGCGTTGGCGCGGGACTAGACAGGGCGATGATTGAGCGACGGCGTGACGAGTGTGGCGCCACACCTGACTTGTTCAGAATCTGTTGAAGGGACTGACATCCACCGACTCCCCGCCATTTTCCTCCCCCATGGGCACCCCTCATCCAGTTTCACCCCCAGTCACCGGCCCAGCCCTTGAGCCAGTATTCAGGCCGGTCCTCGACCCAGGCCTTGACTCGGCCTTGCGACACAGCGCCCTCGCCAATGGCCTTGCCGGTCTCGCGCTTACCCTCTTCCTCGGCCTGGGGCTGGTCGAGGCCCTGGGGCTGGGTGGGGCCTATGTCCTCATGGCCCTGGGCGCTTATGGATTGATCATGCTCATCCTTTGGCGGTTCCTGCCGCTCCACCGGCCCAGGGGCCGGCTGGGACCGGCCAATCAGGTGACCCTGGGGCGGGGGGTGCTGACCGCCCTGGTCATCGCCCTGAGTGGCGAGGCGGCGGGGATCGCTGGGGGGATGGATGCGGGGGTGGGGACCTGCGTGGGGAGCTGCATGGGAACCGGGCTGGCAACGGGCGCCGCCTTGGGCTGGACCGCCTTGGCCCTGGCCCTGCTGGCGACCCTCCTGGATGGAGTCGACGGCCAATTGGCCCGGCGCCTGGGTTGGGCCAGCCCCCTTGGGGCACGCTTCGACATGGAGGTGGACGCTCTCCTTATCGCCGGGCTGGCCCTGCTACTGTGGACCCTGGACCGTGCCGGCCCTTGGGTGCTGGCCGCTGGCGCGCTGCGTTATCTCTTCGTGGCCGCGGGCGCCTTCTGGCCCTGGCTGGGCCAGCCCTTGCCGCCGAGCAAGCGCCGCCAGACGGTGTGCGTCATCCAGATCCTGACCCTCATCCTGGCCCTGGTTCCCCTCTTACCCCGGACCTGGGCCAGCCTGCTGGCGGCCATCGGCCTGGTTTTCCTGGTCTGGTCCTTCGCCTTGGACATTGGCTGGCTCGCTCGACAAGATCGCCCGCGGGACCAGGGACCCCCAGGAGAAAGGGGCATTCGCCCGGAATGTCTGGGGATACGGGGCACCCTGGGGCTCATCGCCGCACTGGCGCTGCTCAATGCCGCCCTGAGCTTTCACGCCCGCTGGCCGACCCTGGGGGTGGAATGGCGCGGGGAGATCTCGGTCGAATTCACCTTGCTGGTTCTGGCGCTGGGTCTGGTGGCCCCGATCCGGGGCCGCCCCTCACCTGCGCTGGTCAACCTCCTCGCCGGCCTCCTGACCCTGCTGGTCCTGGGGCGTTACTTCGCGGTGATGGCGCCGGCCCTCTATGGTCGCCCGGTCAATCTGGTGGCGGATGCCGTCTTTCTGCCCGACGTGGTTGCCATGATCCTGGCATCGGCGCCCTGGTACTGGCTGCTGGGGCTGTCCTTGGCCCTGCTGGTCCTGCTGGGGCTCATCTTCGCCGCCCTGCGCTGGGCGCTCGGACGGATCAAGGACGCCCTCGACGTCCCCGGACCCCGGCGGCTGCTGACCCTGGCCGCGGGGATGGCCTGTGCGGTCTATCTGGTTGGTGAGGTCAGTCCGCCTCTGGCGTGGGAAGGGGGCTTCGCGCGCCCCCTGACCCTGGATCTGGCCGCGCAGATCCAGCAGGCCGCCCCTCTCCTCACTTCGAAGTTCCCCGCAGCGGTCGCGGAGGATCAGGCTGGGGCCCAGGAGATGCCCCCGTCACCAACGCCGACGCCTATGTTGACACCCACGCCGACACCTACGTTGACACCCACGCCGATGCCAACGCCGATACCTACGTCGACATCCACACCGATGCCAACGCCGACAGCGACGCCTACCGCAACGCCTACGCAGGCTCCGACAACGATGTCTAAGTTGTCACCGGTGGTGACGCAGACTGAGACGGAGACAGCACTCGATGGGGTACTGGGCGCCCAGGTGATCATCCTCTTTGCCGAGGCCTATGGTGCCGTGACCCTCGATCGGCCGGAGTTGGCGGCGGCCCTGGCGCCGGCACGGGACGAACTCACCGATGCCCTGGCGGCGACCGGTCGCGGGGTGGTTTCAGCCCGGGTGCGCTCGCCCACCTTCGCCGGGGTCTCCAAGCTTACCCACGCCAGCTTCCTCAGCGGGGTGGAGGTCAGGGACTACGACGCCTACTCGCGACTATTGGACGAGCAGGGTGAAACCCTGGTGCACCGTTTCGCCCGGGCTGGTTACCGCACCCTGGCGGTGATGCCCGGGCTGAAGTACGAGGGCTGGCCCGAGGCCGCCTATTACGGCTTCGATGCCGTCCTGGACGCCCGGGCTCTCGACTATCATGGCCCGGACTTCGGCTGGTGGCGCATCCCGGACCAGTTTACCCTGGCCCGGCTGGATGCGACCGAGTTCGCCGCCGGCACCGGCGCTGGCACTGCCACCTGTGAAGGCCCAGGTCCTAGCGTCGGCCCTCGCTCTGTCGCTGGCACCTGTCCCGGCACCGGCATAAGCTCTGGTACCAGCAATGATGCGAGCGCTGGGAGCGGCGCTGGCAACGCCATTCATCCCCCGCGCCTGATCGTGCTGGGCAATATCAGCACCCATGCCCCCTTCCACCCCCCACCGCCCTACCAGCCGGACTGGGCCCGCCTCCTCACCGCCGAGCCCTTCGGCCCGGTCCCGCCCGATGACCGGGAGGATGAGGCGCAGGTCCGGCAGGCTCTGCTTGCGGACCCCGCCGGCGCCTATGCCAGGACCTTCGATTACTTCCTGCGGGTCCTGGCCGGTTGGCTGCGGCTGCGGTACGACCTGGATCTGGTGCTGCTGATCATTGGCGATCACCAGCCCTTGGCCGCCGTCAGCGGCGAGGGGGCGAACTGGGAGGTGCCGGTCCACCTGATCACGGCGCGGCCGGCGTTGCGCGAGGCCTTCCTGGCGGCGGGTTTCGTCCTCGGGCTGGACCCCGGGACCCGGGTGCTGGGCGGCATGGCCGACCTGAGCCGGACGGTGCTGCGAGCCTTCGACTCAGAACTGTGAAAGAACCACAGCGAATGGTACGGGGGCGCTTCACTACCTGACATGAGGCGGCAAGCCACCCCCCTGATAATGAAAGATATTCCCGTGACTTTCACGCTAACAAGGCGATAGCTGGTCATGCAGCCGTGAAAATAATCCCTTTGTCCTCACAAGCACTCAGTCTTCGACGCAGGCCGCCATCCGGGCGACATCAGCCCGCCAGGCATGGACGTCCCCGGATGCGGTAGTGATGCCAATGGCCTTCCCCCAGCCCAATGACCCAGGTTCGGACCCGATGATCCGCACCAGTGACCCGGGTTCGGACCCGGCGACCCGCACCGGAGGAGTCGCCCCCGATATCACCGGGGATGGCCGCCCCCGGTGGTCCCAGGCCTATTGGCTCCTGGAGCCCGGCCACGGGGAGATCCGCGCCGAGCCCCTCGCCGCGCCCCAAACCGGCGAGCTCCTGGTGCGGACCCTTTACAGCGGGATCAGCCGCGGCACTGAGTCCCTGATCTTCCGCGGCGAGGTGCCGCCCAGCGAGTACCACACCATGCGCGCCCCCTTTCAGGCGGGGGACTTTCCGGGGCCGGTCAAGTATGGTTACTGCAACGTGGGGCGGGTGGCGGAGGGGCCTGAGGACCTGAGGGGCCGGCTGGTCTTCTGTCTCTACCCCCACCAGACCTGGTATCGGGTCCCGCTAGGGGTCCCACGCCTCCTCCCGGAGGGGGTGCCGCCGGGGCGGGCGATCCTGGCCGCCAACCTGGAGACCGCCATCAACGGTCTCTGGGACGCCGCGCCCCGGATCGGCGACCGCATCGCCGTCATCGGCGCCGGGGTGCTGGGCTCCCTGACCGCCTGGCTGGCGGGTCGCATCCCCGGGTGCCGGGTCGAGCTGATCGACATCAATCCGCGACGGGCCCGCCTGGCCGCCACCCTGGGGGTGGACTTCGCCCTTCCCGAAGCGGCGACGCCCGAGGCCGACCGGGTGATCCATGCCAGCGGCAGCCCCGCCGGACTGGCTTTGGGCCTGGGCCTGGCGGGCTTCGAGGCGACCCTGGTGGAGCTGTCCTGGTACGGGACCCGCGAGGTGGCACTGCCCCTCGGACAGGCCTTCCATCAGCGCCGCCTCACCCTGCGCTCGTCCCAGGTCGGAAGCGTCGCCAGCGCCCAGCGGGCCCGCTGGGATCACGGCCGGCGGCTGGACCTGGCCCTGGCCCTGCTGGGCGACCCGGTCCTGGACATCCTGATCACCGGGGAGGACGCCTTCGCCGAGCTGCCGCGGGTCCAGGCCCGGCTGGCCCAAGACCCGGGTGATACCCTGATGCACCGCATCCGCTATGACTGAAAGGCCGTTAAAAACTCTCAAGGCAAATCTGTAGATGCTGACCAACATTGCGATGGCACGTCGTAGTCCGCGCAAGACAGCAAACCGTAGGCGGTGAAAAATACCCCGTCGCTTCACCCGCACCGAGGAACCGACCATGTTTAGCCTCTGCGTCCGCGATCACGTCATGATCGCCCATAGCTTCCGCGGGGAGGTCTTCGGGCCGGCCCAGCGCCTGCATGGGGCCACCTACGTGGTCGATCTGGAATTCCGCCGTCCCAGCCTCGATGCCGACAATCTGGTGGTGGACATCGGTCTGGCCAGCAAGGCCCTGCGCGCCATCCTGGCGGAACTCGATTACCGCAATCTGGACGAGCACCCCGCCCTGCGCGGCCAGAACACCACCACTGAATTCCTGGCGCGCTGGGTCTTCGACCAGATGGCGGTCAGGATCGCCGCCGGGGACTTGGGTGGGGCGGCCCAGGGTATCCAGTCCCTGCGGGTGGTACTGCACGAGTCGCATCTAGCCTGGGCTGCCTTCGAGGGCGACCTCGCCCTGGGTGCCGCATGAAGCGTAGCTCGCGGGTGGCGACCGGGCCTGGTGGCTGGTCACGGGGCCAGGGGTCGCAAGATGCCGCCTGACATGCAGACCGCTGACGACCTTGCCGGGGAGGAGGGCCAAATAGCCCACCCTGCTCGTGAAGAGAAAGACCAACCTGCTCGCGCTGTTCTTAATGCCCGTGAAGAGAAAGACCAACCTGCCTACGCCGTTCCTAATGAGCGTGAAAGGTCCTCAGCCACTCCGACTGATGAAAGTGGCGGGTACTTTCACGTTACAGGTAAGGACCAACCACGGCTCTGGGCACTGATCCCTGGGGATCTGGACAGCCCGACGGGGGGCTACCGTTACGATCGCCGCATCCTCGCGGGGCTGACTGACCTGGGCTGGCGGGTCCGGCATTGCCCCCTGGATGCCAGCTTCCCCCTGCCCACGCCGGCGGCCCTGGCCGAGGCGGGTCGGGTCCTGGCGGCCATCCCCGACGAGGAACTGGTGCTGGTGGATGGCTTGGCCTATGGTGCCCTGCCGGACCTGGCAGAGGCCGAGGGCCGGCGGCTGCGCCTGGTGGCCCTGGTCCATCATCCCCTGGCCCTCGAAACGGGCCTGTCACCCGAGCTGGCGTCGGCCCTGCGCGAAAGTGAGATCCACGCCCTGGCCCAGGCGCGGCTGATCCTGGTGACCAGCCGCTTCACCGCCCGTCTGCTCACCGAGGCCGGGGGCTGGGGGGTGACCCCGGACCGGGTGCGGGTGGTGGAGCCGGGGATGGAGCCGGTTGCGGCCCTTGGTGGGGCGCGCGCTATCGATCTGCATGAAGGGCAAGTTCAGGATCAGAATCAGAATCAAGATCAGCTAGAGGCGCAGACGCAGGCGCAGGTATATGCTCATGGTCAGGCTCAGGATGTGGAGCGAGCAGCTTCGGTGGCGCCAGCACAATCGCCCGACCTGGCGATTGCACCGGTTCTGGCTATAACACCGGAGCCAAAGCCAGCGGTATCACCGGATTTACTACTAGCGTTGGGGCAAGCGGCTTCGCCAGAGTCAGCGACATGGCTGGGGCGACCGGCATGTGCTGGTGGACCGCCGGCACCAAGGCCCTTGCGGCTCCTGTGCGTCGCCTCCCTCACCCCCCGCAAGGGGCACGACCTCCTGCTGCGGGCCCTGGCGGGGCTGAGGGATTATGCCTGGCATCTGGACTGTATCGGCAGCCACGACCTGGATCCCGCCTGGGCCAAGTCCCTTCTGGGCTGGCGTGAGGAATGGGGCCTGGGCGGGCGGGTGACGTTCCGCGGCCCCCTCCCCGCCGAGGACCTTGGTAGGCACTACGCGGCGGCGGATCTTTTCGTCCTCCCCTCCCGCTTCGAGGGCTATGGCATGGTCTGCGCCGAGGCCCTGGCCCATGGGTTGCCGATCCTCGCCACCCGGGCTGGGGCGCTGGAGGATACGGTCCCGGCGGAGGCCGGGCTCCTGGTCCCCCCGGAGGATGCCCGGGCCCTGGCAGGGGCCCTGCGCCGGTTGTTCGCCGACCCCGCCCTGCGTCAGCGCTTGACCCGGGGCGCCTGGGCCGCGGGGCTGCGTCTGCCCACTTGGGAGCAAAGTAGCGCCGCCTTCGCCGCCGCGCTGCTGGAGGTGGGGCGGGAGGAGGCGGCGGGCGATGGGTGATTTCAGCGCCGACTGGCTGGCGCTGCGGGAGCCAGTGGATGCCCGGTCCCGAGCTGGCCACCTGGTGGACTGCCTCCTGGCCCAGTGGCCCGCACCCGCTGCCAAAGCCGCCAGTGCCCCAGGCGGCGTAGCGAACGTTTCCCCGGCCGGGGCGGACCGCGCCAGGATCGGCTCCCCCCGTCGCATCCTGGACCTGGGTTGTGGCACGGGGGCCAATCTCCGCTACCTCGCACCCCGCCTGGGTGCCAGTGCCGAGGTACTGGCCTGGCGCTCACAGGAATGGCTGTGCCTGGACAAGGACCCCTTGCTGCTGGCGGAACTGGAGCATCGGACCCGGACCGGGGAGGCATGGGCGCGGGGCCTGGAGTTGGCGGTGAGGACTCTGCGGCGGGATTTGACTGCCGGGATTGGCGCACCGACTCTGGCCCCGGGCACCCTGGTGACCGCCTCCGCCCTGCTGGATCTGGTCTCGGCGGACTGGCTTGCCGTGCTGCTGCGGGCTTGCGCCAAGGCCGGTTCGCCCCTGTTGCTGGCCCTGACCTATGACGGTCGGCTGGACTTCGCCCCCGCCCACCCCCTGGACGGGACCCTGATCGCCCTCTTCAATGCCCACCAGCGCCGTGACAAGGGTCTGGGACCGGCCCTGGGACCCCAGGCCCCCACCCACATGGCCACCCTGGCGGCGGCATTGGGCTTCGCGGTGGAGTTTCGCGCCAGCGACTGGGTGCTGGGACCCGGGGATCCGGCGCTGGTTGAGGCGCTGATCCAGGGATGGGCGACGGCGGCGCTGGAGCAGGGGTCACGGACTGAAACGGGGCCGGATGCGGCCAGGCTGGAGTCCCTCATCGTGGCGTGGCGTGAGGCGCGTCTGGCACAGAACGCGGAGGGTGGGCTGCGACTGCGTGTCGGTCACCAGGACGCCCTCCTGCTGCCCGGCAGGAGTCCTGGCCAATAACCTTTTGCTAGGGCTTACGGGGCCTTCGGCTGCTTTTGTACTAACAGCAGGTAGTTCACCCCCAGGTAGGAGGTGAAATGGAAGCGGCGATCGAAGGGGTTGACGCGCACGCCGGTGCGGTGGACCAGGGTGAAGGCATCGCCCAGGCCGGCCAGGACCTCCGCTGGCTTGACCAGTTTGCGCCAGTGATGGGTCCCCTTGGGTAGCCAGCGCAGGATGTATTCGGCGCCGAAGATGGCGATCACCAGGGCCGCCAGGGTGCGGTTGATGGTGGCCACCGCCATGATCCCGCCGGGACGCACCAGCGCGCCGCAGGCGGCGAGAAAGGCGGGCAGGTTTTCCACATGCTCCACCACCTCCATGTTGAGCACCGCGTCGAATTGGGCGCCGGCTTGGGCGAGGGCCTCGGCGCTGGTCAGCCGGTAGTCCAGGTCCAGACCGCGGCCCTGGGCGTGGAGCTCGGCGACGCGGATGTTCTTGGGGGCGACGTCGATGCCCGTGACTTGGGCTCCGAGGTGGGCCAGGGACTCGCTGAGGATGCCGCCGCCGCAGCCGATGTCCAGCAGTCGCAGCCCCGTCAGGGGCAGGTCCGCGGCGGGATCGCGGCCGAAGGCCTGGCAGAGCCGCTGCCGCATGTAGTCGACGCGGAAGGCGTTGAGCTTGTGCAGGGGCCAGAAGGGGCCCTCCTTATCCCACCAGCGGTGGGCCAGGGCCTCAAAGTAGGCCACCTCGGCGGGATCGATGCTCGGGGCGCTCGGTATGCCAGGGGCGATAGGCGCGCCAGGGGCATTGGGAGCGCCCTGGGTATTGGGAGCGCTAGGGGTGTTTGGGGCCTCATTATGGGCGGCTGGGGAAGAGGCTGCATCCGAGGTGACGCGGGGCAGGGATGAGGTGGTCCTGGAGGTTGGAGAGACCGGTGACGGGGAAGAGATGCTCAAACGCGGAATTCCTCTGGCTCATCACGGGTGTCCGGTGGCGCACCCTCCCAGACGCGCAGCGGGTCCAGTTCCCGCCAGCGGTTGACGATCTGGCAGAAGAGCCGGGCCGTCTGTTCCACGTCGTAGAGGGCGCTGTGGGCCTCGTTGCTGTTCCAGCCCAGCCCGGCCATTTGCGCGGCGCGGGCCAGTACCGTCTGACCGAAGACCAGCCCGGCCAGGGAGACGGTGTCGAAGACGCTGAAAGAGTGGAAGGGGCTGTTCTTGAACCCGGTGCGCTCCACGGCCGCCTTGAGAAAGCCCAGATCGAAGGCGGCGTTATGCCCCACCAGGATGGCCCGATTGCAGCCGCTGCTTTTGACCGCCTTGCGGATTGGCACCAGGAGCCGGGCCAGGGCCTCCTTTTCCGGCAGGGCGTCGCGGAAGGGGTGATGGGGGTCGATGCCGGTGAAGGCCAGGGCCCGGGGATCTATCTCTGAGCCGATGAAGGGCAGGACGTGGCAGTGCAGGGTGGCGCCGGGGAAGACCCGGCCCTCCTCGTCCATGCGAATGATGCTGGCGGCGATTTCCAGCAAGGCATGGCGCTGGGGGTCGAAGCCGGCGGTTTCCACGTCCACCACCACCGGCAGGAAGCCCCGGAAGCGCCGGGCGATAGAGGGTATCTGGACTGGTTCCATCATGGGCACAGGATAAGAGCCGCGTTCCTAATTGCAAAGCGATTTGCCATGGCCCAGACGGTTCCGTGCTGCTGGGACCACGCCGGTACCCTACTGGCACGTAACCGTTCAGACCCCCTCTCCCCGGCCCTCCCCCGCCAGGGGGAGGGAGCAAGAGCTTTAGCCGTATGTACTATCCATGGCAGCCCTGGCAGCAGAGGGATGAACATTTACACTGGCACCAGGCCGGCACCACGCCAGTTCCGGCCGTGGCGATTGGGGACGGATGGCCAGGACTGCTATAGTGCCCGCCAGACCGGCCTCCTGAAAGGTGAGGCGGGCAGTGAGGAGCGGAGTGAGCATGCGCGTAATGACGCCAGCGGCCAACTGGTTGGCTGGGCTGGTATTTTTGCTGATGGTTGGCCTGGCCCCGGTGGTTGCCGCCGGTGAACCGGGTCTCCTGTTCGAAATCGACGCCACCGAGGCGGGGGGGGCTCCCTGCTACCTCTTCGGCACCATCCACAGCGAGGACCCCCGGGTGCTGGCCCTGACCGCGCCGACCCAGGCAGCCTTCGACCGGAGCGCCGTCTTCATCATGGAAACCATTCCGGATACCCAGGCGGTGATTCGGGCCATGATGGCCATGGTCTACACGGACGGCAGGGGGCTGGCCGGGGTCGCCGGCCGGCCCCTCTATGACCAGACGGTTCAGGCCCTGGCCGAACGGGGGATGGCCGAGGAGGCGATCAAGGACTATAAGCCCTGGGCCGCCGCCACCCTGCTGGGCATGCCCGAGGCGGGCACGGGGGAATTCCTCGATATCCGGCTGTACAAGGCCGCCCTGGCGGCCGGGAAGCAGGTCCAGGGTCTGGAATCGATCGAGGAGCAACTGGCGGTGTTCGATACCCTCACCGAGGAAGACCAGATCGCCCTGCTGCGGGAGACCCTGGAGGCCCGCGCGACCTTGCCGGAGGTCTTCGCCCGCCTGCTGGAGGCCTACCTCAGCCGGGATCTGGCCCGTCTGGAACGGCTGGGCGACGAGTACCTGGGCCGGGGCGATCCCCAACTGGCCGCGCGGTTCCGGCATGCCGCCCTGGAGGCGCGCAACCAGCACATGACGGACCGGATGTTGGCCTATCTCCGGGTCGGGGGCTGCTTCATCGCCATCGGTGCCTTGCATCTTCCCGGTGAGGAAGGGGTGCTGTCCCGGTTGGCGCGGGCCGGCTTTGCTCCCCGGGCACTCGACTGAGGGGCCTTGCGGAATCCTCCGGAAGGGCCTGGGTCGCTTGTGCTAGTATCCTCTCCCATCCGACGCGGCCGGCGGAACAAGGTGCATCAAGGCAATGGAAAGACGTACCGTCATGACAAGCAACATGCTACGGGCGGGGGGGCTGACCCTCGTCGCCCTCCTCCTGGGTTGTTCCTCCATCCCCGAGGATCAGCGCAATCCCAAGGATCCCCTCGAGCCTTACAACCGGGGGATGTACAAGTTCAACACGGACTTCGACAACGCCTTCATCAAGCCCATCGCCAAGGGCTACAAGGCGGTCGTCCCCGAGCCCGTGGATCAGGGCATCACCAACTTCTTCAACAACATCAATGATGTGAATTCGGCGGTCAACAACCTGCTGCAGGTCAAGGTCTCCCGCTTCGGCACGGATGTCGGCCGCGTGGTGGTCAATACCACCGTCGGCGTGGGTGGCCTCATCGACGTCGCCACCAACATGGGCCTGCCGAGCTACAAGGAGGACTTCGGTCAGACCTTTGGCTATTGGGGCGACGTGGACAGCCCCTATCTGGTCCTGCCCATCCTCGGGCCCAGCACCCTGCGGGACACCATGGGGATTCCGGGGAATATCGTGACCAATCCCTTCTTCCACGTCTGGAATACCAACAAACCCGTCAACTGGACCATGATCGGTCTGGATGTCATCGACACCCGTGCCGACCTGCTGGGGGCCACGGACCTGTTGGACACGGCGGCCACCGACCCCTACGCCTTCGTGCGCGATGCCTATCTGCAGAAGCGGCGTAATGCCATCTTCGACGGCAATCCCCCGCCGACCTCAGAGGAGGAGGATATCTGGGCCGAAGAGGAGCCCAAGGCCCCGGGGCCGGCCAAGAAATCCTGACGCCGGGGCGATGCCGATCACAAATCGGCTGAGGAAGCCGCCCCCAGCAACCGCCAGCCGATCGTCTCCCCGGCGCGCAGGGGCCTGACCTCGGAGCTGCCAAAGGCGTAACGCTCCGGCACCTGCCAGGGCTCCCGCCGCAAACGGATCTGGTCGGAATTGCGGGGCAGGCCATAGAAGTCCGCGCCATGAAAACTGGCGAAACCTTCCAGCTTGTCCAAGGCCCCCGCTTGGTCGAAGACCTCCGCGTAGAGTTCGATGGCGGCGTGGGCGCTGTAGATGCCGGCGCAACCGCAGGCGCTCTCCTTGGCGCCGATGGCATGGGGGGCGCTGTCCGTACCGAGAAAGAAGCGGGGATGACCGCTGGTGGCCGCCGCCACCAGGGCCTGGCGGTGGCGCTCCCGTTTGAGCACGGGGAGGCAGTAGAAGTGGGGGTGAATGCCGCCGACCAGGATGGCGTTGCGGTTGTAAAGCAGGTGCTGGGGGGTGATGGTGGCGGCCAGGGTCGGCGGCCCCTCCCGGACCAGGTCGGCGGCATCCGCCGTGGTGATGTGTTCGAAGACCAGGCGTAGCCCGGGAAAGTCCCGGAGCAGGGGCAAGAGGGCGTCGTCGATGAAGCGCCGCTCGCGGTCGAACACGTCGACCTCCGCCGCCGTCGCCTCGCCATGCACCAGCAGGGCCATCCCCGCCCGCTCCATGGCGGCCAGGACGGGATAGATGTTCTCTAGCCGGGTGACGCCATTCTCGGCGTTGGTCGTGGCCCCGGCCGGGTAGAGCTTGGCGGCGAAGACGATCCCCGAGTCCCGGGCCTGGCGGATCTCCGCCGGTGCCAGGCTGTCCGTCAGATAGAGGGTCATGAGGGGGGTGAAGTCCAGCCCCGCCGGCAGGGCGGCCAGGATCCGCTCCCGGTAGGCCTGGGCCAGGGTCGTGGTCACCACCGGTGGTTTGAGATTGGGCATGACGATGGCCCGGGCGAAGCGGCGGGCCGTGTGGGGCAGCACCGCGGCCATCTCGGCCCCGTCACGCAGGTGCAGGTGCCAGTCGTCCGGGCGGGTGAGGGTGAGGGTGTCAGTCATGGGGATGGCAGGATTGGGGGCGGTGATGGAGCGATTGAGCTAACGGCTCTCTGGGTGGTCCTCAGGGAAGTGGGGATGGTCCCAAGGAAATTGGGTGGAGTGAAATAGGCCGGGGCGACCAATGGCCGCCCCGGGAAACATGGCGTGGACCTGATCTGGCTCCGCTGGTCGCCAGGTCGGGGCGGTTGGCGTTACTTATTTGGACGAGCCCCCCGCGGTACTTGCCGGGGTGGCGGCGGTTTCGGCGCTGGCCTTGTTGCCAGTCTTGGCCTTGCAGTAAGCGGCTACGGCCTTGCCATCGGAACGGGTATAGCCCTTGGTCCAGGTGCAGGCTGGGTTGCCCGCGCAGGCGGTTTCTTCAAGTCCCTTACAATCCGATGCTGCCTGGATCGACATGGAAGAGAGGGCGAAAACGGCGGCCAGAGCAGCGGAACAAATGGTGTTGGTCATTAGCTATATCTCCAGAAATAATAAATAGATAAATACAACCCTGTTGGTGAGTACTACCATATCCCACGACGCGAAGCTTAAGTGAACAACCCCGCAATGTTCCAATAATTATTATTTATTGAGCTCGATCCCGGCCGTCCTCCGCGCCGCCGCCAGGCGCAGGTAATCGCGGTGCAGACGGTCCGTTTGCCCCCGCAACGCCTCCAGGTCGCCCTCGTTCTCGATCAGATCGTCCGCCCCGGCGCGACGGGTGGCGCGACTCACCTGGGTGGCGATGATCTGGCGGACCTCGGCCTCGCCGAGGCCATTGCGTCGCATGACCCGGGCGATCTGCTGGTCCTCGGGCAGATCCACCACCAGGATGCGGTCGGCGATATCCGTCCAGCCGGTCTCGAACAGCAATGGAATCACCAGCACGGCATAGGCGGCCGCGACCTGACGCAGTTCCGCCGCCAGGCGGGCGCGGATGAGGGGATGCAGGATGACCTCCAGCCGGCGGCGCGCCTGGGGATCGGCGAAGGCCAGGCGGCGCATGGCGGCGCGGTCCAGGCCGCCGTCCGCGGCGATCACCCCGGGGCCGAAGGCGGCGGCGATGGCGTGCATGGCCTCGCCATCTGGCTGGGTGAGGGCATGGGCGAGCAGGTCGGTATCGATGACCGCAGCCCCCAGTTCCGCCAGGCGGGTGGAGACGCTGGTCTTGCCGCTGCCGATGCCGCCGGTCAGGGCCACCACCAGCGCTGGGCGGTCGGGGCCGGGCATCGCTCAGCCCAGTCCCGACCAACGCAGATAGGCCCCGCTGATGGAGTCACCCCAGAGCAGGGCGATCCAGCCGGCGGCGGCCAGATAGGGGCCAAAGGGCAGGGGGGTGTGACGGTCCCGGCCGCTGCGGGCCAGCAGGATCATGCCGATGACGGCGCCGACGACGCTGGACAGGATCAGGATCAGGGGCAGGGCCTGCCAGCCGAGCCAGGCGCCAAAGACGGCGAAGAGCTTGAAGTCGCCATAGCCCATGCCCTCCCGGCCGGTCGCCAGTTTGAAGAGCTGGTAGACGGTCCAGAGAAAAAGGTAGGCCAGGGCGGCGCCCAGGATTGCCTCGCTGGGGCTGACGAACCAGTGGGCCAGGCTGATCAGCAGTCCCAGCCAGAGCAGGGGCAGGGTGATGTTGTCCGGCAGGAGTTGGGTGTCGAGGTCGATGAAGGCCAGGGCGATCAGGCCCCAGGTCAGCAGGAGGGCGGCCGCCGCCTCCCAGGTAAGGCCCAGGCGCCAGACGACCAGCACCGAGAGCAGGGCGGTGAGGGCCTCGACCAGGGGGTAGCGCGGGCTGATGGGCTGCTGGCAAGCCGAGCAGCGCCCGCGCAGGAGCAGGTAGCTCAGCAGGGGGATGTTTTCCGAGGCCCTGATCCGGTGGCCGCAGTGGGGGCAATGGGAGCCGGGCCTGGCGAGGGAAAGGGTTGCCGCGGCTTCCGCCGGGGAGGCAGTGGGAGGGACCGTGGCGGAGGCCATGGAGGGGGCTGTCGGCGGCGTCTCGGGAGAAAACCCAGGGGATACCCCGGCAGAGGCCGAGGAAGTGGCAGGGTGGGTGGCCGTCTGGCCCGCCGCCGCCTCGGCCTGGGACTGGGCCAGGTGCGCGCATTCGCGCCGCCACTCCTCCTCCATCATCAACGGCAGGCGATGAATGACGACATTGAGGAAACTGCCCACCGCCAGGGCGAAGAGGGCGACGACGGCATAGAGCAAGGGCGGGGTCTGGATGAGGAGGTCGAGGGCTGACATGGGCTGTCCTCAGGGGCGGATCGTCTTCAGGCAAGGTGTTGTGACCGGGAGGGGCAAGGGACCGCCGGGCTCATCATTCCTTGGTCACGCGGTTGACTTCCTCAAGGCTGGTGATGCCCGACTTGACCTTGCGCAGCCCGGATTGCCGCAGGTCGAGGATGCCCTCCAGCCGCGCCTGCTCCGCCAGCTGGATGGCGTTGCCCCCCTCCATGATCAGGCGCCCCATGGCATCGGAGACGGGCATGACCTGATAGATACCAATACGCCCGCGATAGCCCTGGTGGCAGTGTTCACAGCCCACCGGTTTGTAGATGGTGAGGCCCTCCTCGATCTCCGCCGGGGTGAAGCCCTCCTCCAGCAGGGCGTTGCGCGGGATCTTGTCCGGTTTGCGGCACTTGCGGCAGAGGCGCCGCACCAGGCGCTGGGCCATGATCAGCAGCACCGAGGAGGCGATGTTGAAGGGCGGCACGCCCATGTTGGCCAGGCGTGTCAGGGTCTGGGGGGCGTCGTTGGTGTGCAGGGTGGACAGCACCAGGTGGCCGGTCTGCGCCGCCTTGACCGCGATCTCCGCCGTCTCCAGGTCGCGGATCTCACCCACCATGATGATGTCCGGGTCCTGACGCAGGAAGGCGCGCAGGGCGGCGGCGAAGGTCAGGCCCGCCTTGGGGTTCATGTTGACCTGATTGATCCCGGGAACCTGGATCTCCACCGGGTCCTCGACGGTGGAGATATTCACGTCCGGCTGGTTGAGGATGTTCAGGCCGGTGTAGAGGGAGACGGTCTTGCCCGAGCCCGTGGGGCCCGTGACCAGGATCATGCCATAGGGCTTGTGGATGGCTTTCAGAAAGGCGGTCTTTTGTTCCTCATCGAAGCCAAGCTCCTCGACGCCCACCAGGGTGGCCCCGGTCTCCAGGATACGCAGCACCACCTTCTCGCCGTAGAGGGTGGGGAGGGTATTGACGCGAAAGTCGATGTCCCGGGTGCGGCTGAGTTTGAGCTTGATGCGTCCATCCTGGGGCACCCGGCGCTCGGCGATGTTCATGCGCGACATGACCTTGAGCCGCGCCACCAGGCGGTGGGAGATGTTGACCGGCGGGGAGGCCACCTCGTGCAGCATGCCATCCTGGCGGAAGCGGATGCGGAAGGTCTTCTCGTAAGGCTCGAAGTGGATGTCGGAGGCGCCGCTGGAGATGGCGTCGACGAGGATCTTGTTGATGTAGCGCACCACTGGCGCCTCATCCACGTTGAGCTCCTCTTCCGCGCCCTGGTGCTCCTCGGAAGCCACCTGTTCGAGATTGACCAGGTCGGAGGCCATGATCTGGCCCATGACCGAATGCTCGGACTCATGGAGGCGGTTGATGGCCTTCTCCATGGCCAGCGCCAGCTTGTCCTCCTCCACCAGCACCGCCTCGGTGGTCAGGCCGGTGTTGAAGCGGATCTCGTCCAGGGCCTCGTGGTTGGTCGGATCGGAGAGGGCGACGAAGAGACGGGTCCCACGGCGGTGGATCGGCAGGGCGCGGTGCTTGATCACCAGCCGCTCGTTGACCAGTTCCAGGGGCAGGGTGGCGACATCAATCGCGCCCAGGTCCAGGAGGGGGACGCCCAACTCCTCGCAGGTCACCAGGGCGATGCGGCGGCCGTCGAGGATCTTCTCCTCGACCAGGTGCTGGACGAAGGGCTTGCCCCGGCGGGCGGCGTCGGCGAAGGCGCCCTGGGCGCGCGCCTCCGTCAGCAGCTTTTCCCGGACGAGGCTGGAGGCGAGGCCGGAGAGGGGCGGGGGGGCGGGGCTGGCCATGGGGTCAAGGAAAGAGGAAACGCGGGCGTCGCGCGGCTTCGCACCAACCGCCCCAGGCCGGCTCAGGCCCTGGGGGGTTGGCCGGGGGGGCGAGCCCCCTAGCGATTGACCGAGAAGGCCAGGCGCACGTTGTTGGCCACCAGGCCGTTGTCCTTTTGCTCGCTCTCGTTGAGATAAAACTCTAGGACGGTCTCCCGGTTCATGAGCATGTCCTCCGTCACCTCGTCCGCCACCTCGTTGGCATGGCAGAAGACGCTGGTGAAGGGCGAGCCCTCATCCCGGGGATCGGTGATCCACAGGTTGGAGGAGATCTCGTTCATGAAGCGCAGGAAACCGTAACCCTTCTCCGGGAACCACTTGGTGCAGACGCCGCGCACGCAGGAGCCGGGCTTGCCCCACTCGTTGCGGGGCTCGTAGGAGATGGGCAGCAGGTCCGGGATCATGTAGCCAGAGTAATAGGCGTCCACCTCCTGCTGAAGCTGGCGGGAGACATTCTTGAAGCCGATGAGCTCCACCCGGCAGCCATTGTTCTGCAGGGCATTGACCACCTGCAGGAAGTCGCCGTCGCCGGTGACCAGCAGGACCTGGTCGAGCTTGCCGGCCTGAAGCATGGCGTCCACTGCCATGTCGAGATCAGCGTTGGCCTTGGTGGTGACGTTACCGCTGTCATCGGTATAGCGGCGCACGTACTTAACAGTGATCTTCCAGCCAAAATCACGCACCATCTGCTGATAGGCGCGGGACTTCTTGGCGTATTCCGGGTCTTCGCGGGCGCGCTCCAGGTCGAAGGCCAGATAGGTGTTGAGGCGCTGAATGATGCCCTCATCGCGCGCGGCGAAGCGGCGCAGGACGTCATAGCGCATTTGGTAGCCGCCGTTGTAGCGGACGTTCTCGGCATCGACGAAGACGCCAATTCGCATCTGTGCGTTCAAAATAAGCCTCTTGAAACAAAAGCGACGGGGCGCGTTCTCGGCAACCCCGTCGAAGTCTGGGTACTTAAGGATTCTTCCCTGGTCAAGCGTTGGTTCACAACGGGGCCGGCGGATGCTCCCTCGGACTGATAATCACCCCGGGCCCATGGGTTGATTGGCGGCCCTGGTGGTGGTCCACCAGGGCCTCGGGATGGCCTCAGCGATTGGCCCGGTTCTCGATCAGCTCGTTGACCACCGTCGGGTCGGCCAGGGTCGAGGTATCGCCCAGGCTGTCGATCTCGTTGGCGGCGATCTTGCGCAGGATGCGGCGCATGATCTTGCCGGAGCGGGTCTTGGGCAGGCCGGGGGCCCACTGGATGAGATCGACGATGGCGATGGGGCCGATCTCGCCGCGCACCAGGGCCACCAGTTCCTTCTTCAGCTCGTCGGTACCCTCGACCCCGGCCATGGGCGTGACGTAGGCATAGATGCCCTGGCCCTTGATGTCGTGGGGATAGCCGACGACCGCGGCCTCGGCGACCTGCGGGTGCAGGACCAGGGCGGACTCGATCTCGGCGGTACCCAGGCGGTGACCGGAGACGTTGAGCACGTCGTCGATGCGGCCGGTGATCCAGTAGTAGCCATCCTCGTCGCGGCGGGCGCCGTCACCGGTGAAGTACTTGCCGGGATACTGCTTGAAGTAGGTGTCAATGTAACGCTGATGGTCGCCATAGACGGTGCGCATCTGCGCCGGCCAGGGCTGGGTGATGACCAGAGCGCCCTCGCCGGCGCCGTTGACCGGCGTACCCTCCGCCGGGTCCACCAGGGCCGGGACCACGCCGAAGAAGGGGCGGGTGGCCGAACCGGGCTTCAAGGGGGTGGCGCCGGGCAGGGGGGTGATCAGATGGCCACCGGTCTCGGTCTGCCACCAGGTGTCGACGATGGGGCAGCGCTCGTCGCCGACCACGCGGTGGTACCACTCCCAGGCCTCGGGGTTGATGGGCTCGCCCACGGAACCCAGGATGCGCAGGCTCTTGCGGGAGGTGGCCTTGACCGGGCCCTCACCGGCGCGCATCAGCGAGCGGATGGCGGTGGGGGCGGTGTAGAAGATGCTGACCTGATGCTTGTCCACCACCTGCCAGAAGCGGGACATGTCCGGGTAGTTGGGGATGCCCTCGAACATGACGGAGGTGGCGCCGTTGGCCAGGGGGCCGTAGACGATGTAGGTGTGGCCTGTGACCCAGCCGACGTCAGCGGTGCACCAGTAGATCTCGCCTTCCTGATAGTCGAAGACGTACTTGTGGGTGGCGGCGGCATAGACCAGGTAGCCACCGGTGGTGTGCAGGGCGCCCTTGGGCTTGCCGGTGGAGCCGGAGGTGTAGAGGATGAACAGCGGGTCCTCGGCGTCCATGGCCTCGGGCGCGCACACCGGGTCGGCGGCGGCCATGGCCTCGTGGTACCAGACGTCGCGGCCCTCGGTCCAGGCGACGTTACCGCCGGTGCGCTGAACGACGATGACGGAGTGGACGTTGGGGCACTCGTTGAGGGCGGTGTCGGCGTTCTTTTTCAGGGGCACGTTGCGGCCGCCGCGGACGCTCTCGTCGGCGGTGATGATGACGCGGCAATCGGCGTCGAGGACGCGGTCGCGCAGGGAGTCGGGGGAGAAGCCACCGAAGACGATGGAGTGGACGGCGCCAATGCGGGTGCAGGCGAGCATGGCCACCGCCGCCTCGGGGATCATGGGCAAATAGATGCAGACCCGGTCACCCTTCTTGACGCCCTTGGCCTTGAGAACATTGGCCAGCTTGCAGACGTCGGCGTGCAGTTCGCGATAGGTGATCTTCTTGTCGACGTTGGGATCGTCGGCCTCCCAGATGATGGCGACCTGATCGCCACGGCTGTCCAGGTGCCGGTCGAGGCAGTTGTAGGAGACGTTGAGCTGGCCACCCTCGAACCACTTGATGTAGAGGTTGTCGGGGTTGTAGCTGTAGTCCATCACCTTGTCGAAGGGCTTGCTCCAGGTGATGAACTTGGTCGCCTGCTCGGCCCAGAAGCCATTGGGATCGTCGATCGACCGCTGGTACATGGCCGCGTATTGTTCGGCGTTGATGTGGGCCTTGGCGGCGATGTCCGCGGGAACCGGGTAGGTCTTGATCTCCGACATGGGTACCATTCTCCTGATCTGAGGGGGTGAGTGAAAACCGCCCGACGGGCGAGGCCCGGGGCGAAAGAGCGAGACCCGATGAACGGCCGCTCGCGGCGGTTCAGCCGGGATGGGTGAGGCAGCGCGCGCCTCTTGTTCTGGTTTGCACGGGGCGGCGGTCAGGCCGTCCGGATGTTCCTCGTCTCCTCCGAACCCTAGTGGATCGGCGAAAGGTCCAAATTGTCCGCCGCTCAGGGGCGGAGGCGGGGACAAAACGCCTCACGCAACGAAGCGAATCAAGTCTAAACCCTTGTCAGGACCTTCGCTAGCACTTCGCCGGCAGCACTTCGCCGGCCTGGTAGCGGGGGCCGTCAAGTCCGGGATCACACCAGGAATTCCCGCAGGGGGACCCCGTGGCCACTGTCGCGATGGGCGGCCTGGGCGAGGAAGATCTCCCCGGCGGCCAGGGCGTCACTCAGGGCGTTGTGGGCGCCGTAGCGGGGCAGGTTGTAGCGCGCGCCCAGGGCATGGAGGCGCAGGTCCTTGCCTTTGAAGGGGATCTGGCGGCTCTGGAAGTGGCGCAGGGCGATGGCCTGGGTGTCAACGATGGGCGCCAGCAGGGGGCCGCCAAAGAGGCGCCGGCAGGCCAGATCGATGAAGGCCTCCTCGATCAGGGAATGATGGGCGAGCAGGACCTTGCCCTTGAGCGCGATGAGGAATTCCGCCAGGACCTCTTCCAGGGGCGCCCCGGTGGCGGCCTGATCGTCGGTGATCTGGTGGATGACGGCGCTGGCCTCGGGGATCGCCTGCTTGGTGTGGACCAGTCGATGGCGGGCGCTGGCCAGATCCAGGTGATCGCCGGGGAGGTTCAGGTAGCCGAAGCTGAGGATGTGGTCCTTCTTGCTGTCCAGGCCGGTGGTTTCCAGATCGACGGCCAGGAACTCCACCTTCCGGTAGTCCGTCGCCGGGTCCGGAAAGGGGGCCGCCAGATAATCGCGCAAGGGCCCCGGGGGGACCCGGCGCAGGTACCAGCGGCGGCGAAACTCGAGGGTAAAGGGCCAGATCATGGCGGCCTAGCCAAAACGCCCGGCCTGGTAGCGCTGTTCCAGGGTGTCCTGGAGGGAATTGATCATGGCGAAGGCGTCCTTGAGGTGACCACGCTCCAGGCGCGACAGGGAATCCGGCGACAGGTAATTGTCGGCCTGGCGACCCTGGCGTAGTTGTTCCGCCTGATGGCGCAGGCGCAGGGCACCAATGAATTCGAAGGCGTCGATCAGGTTATCAGCGCCCTCCTGGCTCACCGCCTTGGACTTGGCGGCCTGCTGCAGACGTTCCAGGGTGTTGACCGAGGGCTGACCGGTGCTCAGGGCGTAGACCCGGGCCAGGTCAATGATCGGGACGATGCCGCGGTGCTTGATGTCCAGGGTGTGGTCATGCTCGCCGCCGCTGATCAGGACGAAGTTGCGGAAGAAGCCCAGGGGCGGGCGGTGCTTGAGGGCGTTGGCCACCATGTAGGCGATGAAGATGCGGTTGGCGCGACACAGGTCGAGGATGTACTCCTGAAGTTCCTCGAACATGCCGTCGGGATCGTGGATCGGCCGCATGTCGAAGAAGATGCTCGAATGCATCAGGGCCAGGGGCTCGGGTTTCTCGATCCAGGTGTTGAAATACTTGCGCCAGATGCGCAGGGGCTGGCGCCACTTGGGGTTGGAGGCCATGACCTCGCCGGGGCAGTAGACGTAGCCGCAGGCGTTGAGGCCATCATTGACGAAGCGCGCCAGGGCGGCGAAGTAGGCGTCATCCTCCGGCCGCATGTGGTCGGCGATGAGCAGGGCGTTGTCCTGATCGGAGTGGGAGGACTGCTCGCGCCGGGCCTGGGAGCCCGCGGTCATCCAGGCATAGGGCACCGGCGGTGGGCCCAGTTCCGCCTCCGCCATCTCCAGCAGGCGGGTAGTGATGGCGTCGGTGACGGCGATGACCGCCTGGCCGACCTGGTCGGTGGTAGCGCCGCTGTTGACCAGATGGACTTGCAGGTCCGTGATCTTGCCGCTGAGGGTGACCAGGGCCTCCAGGTCCCCGGCTTTACGGATGTCACCGACCATGTAGACCGAGTTGGCGCTTTGGAAGCGCACCAGGTCCGAGGTGGAGAGCATGCCGATGACCTTGCCGTCCTCCAGCACCGGCAGGTGGTGGACGTTCAGCCGCGTCATGGTGATGAGGGCGTGAAAGGCCAGGGTGCCGCTGGTGATGGTGTGGAGGTTGGCGGTCATGATGCGGCTGACCGGTTCCTCGAAGGAGAGACCGGCGGCGATGCAACGACTGCGCAGGTCCCGGTCCGTGACCAGACCCGCCAGGCGCTCGCCCTCCATGATGAAGATGGAGGAGACGCGGAATTCGGTCATGAGGCGGGCGGCCTCACGGATACTGGCCTCGGGGGGGACGCTGATGACCTTGCGGCCGGCGACGAAATCGCGGATGTTCACCGTCAGCAGGTTGCCACCGCTGGTGATCTGGTCGGTCTGAACCAGGTTGAGGGCCTTGCGCAGCCGGTCGCGTTGGGAATGATCGAAAAAGGCGGCAAAATCCGGGTACTCGTCCCGCAGGCGGCTCAATTCGGCGCAGGGCAGCAGGTAGCAGAGGGTGTCCTCGACGGTGGTGCCGGTGAATTTGAGGCCCATCTCGGCCGCCTGGCAGTCCATGGCGCACAGGTCGCCCTCGGCGAGTTTGCTGACCAGGTCGCCGCTGGGATTGCACAACTCCACCGCCCCCCGGCGGAGGATGTACAGATAGGGCTGATCCGGGTCCTTGGGGGGGAAGTCCACCCCGCGTCGGAAATAACGGACCTTCAGCTTTTGCGGCAGGCGGTCCAGCACCCCGGCGGGCAGGAGGGCGAAGGGGTGGTAGTTGGCCAGGAAATCACGGATTTCGAGCAGTTCCACGTCCATGGTTCAGGTCCGGGAAGCGGGAAGAAGCGGCAACCATACACGAAGAGGGTTACGGCGTGCCACCGCGGGTGAATGGTTAGGCGGGAGGCAAGGCGATGCGCAGTGCCACCCGCCGGCGGCAGGTGCCGCCGGCAAGGTGGAGCGTGCCGGGTCTAGCTGGTTTTGGTGGGGGTGCTGACGGTCCGGGGCGCGGGTTTACGGGCGGGCACGGCTTTCGCAACCTCGGCACCGGGCTCAGCGGCGCTGGCCGGGGCCGAGGGCTCCGCGGTCTTCAGCGCCTCGGCTGGGGAATCCGGGGTGAGCAGGTTGCCACTCCCCGCCGCGAGGGTCTTGGCACGCTCCACGGCCTCGCGCGCCATGTTCTCCGCGGCATTCAGGCGCTCCTGGGCCTGGCGCGCCTCTTCCAGGGCGCGGGCGGCCTCGCTCTGCTCCTTGGCGCTGGCCTGGGCCAGGGCCTGGGCGGTGCGCGCCTGGGCCTCGGCCGTCTTTGCCTGGGCCCGTGCCGTCTCCGCCTGGGCGGCGGCGGTCTCCGCCTGGGCCTGGGCTTCCTTCTCCAGCAAGGCCTGGGCATCGGCGATCTTCCGGGCGGCCTGGGCCATGATCTCCTGGCGGGCCTGCTCGATCTCCTGGTGGGTCGCCTCGCGGATGGTGGCGATCTCCGCCTGGGCCTCGGCCTTGACCCGGTCGATCAGGGCCTGGGCCTCGCGGCGGGTCTGATCGGCGTGCTCGCGGCTCTCGCTGGCCTGCTTGAGGGCATTCTGGACCTCGGCCTGGGCCTGGGCGGACTTGGCCTGGGCCTCGGCCTGAAGTTGCGCCGCCAGGGCCTCGGCCTTGGCGGCGCGGGCGCGGGCGGTGGCGGTCTCGGCCTGGGCCTCGGCCTGGGCCCGGGCGACCTTTTCCTGCGCCTGGGCGACCTCTACCTGGGTTCGGGCGGCCTCGGCC
Organism: uncultured Gammaproteobacteria bacterium; assembly: GCA_937862735.1. Lineage (GTDB taxonomy): Bacteria > Pseudomonadota > Gammaproteobacteria > Chromatiales > Chromatiaceae > M0108. Next base: position 65,115 of record CALMDH010000139.1, read on the forward strand.
AATTCCCGGATCAGGGATTCCAGTTGCTTGATGGGTTTTTCGTTGGGGGACATGGTTGCTCCTCGTTTTAGGGTAGGGGCCAGGGTCCAGCCAGCCCGACTGAAGGGTGCGGCGGGTACTCGCTCCGGGGAGTCTGAAGGTACCCCACCACGTTCAGCGGTCACGGTGGCTGAAGACCTGCCTGTGATGCTCATGGACAGCGTTATTGGAGTCCGGGCGGCACACCCCCCGGGGGGCTGGCGCCGTTTCGGTCTCGGGTGGAAGGATGTGGCAATGTTACGGGATTTTGACGGCTGTTTGCGAACAATCGCTTCCAGTTCCCTCCCAATTGCCATCAATTGCCGGCCAGGCGATCCAGGGGTGTTCCTGGCGGGCCTTCCAAAAAAAACCCCGCTGAGCGGGGTGAGGTCAGGCCCGGGACCCTTGCGGGTCCCAGGTGGCTGAAAGGGCGCGGACCTGAGTCAGCCCGCCGGGAAGGTGAAGGGACTCTGCGGTGGTTAGTGGCCGGTGGCAGCCCCGGCGCCCTTGGGCACGCGGATGTCCTCCACCAGGTGCTGGATGTGCTCCGGAGGCGCGGCGGTGGAGCGGGAAACCATGAAGGCGACCACGAAGTTCACCAGGGCGCCGATGGCGCCGAAGGCCTCCGGTGAGATACCCATGAACCAGTTGGCGGGGATATTGGCCGCCATTTCCGTGCCCTTGATGAAGAACCAGCCCTTGAACCAGAAGATGTAGATCAGGGTGGTGCTCAGGCCGGCGATCATGCCGATGATGGCGCCCGGTCCATTCGCCCGTTTGTCAAAGATGCCCATCATCAAGACCGGGAAGATGGAGGAGGCGGCCAGGCCGAAGGCCAGGGCCACCACCTCCGCCGCGAAGCCCGGTGGATTGATACCCATGTAGCCCGCGACCACGATGGCGCCCGCCATGGAGATGCGCCCCGCCAGGAGTTCCGACTTTTCCGAGATGGTGGGGGCGATCATGCCCTTGATCAGATCGTGGGAGATGGCCGAGGAGATGGCCAGCAAGAGACCGGCGGCGGTGGAGAGGGCGGCGGCCAGACCGCCAGCGGCGACCAGGGCGATGACCCAGTTGGGCAGCTTGGCGATCTCGGGGTTGGCGAGGACCATGATGTCGTTGTCGACCTTGGTCATCTCATTGCCCTTCCAGCCGAAGGACTCGGCCTTGGCCTTGAAGGCCTCGCTCTTGTCGTTGTAGTACTGGATGCGGCCATCGCCGTTTTTGTCCTCCCAGGCCAGGAGGCCAGTGGTCTTCCAGCGGTTCATCCACTCCGGTACCTTGGCGATCTCGACGTTGCCAGCGGCGTCGCCAACCGGACCGACCTGGATCGTATCCATGAGGTTGAGGCGCGCCATGGCGCCCACCGCCGGGGCCGTGGTGTAGAGGATGGCGATGAAGACCAGGGCCCAGCCCGCGGAGGAGCGGGCGTCCTTGACCTTGGGCACGGTGAAGAAGCGGATGATGACGTGGGGCAGACCGGCGGTACCGATCATGAGGGAGAGGGTTAGCAGGAAGATATTGAGGGTGGAGCCCTTCTGCGCCGTGTAGGCGGCGAAGCCGAGGTCCTTGACCACTTGGTCCAGCTTATCCAGCAGGAAGATGCCGCTTTCAGTGTGGGTGCCCCCCAGCCCGATCTGGGGAATGGGGTTGCCGGTGAGTTGCAGGGAGATGAAGACGGCCGGCACGGTGTAGGCGATGATGAGCACCACGTACTGGGCGATCTGGGTGTAGGTGATGCCCTTCATGCCGCCAAGCACGGCGTAGAAGAAGACGATGATCATGCCGATGATGACGCCGGTCTCGAAGCCGACCTCCAGGAAGCGGGAGAATGCCACGCCCACGCCCTTCATCTGGCCGATAACGTAGGTGAGGGAGGCGACGAGCAGGCAGATGACGCCCACCAGGCGGGCGGTCTGGGAGGCGTAACGGTCACCGATGAACTCCGGTACCGTGAATTTGCCGAACTTGCGCAGGTAGGGTGCCAGGAGCAGGGCCAGGAGCACGTAACCACCCGTCCAGCCCATCAGGTAAGCGGAGGCATCGTACCCCTGGAAGGCGATGATACCGGCCATGGAGATAAAGGAGGCCGCGGACATCCAGTCCGCCGCGGTAGCCATGCCGTTGGCGACCGGGTGGACGCCGCCACCGGCGACGTAGAATTCACCCGTGGAACCCGCGCGGGTCCAGAAGGCGATACCGAGGTAGAGCGCGAACGTCGCGCCCACCACCAAAAAAGTCCACATTTGCAGTGTCATGGAAGGCGTTTCCTCTGAAGGGGGATGACGGGGAAGCTGGGTCTGAAGGATTCGAGGGCGGCCCCGGAATCATTCATGCACATCGAATTTCTGATCTAGGGCGTTCATGCGCCAGGCATAGAAGAAGATCAGCAGGATGAAGATGTACATCGAGCCCTGCTGGGCGAACCAGAAGCCCAGCTTGTAACCTCCGATCGAGATGGTGTTGAACACGTCGACCAGGAGGATGCCGAAGCCATAGGAAACGACGAACCAGATAACGAGCAGGACGGAAAGAAGGCGGAGATTGGCCTTCCAGTAAGCGGCACGGTTCTCGGGTGTCATGGGGAACGACTCCTCGTCTTTCTACTTGGTTTTGGGGAATCCGGACCCTTGCACGCACGCTCGGGCGTCCAGACTTGGGGATGCCTGGCCGGAATGGGGGCGGCAGTAGGGTCCTCCTCGCGGTTTTTTGTCCCCTTCGGCCCTGCCACGCCTTGGGGTTGGCTGTCATTGTGATTTCGCAATCGAGCCGCTGTCAATGCCTCAAGCCTTTCTGGACGCGGCCTGGGACAGGGCCTATCATTGATAGGTCCGCACCAGGACACAGGGATTAGGACTGGCGGTTTGCCCCTTGGGGTCATAACTCCCAGGTACCAGATCCGCCGCTCACCCTGATCCTGTTCCCTCTGAAGATGCTAACGCGGACAAGGCGGATCGCCATGGACCACCGTTCGACCGGTCGCCTTCATGCCGTTCCCGAAGGGTACCAAGGTCAAAGACCTTCCTACCTGGTTCTCACCGTTTTCCTTCCAAGATGAGGAGGTTTTATCGTGTCCGTTGAAGCCTGGGGGCAAATTCGGTCCAATCCGAAATTTCAGACCTTCGTCAAAAAACGCAACCGCTACTCGATCATCATGTCCGTGCTGGTGATCTTCGCTTACTTTGGTTTCATCCTCTTGATCGCCTTCGACAAGGCCTTCCTGGCGCAGCAGATCGTGCCGGGCGGGGTCACGTCCCTGGGGATTCCGCTGGGGGTGGGCGTCATCCTCTTCACCATCGTCCTGACCTGGATCTATGTCCGCCGGGCCAACACCGAGTTCGATGCCGAGGCCGAGGCCATCCTGGAGGAGTCCACCAAATGAACCCCCTTGTCACCACCCTGATCGCGGTCATCGCCATCGCCCTCATCGGCTTTTTTGGCACTGCCTTCGGCGCCGGTCCCGACACCGGCCAAACCCAGCAGCAGGCGACCAACTGGACGGCCATCTCCATGTTCGCCGCCTTCGTTATCATTACCCTGGGCATCACCAAGTGGGCCGCGGCCCGCACCCGGTCCGTCGCCGACTTCTACACCGCTGGCGGCGGCATCACCGGCTTTCAGAACGGCCTGGCCATCGCCGGCGACTACATGTCCGCCGCCTCCTTCCTGGGTATCTCCGGCCTGGTGTTCGCCAACGGCTTCGACGGTCTCATCTTCTCCATCGGCTGGCTGGTCGGCTGGCCGGTACTGACCTTCCTCATGGCCGAGCGTCTGCGCAACCTGGGTAAGTTCACCTTCGCCGACGTCGCCTCCTATCGCTTCGCCCAGACCCCCCTGCGCAGCTTCGCCGCCACTGGCACCCTGGTGGTGGTCGCCTTCTACATGATCGCGCAGATGGTTGGCGCCGGGCAGCTCATCAAGATCCTCTTCGGCTTGGAGTACATTTACGCCGTCATCCTGGTCGGCGTCATCATGATGATGTACGTCCTCTTCGGCGGCATGACCGCCACCACCTGGGTGCAGATCATCAAGGCCGTGCTCCTGCTCGGCGGCGCCACCTTCATGGCGGTCATGGTCCTGCTCCAGTTTGGCTTCAGCCCCGAGGCCCTGTTCGCCAAGGCCGTCGAGGTCAAGACCGGCCTGGCCGCCGCCACCGGCAAGTCCGCCGAGGAAGCCGCCAAGGCGGGTGCCTCCATCATGGCCCCCGGCGGTCTCATCACCGATCCCATCTCCGCCATCTCCGTGGGCATGGCCCTGATGTTCGGTACCGCCGGCCTGCCCCACATCCTGATGCGCTTCTTCACCGTCCCCACCGCCAAGGAGGCCCGCAAGTCCGTGGCCTGGGCGACGACCTGGATCGGCTATTTCTACATCCTGACCTTCATCATCGGCTTCGGCGCCATCGTCAACCTGATCCCCAATCCGGGCGAGTACTTCGTCAACGGTGATCTGGCCAAGGGTCTCAACGGTGGTGGCAACATGGCGGCCGTGCATCTGGCCAACGCCGTGGGTGGCAACGTCTTCCTCGGCTTCATCTCCGCCGTGGCCTTCGCCACCATCCTGGCGGTGGTGGCTGGCCTGACCCTGTCCGGCGCCTCGGCCGTGTCCCATGACCTCTATGCCTCGGTCTGGCGTCATGGCAACGTCGACTCCGACACCGAGCTGCGGGTCTCCAAGATCACCACCGTCGCCCTGGGTGTCATCGCCGTCCTGCTGGGCATCCTGTTCGAGAAGCAGAACGTGGCCTTCATGGTCATGCTGGCCTTCACCATCGCCGCCTCGGCCAACTTCCCGGTGCTGTTCATGTCCGTGCTGTGGAAGAACTGCACCACCACCGGCGCGGTGGTGGGCGGTACCGTCGGTTTGGTCATGTCCGTGGTCCTGACCGTCCTGTCGCCCGGCGTCTGGGAGGCGACCCTCGGCAATCCCAAGGGCAGCGCCTGGTTCCCCTACTCGACGCCAGCGGTCTTCTCCATCACGGCGGCCTTCGTTACGATCTGGATCGTCTCCCTCCTGGATCGTAGCGCCCGGGCGCAGAAGGAGCGCGCCCTCTATCCCGACCAGATGACCCGGTCGGAGACCGGCGTGGGCGCCGCTGAGGCCTCGGCCCACTAGGCAGCGCCTTGACGGGCAGGGACGCCCGCGGAAAATGCCCGCCTCTGGCGGGCATTTTCGTTAGCGTGAAGGTCACGGGAATGTCTTTCATGATCAGGGGTGTGGCCTGCCGCCTCATGACAGTTAGGGCGGAGCCAGCCAGGGCGGAGCCGGTCGTGAGGAGACCGTATCCTCCCGCTTGACCCTTAATCGACCTGCCCCGGCTATTCAACAGCCGGCGTGTCGCCCCGATATGGGTTCGATCACGGGGCTGCCCCCTGATCCACGAACTTGCTATCTTTCGCGGCCAGACTATCCAAGCGGATCAAGCTATGCGCTATGTAAGTACACGCGGGGGCGTGGCCCCCATCGGCTTCGCCGAGGCGGTGATGATGGGCCTGGCCACGGACGGTGGTCTGCTGGTCCCGGCCAGCCCCCCGGGCCTGGACGACGACACCCTGCGGGCCTGGGCCGGTCTGCGCTTTCAGGATCTGGCCCTGGAGGTCATGACCCCCTTCGTCAGCGACGCCATCCCCCGGGGCGACCTGGCGGATCTGATCGAGCGCTCCTACGCCAGCTTCAGCCACCCGGAGGTGACCCCGGTGGTGCGTCTGGGAGAGCAGTGGCTGCTCGAACTCTTCCACGGTCCGACGGCGGCCTTCAAGGATGTGGCCCTGCAGTTCCTGGGCAATCTCTTTGAGTACTTGCTGGAGCGGGATGGCGGCCGGCTCAATATCGTCGGCGCCACCTCGGGGGATACGGGGTCGGCGGCCATCGCCGGGGTGCGCGGCAAGGCACGCATCCAGATCTTCATCCTCTTCCCGGACGGGCGCGTCTCGCCCATCCAGGAACGGCAGATGACCACGGTGCTGGACCCCAACGTCCACACCATCGCCATCCGTGGCACCTTCGACGACGGTCAGCGCATCGTCAAGCAACTCTTCGGCGACCTGGAGTTCAAGCGCGAGCTGAGCCTGGGCGCCGTCAATTCCATCAACTGGGCGCGCATCCTCGCCCAGATGGTCTATTACTTCTACGCCTGGGGGCGGGTGACCGGCGGCGATCCCTGTCATCAGGTCAGCTTCGCCGTCCCCACCGGCAATTTTGGCGATATCTTCGCCGGCTACCTGGCCAAGCGCATGGGCCTACCGGTCGAGCGGCTGATCATCGCCACCAACCGTAACGACATCCTCAGCCGCTTCGTCCATACCGGGGTCTATGCCGCGGGGGAGGTCCATCCGACCCTGAGTCCGGCGATGGACATCCAGATCGCCTCCAACTTCGAGCGCTACCTCTATTACCTGGTCGATCAGGACCCGGCCCTGGTGGCTAGCCTGCTGGAGGGCATGAGCCGGGACGGCCGTCTGGAGGTGGCAAGTCACCGGCTGGTCCGGGCCCAGGCCGATTTCGCCGCCGTGGCCGTCAGCGACGAGGCGACCCTGGCACAGATCCGGGAGACCTTCGCGCAGGAAGGCTACATTCTCGACCCCCACACCGCCACCGGGGTGCGCGCCGCCCAGGGCCGCGGGGATGTCATCTGCCTCGCCACGGCCCACCCCGCCAAATTCGCCGAGGCCGTGACCCAGGCCATCGGCCGCGAGGCCCCGCCGCCACCCGCCCTCCAGGGGCTGCTGGAGAAGGAGACCCGCTGTGCCCGCCTAGAGGCCAGCGCGGCGGCCGTCCGCGCCCATATCCTCGCGACCCTGGCCCAGGTGAGCACATGAGCCAGCCCGGTACCCATCCGCTCACGGGCGACCCGCGGGGTCAGGTCCCGGGCATCCTCATCCTCGATACCACCCTGCGCGACGGAGAGCAGACCCAGGGCGTCTCCTTTTCGCCGGAGGAAAAGCTCAACATCGCCAAGGCCCTGCTGGAGCTGGTGCGGGTGGATCGTATCGAGGTTGCCTCGGCGCGGGTCTCCCGAGGCGAACAGGCCGCCGTCGCCACCATCCTCGATTGGGCGCGGGGCGCGGGGCTGGATGGCCGGGTCGAGGTCCTGGGCTTCGTCGATCGTGGCCGCAGCGTGGACTGGATCCGCGAGGCGGGGGGACGGGTGCTCAACCTCCTGGCCAAGGGTAGCCTCAAGCATTGCCAGGGCCAGCTCGGCAAGACCCTGGAGGAGCACGCCCGGGACGTGCGCGAGGAGATCCACCTGGCCCGGGACCGGGGCCTGGCGGTCAATATCTATCTGGAGGATTGGTCGAACGGCTATCAGGACAGCCGCGACTATGTCTATGGTCTGGTGGAGCGGTTGGCGGACACGGGCCTGGGCCACGTCATGCTGCCCGATACGTTGGGGGTCATGACCCCGGAGGCGGTCGCCGCCGCCATGAGCGACATGATCCAGCGCTTTCCGGGGCTGCGCTTCGATTTTCACCCCCACAACGATTATGGCCTGGCCACCGCCAACGTCCTGGCCGCGGCCCGGGCCGGGGCGGCGGCGGTGCACTGCACCGTCAACTGTCTCGGCGAGCGGGCCGGCAATGCCTCCCTGGCCGAAGTCGCCGTCAACCTGCGCGACCATCTGGGGATGAAGCTGGCCATCGACGAGACCCACCTGGCCCGGGTCAGCGAGCTGGTGGAGTCATTCTCCGGCAAGCGCATCGCCGACAATGCCCCCATCGTCGGCGAGGATGTCTTCACCCAGACCGCCGGCATCCACGCCGATGGCGACCGCAAGGCCTGTCTCTACCACACCCAGCTCAGCCCGGAGCGCTTCGCCCGCCGGCGCAAGTACGCCCTGGGCAAGCTGGCCGGCAAGGCCTCCCTGGCCAAGAACCTGGAAAGGCTGGATATCAGCCTGTCGGAGGAGAATCAGCGCAAGGTCCTGCAACGGGTGGTGGAACTGGGCGACTCCAAGAAGACCATCACCACCGACGACCTGCCCTTCATCATCGCCGAGGTGCTGGAGAGCAAGGACTACAACCACGTCCAGTTGCTGGCCTGTAACCTCAGCAGCGCTATCGACCTGCCGTCCACGGCCAGTATCCGCGTGCGTGTCGGTGCCGACATCCATACCGCCGCCGGCAGCGGCAACGGCAGCTTCGACGCCTTCATCAAGGCCCTGGCCAAGATCCTGCGGCGCCATGGCATCACCTTGCCGGCGCTGCTCGACTACGAGGTCCGTATCCCCAAGGGTGGCCGCACCGATGCCCTCACCGAGTGCATCATCACCTGGTCGGAGGACGGCGGGGCGGTACGGACCCGCGGTATCCATACCAACCAGGTCTTTGCCGGTATCACCGCGACCCTGCGGCTGGTCAATCTGCTCATTCACCGCTCCCCCGAGCTGGTGGCGGCCCTGGGGGAAGGGGAGGGGGTCGTGGCCGCGGATTCAGAGGCCTCCGGCCACCCAGATACCGAACGCGGAGTCCGGCAGTGTGGCGGGAACGCGATCTGAAGCGCGGCGGGTAAACGATGAGGAAGGGGAGGGGTGGTATTCAGACACGGTGTCCTTGTATGGCTTTTCCCGCCGATCTGGTGGAAACTAACTCCCATAGGTATACCCGGCGCGGGAGCCTGGACTTTTGGGTCCGGCTGGCATCCGGCGCACCACCCCATTCCCTTCGGTGGCCAGACGATGCGAACGACCAACATCCTTCCCCTACTGGCGGCTGGCCTGCTCTTTGCCTTCTTGTCCCCCGGGCTGATCCAGGCGGCTGACCGCAACTCCACCCTAGCCAAGGACGCGCTTGGGCTCGCCGCGGCGAAGGCGGGAGACGCCAAACCCGACAAGGTCTTCAGCGAGGCCATGCGCAGCCAGGACCCCCACCTGCTGACGGCGTCGGGCCAGCGCTACGAAAATGGCGTCGGCGTCGCCCAGGACGTCGACAAGGCCCTCAAGCTCTATTGCCGTGCCGCCGGCATGGGCGACGTCGACGCCCAGTACCGGCTCGGCCACATCCATGCCCACGGCCGGGGTGTCAAGCGCGATCCGGAACTGGCCGCCGCCTGGTTCACCGAGGCGGTCAAGGGCCGGCATACCCTGGCGGCCACCCAGCTCAAGCTTCTCAAGGTCAAGGCCGAACCCAAGCGCAAACCCTCCTGCGCCCCCGCAGGTGGCATTGACACCCGGATCGCCCTGCGCCCCCACCCGGCTTCGGGCGAGATCGCCAAGCTGGTGCATAGCCTGGCGCCCAATTATCGCCTCGATCCCAGCCTGGTGCTGGCGGTGGTCGAGGTGGAATCCAACTTCAACCCCCAGGCCCGCTCGCCCAAGGATGCCCAGGGGCTGATGCAACTCATCCCGGCCACGGCGGAGCGTTTCGGGGTCGCGGACGTCTGGGACCCGGAGCAGAACCTCAAAGGTGGCATGGCCTATCTGCGCTGGCTCCTCGACCGCTTCGAGGGCGACCTCAAACTGGCCCTGGCGGGCTATAACGCCGGCGAGGGGGCGGTGGAAAAGCATGGCGGAGTGCCGCCTTACGAGGAGACCCAGGCCTATGTCGCCCGCATCCTGCGCCGCCTGGGTATCGAGGAGGCGACGGTGAAACCGGATGAGGAGACCAGTTAGCCCGGCCCTCCCGCCCCCTGGTCGCATTCATCGCGCTCGGCCGCGCTGGCGACCGGCGTGACCCGTCGCCCATTCCCCACTTGTCTGAAAAACCCAGTGTTTTGCTTTAGTTTGATGCCATGAGCGCCATTCCCCAGGATTTCATCCGCACCACGGCCCGCCTGTCGGAGGCCGTCACCCGCCCCTTCGCCCGGTCGCGCAAGATCTATGTCCAGGGTTCCCGTCCGGACCTGCGGGTACCGATGCGCGAGGTGAGCCAGACCCCGACCCAGACCCAGCATGGCCCGGAAGAGAACCCGCCGATCTACGTCTACGACACCTCGGGCCCCTACACCGACCCCGAGGCGCGCATCGACCTCCTCGCCGGCCTGCCCGACCTGCGGGGGCCCTGGATCGAGGAGCGCGGCGACACGGAACTGCTCACCGGACCTAGCTCTGCCTATGGCCGTCAGCGCCAGCGGGACCCGGCCCTGGCCCATCTGCGCTTCGAGCACCTGCGCGTCCCCCGCCGCGCCAAGACCGGGGCCAATGTCAGCCAGATGCACTATGCCCGCCGGGGGCTGATCACTCCGGAGATGGAGTTCGTCGCCATCCGCGAGAACCAACGCCTGGATGAACTGCGCGCCGATCCGCGCTACGCCAAACTGCTACGTCAGCACCGTGGCCAGGGCTTCGGCGCCCGCCTGCCGGACAGCGTCACCCCCGAGTTCGTCCGCGCCGAGGTCGCCGCCGGCCGGGCCATCATCCCCGCCAACATCAACCATCCGGAGCTGGAGCCCATGATCATCGGGCGCAACTTCCGGGTGAAGATCAACACCAATATCGGCAACTCGGCGGTCAGTTCCAGCATCGAGGAAGAGGTCGAAAAGATGGTCTGGTCCGCCCGCTGGGGCGGCGACACCCTCATGGACCTGTCCACCGGCAAGCATATCCACGAGACCCGGGAGTGGATCCTGCGCAACGCCCCCATGCCCATCGGCACCGTGCCTATCTACCAGGCCCTGGAAAAGGTGGACGGCAAGCCCGAAGAACTGACCTGGGAGATGTTCCGCGACACCCTCATCGAGCAGGCCGAGCAGGGGGTGGACTACTTCACCATCCACGCCGGGGTCCTGTTGCGTTATGTGCCCCTGACCGCCGACCGGGTCACCGGCATCGTCTCCCGCGGCGGCTCCATCCTCGCCAAGTGGTGCCTGGCCCATCACCAGGAGAACTTCCTCTACACCCACTTCCAGGAGATCTGCGAGATCATGCAGGCCTACGACGTGGCCTTCAGCCTGGGTGATGGCCTGCGCCCCGGCTCCATTGCCGACGCCAACGACGCCGCCCAGTTCGCCGAGCTGGAGACCCTGGGGGAGCTGACCAAGATCGCCTGGGAGCATGACGTCCAGGTGATGATCGAGGGCCCCGGCCACGTCCCCCTGCACATGATCGAGAAGAACGTCACCAAGGAGCTACGGGACTGCCATGAGGCGCCCTTCTACACCCTGGGGCCACTGATCACCGATATTGCCCCGGCCTACGACCACCTCACCTCCGCCATGGGCGCCGCCAACATCGGCTGGTACGGTACCGCCATGCTCTGCTACGTCACGCCCAAGGAGCACCTGGGACTGCCAAACAAGGAAGACGTGCGCGACGGCATCATCGCCTACAAGATCGCCGCCCACGGCGCCGACCTGGCCAAGGGCCTGCCCGGCGCCCAGGTACGCGACAACGCCCTGTCCAAGGCCCGCTTCGAGTTCCGCTGGGAGGACCAGTTCAACCTGTCCCTGGACCCGGAGCGCGCCCGCGAGTACCACGACGAGACCATGCCCCACGAGGCCCACAAGGTCGCCCACTTCTGCTCCATGTGTGGCCCCCACTTCTGCTCCATGAGGATCACCCAGGAGGTGCGGGACTATGCGGAATCCCACCGCCTCGGCGATGTCGAGGCCGCCCTGGCGGAGGGCATGAAGGAGAAGGCGGCGGAGTTCCGCATGGAAGGGGCGCACATCTACCAGGCGGTCTGAGAGGCGGTGAAACAACCGCGCACACGGAATCTGAAGATATTTACTAACAATGGGATAGCCAGTCTTGGGCTATGAAAACGTCCCTATTTCTTCACAAGCGCTAATGCCCTGCCTTGGCGTGTCCCCTAGGCAGGGGAACCTCCCACCCGTTCAGCCTCACCTCCATGCCGACGGCTCACCGCTACCTGCGGCCGGCTTGGGGGGCTTCCGGGCCAACGCCCGACATGACGCGGGCCAACGCCCGACATGACGCGGGCCAACGCCCGACATGACGCGGGCCACGCGGGCTGATTTCCCTTTCTTCCTCATCAGCGCTCCAGATCTTCCATGGATAACCAACTTCTTGGCCCGGCGCTCCTGGCTTTGGTCATCGTCTTCATCCTGGCCGTCGGTCTCGGCTTCGGGATTCACCAGTTGGAGAGGCGTCGTGGCCTGATTGAGCGGCGTGACCAACCCCTCGTCGGCGATGGAATCAGCGGCGCGCTTGGTTTCATCGGCGGTTCCGCCGCCTTTCTGCTGGGCGTGCTGATGTTGACCTCGATCGATCACTTCAAGGCCACGGAGGAGATCGCCCGGGCTGAGGCTATTGCCTATTCGGCGGCCTTCGATGCCACCGCCGCCGCGCCCGTGGAGTTGCGGCCCCAGGTCCGGCGTGATCTGGTCTGTCTGATGCGATCCGTTGTTCAGGACTCCTGGAATGCGTCGGAAGCGAACGATCTCACGGGGGACGAGAATACCCACGCCTGGATGATTCATGCCTTTGCGACCCTTACCGGGGTCGAATCCGAGCGCTCGTTTGAGCAAGCGGCAATAGGACGGGTCGAGGACCAACTTGCGGAGGCCGTGTCAGCCGGGCAGTCGCGGCTGCTATCAGCCAGGGCACCGATACCCTTGCCGCTGTGGGTCGTCGTCTACCTCAGCATGTTTATCGTTTTTCTGCTGGTGACGGTCTTGCTGCGGCCCTATCCCCTGCTCGAGTTCATCGCGCTTGGCAGCTTGTTTCTCCTCACCGCGGCGATGATCTGGACGCTCGCCGCTTACCAGGAACCCTTCAACAAGCATGATGGGGTCTATATCGCCCCGGAAGGGCTGGAGGCCGTCATGACGCGATTGCAAGATGCCTATCCAGGTCCAGCCTGGGAGCCCTGCGAACGGCTGGCGGACTCCGAGCGGGGTTGACGCTGACCTCGCCCCAGTCATGCGCGGAACTCTGGCCAGAAGTGGAGGGATGGATGTGACACGGTCCGTCACATTTTGACTGGCTGTCACCGTCCACATGTGACAATCAGTTCATAAGTAGGTGATAGGCATGACGTTAAGGTGGAAATTACTGATGTATCTTACTGATTATTCATGGCTTGTAATTTTGGCCTGAACAATGCTTATGATTAGTTCATGCGGCAGGGGAGGGCTCGGCGAGCCGTCGTTGCGCGATGTCTTACACGCGTGACGGTGCCAGCCAGAGCCAGGTGATGGTCCCACAGCCCACCACCCCTCGCCGGGGTCCCTATCAAACCGGTACTGATCGGACGCACATCGCGTTTCGGTAGCCTCGTGAGTTGTAATGATCTGACGCCCCAGTGGAAGCTGGCGTGGGTCTGAAGTCTGGTGGTGCGATGACCATGAAACCCTTTCAAATAACCAACAATGCCCGGTTCACCCGGCTAGTAGTAGGGGCAACCCTGCTTGTGGGCGCCGCCGCGCCCTTCTCGGCGGCCCTGGCCGTGCCGGCCGCGCCTATCGAACATCGGCTGACCCAGCCGGATGGTCAAAGCTTCCTGGCTCGCCAATGGGGCGACGAATGGACCCGGGGCTGGGAAACCCGGGAGGGTTACGCGATCCTCAGGGATGATCGCTCCCGTGAATGGGTCTACGCCCGGCGCGGTCCCTCCGGCGATCTCATGACCTCCTGGGAGGTGGTCGGCAGACAGGCACCCGCCCAAGGTACTCAGCGCCATCTCCGCCCGGATACCCAGCTCATGGAAGCCCGGCGCGCCGAACGCATGGGTTCCCTGGACGGAGCGGCCGGACTGGCAAGCCGGGCCTCCCTCGGGGCCAGCGCCGTCGGTGCCAGCGCCAATGTGCTGACCATCCTGGTCAACTTCAGTGACCGCAGCCCCACCTACAGCCCGGCCGCCTTCGACAGCTTGCTGTTTGGCACCGGCACTAACAGTATGAAGGATTTCTACCAGGAGGCCTCCTACGGCCAATTCACCGTCACCGCCGGTCCCGGCGGAGTTGGTGGTTGGTATCAGGCCGCTTCCGGCCACGACTACTACGGGGCCAATGTGAGCGGCGACGACGCCTGGCCAGGGGATCTCGTCTATGAGGCGGTTCAGGCAGCGGACCTCGCCGGCTTCGATTTTCGCCCCTATGACCAGAATGGTGACTGTTACGTGGATGTCGCCAACATCGTCCATCAGGGGAACGGCGAGGAGGCCAGCGGCAGCGCCACCGACATCTGGTCCCATAGCTGGGATCTGAATTCCGCCAAATATTACGGCGCCAGCCAGTACGGCGCCTACACCACCCGCTCCCTCTGTGCTAACGGCACGGCCTATATCAAGGTCAACAGGTATGTCATGCAGCCGGAGACCCTCTGGGGAGGGATCTCGACCATGGGCGTCTTCGCCCATGAATACGGTCACGCCCTAGGCCTGCCCGATCTCTATGACTATGGTTACGACTCCCAGGGCGTCGGTGACTGGAGCCTCATGGCCTCGGGTTCCTGGAATGGCGTTTCCCGCTCCGGCGACCGGCCCGCGCAACTGGAGGCCTGGAGCAAATATCGGCTCGGCTGGGTCACGCCGACCCAGGTCACCAGTACCACTCCGCTCGGTGTGACCCTCTACCCCAGCACCCAGTACCCCGATGTCTATCAGTTCCTCAATGGCAACGCCCTGACGGGCACGGGTGAGTACTTTCTGGTCGAGAATCGCCAGAAATCCGGCTTCGATGCCGCCTTGCCCGCCGCGGGCCTGCTGGTCTGGCACGTGGATGAGGCCGTTGCCAATAACAACAGTCAGTGCTATCCCGGGGGTCCCTCCTGTGCCACCCAACACTACAAGGTCGCCCTGGTGCAGGCCGACAACCTGTGGGAGTTGGAAAAGAACCTGGACTATGGCGATGGTGGCGATCCCTTCCCCGGCACCAGTAACCGCACCACCCTGAACGACGCGACCAGCCCCAACAGCCGCCTTTACAGCGGGGCTGCCAGCAATATCAGCATCAGCGGCATCGCCGTCTCCGGCGCCAACCTGGTGGCGACCCTGGCACTGGGCGCCACGACCCCCACCCTCTCCTCCCTGGCCATCACGGGGCCAAATTCACTGAATGAGGGCACCAGCGCCACCTACACCGCCACGGCCACCTTCAGCGATGGCAGCACCAAGACCGTCACCCCCACCTGGAGCGAGAATTCCAGCTATGCCTCGATTACCGCCAGCGGCGTCCTGACGGCGTCCAGCGTCAGCCGCAATCAGACGGTGACCATCACCGCTAGTTACAGCACGGGCGGGATTACCAAGAGCGCCACCAAGTCGGTGACCATCGTCAATCTCGTCGCCAAGACGCTGTCCTCCCTCACCATCTCGGGTCCCAGTTCGGTCGCAGAAAACAGTTCGGCCACCTTCACCGCCACCGCTAAATTCAGCGATGGCACCACCGCGCCGGTGACGGCGATCTGGAGCGAAAACTCCAGCTACGCCACCATCTCCAGCACCGGTGTGCTCACGACCGGCACCGTCAGTAGGAATCAGACCGTCAAGATCACCGCCAAATACAGCTATGGGGGAGTCACCAAGAGCACGACCAAGTCCGTGACCATCCTCAATCAATGAGAAGCCTCAATCCATGAGAGGCGGGCCAGCGCTATAGCCGCTAGTAGTCCACGCGGGCGACATCAACGGGCACTTCGGTGCCCGTTTTTGCCTCTTCATCAACTGGCGGCCGCGACACAAGCTCTGGGTGCTTGCGTATCTAACGTTCGGCATCAATCGGAGAGTGTCAGTAACCATCTGGAGATAAGCATCCATGACAAAATATGTGACCACCAACGATCAGCGCTGGCAAGAAATCGATGTCCGAGGGGTGACGATGGAAGCCTGCCGTCTATGGGAGGGAAACTATAACGTGCGCTCCGGGTTTTTCCGTATGCCCAAAGGGATGCAAGTCCCCATGCACCATCACCCTTATTGGGTTCAGGTATTAGTCATGAGCGGTAAGATGGAAGTGCAGGCCGACGGAGAAGATGCATGCATCATCGCAGCGGGCGGGTATTACTTCGTCGAACCCGGGGAAACGCACACAGAAACGGCTGTGGAAGATACCTTGCTCCTGGTGGTATCGGAAGAGGAACGGGAAGGGTTCCGACTCAGGCCGTAAACGATTCGTCAACCCTGCGGACAAGGGTGGCGCAACGGTAATTGTCTTGTCGGGGACACCCAGGGACCGCTAAGATCGCCGGCAAGGCCAGGTCGTTGTGGCCATTTCCCTTTTTTCTGTCCAGAGATAACGCCATGGATCAATCCCCCCCAACCCCGGAACTGAACCCGCTCCAGGCCTGGAGCGAGCAATGGCGCGCCTTCGGCTCCGCCTGGGCCAAGTGGTGGTTGCAGCCGCTGCCCCAGGCCACGGGGGCCTCGGGGATGCCGGCCCTGCCGCCCTTTGGCGAGATCGCCCAGCTCCCCTTGCAGGTTCCCCCGGCCCTTTTCGGCGCCCTGGTGGATCCCCAGGCGGTGACTGAGCTCAATGCCCGCTTCCTGCCGCGCATGCAGGAGCTGTGGACTGCGGCTAGTGAGGCCATGGCGCATGCCGGCGGACCCGGGGCGCTGGCGGGAATGGTTGGTGCAATGGGCCAATCAGCCGGAGAGGGGCATAAAACGGGTCAATCGGCTCAAGCCGCCCAACGGGGTCCAACCGGGCAACCGGCTCAAGCCGCCCAATTGGGACCAGCAGGCCAATCAGGGCAAAGGGGCCAGGCGAATCAAGGCGGGCAGCCAGCCCAGCATGACAAGCCGGGCGCGACCCCGTCCATGCCGAGGCTGCGCGAGGTGGTACCGGTACCCCACGGGGACCGGCGGTTCAAGGCGCCGGAATGGAGCGAGCACCCCTACTTCTCCCTGCTGAAACAGTATTACCTCCTGTCCGCCGAATATCTGACCTCCCTCGCCGAACTGAGCCCCGTCAGCGATCACGACAAGTTGCGGCTGGCCTACCTCACCCGCCAGTACGCCGATGCCCTGTCCCCGGCCAATTTCCCCACCACCAACCCCGAGGTCCTGAAGAAGGCCCTGGAAACCCAGGGCAAGAGCCTCGCCCAGGGGCTGAACAACCTGCTGACGGACACCCGCCAAGGGCGCATCACCATGAGCGACGCCTCGGCCTTCGCCGTGGGCAAGAACCTGGCCATCACCCCCGGCAGCGTGGTCTTTCGCAACGACCTGATCGAGCTGATCCAGTACACACCGACCACCGAGCGCGTCCATGCCCGGCCTCTGCTCATCGTGCCACCCTGCATCAACAAGTACTACATCCTCGATCTCCAGCCCAACAACTCCTTCGTCCGCTGGACCCTCGAACAAGGCCAGCAGGTGTTCCTCATCTCCTGGCGCAACATCACCCCCGAGCTGGGGCAACTGGGCTGGGATGACTATCTGGAACAGGGGGTGCTGACGGCGATGGGCGTCGTCAAGGCGATCACCGGCAGCGACACCCTCAATACCCTGGGTTTCTGCGTCGGCGGGGCATTGCTGTCCAGCGCCCTGGGGGTGCTCGCGGCGCGGGGCGATACCAGCGTCAAGAGTCTGACCCTGTTCACTACCATGCTCGATTACGAAGAACCTGGCGAGATCCGGGTCTACGTCTCGGACGACATGCTCTCCCAACGCGAGGCCAGCCTGCATGGCGGCCAGATCGTTAAGGGTGGCGAACTCGCGGGTGCCTTCGCCAGCCTGCGCGCCAACGACCTGGTGTGGAACTACGTCGTCAAGAACTACCTCAAGGGCGAGACCCCGCCGCCCTTCGACCTGCTGCACTGGAACGCCGACTCCGCTAACCTGCCGGGGCCCATGTACGCCTACTACGTGCGCAACTTCTATATCGACAACAAGCTGCGCGAGCCTGGCGCCCTGACCATGCTGGGGGCGCCCATCGACCTGGGTGCCGTCCAGATGCCGGCCTACATCTACGCCAGCCGTGAGGATCACATCGTCCCCTGGCCCAGCGCCTACCGTGCCACCGGCCTCCTGGGTGGGGATATCACCTTCGTCCTTGGCGCCTCCGGCCACATCGCCGGCGTCATCAATCCCCCCGCCAGCGGCAAGCGCAACTACTGGACCAATGCCACCTCCGCCGCCAGCGCCGACGACTGGTTCGCCGGCGCCGAGAGCCATCCCGGCAGTTGGTGGCCCCACTGGGGCCAGTGGCTGGCCAGCCAGAGCGGTGATCTGGTCCCGGCGCCCGCAGTGGCCGGCAGTGATCGCTATCCGCCCCTGGCGGCCGCGCCGGGTACCTATGTGGTGGCTCCGGGCGCGTAGGACGAAAAGACGCTCCCTGACCCGGAATACCGCAACTTGATTGGTGGTGGTGTATTCGTTTAGCCCCCCTCTCCCCAACCCGCCCCCGCCAGGGAGGAGGGAGTATGGGAATCATCGGCTTGTGCAATTCATGGCAGCCCAGGCAGCAGGGGGTGTGAACAGTTACGTGATGGTTACCACCCGTAAGTTAGCCGCGGCGTCTTTCGTCAGCATGCCCGTGGCGATCCCCTTGATGGAGGTGAGCGGGAAAGTAGCCCTTGCGATCAAGTTGGATGGGGAGGGTAGTTGCATTCCCTGATCCCTGGTTCGGCAGGCGCGACAGGTTCGGTCTCAGGGATGCGGATTGGAGATCCAGATCGGGTAGGAAATCCCGAACGGATGGGTTCTGGATCGTCTAAAATCCACGGTGCCGCGGATCCTGGAATTGATGGTGAGGGGTTTCAGGAAGGATATGAAAAGGTTACTGATATTTTTGGGTATCGCGATCCTGTTCGCGGTGTCCTGGTTGATGTTCGCGCAAATTCCTCTGCGCGTCATTGGCCAGCCCGTCAGCACGGGTTTGTTGCAGCACGCCAAGGAGGAACCCTTCTTCAGGGGTCTGGCGGACGCCACCGGCCTTCCGTTCCAGGTGTCCTATCAGCCCTTGAACACCATTGGCCTCAAGGACACCCATCAATTACAGATGCTCAAGGACGGCCTGTTCGATCTGGTCTCCCTGCGCTTCATCCAGAACAGCGAGGCGGAACCCAGCCTCCAGGGTATCGATCTGGTGGGGCTCTACGCCGACTACGACACGGCCCGCCGGGTGGTCCTGCACTACGCCGACACCGTTGATCGCTATCTGCGCGAGACCTTTGACACCAAATTGCTCGGTGTCTGGACCTTCGGCCCCCAGGTCTTCTTTTGCCGCGTCCCCATCCAGGGGATCGAGGACCTCGCCGGCCTCAAGGTCCGGGTCGCCAGCCCCTCTATGGCGACCCTGATCTCCGCCCTGGGCGGCACCCCGGCCATCATCCCCTTCGATGACACCAAGAATGCCCTGGCCATCGGCCTGGTGGATTGCGCGATCACCAGCGCTGCCTCCGCCAACTTTGCCGGTTGGACCGAGCACACCCGCTATTATTTTCCCCTGGCGGTGCATTTCGGACTCAATGGATACGCCATCTCCCTGAAGAAGTGGCATCAACTGTCGTCGAAAGACCAGGAGATCCTGCAAGGGGCCTTTGACGCCTATGTGGAAGACCTCTGGCGCTTCTCGCAAGAGACCCACCAGGATGCTTCCGACTGCATCGTCGGCCGTCCTTGCCGGAATGGCACCCCCTACCAGCTCACGCTCGTCGAGCCGTCCCCCAACGACATTCGGGTATTCAAGGACATCGCCCAAACCCGCGTCCTGCCGGAGTGGGCGGAAAAATGCGAACAGGTCCACCCGGGCTGCTTGCGGGAATGGGAAGACAAAGTCCTGCCCCAGTTGCACTGAGCTGGGGTATGGCGTGAAAGTCACGGCAAAGTCTTTCATTTTCAGGGGCGTGGAGCGCCCCCTCATGACAGTGAGCATGAAAGTCATGGAACAGAGTTTCACTCTCAGGGGTGTGGCTAGCCGGCTCATGACAGTTAGTCCAGATCCCTCAAAAGCGCCAGCATGAAGCTTGACGTCCCCATCACTTCCGGCGACACCAGCCCCTCACCGACGGCGACCCCGCTGCGGACGGTCTGGCTGCTCTCCGTCCTGGTGTTCCTGATCAATTACACCTTTGAAGTCCTCGATTTCAACGACCTGTACGAGTCCCAGCATTTTCTGCTGGCGCTGTTACAACTGACCCTCTCCTCCTGGGCACTCATTGAACTGGTGCTGCTCGGCAGGCAGCAGACGGCCATTCCCCTCAGGGGGCTGCGTCTGGTCCTGATCGCCCAGTTGCTTATCGGGGCCAGCCGCTATCCCCTCGGTCGCTTGCTGGCGCTCAACCAGGCCCATCTCCTGGATCTCCCAAACCATTTCGGGCTGGCGGCGATATTTGTCCCCTTGAATGCCTTGCTATTTTTGCTGATCAGCAAGCTGCTCATCGATGCCTTTTCCTTTACGGAGCGCCAGCGGGCGGCCATGCTCCAACGGGAGATCGAAACCCGCCTGCGGGCCGAAGTGGCCCTCCAGGCCGCCAATGCGGAACTCCAGCGCCTGGCGACCACGGACCGCCTTACCGGGGCCTGGAACCGCGCCCACCTCGAAGAGACCCTGGTCGGGGAAATGGGGCGCGCCGAGCGTTATCAGCAACCCTTGTCGCTGCTGATCTTCGATATCGACCATTTCAAGGCGATCAACGACACCCATGGCCATCTGGTCGGCGATGAGGTGCTGATCGAACTGACCCGGCGCATCCGCGCTCACCTGCGCGCGGTTGACGTCCTGGCACGCTGGGGGGGAGAGGAATTCGTCCTGTTACTGCCCCATTGCGGGGCGGCGGAGGCCCTGCAGGTGGCGGAAAAACTCCGGGCCCTGGTGGCTGAGTCACCCTTCCCGGTGGCGGGGCGGGTGACGGCCTCTTTTGGTTTGGCGCAATGGCAGCCCAAGGAGTCCCTGGATACCTGGCTTAAGCGCGCGGATGATGCCCTCTACGCCGCCAAGGCCGCGGGGCGAAACCGGGTCCGCCTGGCGGAGTGAATGAAAACGAATCCGCGATGGCGAGTTGTCAGCGCTACCCAAGCAGAAAATGAAATCGTGATGCCAACGGTCATGTGGAGGTGGCCGCCTTCGAGCACTACGGGTTCTTGCAGTGCGACGACATCATTCGCTATGCCAGTGATATCCTCGCCTAAGACCATACACGCATCGCCGGATCGGCGGACCACTGAGGCCAGTGAGGGTCAATGAATCCGATGCCAATGACTACCTTCCGCGCCCTATTCGCTCTACCGCCGTTGGTTGGGCCCCTGGTCTGGGGTCTGGTGCTGGGTTCCACCTTCGCGCCCCTGGTGATGGCGCAATCCCAGGTGGTCCCCCAGGCCATCCCCGTCATCGTCGCCGAGGCCCGGGTAGAGGCCTTCGCCGACCCGGTGGAGGCCCTGGGGACCCTCAAGGCCATGGAGTCCGTCAACCTCACCGCCAACGTCACCGAGACCGTCTCCGCCCTGCACTTCGACGATGGCCAGCGGGTGACGGCGGGGCAGGTGCTGGTGGAGATGACCAGCGCCGAGGAGCACGCCCTGCTGGAGGAGGGCCAGGCGCGGGTGGCGGAGGCGGAGCGCCAGTACGACCGGGTCAAGGCCCTGGCGACCCAGCGCGCCGCCTCCGAGTCCCTGCTCGACGAGCGCCGTCGCGACCTGGACGCCGCCCGCGCCCAACTGGTGGCCATCGAATCCCGCCTGGCCGATCGCCTGATCAAGGCCCCCTTCGCCGGGGTCATTGGCCTGCGCAACATCAGCGCAGGGGCCCTGGTGCGGCCCGGCGATCTCATCGCCACCCTGGACGACGACGACCGCATGAAGCTGGACTTCGCCCTGCCCAGCCTCTACCTGCCTGATCTGCAACCGGGGCTGGTCATCCAGGCCCGCGCCCAGGCCCTGGGTGAACGGGTGTTTAGCGGCGCCATCGCCGCCATCGACAGCCGGGTCGATCCCGTCACCCGCGCCATCCAGGTGCGTGCCCTGCTGCCCAACCCGGAGCGGGACCTCAAGCCTGGCCTGCTCATGCGGGTCGAGGTGCCGCGCAACCCCCGCCAGGGCCTGGCCATCCCCGAGGCCGCCCTCTTGCAGCGGGGCAAGGATCATCGCGTCCTGGTGGTGGGGGCGGGCGATAAGGTCGAGGAACGGCGGATCCTGATCGGCGCCCGCCGCCCCGGCACGGTGGAAGTCACCACCGGCCTGGCGGCGGGGGAACGGGTCATCACCCATGGCACCGACAAGGTCCGGCCTGGCCAGGTGGTCCGGGTCCTGGCCGTGGATGACGGCACCCGGTCACTGCGGGAAATCCTGGAGGCCGCCAAATGATCCGCCCAGGGTTCCCGCTGAATGGGGCTGCCGTGCCGCCGGACCCTGAGGTCGCCCAGGCGCAAGCCCGGAAAGCTCGGCCATGATCCTCTCCGACGTCGCCGTCAAGCGCCCGGTCCTGGCGGCGGTCATTTCCCTGCTGCTCATCGCCTTCGGCCTGCTGGCCTTCGACCGCCTGCCCCTGCGCGAATACCCGGACATCGACCCGCCGGTGGTCTCGGTGGAGACCCGTTACCCCGGCGCCGCGGCCAACGTGGTGGAGACGCGCATCACCCGCCTCATCGAGGACCAGGTGGCGGGGCTGGAGGGTATCGACACCATCGAGTCCCTGAGCGAGGACGGGCGTTCCAACATCACCATCAAGTTCGATGTTGGCCGGGACATCGACGCCGCCGCCAACGACGTCCGCGACCGGGTGGCGCGGGTCAGCGACGACCTGCCGGACGAGGCGGAGCCGCCGGAGATCCAGAAGGTGGACGCCAACGAGGACGTCATCCTCTGGTTCAACCTGGCCAGCGACCGGCTCACCATCCCGGAGCTCAGCGACTTCGCCCGCCGCTACCTGGTGGACCGCTTCTCGGTCATCGACGGCGTGGCGCGGGTGCGGGTGGGCGGCCGCCAGACCTTCGCCTTGCGCGTCTGGCTCGACCGCCAGGCCCTGGCGGCCCGCGGCCTGACGGTGGCGGACGTGGAGGTGGCCCTGCGGGCGGAGAACCTGGAACTGCCGGCGGGCGGCGTGGAGTCGCGCCAGCGCCAGTTCAGCGTGCGCACCGAGCGCGCCTACAACAGCGCCGAGGACTTCGCCCGCCTGACCCTGGCCCGGGGCGAGGATGGTTACCTGGTGCGCCTGGGCGACGTGGCCCGGGTGGAGCTGGGCACGGACGAGGACCGCCTCTCCTTTCGCGGCAATGGCCAGCCCATGGTGGGCATCGGCATCGTCAAGCAGTCCACCGCCAACACCCTGGCGGTGGCGGAGGCGGCCAAGGCCGAGGCGGAGCGCCTCAATGCCACCCTGCCGGAGGGCATGAAACTCCACCAGAGCTATGACTCCTCGGTGTTCGTGCGCGGCGCCGTGCACGAGGTCTACAAGACCCTGGGGCTGGCCATCGTGCTGGTGGTGGGGGTGATCTTTCTCTTCCTCGGCAACGGCCGCGCCACCCTGGTGCCGGCGGTGGTGGTGCCCGTATCCCTCATCGCCACCTTCATCGCCCTCTGGGCCCTGGGCTTCTCCATCAACATCCTCACCCTGCTGGCCCTGGTCCTGGCCATCGGCCTGGTGGTGGACGATGCCATCGTCGTTCTGGAGAACATCCACCGGCGCATGGTCGAGTACGGCGAGACCCGGCTGGTGGCGGCCTACCGCGGCACCCGCCAGGTGGGCTTCGCCGTCCTGGCCACCTCCATCGTGCTGGTGGCGGTCTTCGTCCCCATCGCCTTCCTGGAGGGGGACCTGGGGCGGCTCTTCTCCGAGTTCGCCCTGACCATGGCCGCCGCCGTCGCCTTCTCCACCCTGGTGGCCCTGACCCTGTCGCCCATGCTGGCCTCCAAGGTGCTGCCGGACCGCCACGCCCCGGCACGCCTGAGCCAGGCCCTGGACGCCGCCTTTCTGTGGGTGCGGAACGGCTACGGGCAACTGCTGGGCTGGCTGCTGCGCCATGCCTGGGTGGTGGCCCCGCTGCTGGTCGCCACCCTGGCCGGGGCGGCCTGGCTACTGCGGGAACTGCCGCGGGAGTACACCCCCAAGGAGGATCGCGGCAGTTTTTTCGTCCAGGTCAGCGGCCCCGAGGGGGCCTCTTACGCCTACATGAAGGAATACCTGGACGAGATCGAGCGCCGCCTGATGCCCTACATCGACAGCGGCGAGGCCAGCCGCCTACTGGTGCGGACCCCCCGCGGTTTCGAGGGCACCCAGACCTTCAATACCGGCATCGCCATCCTGACGCTGAGCGACTTCGGCCAGCGCCGTTCCGCCTGGGTCATCATGGACGAGGTGCGCGCCGGCCTCGCCGACCTGCCCGGGGTGCGGGCCGTGCCCCTCATGCGCCAGGGCTTCGGCGCCCGCATCCAGAAGCCGGTGCAGTTCGTCATCGGCGGCGGTACCTATGAAGAGCTGGCCCAGTGGCGGGACCTGCTGCTGGAGCGGATCGCGGCGAACAACCCGGGTCTGACCAACCTCGACTGGGACTACAAGGAGACCAAGCCTCAGTTGCGGGTCACCATCGACCAGGCGCGGGCGGCGGACCTCGGCGTCACCGCCGCCACCATCGGCCGCACCCTGGAGACCATGCTCGGTTCCCGCCAGGTCACCAGCATCATCCGCGACGGGGAGGAGTACGACGTCATCCTCGAAGGGGAGCGCGACCGCCAGCGCACCCCGGCGGCCTTGGACCATATCCAGGTGCGCTCGGAGCGTAGCGGCGAACTGATCCCCCTGGCCAATCTGATCACGGTGACCGAATGGGCGGATTCCCGCACCCTCAACCGTTACAACCGGCTGCGCGCCATCACGATCGAGGCCAATCTGGAGGACAGGTTCCCCTTGGGGGCGGCCCTGGACTATCTGGAGGGACTGGTGCGGGAGCACCTGCCGGAGGAGGCGCGGGTGGACTACAAGGGCCAGTCCCGTGACTTTCGCACCGGCACCGCGGGTGTGCTCTTCGTCTTTCTTCTTGGTCTGGTGGTGGTCTACCTGGTGCTGGCCGCCCAGTTTGAGAGCTGGGTCCACCCCCTGGTGATCATGCTCACCGTGCCCCTGGCCATGGCCGGGGCCCTGCTCGCCCTCTGGCTCAGCGGCCAGAGCCTCAACCTCTATAGCCAGATCGGGCTCATCATGCTAGTGGGCCTGGCGGCGAAGAACGGCATTCTCATCGTCGAGTTCGCCAACCAGTTGCGCGACGAGGGCCGCGACTTCGATACCGCCCTGCGCGAGGCCGCGGAGATCCGCCTCAGGCCCATCGTCATGACCGGCGTCACCACCGCCGCCGGTGCCCTGCCGTTGCTGCTCAGCGCCGGCGCCGGCTACGAGACCCGCCTGGTCATCGGCACCGTCATCCTCGCCGGGGTCCTGGCCGCCACCCTCTTCACCCTCTTCGTGGTGCCGGTGGCCTACCAGGTCCTGGCCCGCCGCACCGGCTCCCCCGGCGCCGTCGCCCGGCGCCTGGCGGCGGAGGAGGCGGCGCGGCCGGAGTGACCAGGCTATGACCAGGATAACCGTTCAGCCCCCTCTCCCCAGCCCTCCCTCACCAGAGGTAGGGAGCAAGAGACTCAGTGACTTGCACTACCCATGCTCGCCCAGTCAGTGCAGGGTGTGAACGACTACGACCAGGCGCTGATCCACTCAGGGCCTGTCGGTTTTCGGTCGGGCAATGGCACGGTGATGGCTATACTTACCCCTGAACGGGTGGTGATAACCGCTTACTCATTATTCACGTCTCGGCCACGGCCCATCCCGGTCGGCGGTGGCCCCCTCCAAACAATCAACCCCTTTCAGGAGTCGCCAAGTGGAACTGCACGAATCCCATCACGGCAAGGTGCTGGTCATCGCCCCCCAGGGCCGTCTGGACAGCACCACCGCCCCCGTCTTCGAGAAACAGCTCATGGAGCGGCTGGCGACCTGCTCCCATCTGGTACTTGATTTTAGCGCCCTGGACTTTCTCTCCAGCGCCGGGCTGCGCCTCCTGCTCATGGCCGCCAAGCAGATCGGCAAGGACGAGGGCCGCCTGATCCTCTGTCAGGTCAGCCAGCCCATCCGCGAGGTCCTGGAGATCAGCGGCTTTCTCGGCCTGATGGAGGTCGTCGACACCCGTGCCCAAGCCCTGGAGGCCATGCCGTCATGAATGCCCGCAACACCCTGCTCTATGTCACGGCCCCGGTGAACGCCCTGGTGGAGGGCCTCTACCGGCAAGACACCACCATCGCCGACATCCTCGCCCGCGGCGACTTCGGCCTCGGCACCTTCAATGACCTGGACGGCGAGATGGTGGTCATGGACAGCCAGGTCTACCAACTTCGGTCCGACGGCAATGCCTACGAGGTCCCGGACGAGACCCGCACCCCCTTTGCCTGCATCACCTTCTTCCGCCCCTACAGCGTGGAGGAGATCGACCAGCCTCTGGACTATCCGGGCCTGCTGGCCCTCTTCGACCGCCTGCTGCCATCCAAGAACATGCTCTACGCCTTGCGGCTGGACGGGCGCTTCGACTACGTCCGCACCCGCTCGGTGCCGCGCCAGGATGCCTACCGGCCCCTGGTGGAGGTGGCGCGGGAGCAGCCGGAGTTCGAGTTCACCGACATAGAGGGCAGCATGGTCGGCTTCTGGACCCCCGGCTTCATGCAGTCTGTCGCCGTCCCCGGCTATCACCTGCACTTTCTCACCGCCGACAAACGCCACGGCGGCCACCTGCTGGAGTGCCGGCCACGTCAGATCCGCATCAGCCTCCAGCACATCGCCCGCCTGGAGCTGGGCCTGCCCTTGACCCTGGACTACCTCACCGCCGACCTGGACCGGGATACCTCGGCGGATTTGAAGGAGGCGGAGCACTGAGCTGCATGGGCGGTCTCGTCGCTGGAATGGCCAGCAAGGTTCCTGTGCGGGGGAGGGTAGGATTGCTAATGACCAGTTCAGCGACCTATAGTGGGTGCCATTAAGAATCTTTGGAGAAGTCTGATGGCGCACCGTGTTCTGGCCGAGATCGCCGTGAGCATCTCGGAGTTGAAACGTAACCCCATGGCAACCTTGGCGGCGGGTAATGGCCTGCCGGTTGCCGTGTTGAACCGCAACGAGCCGGCCTTTTATTGCGTCCCCGCATCGGCCTATGAGGCCCTCATCGACCGCCTCGACGATCTGGAACTTAATGCCATCGCCGATGAGCGTCTCCATGATGGGCAGCTGCCGATCAAGGTTTCCCTTGATGACCTATGAGTTGCAGTTTCATCCCACCGCACTGGCTGAGTGGGCCAGACTGGACAAGCCGCTTCGCGAGCAGTTCAAAAAGAAGTTAGCGGAGCGTCTGCAAACGCCTCATATCCCGGCGGCGCGACTATCGGGAGGTCGTGACCGGTACAAAATCAAGCTCAGGTCGGCGGGCTACCGGCTTGTGTACGAGGTCCAGGATGATCACCTGATCATCCTGGTCATTGCCGTGGGCAGACGTGACCGCAATCGGGTCTATCTCGCGGCCGCGGGCCGGTCCGATCCACTGCATTGACCTTAAAGCGCTCATCAGGTTTTGCGCCTTCGAGATCCGCTATCTGAACTACAGCGCCCGACAGGACAGCGCACCGCGGGACTCTTCTCTGGCCTGCGGGTCAGTGTTCTTCAGGTCGCGTCGCGACAGTCGATGAGGATCTTCAGGGCACCGGGCTGGGCGGCCCGGTCGAAGGCGGCCACGGCCTGGGCGAGGGGGTAGCGGGCGTCGATCAGGGACCGCGGGTCCAGGCCCCGCCGCAGGCGGTCCAGGGCGGCGGGGAAGGGGCCACAGCGGGAGCCGATGAGGGTGATCTCGTCCACCACCAGGCGGGACAGGTCGACCTCGGCGGGGCCGGTGTAGGTGCTTTTCAGGATCAGGGTGCCGGCGGCGCGCAGGGCCTGGCGGGCCAGGGCGAAACCGGCGGGGGTGCCGCTGGCCTCCACCACCAGGTCCCAGGCACCCGCGGTCACCTGGTCCTCGGCGAGCCAGGCGATGTCCGCCGCCTCCAGCAGGGCGCGCTGGCGGGGGTGACGGGCCACCACCTGGAGGGAACAATCCCCCCCGGCCAGGCTCAGGGCGATGAGCTGCCCCAGGCGGCCGGCGCCGACGACCAGGACCCGCTCGCCGGGCTGGATGGGCCGCTGCTGCTGAAGGCGCAGGGCCGCCGCCAAGGGTTCGCAGAAGACCGCGGCCTCGTCCGGGATTGCGTCCGGTACCCGGTGGAGGTTGGCAAGCGGGAGCACCAGGTATTCGGCGCAGGCCCCGTCATGATTCCGGATGCCCAGCACCCGCCGCCGCTCACAGTGGTTGCCCCGCCCGGCCTGGCATTGGGAGCACTGGCCGCAGGGGAGATTGATCTCGCCCACCACCCGCTCGCCGACACGAGCGGGCTGCTCGGGGGCGGCGGTGATCTCACCGACGAACTCGTGGCCGGGAATACCGGTGAAGGGGTAATAGCCACGGAGCAGTTCCAGGTCCGTGGCGCAGATGCCCATCAAACATACCTGCACCAGGGCCTCACCCGGGCCGGGGACCGGGAGGGGCAGGTCGGAACGAACGCTCAGCCGACCATCTTGCAGCCAGAGGCCCCGCATTCTTAGTCAAAATGCGGCGGTGACGCCAGGTGCCAGTCCGTTGCTTGCTGCAACTTGTTGGCGACATTGAGCAATCGGGCCTCCTGGAAGTAGTCGCCGATGAGTTGCAGGCCCACGGGCAGGCCGGCCGCCGGGGCCACGGGCAGGGATAGGCCCGGCAGGCCGGCCAGGTTGGTGGCGATGGTATAGATGTCGTTGAGGTACATGGCCACCGGGTCGTCCGCCTTGGCGCCGAGGGGAAAGGCGGTGGTCGGGCTGGTGGGACCCAGGATCACATCCACCTCGGCGAAGGCGCGGCGGAAGTCGTCGCTGATCAGGTGGCGCAGTTTCTGGGCCTTGAGGTAGTAGGCGTCGTAATAACCGGCGGAGAGGACGTAGGTGCCGATCATGACGCGCCGCTTGACCTCGGCGCCGAAACCCTCGGCCCGGCTGCGCGTGTACAAGTCGGTCAGGTCCCGGGGGTCCTGGCAGCGGTGACCGAAGCGCACCCCGTCGAAGCGCGCCAGGTTGGAGGAGCACTCCGCGGGGGCCACCACATAATAGGTCGGGACCGAGAGGGGGCTGTTGGGCAGGCTGATGTCTTTGAACTCGGCCCCCAGGCGGCGGTACTCGGCAATGGCGGCCTCGATGCTGGCGGCCACCCCGGCATCCAGGCCTTGACCGAAGTACTCCTTCGGCAGGCCGATGCGCAGCCCCTTGAGGTCCTGGCCGATCCCGGTCAGATAGTCCGGCACCGGTTCCCGGACGCTGGTGGAATCCTTGGGGTCGAAGCCGGCCATGGCCTGGAGCAGCAGGGCGGCATCCTCGGCGCTCCGGGTCATGGGGCCGGCCTGGTCCAGGCTGGAGGCGAAGGCGATCATGCCCCAGCGGGAGACCCGGCCATAGGAGGGCTTGAGGCCGGTCAGGCCGCAGAGGGCGGCCGGCTGGCGGATGGAGCCACCGGTGTCGGTCCCCGTGGCCGCCGCGCACAACCGCGCCGCCACCGCCGCCGCCGAGCCCCCGGAGGAGCCCCCGGGCACCCGGGTCTCATCCCAGGGATTTTTGACCGGGCCGTACCAGCTCGTCTCGTTGGAGGAGCCCATGGCGAACTCGTCCATGTTGGTCTTGCCCAGCATCACCACGCCGGCCGCGTCGAGACGCTCCACCACCGTGGCGTTGTAGGGGGCGATGAAGGCATCCAGCATGCGCGAGCCGCAACTGGTCTTCAGGCCCTTGGTGCAGAAGATGTCCTTGTGGGCGATGGGGATGCCGGTCAGGGGTCCGGCCTGCCCCAGGCGGCGCAGCGAGTCGGCCTGGTCCGCCGCCGCCAGGGCCCGGTCGGCATCGATGGTGATGTAGGCGTTGAGGCGCGGGTTGTGACGTTCGATACG
This sequence comes from uncultured Gammaproteobacteria bacterium, assembly GCA_937862735.1. Taxonomy (GTDB): domain Bacteria; phylum Pseudomonadota; class Gammaproteobacteria; order Chromatiales; family Chromatiaceae; genus M0108. The sequence continues at coordinate 94,925 of CALMDH010000139.1, forward strand.
CTCCAGGTAGTGCCGGGTCAGCTCCACGCTGGAATAGTCACCCTGGCGCAACCCGCGGTCCAGTTCGGCGATGGTCTTCTTGTGCATGGAGATGGGCTTCCGAGAGGGGTAAGAGGGGTGAATCGGCCGTGTCGCCGCGTCATGCGCTCGGAGTATTTCATCGACCCCGAGCGTTGGCAGTGACGGTTAGCTGAATGAGCCTATTCGATGACCTTGGGCACCAGGTAGAGCCCGTCCTCCACTGCGGGGGCAATCCCCTGAAAGAGTTCCCGCTGATCGGGCTCGGTCACCTGGTCCGCTCTCAGCCGCTGGGTCATGTGCAGGGGGTGGGCCATGGGACTGATGTCGGCGGTGTCCACCGCGTTCATCTGTTCCGCCAGGGCAAGGATGCCATTGAGATCATGGACGTAGCGATCCTTCTCGGCATCCGAGAGCTGGATGCGCGCGAGAAAGGCGATCTTGTCCACGTCGGTGCGTGTCAGGGACATGCGGGGGCTCCGGCTTACGGGTCGATGGCGGGGAAAAATAGCACAGCCGGGCCTTGGACGCCCCCTTCGGCGCGGTCGGTGCGGTCGATACCCCGGCCAGATGCAATTTTCACCCGGCGCGATGCCGGTTGCTTTCCCGGTCGCTATCAGGGCAGTCCCGTAGAGGTGCGTGGAGGGTTAGCGCGACGCTCCGCGACGCTCCGCCTTGCCCGCAGGCCAGGGCATTGTTAGATTAGCCGGCCCTGGACCTCGTCCGATGCCGAAGCGGCTGGCCTTGCGGCCAGGGTTACCCGGCCCGGGACCCGCCGGGACTTGTCAGGCCTCGGTCGCGAAGCTCCCGTTCTCCCCAGTCACCCCCTTTCATCATTGCTATCCCAAGGTAAGAGTTCGATGTTTTTTCGGCGCATTCGCGGGATGTTCTCGAACGATCTGTCGATCGACCTCGGGACGGCCAACACCCTCATCTATGTCCGCGGCCAAGGCATCGTCCTCAACGAGCCCTCGGTGGTGGCCATCCGCCAGGATCAGACCGGCGGCCCCAAGACGGTCGTGGCGGTGGGCGAGGAGGCCAAGCAGATGCTCGGCCGCACGCCCCAGAACATCACCGCCATCCGCCCCATGAAGGACGGCGTCATCGCCGACTTCACGGTGACGGAAAAGATGCTGCAATACTTCATTCACAAGGCCCATGAGTCGCGCTTCATGCGTCCCAGCCCGCGGGTGCTGATTTGCGTCCCCTGTGGTTCCACCCAGGTCGAGCGCCGGGCCATCAAGGAGTCGGCGGCGGGGGCCGGGGCCCGGGAGGTCTTCCTCATCGAGGAGCCCATGGCTGCCGCCATCGGCGCCGGCCTGCCAGTGGATCAGGCCTGTGGCTCCATGGTGCTGGACATCGGCGGCGGCACCTCGGAGGTGGCGGTGCTGTCCCTCAACGGCATCGTCTATTCCAACTCTGTGCGCATCGGCGGGGATCGCTTCGACGAGGCGATCATTAACTACGTCCGCCGCAACTACGGCACCCTGATCGGCGAGGCGACGGCGGAGAAGGTCAAGCACGCCATTGGCTCCGCCTATCCCGGCAGCGAGGTGCGGGAGATCGAGGTCAAGGGCCGCAACCTCTCCGAGGGCATCCCCCGGGCCTTCAAGCTCAACAGCAACGAGATCCTGGAGGCCCTGGAGGAACCCCTGGCGGGTATCACCCGCGCCGTCAAGATCGCCCTGGAGCAGACCCCGCCGGAACTGGGGGCGGATGTGGCCGACCGCGGCATCGTCCTCACCGGCGGCGGCGCCCTACTGCGCGACATCGACCGCCTGCTGGCGGACGAGACCGGCCTGCCGGTGCTGGTGGCCGATGATCCCCTGACCTGCGTCGCCCGGGGTGGTGGCCGCGCCCTGGAGATGATCGACGAGCACGGCGCCGAGTTGTTCGTCCACGAATAGCCCGGGGCCGGATCGGGCGCTTGATCGGAATCAGGACCAGGACGAGGGTTGGAACTCGGTTCGGGGCGGGCTGAGGCACGCCGGGCAGGCCGGCTGCCGTCTTAAAGCCGTTGCGGCGCCGCTCTGGCGGCTTGGCGAGCCTAACCGGGCGAGGTCGATATCCGCCCTGAACCGGTCCGTGGCCTGGCGCGGTGTTTGGCTCAGCGCCTCCGGCAGCTTAACGTGAAAGTCACGGTAAAGACTTTCATGTTCCGGGGTGTGGCTCGCAACCTCATGATAGTTAGAACGAGACTAGCCCTATCAAACCACTGTTTCTGCGCGGGCCCTCACCCACTTACCGGGTAGTGATCGCGGTCCTCCTCTCCATTGGCCTCATGGTGGCCGATCAGCGTCAGCACCTGCTGGAGCCGCTGCGCTCGGCCCTGTCCTTGCTGGTGACCCCCCTGCACTATCTCGCCAACCTGCCCGACGCGGTGGTCCGGTCCGTCCGGGACCGCTTCACCCCCGAGTCCTCCCTGCGCCAGGACCATGCCAGCCTCCAGGCCGAGAATCTGGCCCTCAAGGGGCGGCTGCAACGCCTGGAGTCCCTGGAGGCCGAAAACCGCCGCCTTCATGACCTGCTGGGGTCGTCCTTTCGGGTGGGGGAGCGGGTTCTGATCGCGGAACTCCTGTCCGTGGATCTGGACCCCTACCGTCATCAGGTGCTGATCAACAAGGGTAGCGCCTCGGGGGTCTTCATCGGCCAGCCGGTCCTGGATGCCAAGGCCGTCATGGGCCAGGTGGTCCGGGTCGGCCCGACCACGGCCACCGTCCTGCTCATCAGCGATGCCGCCCATGGCCTGCCGGTGCGGGTCAACCGCAACGGACTGCGCGCCGTGGCCCGGGGCACGGGGCTGATCAATCAACTCGATCTGGCCTACGTCCCCCACGATGCCGACCTGGCGGAGGGCGACTTGCTGGTGACCTCCGGCCTGGGGGGGCGTTTCCCCGCCGGTTATCCGGTGGCGCGGGTCAATGAGGTCAAGCGCGAGTCCGGCCAGCCCTTCGCCCGGGTCACCGCCACCCCGCTGGCCCAGCTTGACAGTGGCCATGAGGCGCTGCTGGTCTGGACTTTGCCCGAGGAAGGACGAACCCCCGACCTGGTCGAGGAGCGGGGGCCAGAGCAGCTCGGTGATCCGGCAAGTGATCAGGTCATTGATCAGGTAAAAGATCAGGGAACGGAACGGCGGAACGGGAAGGAGAAGGAAACGCAGCGCGAGATGGTAGAGGGGCGGGAAGGGGGCAGGGATCAGGTCAAGTTCAAGGATCAGAACAAGGATAAGGACAGGGATCAGGATAAGGTCAAGGGTCAGGACAAGGCCAAGGAGCAAAACAAGGATCAAGCGAAGGAAAGGGCTGGGGAGGGCGCCCGGCCATGACCGCGACCTTACGCGGCTGGGTGTTTTTCCTGAGTCTGGGCCTGGCCTTCCTCCTCACCCTTCTGCCGCTGCCGGGCTGGGCGCTGGAACTGCGCCCCCCCTGGGTGGCCCTGACGCTGGTCTTCTGGCTGCTGGCCGCGCCGGAGCGGGTCGGGGTCTTCTGGGCCTGGGCCATGGGCCTGCTGCTGGATGTCGCCATCGGCACGACCCTCGGCCAGCATGCCCTGAGCCTGGCGGTGATGGCCTGGGTCGCGGTCAGCCTGCATCGGCGTCTGCGCCTCTTTCCCCTCTTTCAGCAGGCTCTCGCGGTCTGGCTGCTGCTGCTTCTGGAACGGCTGGTGTCGCTCTGGGTCATGGGGGCCCTGGGACAGCCGACCCCGGGCCTGCCCTACTGGTGGTCGCCCCTGACCGGCCTCCTCGTCTGGCCCCTGTTCGCCCTCCTGGGCCGCGAGCCCCGGCGCGGCTGGCCGGGACTCTGAGGCCCCATGGCCGGCTCCTGGTTTCATGCCGACGCCGCTGAACGCCGCGCCTTCACTCGCCGCGCCTGGGTGGCGGCCATTCTGGCCAGCCTCCTCCTGCTGCTGGTGGTGGCGCGGGTCGCCCAGTTGCAGATCCACCGGCACCAGCATTTTTCCACCCTCTCCCAGGACAACCGGGTGCGGCTGGAGCCCCTGCCGCCGGTGCGGGGGCTGATCTACGACGCCCACGGCGTGCCCCTGGCGACCAACGAGCCCTCCTTCACCCTGACCGTGGCCCCGTACAAGGCCAAGGACCTGGGGACGCTGTTCGCGGAGCTGGGGGCGATCGTGCCCATCGCCGAGGCGGACCTCAAGCGCTTCGAACGCCTGCGCCGCCAGGGCTCCCCCTATCAGGCGGTCCCCCTGCGCCTGCATCTCACCGAGGAGGAGATCGCCCGCCTCTCCCTGGAGGGCCACCGCTTTCCCGCGGTGGATATCCGCACCGACCTGCTGCGGACCTATCCTCAGGGCCCCCTCACGGGGCATGTGCTGGGTTATGTCGGACGGATCGACGAGGAGGAGCTCCAGCGCATCGACCAGGGCGCCTACCGGGGCACGGACTTCATCGGCAAGAACGGGCTGGAAAAGGCCTACGAGGCCGTGCTCCATGGCCAGGTCGGTTATCGCCAGGTGGAGGTGAACGCCAAGGGACGGGTCCTGCGCACCCTGGAGAGCCAGCCGCCGGTGCCCGGCAAGGACCTGCGCCTGCACCTGGACATCCGCCTGCAACGGGACGCGGCGGCGGCCCTGGGCCAGCGGCGCGGCGCCGTGGCCGCCCTGGACCCGCGCACTGGTGGCGTCCTGGCCCTGGTCAGCAATCCCGGCTTCGATCCCAACCCCTTTGTCGAGGGGATCGGCACCCAGGAATATGCCGCCCTGCGCGATGATCCCGACGTGCCCCTGTTCGACCGCGCCCTGCGCGGCCAGTATCCACCCGGGTCCACCATCAAACCCTTCATCGCCCTGGCGGGGCTGGAGAACGGCGTCATCACCCCGCGCCAGGCCAAGCATTGTGGCGGTCATTACCAACTGCCCGGCCAATCCCATCGCTATCGGGACTGGCGCAAGGGGGGGCATGGGTCCGTGGACCTGCGCCGGTCCATCGTCGAATCCTGCGACATCTATTACTACGATCTCGCCCATGACCTGGGGATCGACCGGCTGGGCGATTTCCTGGCGAAATTCCATTTTGGCCGCAAAACCGGGGTCGATCTGGCGGGAGAACTCGGCGGTCTCCTCCCCTCCCGGGAGTGGAAGCGCCGGGTGCGCAACCAGGCCTGGTACCCCGGCGAGACCCTGATCGTCGGTATCGGTCAGGGCGCCTTCCTCGCCACGCCCCTGCAACTGGCGGCGGCGACTGCCGCCCTGGCCAATGGCGGCCGTTACGTGGAGCCGCGGGTGGCCAAAAGCATGGAGGCGGGCGCCGACCAGCCGGAGGCCATCCCCGCCCCGGGGCGTCCGTTGGGTTTGGACCCCAGTCACCTGGAGGACGTGGTCCAGGCCATGATCCAGGTGGTGGAAAGCCCCCGGGGCACCGCCAAGCGCATCCGCAGCCCGGCCTATCGCATCGCCGGCAAGACCGGCACGGCCCAGGTCTTCACCGTCGGCCAGAAGGAGACCTACAAGGAAAAACAGGTGGCGGAGCGCAAGCGCGATCATGCCCTCTTCATCGCCTATGCCCCGGTCGATGACCCGCGCATCGCCCTGGCGGTAGTGGTGGAAAATGGAGGGCACGGTGGCGCCGTGGCGGCCCCTGTGGCCCGTGCCGTCCTGGACAGCTACCTGCTGGGTACCGGGCCCGCCGGGGAGTTGAGCTTAACCGGAGAGGAGGAGGCCGAAGATGGCGACTGAAGCGGGCGGTCCCGAGCCCGATCTAAGCCCGGCGTCGGGCCTGAACGGGGGGGCTGGCCTGAACCGGGGGGTGGAATCAGGCCGCGGTTCGGTCCTGAGTCGGATCCCAGGCCAGGGACTGGGCCTGAACCTGGATGGCGGGGCCGTGGCCCGACCCCTGGGTCTGGCTCAGCGTCTGCACCTGGACCTGCCCCTGGTCTTTGCCCTGTTGCTGGCCGCCGGTTATGGCCTGTTGGTGCTCTCCAGCGCCATCGACCAAGACCCGGAGCGACTGGAGGCCCAGCTCGTGCGTCTGGGGCTGGCCTTCACGGTCATGGTCGTCGTCGCCCAGGTCCCCCCCGCGCTCTGGCGGCGCCTGGCGGTACCCCTCTACGTCGCCGGGGTGCTCACCCTGGTGGCCGTGCTGCTGGTCGGGGAGATCGGCAAGGGGGCCCAGCGCTGGCTGGACCTGGGGGTCTTGCGTTTTCAGCCCTCGGAACTGCTCAAGCTGGGCGTGCCGCTGTTGCTGGCCTGGTTCCTGGCCCTGCGGCCCCTGCCGCCGGGGGCCTGGCGGACCCTAGGGGCGCTGGTCCTGACCGCCCTGCCGGCGGTGCTCATCGCCCGCCAGCCGGATCTGGGCACGGCCCTGCTGGTGGGCAGCGCCGGGCTCGCGGTGCTCTTTCTTGCGGGCCTGTCCTGGCGCCTGATCGCCTTTCTGGCGGCGACCGCCGCCGCCCTCGCGCCCCTGCTGTGGAGCCAGATGCTGGACTACCAGAAGAACCGGGTCCTGACCCTCTTCGACCCGGAGCGCGACCCCCTGGGCACCGGTTACCACATCATCCAGTCCCAGATCGCCATCGGTTCCGGCGGGGTCTATGGCAAGGGCTGGGGCCAGGGCACCCAGTCGCATCTCGAGTTTCTGCCGGAACGTTCCACCGACTTCATCTTCGCCGTCCTCGGGGAGGAACTGGGGCTGTTCGGCGTCCTGGCCCTGATGGGCGTCTACCTCTTCATCGTCTTTCGCGGCCTCTACCTCGCCAGCCAGTGCCAGGACAGCTTCGGCCGCCTGCTGGCGGGCGGCCTGACCCTGATCTTCTTCGTCTATGTCTTCGTCAACACGGGCATGGTCTCCGGCCTCTTGCCGGTGGTCGGCGTGCCCCTGCCCCTGGTCAGCTATGGCGGCACCTCCATGGTGACCCTGCTCGCCGGCTTCGGTCTTATCATGTCGATGTACACCCATCCGGTCGCGCCTGGGCGGGGCGGTCGCGCCGCTCCTCGCCGGTGAGGGTGGCGCGGCCGGACCTTGGTGGCAGCGCCACCTCATTAGCGGCGGGCCTCGTGGCGCGGTGAGCCCGATGCCTGGTTCACCTCCGGCGCAGCCCTTCCACTGCCCATGCCAGAGTCACCTTTTCCCGACCTGGCGATCACTTTCTGGAGATCATTTTCCTGAGGGGTTCGCCACCCCCCCCCTTTTGAGGAAAGGGAGGATTGGTGACTTTCATGCATACAAGCGCCGTGCTATCCCTGGATCGTTTCCAGCTACCTCCCCTTGCCTCTCTCCCGATATGACCCAACTCTGTCGGGCTGACCCGCCATCCACCGCCGCCCGCCTGGCGGTCTGACCCACCCCTCCGGAGACCCGCCGTGCGCCATTCCCTCGAAGTCATCCAGCCCGAGGCCAACTTCATCACGGACGAACCCTATTACGAGGCCGTGGGGGATGAGATCCAGGTCTTCACCGCCGCCTACGCCAACGGCCTGCCGATCCTCCTCAAGGGACCCACGGGTTGCGGCAAGACCCGTTTCATGGAACACATGGCCTGGCGCCTCAAGCGCCCCCTCATCACCGTCTCCTGCCACGACGACCTCACCTCCTCGGACCTGGTCGGCCGCTATCTGGTCAAGGGCGGCGAGACCCTGTGGGTCGATGGCCCCCTGGCGCGGGCGGTGCGCTGCGGGGGCATCTGCTACCTGGACGAGATCGTCGATGCGCGCAAGGACACCACCGTGGTCATCCATCCCCTGGCCGACGACCGCCGCGTCCTGCCCATGGAAAAGCTCGGGGAGCTGCTGGAGGCCCCGGACGACTTCTGCCTGGCCATCTCCTACAACCCCGGCTACCAGAGCGTGCTCAAGGACCTCAAGCCCTCCACCCGCCAGCGCTTCGTCGCCCTGGAGTTCGCTTATCCGGACGCCGAACTGGAGCGGCGCATCCTGGAGCAGGAGACCGGCATCGACCCCGGCCAGGCACGCCAACTGGTCAAGTTCGCCCACATGACCCGCAACCTGCGTGGCCAGGGCCTGGACGAGGGCGCCTCCACCCGCCTGCTGGTCCACGCCGCCAAGCTCATGGTCGCCGGCGTGGCCCCGGTGGTCGCCTGCCGCGCCGCCATCGCCCAGGCCCTGACCGACGACGGCGACATGCTGGCGGCGATCAACGAGTTGTCCGCTTCGCTGTTCTGAACCACAGGTTAGTCCCGGGGACTCGTCAACCAACCCTAGCCGCCGCGGTTGACTGAGGGTGTGATCCGGTTACCATGCCGCATCCCCCCCCTTGCGGCTCGATGGCCGGCTTTGTGGCCCGACGGCCAGGCAAGGATCCCGTATCCAATGGATATCGATCTGTCATGCCTCACCCTACCGAAATCCTGGCCGTCCAGCCTGTGGCCATCCCCGGGCAGATGCCGGTCACGCCGCCACTGCGCCACGATTGGTCCCGCGACGAGATCCTGGCCCTGCTCGACCAGCCGTTCATGGATCTGGTCTTCCAGGCCCAGGCCACCCATCGGGCTCACTTCGACCCCAACCGCATCCAGGTCAGCACCCTGCTCAGCATCAAGACCGGCGCCTGCCCGGAAGACTGTGGTTATTGTTCCCAGAGCGCTCGGCATGGCACCGAGCTGGAGCCCGAGCGTCTGCTGCCCCTGGCGGAGGTGACCGCCGCCGCGGCGGCGGCCAAGGCCCAGGGCGCCACCCGTTTCTGCATGGGGGCCGCCTGGCGCAATCCCACGGACAAGCATCTGGACCAGGTGGCGGCGATGATCAGCGCCGTCCATGACCTGGGCCTGGAGACCTGCGTCACCCTGGGCATGCTCACCGCCGACCAGACCCACCGCCTCAAGGCCGCCGGTCTGGACTATTACAACCACAACCTGGACACCTCGCCGGAGTTTTACGGTCAGGTCATCACCACCCGCACCTATCAGGACCGCCTCGACACCCTGGCGCGGGTCCAAGGGGCGGGCATCAAGGTGTGCAGCGGCGGCATCCTCGGTATGGGCGAGTCCCGCCAGGATCGCGCCGCCCTGCTGCAACAGCTTGCCAATCTCAGCCAGCACCCCGAGTCCGTGCCCATCAACCTGCTGGTCCAGGTTGAGGGCACCCCCCTCCATGGCACGCCCCGGCTCGATCCCCTGGAGTTCGTGCGCACCATCGCTGTCGCCCGCCTGCTCATGCCCGCCTCCCATGTGCGCCTGTCCGCCGGCCGCGCCGACATGAGCGACGAGTTGCAGGCCCTGTGCTTCCTGGCGGGGGCCAATTCCGTCTTCTATGGCGAGCGCCTGCTGACCACCCCCAACACGGTGGGTGATCGGGATCTGGACCTCTTCCGCCGCCTCGGCCTGTCCTTCGAGACCCTGGACGCGGCGGAACGGGATCATCCCGGTCCTTGCGAGCGCTGCGCCACCCACTGAGCTAGCGGCGGTGATCCCCGTCCCCATCCCCATCAGGGTGCTCATCTGCCATCAAGGCTCGATTGTGCCGGGTCGGGTGGCCTTTGACGGGGGGCGCCGTGAATCCGTGCCTGGAGGCTTGACGACCGCATCCCTGCGGTCGACACCCCCGTCAGAGGCCACTAGACCCTTCCTTCCCAGATCGAGAACTGAAGTCCCTCGGGGATAAGGGCTGGACCGGATGCGCGATTTGCGGAGCGAACTCGGACGCCGCCAGGCGGCCCATCTCTATCGCCGGCGGCGGCTGATCGCCGAGGCCCCGGGTCCGCGCCTGACCCTGGACGGCCGGCCGGCCATCGCCTTCTGCACCAACGACTACCTGGGACTGGCACGGCATCCGGAGGTGGTGGCGGCCTGCCAGCGCGGTGCCGAGCTGTACGGCGTCGGCAGCGGCTCGGCCCACCTGGTCGCCGGTCATGGTCCGGAGCATCAGGCCCTGGAGGAGGAACTGGCGGACTTTCTCGATCGCCCGCGGGCCCTGTTGTTCTCCACCGGCTACATGGCCAATCTGGGCGTCATCCAGGCCCTGGCCGGCCCGGGTGATCTAGTGTTGGAGGACAAGCTCAATCATGCCTCCCTCATCGACGGGGCCCTGCTGGCAAGAGCCCGATTGCGCCGCTATCCCCATGGGGATCTGGGGGCGCTGCGTCGCCAGTTGCACGGTCACGCCGGGGGTGCAGGCTCCGCCCACTACACCCCCGAGGGTAACGCGGTAACCCTCATCGCCACCGATGGCGTCTTCAGCATGGACGGCGACCTGGCGCCCCTGCCGGAACTGGCGGCCGTCGCCCAAGCGGCGGGGGCCTGGCTGCTGGTGGACGACGCCCACGGAATCGGCGTCCTGGGACGGGAAGGGCAGGGGAGCCTGGATCACTTCGGCCTGGGGCTGGCGGAGGTCCCGATCCTCGTCGGGACACTGGGGAAGGCCCTGGGCACTTTTGGCGCCTTCGTCGCCGGGGAGGAGGACCTGATCGAGAGCCTCATCCAGTCCGCCCGGAGCTACATCTACACCACGGCCCCGCCACCAGCCCTGGCCGCGGCCACCCGCGCCAGCCTGGCACTGGCCCGGCGCGAGGAGTGGCGAAGGGAGCGGCTATGGGCGCTGATCGACTGCTTCCGCGACGGGGCGGCGCAGCTTGGTCTGCCCCTGCTGCCCTCCCTGACTCCCATCCAGCCAATCCTGGCGGGGAGTGCCGAGCGCGCCCTGGCTTGGAGCCAGGCCCTGGAGGAACGGGGTCTGCTGGTCACCGCCATCCGGCCGCCGACGGTGCCAGTGGGTTCTGCCCGCCTGCGCGTGACCTTTTCCGCCCTGCACACGGATCAGGACCTGGAGCGGCTGCTAGAGGCCCTAGCGGAGCTGCCGGGGGTTGCGGATACGCCTGAATCCCCGATGGCGCCGGTGGCGCGGGAAGCGGGAACCCCTAATTCCTCGCGGGGCCAGATCCCGGTGATGGCCTTTCCCCCCAAAGGCCAGGGGAGCAAAACCGCCTTGGGGTCTGGGGTGACCGGGGACGGTACTGCCTTATCTCGCCAGGCCCGGATTGTGGCGGAATCTCCGCAGGGACCGTCCCCCGCCATGTCAATCCCATGAGCAACCGACTCTACAGTGAAACCCGCGGCCAGGGCCGCGACCTGGTCTTGCTCCATGGTTGGGGCATGAACGCCGCCGTCTGGCGCGGCCTCCCGGCGGATCTGGCCCTGGGCCACCGCCTTACGGCCATCGAACTGCCGGGCCACGGCGCCAGCCCCTGGAACCCGACCTGGTGGGGGTTGGATGACTGGGCGGAGGCCTGTCTGGCGGCGGCGCCGGCCCGAGCTTGCTGGGTGGGCTGGTCCCTGGGCGGCCTGGTGGCCCTGGCGGCGGCCCGGCTCGCTCCTGAGCGCCTGAGCGGTCTGGTCCTGCTGACGGCCACGCCGCGCTTCGCCCAAGGCGCCGACTGGCCGGCGGCCATGCCCGCCGCGACCCTGGCACGGTTTCATGACGACCTGCTGGCGGACCCCGCGGGTACCTTGCAACGCTTTCTCGCCCTCCAGGTGAAGGGCAGCGAGGCGGCGCGCGAGACCCTCCGCCAGTTGCGTGAGGAACTGGCGGCGCGGCCCGCGCCGGACTCCGCCGCTCTGGCACTGGGCCTGGACCTGTTGCGGGATGCGGATCTGCGCGCCGGACTGCCGGACCTGGCCTGTCCCAGCCTCTGGCTCTTTGGCGAGCGCGACACCCTGGTTCCCGCCGCCGTCGCCAGCCCCATCGCCGCCATGCTGCCCGAGGCGCGGGTCCAGGTCATCCCCCGTGCCGCCCATGCGCCCTTCCTCTCCCACCCGGCGGCCACCACCGCCGCCCTGCTGTCCTTTCTCTGGGAACTGGAGACCTGATGGAGACTTATCCTCAAGCCGCGACCCTGGACCAGGATTCGCTCTCCATGGAGGCTAAGGCCCATGATCCCAGGGGACGGCCCCGTCCGGATGCGGCCATCGACAAGCGGGCCGCCCGGCAGGCCTTCGACCGCGCCGCGGCGACTTACGACGGCGTCGCGGTGCTGCAACGGGAGATGGCGTCCCGTCTGCTGGAGCGGCTGGACTACGTGCGCCTCACACCCAGGACCATCCTCGATCTGGGGGCGGGCACCGGCCTGGCGGTGGACGCTCTCCAGCGCCGCTACCGTCAGGGGCGCGTCCTGGCCTTGGACTTCGCCTTCGAGATGCTGCGCCTGGCCCGGCGTCGTGGCAGTCTGCTGCGCCGTCCGACCTGCCTCTGTGCCGATGCCGAGGCCCTGCCCCTGGCGACGGGCAGCGTCGACTTCATCTTCTCCAACGCCACCCTCCAGTGGTGCAACGACCTGGACCGTACCTTCGCCGAACTGCGGCGGGCCCTCGCCCCCGGCGGACTGCTGATGTTCACCACCTTCGGGCCGGACACCCTGCGCGAACTGCGGGGGGCCTGGGCCCAGGCTGATGGGCATGGCCACGTTAGCCCTTTCCTTGACATGCACGATGTCGGTGATGCCCTGGTCCGCGCCGGCTTTGAGGGGCCAGTGCTGGACGCCGAGTATCTCACCCTGACCTACGCGGACCTGGGCGGGCTCATGGACGATCTGCGCGGCCTGGGGGCGACCAACGCCACCCGGGAACGCCCTCGCGGCCTGACGGGCAAGGCCCGCTGGCACGCCATGCGCTCCGCCTACGAGATCCACCGCGCCGAGGGTCGGCTGCCCGCTACCTATGAGGTGGTCTATGGCCATGCCTGGGCCCCCATGCAGCGAGTCGCCGCCGACGGTGCCGTGACCCTGCCGGTGAGCGCCATCGGCCGTCGTTTCCCGGGATGAGGCCGGCGGCTGCGCTTGCCGCTGGCTCTGGTCCCTGGCCTGGTCTTGGTCGTTGAAAGGCTTCTTCGTCACCGGCACCGATACCGGGTGTGGTAAGACCGAGGTCAGCCTTGGCCTCCTCATGGCCTTGCGGCAGGCCGGATTCCGGGTCCAGGGCATGAAGCCAGTGGCCTCGGGGTGCGGTCTGGTCTCTTCCTCGACCCCTCCCTCGCCCCCTACCGCTACAGCCTTCTTTCCCGCTCCGAGCCTGAACGATGCTCAAGACCTGTCCGAGGGTTCGGCGACGTTTTGCCCCAACCTGACACCTCCTGACGGGAAGGGGCTGCGGAATCCTGATGCTGAACGTCTACTGGCCCATTCCAGCCGCCAGGTCCCCTACGATTGGGTCAATCCCTACGCCTTCCTCCCACCCATCGCTCCCCATATCGCGGCCCGGGAGGCAGGGGTGCGCATCGATCCAGATCTCATCCGCGCCCGGGCTGGGGACCTGGCCGTCTTGGGGGATCTGGTGATTGTCGAGGGCGTGGGCGGCTGGCGGGTGCCCCTGGGTCCCGATCTGGCGGTGAGCGATCTGCCGGGTCTTCTGGGGTTGCCCGTCATCCTGGTAGTCGGCCTGCGTCTCGGCTGCCTGAATCACGCCTTGCTGACCGCCGAGAGCATTGTCGCTGGGGGTTGCCGACTGGCCGGGTGGGTGGTGAACGAGATCGACCCGGAGATGGCGCGCCGGGAGGAAAATCTCGCGACCCTGGCGTCGCTGTTGCCCGCCCCGCTTCTGGGCCATATCCCCTGGCTGGGACAGGAGGCGCCCGAGCTTTCTACGGCCGCCTATCTCAGTGTCAATCGTCTGATTCAGTGAGCTATTGCCACCAGGTACATCCTGATTAGGCCCTTCGAAACCGCAAGGCGCCGGGCAGCCTGGATGGGTGAGGGCGAAACTTCTGGGCTTACGCAGCTTCTGCCCGATGGGGACCGCTTGATGGGGGCTTGACCAATCGTCGAGCCCGGGCTAGGCTCAAACCATAGGTCTCTCTGAGCACGCAGGGACGCTTGGATTTCCCGTCTTTTCCCTTTCTTCGGCAGCTTCATCCTTTGCTTGGGCAAGCTGTTGAGCCTAATCCGGTCTATGCGCGCCAGCGCCTTGGCCTGGAAGCCAGCACCTGGGCCGTCGCTGACATCATCCGCTGACGCACGGCGCCCGCTCTATTTCTCGCTCGTGTCCACCCCTGTTTAAGGCCCTTGCCGGGCTCATTGCTGCCCGGCGGAAGCGCCTACAGGCTCCCGGCCGCCCCGGTCGGACTGAAGGCAGACCTGGAGTCAGCCCAGGGACGATCTCAACGGCAATCCCAAGGCCCTACCGGCGCACCTTTTTCCCACGAGAACAAACACCGCAAGGGGACTGCGTCCACATGACCCATGAGCTAAATGACCACCAAAATCGACCTTCAAGCCATCGCGGAGACCCATGAGCGGCCCTTTCTCATCATTGACAAGGATTCCATCATCGTCGCGGCCAACAGCGCCTTCCTCAAGGCCTACGGCACCAGCCTGGCCGGGGTGGTGGGCCGGACCTGTCACGAGGTCACTCACGGTAACCCCCGTCCTTGCCACGAGATGGGGGAGGAATGCCCCATCGAGCGCATCCGCGAGACCCATGCCCCGCACACCTGCCTGCATATCCACTCCCACCACGACCAGGGCCGGCATATCCACAAGGTGCGGGTAAAAGGTTTCCCGCTGCTGTTCGAAGACGGGGAGCTTTATTACGGGGAGTTGATGGAGGAGATTGCCGTGCGGGCGGAGGACCGCATGAGCGATCAGTGCATGATCGGCCGCTCCAAGGCGCTTCTCGCCGCCATGGAGGCCCTCAAGCTCGCTGCCGGCTCCGACGCCCCGGTGCTGATCCAGGGTGAGACCGGCACCGGCAAGGAACTCGCCGCCGCCTTCGTGCACCGCAATTCGCGGCGGGAGTCGGGTCCTTTCCTCACCCTGGACTGCACCGTGCTCACCGAGACCCTGGTGGAGAGCGAGCTGTTCGGCCACGAGCGCGGTGCCTTCACCGGCAGCGTGGGCGACCGCCAGGGCCTGTTCAAGCTGGCCGACGGTGGCACCCTCTTCCTGGACGAGGTGGGGGAGATGCCCAAGCCGCTTCAGACCAAGCTGCTGCGGGTGCTGGAGAGCGGCGAGTTCCGCCGCGTGGGCGGCAACAAGGTCATCCGCACCGACGTGCGCATCCTCTGCGCCACCAACCGGGACCTGGCGGAGGAGGTCAAGGCCGGAGCCTTCCGCGAGGACCTTTACTACCGCCTGGCCTGCCTCACCATCCACCTGCCGAGCCTGCGGGAGCGCGGGGAGGACATCCCCGACCTGGCGGCCTTCCTGCTCGAGCGCATCCCCGGACCCGGCGGTCGCCGCCTGCGCCTGACGCCGGACGCCATCCTCGCCCTCCAGGATTACCCCTTTCCGGGCAACGTACGCGAGCTGCGTAACATCCTCCAGGCCGCGGCCACGCGGGCCACCGGCTCCACCATCGACGGCACCATGATCGAGCAGACCCTGACGGGGCTGCCCACGCGGGCGGCCATCCACCGTGAGCGGGAAGAAATGGCGCCAAGGGACCCGCGCGATGAGGGCCCGGAACCGGAACCGATCAGCGCTGGCCTGGCCTCCTTGCAGGCACTGGAGCGCGACCACATCGCCCGGCTGCTGGAGGCCCATGGCGGGGATCGCCATGCCGTGGCCGATGCCTTGGGCGTGAACATTCGGACCGTCTATCGCAAGCTCAAGCGTTACGGACTCGGCTGAGTCGCTTGTAGCGGCGGCGGGGTCGCGACCCGCCGCGGAAAAAGGACCGGCCGGGGTGGACTCCCGTCCACCCCGGCCGGTCAGGCTCTCCGCTCAGCGGCTAAGGCTCGCATTGGTGCGGAAATGCAATCGTGTCGACGTACTCGCTGGCGCAGAATTCGTCGCAGGGATTGCACAGGCCCCGCTCCGGGCGATCGAAGTCGTGGCAGAAGTAGCAGCCGATGCCTGAGGAGCCCTTGTTGACATGGTTGTGCATCCGATCCCAGGTATTCGGCGGCCGCTTGGAGCCGTCGTGGCACTGGTTGCAGACTTGCTGTTTTGGACCCTTCAGCTTGTAGCCCATAAGGTCCAGCATCGAGTCTTTGGTCATGTCCACGGCACCATTGCCATGGCATTGGCTACACTCGGCCACTGACCCCACCGGATTCACTCCGTGGTTGATCATCTGGTAGGTGTCCGTTTCGATCCAGCTGTATGACATGTCGGAGGTTTTGTTGGTGCTCAGCAGTCCCAACGAGACCATGTTGAGCAGCCCTGACTGGACGGAGGCGGTCGCGTTGCCCGAGAGCTTGAGGTACTCGAAGGTATCCAGGGCGATCAGCTTCCCGCTGTCGGTGATCGGCTGGGTGGCAGTCTTGTATTTGAACGGGGTCAGCTTGGTGATTGGCGTGCCGTCGGTATAGAGCCCCTGGTCATTGATGTCGCCGAGGGGGCGCGAGGTCGGGTAGGCGCCCGTCTCGGGATCGATCGCTGCGACGTCGCCGAGCAGGTAGTTGTTGCTCAGCCGGTTCCAGAACCGATACTGCGGAACCAGGTTGGATGCTTTCTCGAGGAGCGGGTGCCCGGGCGAGGCAAATTCGTCGGCAGGAATGGGGGCAGGATCGCCGTGGTGGAACTGCCAGTCGCGATGGATCTCCGTGGGGAACTTGGCGTAGGTGGGGATGTGGCAGGACTGGCAGGCAACGCGGGCGACGTGGCGGTCTGGCTCACTGCGCCGGCCGGCGCTGGCGTGGCCGGTACCCGAGTCCATGCCCACGTGGCAGGTGCTGTTGCTGCAGGTGATCTCGCTGCCGCGGCTCAGGTCGTCAGTGTGATGCAGGTCCGAGCCCTTGCCAATCACCTTGTGATTCTGGAACACGTGGCAGTCCTGGCATTGCAGGTCCGGGCCCGCGGTGTTCATGTGCACGTCGAAGTGGGCATCCGCATTGGCGATCAGGGCCAGGGACAGGTCACCGCGCTTGACGCCGTCGCCGCCGCCCGCCTTCGCATGGCAGGACAGGCAGTTGGCGCGAGTGGGCGGGGCGATGTTTCGCACATAACTGTCGAGGGTCGTCTGGGTGGTTCCGGCGGGCGGTCCCATGCTACCGTCGGCTAGCCTGACCCGGCTCATGGCATAGTCCGCGTTGTGGCAGACCAGGCAGTCCACGTTCGCCAGTGGGTTACCCGCTTCAGTGCCGGGCTTGGCCCCTCGGCCGGCGTGGCAGGAGCCGCAGACCGGCCAGTCTCCCGTGATGTTGATGCAGTAGCTGTTGACGGCGTTGGTCAGCTTGCCCTGCTGGCTCGCGGGCTGGTTCACCATGTCAGGCGCCGCACCCATCCATTGGTAGTGGGTCGAGTTAAAGACCTCGCTGTATTGGTCGCCGTGCTTGCTTATGTCGTTGTGGCAGCTCATGCAGCTCGTGGGATATTGACTCCAGGTGAGGTTGGCATGGGGATTGGTGCCTCCCCCACAGGACAGATCGGCCCCGCTGCAGTCCTGGTCGATGCCGTCGCCGCAGGTTTCTGGGGCGCCGGGGAAGATCGAGTTGATGCCGTCGTTGCAGTCGACGGGTCCGCAGCTACCCCCCTCCAGGGCAAAATCGTCCAAGTCGTTGTCCGTGCAGGTAGGCCCGCCGCATCCTCCCGCAGGCTCGACGGCACACTCGCCGCACGAGTTGACTACCCACACACTGGAATCGTTGTCGTTGCAGTCGACGTTCGACTTATAACCGTCGCCGTCTTTGTCCACTGGCTTGCCGGCCGCCTGCGTGGTAAGTGCCGCGGTGCCCAGCAGCAGGGCGCACAGGCCCAGCAGCATCTTCATCGTTCTCATTGTTCTCATCGCCTCACTCCAACCTGTATCTCTATCGTTGACCAAGCCTGGCGCGGTGTATCGTGCGCGACATCGGACAGACTCTGTGGCAGCGAGGCAGCAATTAGCCTGCCAAATCGAGGGGTGCGGGAAGAAACTACTCAAGATGCTGAAAGAATGAATTTTCCTGATCGGTGCCGATGGGTTGCCGGGGTTCTCACGCCAGACGGACGGACTGTGTAATCGCCGCCGCGACAGATGTGTCAACGCGCTGACAACCTTGTCAAGAGGATTTGACATCTGAACAACCCCCGTCCCTATGTCCCCACCTCCCCACTACCAAAGCACTTCCCCCTGCCCAAGGCTCTCCCGCCTGGAACGATACTCTGGTACCGCTGCCGGATGGGGGATCTGTCCCGCCAGTCCCCCATGCCCGACGCCGAATCCAATCGGCGCATCGCCCGATAGCCATCGGTATCCATCGCGTGCGGGTGCCGTTTGCGCCAGGGTGCGCCGGAGTGCCTCTGATTCAACGCCATGCCTGGGTGGGGCGTGTCGTACCCAGACCGTGTCGAACCTGTCATGGGGAGCCAAGGGCCTGGGTGGAAGCAGGGCGCTCCGCGGCGTCCTTTCTCGATCTGAAAGGCCTCATCAGATCCCGCCGATGAGGGCGGGTGGTCTCATGCACCGCGACAAGGGGCCCAAGGGTCTGGGCTATACTCTCGACACCCCGTCGATGAGGAAAACCTGCCGCCATGCCTGCCGCATTCCAAACCCTGCCTATTGGTATCAATAGCCTGGAGAAGATCATTACCCACGGCATGTGCTACGTGGACAAAACGCCGCATGCCTGGGAACTGGCCCGGCAACCTGGAGCCTACTTCCTCTCCCGCCCGCGCCGCTTTGGCAAGAGCCTGTTCGTCGATACCCTGAAGGAACTCTTCGAAG
>CALMDH010000140.1:0-13209 GCA_937862735.1 uncultured Gammaproteobacteria bacterium
TTGCGCAAGCTGCGGGTCTTGCGGGACAGCGGCAGTATCTCGGCCGCGGAGTACACACGCGAACGGGCCAAGATCCTGCGCGAGTTGTAGCCCCGCGAGCACCGACCGCCCCCGGGGTCCGCTGGCGCGGACTTGCGGGGGGTGCCACCCCCGCACTCAGGCGACTCGGGCCAGACAGCGCATGATGTTATCGGCCTTGAGCAGGGCCTTGGTCAGGGCCTCCGTCTGGGCCTCATACCCCGGCCGCCCCGGGGCCAGCCGTTGCCAGTTGGCCAGGGCGCACGCCAGGCCACTGGTTATATCCATCCACTCCTTGACGGCATCCTGGGGATCGCCCGTCGGACAGATGGCCTGCTGATAGACGACCTGTGCCACCGTGTCCGACGTGATGTCGTGATGCATGAACCTGTCTCCTCTGAACGGGCCCAGTCGACACCGCGCGCCAAAACCCGGCGGGCCGCTGGCCTATAATTTGAATCCAGTAACAATCTCTACTACCACCCGCGATCCCTGCCCATGCTCCTGAATCCTAGCTTAGCGCCTAACCGGGCCATGTCCAACCACCCCGGCGCCGCCCCCGGGCCGCTCCCGCCACCCTGTGCCTTGCCCCTCTTCGCGCACAAGGTCCCAGCCGGCTTCCCCTCCCCGGCGGAGGAGTACGCCGAAGGCACCCTGGACCTGAACCGCTACCTGGTCCCCGACCCGGCCGCCACCCGCTTCGTCACCGTACCCGACGGGGCCCTCCACCACCGCGGCATCCGTGCAGGCGACCTGCTGGCCGTCCACCTTGGCCTGCCCCCCCGGCCGGGCGACCTGGTGTGGGCCGAGGTCGAGGGTCAGCCCCTGCTGCGGGAGCTGCGCCAGCACGGCAGCCGCTATTGGCTATGCGCCTATCATCCGGACTTCGGCCCCCTCCGCCCGCGCCCCGGTCAGGAGCTGCGCATTCTCGGGGTGGTCATCGCCCTGGTGCGTGCGCTCTACCCGGTCGCGGGCTTCCGGCCGCCTACCGGCGCCTGGTCCTGAGCCGCCTCGGGCACCCACCGGCGCCCCTTCGGCTACCCGTCCCCGCGCGGGCACCTCGGGGGGGTTGGCTCCTCCCGCGGTAAATATCTTGTCGCCCTCCAAACTGATAACCTGAGGGTACCGGTCCATGGCGCAGTTCTTCAGGGATAGGAAGACCGGTGAGCAGCATGAACACCTTCATCAACCTCTCCCCGGTCAGAGAACCCGCCATGCCATCCCCAACCCCGGACACCAGCAACCTGGCCAGCCGCCAGGACACCACCAGCCACCCTGATCCTGGCCAGCCCGATCCTGGCCACCCCGATGCCAGCGCCGATGCCAGCAACCTGGAGCCCCTGCGCCAGGATATCCGTCTCCTCGGCCGCATCCTGGGCGCTACCCTCCGTGAGCTGGAGGGCGGGGTCATCTTCGACCTGGTGGAACAGGTGCGCCAACGGGCGGTGCGTTTCGCCCGCGACAACGACCCCGCCGCCCGCGCCGAACTGGCCGCCCTGCTCGATCCCCTCCCCCACGACCAGACCCGGGTTGTCGTCCGTGCCTTCAGCTACTTTCTGCAACTGACCAACATCGCCGAGGACCAGCACCTGAGTCGGCAGCGGCGCGCCCAGGAACGGGCGGGGACGCCCGCGGGTCCGGGCCGCCTGGCTTTCGCCCTCGACCGCCTGGCGGCGACCCAGGTCGCGCCGGACCGGCTGGCCGACTTCTTCGACCAGGCCCTGATCTCGCCGGTACTGACCGCCCACCCCACCGAGGTCCAGCGCCATAGCCTGATCCACTATCACCATGAGATCAGTCGCCTGCTCGAGCGGCGCGAGCGGCTGAACCTGACGCCGGCGGAACAGGCCGACAACGAAGAGGCCCTCGCCATCGCCATGCTGACCCTGTGGCAGTCCCGCATGCTCAGGCCGGTGCGGCTCAAGGTGGTGGACGAGGTCAGCAACGGCATCCACTACTTCCAGGAGACCTTTCTCCATGAGCTGCCACGCCTCTACGTCCAGTTGACCCAGGAACTGCAACACCGCTATCCGGCGCGCTCCTGGCACTTGCCCGCCTTTATGCGTATCGGCACCTGGATTGGCGGCGATCGCGATGGCAATCCCTACGTCACCGCCGCCATCCTGACGGAGGCCCTGCGCCGGCAATCCGCCGCCGCCCTCAGTCATTATCTGGAAGCGGTCAACCAACTGGGCGAGGATCTGCCCCTGTCGGAACAGCTGGTGACGATCACCCCGGCGCTGCGCGACCTGGCCGACCGCACGCCCGACCAATCCCCCCAGCGTGTCGACGAGCCCTATCGCCGGGCACTGACCGGCATCTACGCCCGGCTGGCGGCCACCAACCGTGCCCTGGGCCACCCGCCGCCCGCACGGCGCGAACTGGGCCAAGCGGCACCCTACGCGACGCCCGCGGACCTGCACGCGGATCTCGATATCATGGCGGACTCGCTGCGACAAGGCGGCAGCGCCGCCCTGGCCGGCGGTCATCTGCGCCGCCTGCGCCGGGCGGTGCAGGTCTTCGGCTTCCATCTGGCCCCCATCGATCTGCGCCAGAACTCCGAGGTCCATGCCCGCTGCGTCGCCGAGCTGCTCGCCCGGGTGGGCCGCTGCGGCGATTACCCGAGCCTGAGCGAAAACCAACGTATTGCCCTGCTCAGCGCCGAGATCGCCAGCCCCCGCCCCCTCTATTCGCCCTACCTGAGCTATGGCGACGAGACCCGCGGGGAATTGGCGATCTTTTTCAGCGTGCGCGAATTGCGCGCCCGTTACGGCGCCGCCGCCCTGCCGAATTACATCATTTCCAAGACCGACGGCGTCTCGGACGTCCTGGAGGTGGCGGTGCTGCTCAAGGAGGCCGGCCTGCTGCGGCCGGGCGACCAGCCCCAGCTCGACCTCAACATCATCCCCCTGTTCGAGACCATCGTCGATCTGCGGCAGGGGGCGGACATCATGGACGCCCTCCTCGGCCTGCCAGTCTATCGCCACCTGCTGGCGAGCCGGGGCAACGAACAGGAGGTCATGCTCGGCTATTCGGACAGCAACAAGGATGGCGGTTTCCTCACCTCGGCCTGGGAGCTCTACCAGGCGGAGATCGCCCTGGCCGAGGTCTGCCGCGCCCACGGCATCGGGCTGCGCCTCTTTCATGGTCGCGGCGGCTCCATCGGCCGCGGCGGCGGGCCCACCTATCACGCCATCCAGGCCCAGCCGGCGGGGGCCCTGGCCGGCCAGCTCCGCCTCACCGAGCAGGGCGAGGTCATCTCGACCAAGTACGGCAACCCCGAACGCGGGCGCCTGAACCTGGAGGTGCTGCTCGCCGCCACCCTGGAGGCCAGCCTGGCCCGGACGGCAACGGACGCGGCGCTGCCCGCCCGCTTTTCGGCCGCCCTGGAGGACCTGTCCTCCCGCGCCTTCGCCGCCTACCGGGCCCTGGTCTACGAGACCCCGGGCTTCACCACCTTCTTTCGCCAGGCGACGGTGATCGCCGAGATCGCCGCCCTCAACATCGGCAGCCGCCCCGCCGCGCGCAAGGCCAGCGACCGCATCGAGGACCTGCGCGCCATCCCCTGGGTCTTCTCCTGGGCCCAGTGCCGCCTGATGCTGCCCGGCTGGTACGGTTTTGGCAGCGCGGTGACGGGCTTCCTGCGCAAAGACCCGCAGGGCCTGGCGACCCTGCGCGACATGGTCCGCTCCTGGCCCTTCTTCCGCAGCCTGCTGTCCAATATGGACATGGTCCTGGCCAAGACCGACCTGGCCATCGCCTCGCGCTATGCCGAACTGGTCGAGGACCGTGACCTCCGCCAGCGCATCTTCGGCCAGATCCGCGACGAATGGCGGCTGACCCGCCAGCATCTGCTCGCCATTCTGGAACATGAAGAACTGCTGGCGGACAATCCCCTGCTCAGTCAGTTGCTCAAGCTGCGGGCGCCCTACATGGACCCCCTCAATCACTTGCAGGTCGAACTGCTGAAACGCTACCGGGCGGGGGAAACCGACGAGCGCCTCGCCAACGCCATCCACCTGACCATCAACGGCATCGCCTCCGGACTGCGCAATACCGGGTGAGCCGCGTTCCCTTCAGCCCCCGCTCGCCCAAGACCTCCCCGCCAGGAGGGGGTTGATCGCTGGTCAGGCCGTGAGTACAGGCATCAATTGATGACTCCCTTCACCTGGAGCGCTGACCGCGTCAACTTCTGGCGTCGCTCCAGGTCCTTTTCGTCACGAAGTTCGATATTGGTGGCAAAAACCCAAACATCGGTTGGCGTTTCGACATAGCCCACATACCAGCCAACGGGGGGTGTCACCCTGGCCGCCCAACCCGTTTTCGCCCACAGCGTATACGTATTGCCCTCTTCGACCAGCATGATGTGCTTGAGGGTTTCATAGGCAGGGTCACTCAAGGGAAGCTCACGCCGATAGACCCGCCGGAGAAAGTTCACTTGTTCAAGCGCGCTGATTTGCAGCGATCCGTCAAGCCAGAAGGTGGTGGCAACGAAGGGCTCTCGCCACTCGCCATAGTTCAGATCGCGCAAATACTGTTGATATTTTTCCGCTCCGACCCGCCGCGCCAGCTCCTGAAAACACCAGACACAGGAGACCTTGAAGGCGCTGGTCAGGGTCTGGTCATGATTCCAGGTCGCCACGTCGTGAATCTGTCCATCCCATTTAAAAATATCATCTTTGCCCGCAAGGACCTTCTCTTCCAGCGCGATCAGCGTATTGGGGATCTTGAAGGTTGACGCGGGGGAGAATCGCTGGCCTGCGCGCAGATCGTTATGAATGAAGGTCTTCCCACCGTTCAGTGAAGACATCACGATCGTTCCCTGCACGCCTTGTTGGGAAAATAATTCGGCAAGGGCCGGGTCCTCCGCTAACGCCGGCATTGACCAGAGTAAGGCCGAGATGACGATCAGGATCTTGATCATGCGTGGATCTCTTGAGGGGGTACTGACCTCGTGTCGGAATTTGGTACAGTAATCTCAAGGCGCACGCCTAACAACTGGCCTGATCGCTGCCCACCGGAAGACTTGCTTGACAAAGAGCGCGCCCTCCATCCGGACCAGCGCGATCCTGGATCAGCTTGATCCATCACTCTGCCGTGATGGGTGGAGTGCCGTTGTCCTGCCTGGGGGTGTTACACCCTGGCGCCCGTTACTCCCTCATCGGCCGTCGCTTCTCAAACAGATCTACCCGACCCGAGGCGGCTGTGGCATGAGTACCACGACCACCGCGTCGTGACCATTGCCTGCTTCGCTGTTCTGGCGAAAAAAAAAGCGACGTAAAACGCCGCTTTAACTGTCATTTCGTCAAAAGGATTGAGGTGTGCCGAACGCGGTATCCACTCCGGCACGATAAAAGGCTCTTTTACCCCTATAAGTTTGTCAACCCTCTTCCGGGGTTGGCAATCATGCTGCCAGCCGCTTCAATCCAGTCTGATCATCCCTTGATCAGCTCAAAGACAGATTGGCAGCCGCTTGGGGGGATTCGCATATCCAGCTCCCCGCGCTGGTGAGAAGCGAGTTGGGCGGAAAAACAAAAAGGGGGCTTAAGCCCCCCCACCTCCAGACGCGTGAGGCGCGGTTACAGGGTGTAGGGCACCAGGGGTCCCAGGGTCATGGCGACGATAGCCCACAGTGCCATCTTGGTCTTGGCTTGGAGACTCTCTTCATGTGACATGGCAGTATCCTCTCGTTGATTAGGACCAGATAACGTCTCTTTCCAGTTGCTGACAGGAGTCGTCTAACTCACCCGGACAGGGGTCCATCCTGGCTTGAGGTAGAGATTGGGTTAGTGCCCAGGGCAACGGTGTCCGGTTCAGTTAGCCCCTTGGTACTTTAAATGTCCTCTCTGCGCGGTCCAGAGGGGCCAGGACGGCACCGGCGACCGGATTTGGAATTTGGTGCTCCCTGCTCAGGAAGCGTCTACCGCCTTCTAGAAGCGCGCAATTTTTTTCACCGCCGCGAAAAAAAAGACTTGACAACCGGCTGGCGATGGGCTCGCGTTTTCTGTTGCAAAACAGCAACATACGGGAGCCTGCCATGTTTGATCGCCTCAAGACCCTGATGCACCGCCTGACGAATCACACGGTTCTTTCTGATCTGCTCCACCCCGTGTCACGTGCCCTGGCGCGGGTGCGTCAGGCGACGGTGGGTCGTACCCTGACCATGCCGGATTTCATCGCGTTGGGGGTGCTGCGCCACCTGCAAGGGATGTCGACCTTACGCGAGCAGGTGCAAACCCTGCTGCATCTAGACCCGGCGACCGCGGCGCGGGGACCGCTGGCCCGCTCCACCTGGTCGGATGCGCTGGCGTCGCCCACCCGGGAGGCGGTCTTGCGGGACCTGGTGCCGGCCCTGGTCCAGGAGGCGCAGGCGGTCCTCCCGGATCGCCTGGCGGGCATTCCCGGGCTGGGCGATCGGCCGGTGCGGGCCATCGATGGCACCTATCAGGTCGAGAGCGCCCATTTCCGGCGCTGCACGCCCCGGCAGGGCGGCGCGGACAATCCCAAGGGGCATGCCTTGTTGAGCTTTTATAACCTGCGTCTGGGGCTGCCCGAAGCGGTCCGGGTCGACACCCGCAGTCGCCATGAAACGCGCCTCTTGCGGGATGATGACCGCGCCGACCACGCCCTGACTCGCGAGCGCCGCGGCCTGTGGGTGGTGGATCGGGCCTTCATCGATGCCGCCTTCTGGGACGCCAAGAAGCGGGCCCTGCAGATCACGATGATCACGCGCATGAAGAGCAATCTGTGCGTGGATTCCACCGAGGGTCTACCCGTGGCGCCTGATCCGGCCAATGCGGGGGTACTCCAGGATCTGCGGGTCACCTTGTCGAGTTCCCGGGAGGAATGGCGCCTCATCACCTATCGCGCCCGCCGGGGTAAGGTGTTGCAATTCCTCACCAACGAGTTCTCCTTGCTGCCGGGCGTCATCGCCTTCCTCTATTTCCGCCGGTGGGAAGAAGAAAAGTGCTTCGATACCTGGAAAAACGACTTCGCGCAGGCGAAGGCCTGGGGTAAGGGCACCGTCGCCATCGCCAATCAGGCCCGGCTGGCCATCATCACTCATCTGCTGGTGACGCTCCTCCTCCACACCCGCCTGGGGGACACGGGGGCCCAGGATGTGAAAGCGCTGGCCAAGCAGGAGAAACGACAAAAAGCGAAGGTGGATGACCCCGATGGCACCGATCGCCCCGACTGGACCGTCCCCCTGTTCCGCTCTACCGCCAAGGTGAGCCGCCAGGTCCTCCGGTTCTTCAAGCATTGTTTCCTCAAACCAGCCTCTCCAGGGCTCTATGAACGCGAGTTGGCGCCAATGTTGAGGGCCTACCTATGACTTTAACCGGACACCGTTGTGCCCAGGGGCTTCAAGATTATCCGATTAAAATAGTCAGAAATGTCTTTTGCCTGCCCAGGCGCCTCACCCATCTTCCGCGGCTGCTTGTCCCGTACGGGCAGGATCCTGGTCAAGACCGACCTGGCCCCCACCTACCGCGATCGCCGTCCACCTGCCCACCTGCGGATTGCGCAATACCAGTTGAGCCGCGTTAACTTTAGGCCCTTTCTCCCTTGACCCCAGCCCCTAAGCCGCGGCCAGTCCCACCAGTCACCCGTAACCGTCGGCACCAGGTGGACCCTGACCGACCATTGACTTATCTTCAAGGCCAGCACCCGCGCGCCCTGCGGCCCATACCGCACCGTCAATGCCCGGGCGCGGCTGTCAATCGCCGCGGCGGTGCGGGTCTACCCCCTCACCTTCCTCGGTTAGGAAGCAACCGGCAGGAGCAAACGCCTCGCCGAAGACATCCGAAGCAAGGACACCGTGCAGAACGCCGCCGGCAAGCCCGTGACGATCGTCATGAAGCAGGCGGGCCATGGCGACAGCAAGGGCCGCATCGTCAGCAACCGCCAGTACCCGATCTGCCGCGATGTAGAGCGCGGCAATGACCGCCCGAGAGCGGGCCCGGCTTGCCCACCGCGCGTGCTTCACGGCCGCCGTCGCCGCCTGGCGAGCCTTACCCGGGGCGGCGCGCCCGCGGCAGCATGAAGCGGCCAAGGCCACGGGCCCCACCGGCTGGTACCGCTTCATCGCCGGATGGCTGTCCGCGCAGGATGAGGAGAAGACCATGACGACAGACTCTGACGCCTCGTGAGGTCATCATGGCCCTATTCGCAACCATGTCAGGCCGACTAAAAGATGTCCGACCTCCCCAGCATTGAATCCCAGTTCAACAACCGCTTCGCCTCCTCAGGCATCCGCCTGCCGCCGGAGGACATCGCGCAGCGCCGGCGCGGCCGCCTCCACCAGGCGGGCTGGACCCTCTGGTACCTGTTCGGGGTCGATGACCGGGGTGAGTACCTGGATCTCTATACCCGCCACCGCAAGTCCTTCGACACCCATACCCGGCTGCGGGAAGACCGGGAAGCGGAAGACCTGCCCGCCATTGACGGCCTCTTTGAAACCTCCGACGATCCCGCGGAAGCCCGGCAACTGGCGGCGGCGTACTACGACGCGCAGCAACGCGTCGTGGCCCTGCTGGCGGCCAAGGGCTTTGACGTGCAGGGGGTCGAGCCCGGCCTGTCGATGACCATCCGCTATTTTCACACCCCTCCCACCCCTGAGGGCGGGACGCCGGTTGTGGCTAGTTAACGCCTGTTTTTTTTCAATCGCTCAGGAGCCCTGAATGGAAGGTTTTCTCATCTTCGCTTTGGTATTGGTCGTCGTGGCGGTCGCGTTGGTCTTCGCCGGGATCAAGACCGTCCCCCAGGGGGAGCGGTGGACGGTGGAGCGCTTTGGTCGCTACACCCGCACCCTGGATTCGGGGCTGAGCGTCATCGTCCCCTTCATCGACCTCATCGGCCGCAAGCTCCAGATCATGGAGCAGGTACTCGAAGTCCCGGCGCAGACCGTCATCACCCGCGACAATGCCGTAGTGGTGGTCGACGGGGTGGTCTTCTACCGCATCGACGATCCCGCCCGGGCGGCCTACCAGGTCCGGGACCTGAAGCAGGCCATCATCAATCTGACCACCACCAACCTGCGCTCGGTGATCGGTTCCATGGATCTGGACGAAACCCTCTCCAACCGGCAACGGATCAACGAGAGCCTGCTGGTCATCGTCGATGAGGCGACCAATAACTGGGGGGTCAAGATCACCCGCATCGAGATTCAGGACCTGAAGATGCCACCGGAGCTGCAGGAGGCGATGAACCTCCAGATGACCGCCGAGCGCAAGCGCCGCGCCCAGGTCACCGAGGCCACCGGCACCCGGGAGGCGGCCATCCTGCGCGCCGAGGGGGAGAAACAGGCCGCGGTGCTGCGCGCCGAGGGCGAACGGGCCGCGGCGTTCCTGCAGGCCGAGGCGCGGGAGCGGGAGGCGGAGGCCGAGAGCAAGGCCACCCAGCTGGTGTCCGCGGCCATCGCGGCCGGCGACATCCAGTCGGTGCAGTATTTCCTGGGGTTGAAGTATGTCGAGGCCCTGAAGGACATCGGCACGGCCCCCAACGCCAAGCTGGTGCTCCTGCCCCTGGAGGCCAGTGGCGTGGCCGGCGCCGTGGCCGGGGTGGCCGAATTGCTGCGCGCCAGCGGGCCTGCCGTCAAGGGGGCCGAGTGACATGAGCAGTTCCCCCTGGCTGTGGTTCATCGGCGGCCTGCTGCTCATCGGCGGGGAGATCGTCCTGCCGGGGGTCTACCTGCTGTGGATCGGCCTCGGCGCCCTCGTGGTCGGCGTGTTGGTGGCGGTCTTCCCTGACCTCGGCCTGACCTGGCAACTGGTGAGCTTCGCCCTCGCCATGCTCGGCACCGTCAGCCTGGGTTTCGTCATCCAGCGCCGGGGCGCGCCGCCCGCGGCCGGCGAGCTGAATCAGGAGCTGCACGCCCTGGTGGGCCAGCGCTTCGTCGCTGTCAGCGACTTCCAGGTGGGCATGGGCCGGGTCCGCGTGGGGGATACCACCTATGGGGCGGTGAGCGCGGAGGCCATCCAGGCGGGGGATGCCGTGGCAGTGATAGCCGTGGTGGCGGGCAGGCTTAGGGTCGCCCGGGTGGGTTGAGACCCGTGCCAATCACTCCCGCCTCATCCAGGTGGCGCAGTAACCCGGCCTGGTGGGGTTTGGGCGGTCCGCTGGCGACCGGCGCACCAGACTTAGCATCACCGGCCCTTACTCAGCCAAGAGGCCAGCACCGGAGGCAGGCCCGCGTCCCTGACGCGTTGGGCTGCGGCCTGGTGGTCATAATCCAAACGCAGAATCTCCGCGCGCATCCCGGCCGGGTCCAGAATGGCGCAGGAGGTTCGCGGGTCCTGGTCGCGGGGCTGGCCGACGCTGCCGGGATTGATCACCAGCCGCTCCCCGACAGGACGGACATAGGGCAGATGGGTGTGCCCCATCACCAGGATGTCGGCCTCCGCCGCATCCAGAAGCTGCACCAGCCGGTCCTCTGGGTCCTCATCACCGTATTCATACTCAAACAAGGGGTCCCGCGGGGTGCCGTGGACGATGGTCACCCACCGGCCGGCAACCTGGAACCGTAACCGGCTCGGGAGGGCAGCGAGAAAGGCCCGGTTCGCGGGCGTGAGCTGACGGCTGGTCCAGTGGATGGCTGACCGGGCCGGCGCGTTGAACCACCTTAGGTCGGGGTCCCAGGGTTCGAGTAAGGCCGCCCCGTCATGATTGCCCCGCACGCCCTTCAGGTGACGCAGCCGCTCGCAGCACGCGTTCGGTGCCGCGTTGTAGCCGACGAGATCGCCGGCGCAATAGATCTGCTCGATGCCCCGGGCGGCCAGGGTGGCAAGCACCGTCTCCAGGGCATCGATGTTGGCATGGACATCCGCGAGCAAACCGATCACAGACGGATAGCCTCCGTGGAAATCACCTGGCAGGTGGCGGTGTCGAAAATTCCAGGGCTGAAGCGACCCTCCGGGCATGCCGGGTGCCGCCGAACGGCCCCGACCCGGCGGCGCCCCTGTCGGCCGCTCTGCGCATCCGGTGCCTGGGCTACGGTTCCCCGAACGGGAGCCGCCGCTGCGGGAACCGCAACGATAAGAAATGCCCGCGACAGCATTTGTCGCAGGCCCCTGCTTGAATAACGCTTTCCCCAGGGCATCCCGACGGCTGATCCACCAACCTGGCTGGCCTCCCTGGCACTCACCCGTTCAACCCATTACCAGAGGACCCGGCGTGGCTGATCCAGTCTTTCCCTCTCCTGCTACGGTCACTGCCATACCCCCCCACATGCGCTGTGCCGGCAGCGTCCGCCCGGTCCGGCCTGTCGCGCATGGCTCTGGTTCCCTTTTTAAGTCATCACCAGGAGTCAATGATGTCCAAGTTGCAACCCTATGATCCCTCGTTGCTTGTCAAGTTGGCGAAGAGGCAGTTACCGGAGGAAAAGTGGCTGCCTGCCGCCCTCGCGGCATGCACGAAGGTGTTGCGGGAGACTGAGGCCTACATCTATTTCGTCAGCAGTGCCGGTGCGAATCAACCCGGCTCGGCATGGCAGTTTCAGAGGAACCTGTTTCTTCGACATCCAACCGAAGGGATGCTCGTTCTCGATATTCTCGACGGAAACAGGGTCGGCGGGATCGAATTCCTGGCGAGGCTGTAGGGCCAGGCAGGGCGCGCTGGCTCCGGAAGGAGCCAACGGCCTAGCCGCTTAACGGAACGAGCCGTTGCCTCGCATGGAATATCCGGCAACGGCGGTCCATCACGGCGAGATACTCATGTCCACATTTGAAGCGCACTGCCAGGAATCCATCGACCGCTTCGGGCGACCCTTTGCAGAAGTGCACCGCTGGCTCGATGCGTTCAGCGGTACCGAGCCGTACCGGATGCGGCACCGTCGCGTCAGGCACCATGAGGCCGGGATCCGGGAGGCCGTCAGGCTGTTCGGTACCGAGGCCGGCCCCGTCGCGCGCCAGCACATCATTTCCGACCTCAAGGAAGAGGGCTGGACGGAGCAGGACCCGTTTCCGCGCTACGAAGCGGAGTATGTCGAAATGGGACTCTATTAGTCGCGGGTCAGCAAGACCCCGGGCGGACCTGCGGGTGGTCCGTCCCCGCCGAATGCTTTGCTCTGATCATCCCCACTCGCATCCGGTGCGCCCAGTGGCCAGCGCCGCCTGACTGGGAGCCGCCGATGATCGACACCCCGCTGCGTCAGTGGACCCTGCTTCAGCTCATCTCCCGCCACTCGCGCCGGACCGAGCCCGCGCGCATCAAGGCCCGGCTGGATGGCATGGGCATCGCCGTCACCCTTCTACCTCCAGGTCCTTACCAGGCCGTCGCCACGGGATACTCGCGAATCCGCGGATCTGGTGTCAGTAAGACCAAGTCCCGACTACGCGCTTGGCAGATCAGCATACGGTCGAAGGGGTCCTGATGAACCGCCGGCAATAGCGAGAGCCCAAGCGCATCGGTCTCCGTGAGCGCCAGCGGTGCGACGCCGTGCCTCTCACGCTCCCGTGGAACATAGACGCGAGGCGGGTCCGCCAGCGGCAGACGGCCCAATGCATGCTTTACGGCGATTTCCCAAACCGACACCGCGCTGAGAAATACCTCGCTCTCCGGATCCTGGAACAGGTCCCTTGCCGTTAAAGAGAGTTCGGCGCTGCCCGCACGATCCAAAGAAAGGTACAGGTATCGAGCAGCAGCCTCATTCCGCTTCTCCGCGGAAGGCAGCGTCCACCTCCGGCGGCAGCGCTGCGTCGAACTCCGCGGGCAATGGCTGGCCGCGATCCGGTGCCAAGCCAATGGGGCGCTTACGCTTCACGGGTGCGGACACGCCGGTCAGAAAGGTCACGATAACGGGCGATTCCACCAATCCAGGCGGCACTTCATCCAACTGGATCGAACCCTGCACATAGCGACCCTGAACAGTAGTCAACATGGATGGATCTCCTCCAAGTGAAACGTCTGCCAGCTTGGCCCCTGGCGCCCCCGCACGGAAGAGGGGTGTTCGCCGCTCCAGCAGCGCCCCCAGCGAAGTTTAGCCGACCGGGGTCCATTGCTCGCGTTGTTCGGGCCATAGGGCATGGAGCGTTCGCCACGCATCCAGGCGGTCATCTCCTGGTTGGCGCGAATCAGACCGTCCAGCGCACCATGGGAATCAGATGCGTGTTGCGGAGATCATGCCGATCTATTTTCCAGTTAGCGAAGTTATCCAAAGAGGTAATTTCACAGAGAAACAGTTTAGAGGGTAAT
>CALMDH010000141.1:0-14499 GCA_937862735.1 uncultured Gammaproteobacteria bacterium
CGATCCAAATGGCGCTCTCCGGGCAGATTTATGCGGAGGGGAGCGAGTAGTTACCTTCCGGGATGGCACAGGAACCGCCAGGCGCACCGAAGGTCAGCTTTCCCAAAGAGCGACGTAACAAACAGCGGCCGACGTCAAAGGATGCTGTCGGGGTGGGGGCGACCAGTACCACCTGCTTACCCAAGGCCCGGATAGCTGCGATGGCCTTGACCAGGGCCTGGGCGGCGAGATCCTGGCTACCCTCGCCGTCTACCGGCGTATGACAAGCGTCAACCCCATCCTCGCAGGGCGGCTCAATCAGCACCTGCCCACCGAGATACTGGCCAAGAAAACTCGATATCACAACCACCTGGATCGACTCCCCTTCAGGACCCGCCAGATAGTCGAGCACCGACCGATTGAAACGGAGGCAACTCAGTCCCCAGGTACGGTTAAAGAATGCATCGGTCCTATAGTGGGAAAGCCCTAGGAGAGGGCCGCAGGTGCTCTTGGTAGCTTGGAGTACCCCACGGGATGTGGTGGCGGCGATTGCCGGCACCAGATGCATGGCATAGGAATCTCCCCAAACCAACAGGCTTGGCTGCTCGCCAGACTGGCACTCTGGTTGGAGGGAAAAAGTGTCATTGCTCTCAAAAGCTGTGCAGTACCCAGGGTTACCCTGCCGCCCCCCGCTAAAATCGACTGGATCACCCCACTGGTCAAACGCATTGACCGCAAATGCCAGTATAACTAGGCCGCACGAACTGGCTAGCGTCAAGCCCACAGTCAACCCACCAATTGGCACGACCGCCCGCCGTAGTGGTCGTTCGACCCACCTGAAGAGTGCCCAACCTAGCACCAAGGCGAGTATTACCAGCCCCATTCGTACCCCAAGTGGGATGGCCGTAAGCCAGGCATTAGCGGCGAAGGCCAGCAGCGGCCAGTGAACTAAGTACAGCGAATAGGAGATGTCGCCCACTCTCGCCAAGAACCGCGCCGGTCCCGTCTGGTTGAAAACTGGATGCCGTCTCAGCAGCACGACCAAAGTGGCGCAACATACCAAAAGGGCATCCAGACCAGGGTGGGGCAAGCCCGTCGGGTAGAACGGCAACACTAACAATGTAACGAAGGCCGGCCAGAACAACCTCCCCAGCCAAAGCTGGTATGGTGATCCCTCCAGCACCAATATCCCAAGAGACCCGAGTGCCAGTTCCCAAGCGCGCGTCGGCAATAGATAGAAAGTTGCCCCCGGTTTAACCGCTACCAGCATCAGGCACAGGGTGAGACTAGCCCCTAATACCAGCCAAACCCCTGACGTCCAGAGTCGCCTTGGCGTGAACACCAGCGCGGCAGGCAGCAGCAGGTAATACTGCTCCTCCAGGGAAAGGGACCAAATGTGCAGCAGCGGCTTGAGTTGCGCGGCGCTCTCAAAGTAGCCGGTCTGCATCCATAGGACTATGTTGCCCGTAAAGGTGACAGCCCCGAGCAATTGGCGGCTATAGTCCCGCATTTCTGGCGGGGTCAGGAAGAAAATCGCCGCCAGGGTGGTAGCCAGGAAAGTGACATACGCCGCCGGCAATAGACGCTTTGCGCGCCGGGCATAGAAAGCAATAAAGGTGAAGTTGCCAGCCCGAAGGTCCTGGACCACGATCCCGGTGATGAGATAGCCCGAGACCGTGAAAAATATATCGACCCCAAGGTAACCTGCCCTGAGGGATCCAATCAACTCGGCGTGGTAGAGCAGAACAAGTAGGATAGCCAGACCACGTAGGGCCTGGATATCGGTACGGAAAGACTGGCTTGATGCCACTTGCGACCAGGAATCGAACGTCCAGCTAGCCTAACCCGGAACTGGTGCAGGCCGACCGCCTGGGCTGGGTGCCAATATCCGCCGCTTGATAAACCGCGCCGGATTCCCGCCCACCACCGACCAAGCCTCCACATCGCGCGTCACGACCGCCGCCGCGCCAATGACGGCCCCCTCGCCCACCGTCACCCCAGGCCCGATGAAGGCATCCGCGCACACCCAGGCCTGGGGTCCGATCTCAATCGGCAACCGCAGCAGCGGCAAGGCAGGGTCCAGATAATCGTGCGTCCCCGCGCACAGATGAGCCCGGTGCGAAATGGTGGCCCGATCACCAATGGTCACCGGCCCCAGATTGTAGATCAGCGCCCACTCGCCAATGCTCGCCTCCGCCCCCAGGGTCAGGTTCCAGGGCAGATAGACCCGCGCGCTTGGATAGACATGCGCCCCATTGCCGATGCGCGCCCCGAACAGCCGCAACACAAACCGCCGCCAACCGAAAAAAGGGCGCGGGCTAAAGCGGAACAACGGCAAGGCCAGCGTCCATAACACCCGACCGGCATACTCCGCGCGCCCATAGGGCCGGGCACGGCGACAAGCGGCGATCTTCAGCGGTACCATCAGCCGCCTAGACCCCCAGCACCCCGGGCGGCGGACTCAAGTGCCCTCCCCGGTCGCTCACCCCCGCCACCCCAGTCGCCCCAGTCGCCCCGGCCATCCCGCTCACCCCGGTCGCCCCAGCCATCCCAGCCATCCCTGCCGCCCAGGCTACCCCCAGTCCCATCCCCACCCCGGATTCGGTCCCCGGTCACCCCGGTCACCCCCGACCACCCCCGCCACCCCCACCCCGGATGCGGCACAGGCAACCGAGCAAACGACAGCACCATGCCGATCGACATGCCCAGAAAAGCCGCGATAAAGGGATCCGCCAGAATCTGCCCGGACACCACCAGGCTCCCGACATTGGCCAAAAAGAAGGCAAACAAACCCACGGCATAGGGAGCCATCGGCGTGGTCGCCAGCAAGTGATAGCGCGTTACCCGCCAGGCCGCCGACAACACCGCCACCATCACCCCCACCAGGGCCAGCAGGCCCGGCACCCCCAACTCGACCATCACCCGGCTAGGGCCGCTTTCCTGCCAGACGCGCGGCCGGGCCACCTGCAGATGATGCGAGCCAGGGGTCGCCACGCCCAAGCCGCTCCCGAAAAATCCCGCTTGCTCATAAGTGCCTATCACCGATGCAAAGCCATGCCGATGAAGCTGGTCGACCGTGTCGCGGGGATTGTCCGTGTAATAACGCACCTGCGTGGAGTCATCGCCCAGCCAGTCGCCGATGATGCCGATGCTCACCAGCGGCAGCAGGACCACCCCGAGGATACCGAACCACTGCCGCCGAACCCCACTCAGCGAATAGAGCACGACGACGCCCAGGAGGAAAAACGGGATCATATAGACCATCTTACGCCGGCCGCACAGCAGCAGCTCCACCAGGGCCGCCGCGGTGAGCGCAAACCACAGCCACCGGCCCGGCCCACGCCCGGTCATGGCCAGAATCACCGCCAGCATCGCCACCGCCGCGGCATGCCAGCCCATCACATCCGGGCTGCGATAGAAACCCGCGATCATCTTGACGATATAGCCCTCCCCATAACGGAGCCACTCCATGTCCAAGGCCTCGGTACCAATGACGCGCGCCCCAGGCCAGAGATCGAAATACTGGATCAAGCCGCCAACCAGCATGACCGATGAGACCAGGCAGTAAAAGGCCAGAAACCGCCGTATGTCGCCCAGGCCATAAGCAAAATAAAAACCCACGACCATGGACAGCAGCAAAGAGCCATAGGAAAAGACCCCCAACAACGTCAGCAGCCAGGAACCGGGCCCATAGGTCGCGGAAATCAATGCCGCGGGAATGCAGGCCAAGACAAACAAGACCATCGCCAGACGGATCCTGGGAAAATACCAGCCGAAACCCCGCCACCAGGGGGGATAGTTGGAGACCAGACCAAGGATCGCCGCCATCAGCACCAGGGCCGTCGCCAGGACCAGATAGCCCGGCGCCCCGGGCACCAGTTTACGCAAGGGGTCCTGTACCGCCGCGATCAACGCCATCACAAACAGCGCCAGGCGCCACTGCGCCACGCCGATCGCAACGCCCACCGCCACCAGACCATAAAACACATGTAATGCCATGACGATCCGCGCTCAGCGTTCGGGGCGGGCGACCGGCCGCAACCCCGTCCGCCCCACCCACTCCTTGATCACGTAACCGGCATCCTTCAGTGCCCCCGCGTTGGGTAGCCATGCACCCAGGCCGCTAGGCAGCGCGGCATGATCCGCGGCGGCGGGCAGCGCCCACACGCCCTCCGCCGCGAAGGCATCCAGCGCACGGCGCATGTGGAAGGCCGAGGTGACCAGCAGCACCCGGCGCGCGCCACGCTCGCGCAGCAAGGCCGCCGAGAAGGCGGCATTCTGCAGCGTCGTCCGGCTCCGCTCTTCCAGCACCATGGCCGTGGCGGACACGCCAAGCTCGGCCAGAAAGATCTGCATCGCCCGCGCCTCGGAGGTCAGCGCCACCGCGGGATCGCTGCCCCCGCTGAGCAGCACCAAGGGCGCCTTGCCCGCGCGATAAAGCCGCGCCGCCTGCCACAAACGGTCGGACGAATCCGTGAGGGTCGGCAAGGGTCGCCGGGCGTCGGGCGTTCCGATGGCCCCGCCAAGCACGACGATGGCGTCAGCCTGGGGAAGCTGCTCGATCGGCACCGGCGGAAATTCGGCCTCCAGGGCGACGCGCGCCGAGCCGCTGACCACCGGCAGCGACCAGAGGGTCAACCAGATCCAACCGCACAGGCCCGCCACCAGCGCGACCCGGCGGCGCCCCATGGCCAGCGCCAGCAACGCCAGCGCCCACAGCGCCAGGGCGTGCACCACGGGGGATAGCACCACCAAGGTCATGGCCAATCGACCCCGCGCGGCGCCATCCAGCCGCGCGCCTTGTAATAAGGGTACCGCATCAGACGCTTAGCCCGAGATAGCGCAAGGCCGCCACGGTGCCCTCGACGACTCGCCGATAGTGATAGCCCTCGTTGACGAGCCGCGCCGCCGCTTGCCCCATCCTGAATGCCTGCTCGGGGTCCTCAGCCATCTGCAACATGCGCTTGCCCAGCCCCTCCACGTCGCCACAGCCAAAGGTCCAGCCCGTCTCACCCGCCACAATCAGATCCGGATGACAGCCTACCTGGTCGCTGACAATGGCCGGCATGCCCGAGGCCATGCCCTCATTCACCACCAGTCCCCAGGTCTCGCCGTTGTCCGAGGGCAGCACCAGGCAGTCGGCCTCGCGATACGCCTGTCCAATCTGGCTCTGATTCAAAAAACCAGTGAACCGTACCGGCAATCCCTCCGCCGCGCCAAAGGCCTCACAGTCCGGACGCAGCTCGCCATCGCCAGCGACCACCAACCCGACCGCCAGATCCGGCGCCTGGGCCCGCAGCCATGCCAGTGCCTTCAGCACGTCCATGGGCCGCTTCTTCGGGATCAGCTTGCCGCTGAAGAGAAAGGTAAAGGGCCGTGCCGTCAGCAGCGACCGCCCATCGAAGGCAAAGCGTTCGTTCTCCACGCAATAAGGGGCAGCGAAGATCCGCTCGGGCGCCACGCCATTGGCCAGGTAGAAGGCCCGGTTCTGGCTGCCAATGGCGAGAAAGGCCACGTATTGGCGCAACAGCAGCCGATGCACACCGCGCTTCCAGGCCGCACGCGGACGCAGCGCATTCGACTCGCCCCGCACCAGGCAGGGGACGCCGCGCAGCCGACAGGCCGCCAGCAGTTGCAAACAGCTCTTCGCCACCCAGCCGTTGACGATAAAGGCATCCCAGGGCTCTTGACGCAGAATGCCGTAAATCTCCGGCGTATCGCAGCCGAAAAAGGTCGTCACCGACGGCACCCTGGCGCGATTCTCGAGCACGCGATAGGTGTACCCACTCAGCAGCGGCACATCTCATTCGAAGGACACTCCGAAGCCACTGCCCTGCTGTGCAGCATCCGGCAGCATACAGTACAAGACCTCCAAGTCGACACCAGGTTGCCGCGCCAACAGCCGAAACCAAGGTACCTGATATTGAATGGGATGGGTGGTGAGAATACCAAGTCGCATTAAGATGTAACGACCCTCCTAAATGGAAAACCCTATTACCAACAACCGCTTTTGTGTCGCGTAACAACATCATCCGCGCCATGAGCGCGCTGAGTATACCCAACCCGGCTAAGCAGGAACCAAACAGGCATGACCTGTTATCGTTAGACTAGGCTCCATGCTTGGAGAACTACCATGACTAATCCCTTTATCGATCAACATCAGGACAAAATCACTGGCTAAGTTCTGATAGGGTCGCGGGCCTGCACCAACGGCTGCCCGCTTCGATGAGTCAGACTGGTCCAGATCGCTGACACACCGAATAAGGCAACGAGCAAGATAAACGGCCACACGATCGTCGTATAACGGTACTCCGCATGCCGATAGTAGAAACTGAAGAATAGTGTTCGCATCAGGGCGAGGCCGATACCTAGAAGCATGAATAACAGATACCATTGTTCCGGTGATCGCGAGCGCAACTCAACTATGATCCTATACACACCATAAAGGAACAACGCCAGGACAAGCAACTTGAAGCCGAAGAATGCCGCAGTTAGCAATTTACTGACAGGACGTGGTAGATGAGAAAAGCCATACAGATAATGGGCGGCATTGCTCAGATTCAGCCAAGAATTGCCTGCGGCATAGAGTGGTTGCCAGAGGTAATAGGTGAGTGGATCACGATCCATCCTCTCCCGCGCAACCTTCAGAAACATCTGATCATCCTCCGCATTCATAAAGCCCCGGGCATGGACCCCGGAAACCACCTTCAGCAGCTTGTCTCGCTCGGACTCATCCGAGAACATTCGTGATGGAAGCTCAGCGAACCGATTGGGCCCGATCCTCAGGGGGCCGAAGACGATCTCTTCTTTGATCGTCTGCGGAGCGATCCAAGTACCAGTCCACAAACCTAAACCGGATGGACTCGAACCCGGCCGTGCACCGAAGATAGCAATCTCATCAGCCGCATGAAAACGATAGGCCATATTGGCGCCTATCACACCCAAAAAAGGAAGCGCAGCAATGACCAAAAAAAGCACGTGATTGCGCGCGGGCTGAGACCGCACTGCGTAAAGAATCGATGCAGCCAGCAGCACGAAGGTGAACAGGATCATTTCTGGACGGATGATAAAGGTCAGACTCAGTAGGAGGCTTGCACCAAGAAGCGCCATCGCCTGCCGAAGAGCGCCATCCCAGGTCACGAAAAACGAGAGCAGCAATACCCCAACCACAGTCAAGATCGTCGTCAGTGTCTCAGGAACGATTGCAACGATAAAAGCACCGGTCCAGGGTTGGAGCCCTAGAATAAAGGCCGCGAACCAACGATATCCAAGCGCCGGATGAAAACTGTATGCGATGAGCAAGAGTAGGGTCGTCGTAACAGCATCCAGCCCAAATTGTGCGATCCTCACGGAGCGTGCAATCTCGGCATTGCTTTCTCCAAGAGGAATAAACACAGAAATGAAGAAATGGTATCCGGGTGGACGAAAATCCGCAGTCCTGAAAGGTTCTTCTTCGTCTGGACCTTTTCGGATTTCTGGAAATGTTCCGTGCTCATAGAGATAACGTGCCTTTCCCACATAATCCCAGGCATCGCCATGCCATGATTCTGGCAAGGGGACGGCCAGCAGTAGAAAGAATTTCATCAGTAGCAGCGCTGCGAAGAGCCACATAGGCTGACGCGTGATTAGCTCAATATTCATCCTTTTTTCCACCTTGAATGATTTCTGGCGACATAATCGACAGAGGCTCCGCGCGCCTGAGATGAACACCCCGGCCGCCAGGCCATGAAGGGCCTTTCGATCGCCACGAAAAGCAGCGTACCCGTGAGCAGGACCACCGGCAAGACGCCGATGGCCAGCAGCACGAGATTGAGCCACAACGGCCACGATGCCTCCATCCAGGGCAGCAACAGGCGGCCCACGGCGGAGATGACATAGAAATGATAGAGGTACAGGGTGTAGCACATACCGCCAATCAGGTAGACAGGCCGCACCGAGAGCGCGCGCGATGACCAGCGTCCGCACAGGCTGCCGAGCAGAATCAGGAGTAGCCAGGCAGGCATCAGTCCAGCAGCCCAGGTAACGCCTGTCAGGGCCGCCCCAAGCAGGACGATGCCTGATAAGGCGAGGCCGTCTCCGCCCATTCCCAGGCTGGGGCGTTGCTGCCAACGGTTCACGAAGACATCCGCCGCCAGGATGCCCGCGGCGAAGAACCCTCCATAGCGCAGCAGTGTGAGCCCCAGAAAGGAGCGCGTCACCTCGGGTGCCTGGTGCGCCCAGCCCCCAAGCAGCACCAGTGAGATCAGTACCAGGCGACGCAGCCCCGGGCTCGCCCAACCCAGCGCGGCCAGCAGCATCGGGGCGAGCACATAGAACTGGAGCTCGATCTCCAACGACCAGGCCACGAAGTTGATGGTACTGGCCCCACCGAAGACGAAGTGATGGATATAGAGCGCGCTGGCCACGAGATGCGGAAACAGCGCGGCAGCATCCATGCCGAGCACCAGCACCAGCAGGGTGTAGATCAGCAACAGATTGATGAGGTAAGGGGGCTCCAGCCGGGTCAGTCGCCTGAGGAAGAAACGGCCGATGGGCGGTGCCGTTCCGGCCAGAAAGGGCCTGGAAATGATGAAGCCGCTCAGGGCGAAGAACAGCGGCACGCCGATGTAGCCGTGTGACAGCAGGTCCGACAACCAATCCGCCTCACCCCGGCGACCGGTCTTGGTGATCAGATAGTCGTCCAGGTGGTAGAGGATCACCGCCATGATCGCGACGAACCGCAGGCCGTCGATCACCGGTACGAACTGACCCGCCGGGGTTGGCCTCCCGAGCCAGTGCTTTGCCCGCCAGAGGATGAAGCTCACGGCCACGGCAGGCCCCGCATCGCATCGCCGACAAACCAGACCGCCCCTATCGGTGACCAAGCGCGACTCACCACCAACCTGTGACTAGCCAGACTTCTCATTGCGCGTGCTGTCGCAGCCACTCGACCAAGGGCCGTGAGCACGCCACCCAGCGGAAGCGCTCGACATTCCGCCGCGCCGCAGCCGAGCGGTCGGTCCACCAGGCCGGATCGGTGAGCAACCGGCCCAAGGCACTGGCCGCCGATTCGATGTCGCCCGCTGGCACCACCACGCCACCAGGCCCCGCGATCTCCGGCGGCGCACCGCAGTCGGCGACCACGCAGGGGGTACCGAAGGCCTGCGCCTCGACCGCCGGGATGCCAAAGGATTCACATCGGCTCAACAGACAAAAGACCCTGGCCCGCGCATAGTGGGCGTGGAGCTGCTGCCGTGACACCTGGCCGAGCACCGAGGCGTGGCGAGCTAAGCCAAGTACCGCGATCTGCCGTCTGATCTGCCGTTCATAGGCCTGGTCGGCCCAGGGACCGACCAGGCTCAGGGTGGCGTCCAGCCCCAGGCGCCGCAGCAGGGCCAGCGCGGCGACGACATCCTCCACCGCCTTGTGCCGAGCCATCACCGAGACGACGAGCACCTCCATGGCGCGCGCCTCGAAGGGCGGGGCCTCCCGGCCCAGCTCGAAGGTCTCGTCCTCCAGACCTTGGAACAACAGCAAGGACTGCCGCGGATCGCGCCCCGCGTTCGCACGGTAGGCGCGGCGCATATAGTCTGAATTGAAGAGCATCAGCCGCGCATGCCCCTGCGCAGCGCGGTAGGCCGCGCGCTGCAACATCGCCTTGAGGTGTTGGGCACTCCCATGTTGGACCTCAGGCACGAAGCACCAGGGATTTTGGGCAAGGACCAGTTGGGGCAGGGGCACCCGTGGGGCGACGATCCCGGCGGGCGAAAACAAAGCCTCCGCGCCGTGTCGACGAAGCAGTGCGGGAAGGACACTCGCCTCCCACCACCAGCGCCTGCCCCACCCCCTGGTGGCCGACGGACATTCCACGCGGTCCAGGACGTCGCCCAGCACGTCGGCGAGATCGCGGTTGCCCGCGTGGTAGAGCAACAGGTGACGATCACCCCCGGCGGCAACCACCTGCCGGATGTGCCCAAGCAAGACATGGCGACCCGAAAGGTTATCGACAGAAAGGGCGTTGAAGGCGATGCGCATGGGTCGGTCAGACGCGGCGGCGAGGGGTGAGGCTTAGGCGCCCGCAAGCCGAGCGTAGAGTGCGACCAGACCCTCGGCCATCGCCCCGGTACTAAAGCCGCGCAGGTGGGACTGGGCGCGCGCGATGAGCTGGCGGGCCAGCGCCTCGTCGGCCAAGAGGCGCAATGCCTGCGCCGCGAAGCCAGGCTCATCGCACGGGTCCCACAGCAGCGCCGCGTCGCCCACGACCTCTGGCAAGGCGCCGGTATTCGCGCACACCACCGGGCAACCCTTGCTCAAGGCCTCCAGCGGCGGCCAGCCAAACCCCTCGTACAGACTCGGGAAGAGCAACACCGCCGCTTCACGGTAGAGCTTGGCAAGCGCGATGTCATCCGGGTCCTTGACCCAAATTTGGCGGGCCCCGATACCGAGTTGCTCGCTCAACTGCAACAGGGCGGCCGTGGGCGCTGGCCCGGCCATCGCCAATCGCAGGTCCGGTCGCTCCGCGGCCATCGTCGCAAAGATTCTTAGCACCCCCGCGCGGTTCTTGTAGAAGGCATTGTTGCCGACATGCAACAGGGAAGGCGATTGGCGACGGCCCATCTGGTCAACGGACGCGTCGAGTCCTTCGCCGGGCAGCGGTCGCAGTGGGTTGAGAATGACCGCATCCACCACGCGCCCGGTCAGTCCCAGCACATCGCGGGCCGTGCTCTGGCTGACGGCGCAGACGGCACCGGCCTCGCGGACGAGACGCAGGCTCGCGCCGATCAGCCGCCGGGCGGCCCAGCCCGGGCGGTCGACGGGAAAACGACCGCGTGCTTGCAGGGCCGGGATGAGGTCGTGCACGGTGACCAGTGTCCGCCGCAGCGGGAGTCCGGTAGCCAGGTAGCCGAAGCTGCCGTCGAGCAGGTGACAGACATCCGCCTGGACATGGGCCGATGCCCGTCGGGCCTTCAGGATCTGCGCCATGGTCGTGAGGCGCCCGGCAACCCCACGCCCTTGCATGCTGGGCGAAGGCCGCAGTGCCACGGTCGTCACGTCGATCCAAGGGGCATGTTCACGCAAGGCACCGAGCACCAGATCACCGTAGACGCCCATGCTGCCCGGTTTGCCCGGCGGGGTCGTTGAGATGAGGGCAACACGCATGCGGATCACCCTGGTTCGGGTGGCAGGTAACGTGGCCCTTGTCGCCATACCCGGATGGCGCCCGCCAAAGCGCGCAGCTCCCCGAGGAATTTGACCGGGATCCACCAAGGGTGGGAGGCATGAAATCGCGTCATCACCTCCCGGAAGGGACGGCGCAGGATGTAGCGCGCCGTCCCCCACGAGATCCCCCGCTTGAGCGCGAAGTAGTAATCGCCGATGCCGTGCATGGGAGACGCCGACGTCAGGTGTGAGCCCAGCGATCGCGTGCCGCCACTCGGCGCACGCAGGTGATCGATGCTCGCCCGAGGCTCGAAGCGAATGAGACCCCCGGCTGCGACCAGCCGCTTGCAGAAATCCTCGTCGAAGCGGTAGGACACGGGTGGCAGGAAA
The DNA here is from genome assembly GCA_937862735.1 of uncultured Gammaproteobacteria bacterium. GTDB lineage: Bacteria > Pseudomonadota > Gammaproteobacteria > Chromatiales > Chromatiaceae > M0108. The sequence continues at coordinate 11,509 of CALMDH010000141.1, forward strand.
TTCTCGTCGAATCCGCCGATGGCCCTTGCGCGTCCAGTTCTGACCGACAGGTTGCCCGACATGCCGTTGCATACCAGCGTTGGCCTTGCAGAGCGAAAACGGAAAGCCGAATCCGCGAACGGACCAACCTCGGGTCGATGCACCCAGGAATCGTCTGGAGATTCACCAGGCTGAAGCACCTGGCCAGCCACGGCCCAGATGCTGTCATCCACGAATGCCGCAAGGTGAGCCGCGGCGAACCCGGCCCCTACCCGGATATCATCATCGAGGAACAGCACATAGGGCTGGGTGGCGCACGACAAACCCAAGTTCAGCGCGCCCGGCTGCGAGGGCTCGGCACGGCGCAACCAACGGATCGCGCCAGCACGTTGCAGTCGGTCCATCCGCGCAAGCGTCTCAGGGTCATGGCTCCGGGTCTGGTCAACAACGATGACCTCCGCGACCGGCGGACGTTGAGATAAGAGTTGTTCGACGGTGTCGACCATGACTTCCCCCCGTCCATAGGTGGGAATGATGACGGACAGTGGGAGGGCACCCGGCATACTCATCGGATGCAATCAAACCCTGCGTCCGGCGACGCACCAGATCGTGCCCGTCTTGTCCCGCGGCAAGTGCGCGACCGACTCGTGCGGATCCTCGTAACGTTGCACCGGGTCGGTCAGCTGATAGTACACGGCCAGGCGGTACAGCGGAGGGAGATCTCGCGTGACATCCCGATAGAACTCGACGGACTGGCCGTAGAGATCGCGGATCTCGGCGACGATCTCTGTCATCGAGTGTCCGAAACGTGGCAGGATGTCGGGGTGTAGTTCCAGAAACATTACCGGGCGATCCCGCTCGCGGCGCTCGGCGATCAATCGCTCGCCCCACAAGTACAAGAGCGACTGAGTCAGGCTCGCAGAGGCATCGACCGCGAAACGTGCACCAAACAGCCGCCTGGAAACCCAATAAGGGCGAGGCAACCGCAGGCGTATCCGCTCCAACACGCCAAGGCCGCCTGCACGCCAGAAGACGTGAAGCAACCAGAGAGGTGTCAATTGATTCATGGGTTGTTTCTAAGCAAAAGACGTCATCTGGGGTTACAACTAACTATATCGGTGAACGCCTAAAGATCGAGCGAAGGGTGTTGTAGGCAGGTCCCGGCAATGAAGACTTCAGGGCAGTGACAATGGCCCTTCGAATTCGAACCCTAGGATCTCTCGACTCATATTTGAATTGTCGAATCGGTATACCACACCAACCAGTCAAAAGATCCGTTGTGACTGGACTCCCATCAAGTACCAGTCGATCGAAGAGCCCGGCAATGCCTGTCAATTTCTCATTGGGAAGATGCAAAGCGGCTAGACGATGGTGTGCCACGGTGCCGCCGCCATGCTCGTCCGTCCATATTCTCTTGATGTGGGGTGTGAACTCGAATTTCCAATCAATCGCTACTCTGCTAAGAAGGAATTCATCGTTATCAAAAACAGATGTCCCATTGGGGAAGCGATGTATCGATGGATCAAAGTCATTTTGCCATCTTCGAAAGATCTGCCTCGCCTGAGTCATGAAGCTTCTGAGACTGACATTGTCACCGGCGATAAACTCCCCACCGCACCAGTCGACAGGATTTTCCGAGCACACTCCCTCAAGAAGCGCATACATGGCGGCCAAGTCATCTGAACTGATTCCTGTGGGCTCTCTTTGTGACTCAGGTCTTGAGAAAGCTTTGTACAAATGAATGCCCGTCGGAATCGATGGCCATGAATTAATCCAAATCACATCTGAATCCAAAAGGAGAGTTGATCCTTTAAAGTTTTCAACTACGTAGCTGAGAGCCGCAAGCTTATAGTAGTTATTTCTAAAAATCTTTGACTGCTCGACCGTTGGCCGGAACTCTTCAAATGGCACTAGGAGTATATCTACTTCAAGTGATCGCAGATAGCCCTCCAGATCGAGACCATCGATGATGGGTGGCTTCTTATCATTCGTAATTAATAGATGTCGCGCACCTGGATTTGCCGTTACCGAGGATCGGAAGAACACACAGACGCATCGCCAATAGATTAGCCTTCTTTCGCTGGGGCTTGCATACGGGATTTGAGGATAATGGGCAGCAGGCCCATCAGACTGATCAACCGCAATCGTCGTAACAATATTCATAGGGATAAGCTCCCGACAACATTGAAGCGTCTAAGCGTTTAATTCGATTCGAGTGCTGCCGAGAATACTTGGACATTGGTGAGGAGACGCGTGTCCATCCAGCCTAAGTGCACTTATCGAAGTTATAAGGTCTGCAAACGCCTACACCAGCCCAAGCTCAGTTCGGTATGGATTGATTAGGTGCGGGATGCAATTCATCGAGGAGCTTTTTCTTAACTGCGAGCGTGTCCAAGCTGTAATCAAGATAGGTGTAATCACGGGCTTCAAATTCCCTGTAAAGTAAAGTCCGCTCGGCTTGATTGAGATGACACGATTCCAAATTTATAACAAGAGGCTCTAAATCAATAGCAAAGAACTGCTGAAGTATTGAAAAGTCATGTCCCTCAGTGTCTATCTGCAACAAATCAACTCTTGGTGTGGCAGTCTCTTGAAGGAGAGATTTCACTGTAATCCCACGCACTGAAATCGGGGTTGCTCGACCAGCAAAATTTCTGACATGCTCTTCCGAAAGAGAGGCGACTGTCGAGCAATCCTGACCACTAGGGCCCCAGAGTGAGACGCTTCCATTGGATTCCGTGATCGCCGCCCTTACAAGTATTGTATTCGGAACGTTATTGAATAGACTCTTGAGCTTTTCGTAGGCGATAGGCTGTGGTTCGACAAGCACTGCTCTGACCTTACTGTGCCCTATCCATCGGCTGACAGGATCAGATGTCACTCCGTCAAAAGCTCCAATTTGCACTATGTTGATGTCGTCACGCATCATCAATAGGCTATGGATAGCCAGATCAAGTATCGGAGTGTCGCCGTGCTCAGGATGCGAAACGGGACTTCCCAGTCCCCCTTTCG
>CALMDH010000142.1:0-11493 GCA_937862735.1 uncultured Gammaproteobacteria bacterium
GCCCTGGGGGTGGTGATGGCGGCCGGGGGCTATCCCGACGCCTATGCGAAGGGCCAGGTCATCAGTGGCCTGGAGGCGGCGGCCCAGGTCCCCGACACCAAGGTCTTTCATGCCGGCACCACCCGGTTGGACGGCCAGACCCTCACCAGCGGCGGCCGGGTCCTGTGCGTCACCGCCCTGGGCGATACAGTCGGCGCGGCCCAGGCCCGGGCCTACCAGGCCGTGGACCTGATCCAGTGGGCGGATGGCTTTTGCCGGCGCGACATCGGCCACCGCGCCATCGCCCGGGAGCGGGGTTGACCCGGCTGGTGCTGCCGCGGCTGGCCCTGGCCAGCTGCCTGGTGGGCATCGGCGTGCTGGCCTTCGCCCCCCTCGCCAGCGACCCGGGCACGGGCAATGACAAGCTCAATCATCTCCTCGCCTTTGGGGTCCTCGCCGCCCTGGCCGATCGTTCCTTTCCCGGCCCGGGCCCCGGTAAGGGATGGGTAAAATGGGTTAGCCTAATGGCTTATGGCCTGCTGATCGAGGGCGTCCAGTCCTTTCTGCCCTATCGCGAGGCCTCGGGCTGGGACCTGCTGGCGGATGGGGCCGGTATCGGACTCTATGTCGTCGCGGCGCGACTGGTCGCCACGCTGAGGGCCGGCAGGACCCGTCCGGCGATGAGTTCCGCCAACCCGCGCAGGGGGGCATAGGCCGGGGCCACCTCCAGCACGTAATTCAGGGTACGGGGGATATCCCCCAGGTAGCCGGTTTTGCCGTCCCGGATCAGGAGCCGGGCGAAGATGCCGCTGGCCTTGAGGTGACGCTGCACACCCATGAGGTCGAACCAGCGGAGGAAGTCGACCTCCTGTTCCGGTCTTAGAATCCCGGACTGGACCGCCAGGCCATAGTAACCCCAGGCCCATTCCTCCACCCGGGCCCGGGGCCAGGCGATGTAACAGTCCCGCAGCAGGGATACCAGGTCGTAGGTCACCGGCCCCGCCACCGCGTCCTGAAAATCGAGGATCCCCGGCGAGGGCGAGGGGGTGATCATCAGGTTGCGGGAGTGAAAATCGCGATGAACACAGACCCGGGGCTGTTCCAGGGCGCTGGCGATCAACAGCGCCAGGCCTTCCTCCAGGTCCGCCTCCTCGTCGGATGACAAGGTCAGGCCCAGATAGCGCTCCACCAGCCAGTGGCGGAAGAGGTCCAGCTCCCGGCGCAGGAAAGGGGCGTCATAGACGGGCAGGTCCGCGGTGGGGGCGCAGGCCTGGATGATGGCCAGGGCACCGAGGGCATCCCCATAGAGCCGATCGGCACTGGCCTCATGCAGGGCATCCAGGTAATGCCGCCGGCCAAAATCCTCGAGCAGGACAAAGCCCTGGTTGGCATCCCGCGCATGAATCGCCGGGGTGCGCAACCCCAGGGCGCGCCAGTCCCCGGCGATGCGCACAAAGCGTTCGGTGTCCTCGGTCTCGGGAGGGGCATCCATGGCGATCAAGGTCTGGCCGTCCAGGGCCAGCCGCCAGTAATGGCGAAAACTGGCATCGCCGGAGGCCGGCGTCATGTTGATTTCACTAAGGTCGAGGACGGCCTTGAGCCATTCCTCCAATAAGGCACGCCGCGCGGACATGACGCTCTCCTGAAGGTTGGAGCCCCCGCCGCTGCCGGCGGGGCTTGGGACGGGCGCATTGTGGGCCAAGGTGAAGGGGGGACCAAAGGGAATTTCCGACCCGAAGGCTAAGCCGTTAGAATGGCTCATTCCCGGGTTTCTTCGCCCTCTCCCTGTCAATCCCGGCGCCAGAGCCAGCGCTAGCTCTAACGGCCCGTCACGCCGCCACCGCCAGCGATCAGCCCCCAGGTCCCTCCCCAAGAATCGGTATCGTGCCCAACTTCCGCCCCTTTGTCCTGCTCTTTCTATCGCTGGTGGCTAGACCTGGCCTCGCGGCGGCGACCGATCCCCTGGAAGCGGGCCTGGACTGGGACTATTGCGGCCTGCGGCCCGCCCGACTTGGTCCCGCCCCCTTGCCCCCCCCGCCGGGCAATCAGGAGCCTGTGGCCATCGAGGCCGACGATCTGGGCTACGACCGCAACACCGAGGTGTTGCGCCTGGAGGGCCAGATCGATCTGCGCCAGGGGAGCCGCCAGGTGCGGGCCGAGTCAATGAGCTATGCCGTCCCCAGCGAGGAGCTCTCGGCCACGGGGGATTTGTTTCTGTCGCAACCGGGAGTGCGCGTCCTCGGCACCAGCGGCACCCTCAATCTCAAGACCAACGAGGGCCAGATCCAGGCCCCCCGCTACCGTTTCACCGGCCCCCTCAACGCCCGGGGCACCGCCGCCCGGGCAGACCTGCTAACGGAGGGCAAGACCCACTACGAGGACATCGTCTTCACCCCCTGCCCCCCGGGACGACGTGACTGGGAACTGGCGGCGGCCAAGCTCGATATCGACCAGGTAGAAGGCCAAGGCATTGCCCGGGATGCCAAACTGCGGGTCCTGGGCGTGCCCGTGCTCTATTCGCCTTACCTCTCCTTTCCCATCGACGACCGGCGCAAGAGCGGCTTTCTCATGCCGACCATCGGCAGTTCCAACCGCTCCGGTTTCCAGCTCAGCACCCCTTACTATTTCAATATCGCCCCCAATATGGACGCGACCCTGACCCCAACGGTGATGAGCAAGCGCGGGGTTTTGATCGGCGGGGAGTTCCGGTACCTGGCGCCGGGCCAATCCCTCAACGTCTACGCCGAGGGTATCCCCAGCGATCATGAATACGATAACGAGGCCCGGGGCGCCCTGCGCCTGCTCCACCAGGGCAATTATGGGGGAGGCTGGTCCTCCTTCATTCGCTTCCAGGATGTGTCCGACAAGCAATATCTGGAGGACTTCGGCAATAGCCTGGAGCTGACCAGTCTGCGCAATATCGAGCGCCGCGCCGATCTCAATTATCAGGGTCAGGGCTGGAACGCCCGCCTGACGCTGCAGCAGTTCCGTAACGTCGACGTCAGCATGCCGCCGGAGTCCTATCCTTACGCCCGGCTGCCCCAGCTCGAGGTCAACCTGGCCCCCTGGCGGCACGCCTCCGGGCTGCAACTCAAGCTGCCCAGCCAGTACAACTATTTCGATCACGACGCCAAGGTCCACGGCGGCCGCGCCACCATCCAGCCCAGCCTCTCCTGGCCCCTGCGCCGCACTTATGGTCACCTGACCCCCAGCCTCAACCTCTGGGGGGCCGCCTATGGCTTGCAGGACACCGCCCAGGGACAGCCCGAGGACCCCAGCTATGTCATCCCGAGCTTCAACCTGGATAGCGAACTGGTCTTCGAGCGCGACACCGCCTGGTTCGGGCAGTCGGCCCTCCACACCCTGGAGCCGCGACTGTCCTACCTTTATACCCCTTACCGGGATCAGTCGGACATCCCGGTCTTCGACACCACCGATCTGAGCTTCAGTTACGGCACCCTCTTCCTGCCCAACCGTTTCGCCGGCTATGACCGGGTGGGGGACGCCAACCTGCTCACCCTCGGGCTCAGCACCCGGCTCCTCCAGGCCAACACCGGTCAGGAACTGCTGCGCGCCAGCCTGGGCAAACCGGTCTACTTCGAGACCCCGCGGGTCTGGCTATCTCCCAATCCTGAGTCCCGCCAGCAATCCGAGGCCCTGGTGGGCGAACTGGCCGCCGCCCTGCTGCCGGACCTGACCGGTCGCACCACCCTGCGCTGGGACCCGAATCCCGAGGATGAGCAGGACGCCCTGGAAAAGCTGGTCGTCGAGCTCCGCTACCGCTCCCCCCAACGGCATCTCCTGAACCTGGCCTATCGCTGGGATGTCGGCGAGACCGAGGCCACCCGCTACCGCGATCTGGACCTGGCAGGGAGCTGGCCCATCAACCCGGAATTACAATTGGTCGGGCGCTGGTATTACTCCCTGTACAACGAGAAGGTGAACGAGGCCTTCGCCGGCATCTCCTACGGCAAGTGCTGCTGGAAGCTGTATCTGCTCGGCCGCCACATCAACAATCAGCCGGGCAGCGACGGCGAGACCAGTATCATGGTCCAGCTCGAACTGGCCGGCCTGGCCAAACTCGGCGACAAAATCGGCGAACATCTGGAGCGTGGAATCTATGGGTACACCGAGGAATAGCGTGCAGCTGAGCCTGCTTTGCCGCCACCCCGGTCATCTCCCCCCCGGGGAAGGCGGCCCAACGGTCGGCCCGGTAATTCCTTTGGACTCTTCCGGGCGAAGCGTCAGCTACCCGGAAGCCGCGGTGGGTACGGGAACGGCGACTGAAGGTTGTCTCGGGGGCTGGTGGCCAAGGCAGCCGGCCGGTATGCAGACCGCCGCTTTGACCCGCCGTCGAACCAGGATCCGGCCCTGGGGCCCAGCCTCAGGGCTCGTCGGCCTGTTCCTGCTGATCCTGGGCATTGCCCCAGGGACCACTTGGGGGGCGACCCTCCAGGAACTGGACTCCATCGTCGCCGTCGTCAACAAGGACGTGATCGTGCGCAGCGAACTGGAGCGCGAGATCACCCTAGCCCTGCCCCAACTGCGCGAGCAGGGGGCGGACCCGCCCTCCCGCGCCGAGCTGGAGCGGCAGGTCCTGGACCGGATGATCGACAAGCGCCTGCAACTCCAGGAGGCGTCGCGGTTGGGGATCAAGGTCGAGGACGGCGCCCTGACCCAGGCCATGACCAGCATCGCGGAGCGCAACAACCTGACCCTCGAGGAGCTCCAGACCGCCCTGGTCGCCAGCGGCATCCAGTTTGAGGACTTTCGCGAGGACACCCGCGCCCAGATGATCATGAGCCAGCTCCAGGCGCGGGAGGTGATCAAGAACATCCAGGTCACCGACCCCGAGGTCAAGCGCTTCCTCGCCCGGGAGGCGGACAGCCTCATCGAGCGCACCGACGTCCGTCTCTCCCACATTCTCATCGCCGTCCCCGAAACGGCCAGCCCCGAGGAGGTGGAGCAGGCCCGCCAACGGGCCCAGGCCCTGGTAGCCAAGCTGCGCGCCGGGGCGGACTTCGCCCAGGTGGCCCGGGCGGAGTCTCAGGGCCAGCAGACCCAGCAGGCCCAGGAGGGCGGTGATCTTGGCTGGTTCCCCCTCGCCGATGTCCCCTCCCTGGCCCAGGAGCCGGCCCGCACCCTCAACAAGGGGGAGATCAGCAACCCCCTGCGCAGCCCCAGCGGGTTCCACATCATCAAGGTCACCGACCTCAAGGGCACGGGACCGGCGGTGCTCACCCAGACCAAGGCCCGGCATATCCTCATCCGCACCAACGAGGTGGTCTCCGATGACGATGCCCGCATCCGTCTGGAGCAATTGCGGATGCGCCTCGCCGGGGGCGACGATTTCGCCAACCTGGCCCGGGCCAATTCCGACGATACCGGTTCGGCCCTCAAGGGCGGGGACCTGGGTTGGGTGAGCCCGGGGGACACCGTGCCGCAGTTCGAGGCGGTGATGAACGAATTGGCCCCCAATCAGATCAGCCAGCCCTTCAAGTCCAGCTTTGGCTGGCACATCCTCCAGGTCCTGGAGCGCCGCACCCAGGACACCACCGAGGAACTGATGGCCCTCAAGGCCAAGCAGAAGCTCAAGGAGCGCAAGGCCGACGAGGCGGTGAAGCAGTGGCTGCACCGCCTGCGGGATGAGGCCTATCTCGAGGACCGTCTCGCCAAGGCCCGGGAACGAGAGGGTTAACAACCCGTGACGCCCGCCATTCTGCCCCGCCTAGTCCTGACCCCCGGCGAGCCGGCGGGCATCGGGCCTGATCTATGCGTCCAGTTGGCGCAACGGGCTTTTCCCGCCCAACTGGTCGCCATCGCCGCCCCGGACCTGCTGCGGGATCGGGCCCGGCGCCTGCGTCTCCCCCTGGAGCTGCTCCCCTACACCCCCGGCATCCCGCCCCTGGCCCAGCGGGCGGGTAGCCTGAGCATCCTGCCACTGCCCATGGCCCGGCTCCAGCCGCCGGGCCAGCTCGACCCCGCCAATGCCCCCTATGTCCTCGCCACCCTGGCCAGGGCCTGCGACGGCTGCCTGGCGGGGGAGTTCGACGCCCTGGTCACGGGCCCGGTCCACAAGGGCATCATCAATGACGCCGGCATCCCCTTCAGCGGCCATACGGAATTTCTCGCCGTGCGCTGCGGGGCCGAGCCGGTGATGATGCTGGTCGCCCCTGGCCTGCGGGTGGCCCTCGCCACCACCCACCTCCCCCTCAGGGCGGTGGCGGACCAGATCACCCGGCCGACCCTGGAGCGGGTCATCCACATCCTGGACGCTGACCTGCGCCGCCGCTTTGGCATTCCCCGGCCCCGGCTGCTGGTCTGTGGTCTCAATCCCCATGCCGGGGAAGGCGGGCACCTGGGGCGGGAGGAGCGGGACATCATCGCCCCCCTGCTCGACGAACTACGCGCGGCGGGCCTGGACCTGGTGGGTCCGGTGCCGGCGGACAGCGCCTTCGTGCCCGAGCAGTTGGCCCGGGTCGACGCTGTCCTGGCCATGTATCACGATCAGGGTCTGCCGGTCCTCAAACACCTGGGGTTCGGCCAGGCGGTCAATGTCACCCTGGGCCTGCCGATCATCCGCGTCTCCGTGGATCATGGCACAGCCCTGGACCTGGCTGGTACCGGCCGGGCCGATGCGGGAAGCCTGCAGGCAGCCCTGGACCTGGCCCTGCGGATGACTGCCAGCCGTTCCCGGCCCCCGGGGTAACCTCGAGGGCGCTAACGGGCCATGCAGTCCCGGACGCGCAGGGCCAGATCCAGGGCCTCGAGGCCGACACGACCATCGACCAGGGGGCGATGACCCTCGCACACGCAGGCGACGAAGGCCTCGATCTCTCGGTCCAGTGGTTTGACCGGCTCCACCTGAATCCGCTCGCGCACGATCTCCGGACGGCTCGCCCCGGGGACGAGCCGGGGATAGGCAATGTCGATGGTCTGGGCGATGAAATCCAGGGACAGGTATTTATGCTCCTGGAAGACGCGGATGTGGCGGATACGGCGGTCCGAGACCCGGCTCGCCACGGCGTTGGCGACGGCGCCATTGGCGAACTCCAGGCGGGCATTGGCGATATCCACCTGATCCGTCAGCACCGGCGTGCCCACGGCCGAGACCGACCGCAGTTCTGAGCCCATCAGGGAGAGGATGATGTCCAGGTCGTGGATCATGAGGTCCGAGACCACGTCCACGTCGGTCGCCCGTTCGACGAATTCCCCCAGGCGCTGGGTCTCGACGAAGCGCGGTCGGTCGATGTGCTCCGCCAGGGCCATGACGCCGGCGTTGAAACGCTCCAGATGGCCGATCTGAAGAATGGCCCCGGCCTGATCGGCCAGGGCGACGATCCGCTCGCCCTCCCCGCGGGTCGCGGCGATGGGCTTCTCCAGCAGCAGATGAATGCCACGGCTCAGCAGGGGCTCGGCCACCGCCAGGTGGGCCGTGGTGGGCACGACGACGGAAACGGCATCGACTTGGTCGATGATGGCCGCCAGGTCGGTAAAGGCCGCGCAACCCGCCTCCTTGGCCACGGCGCTGGCCCGGGCGGCATCGGCATCGACCACGCCCACCAGCCTGACTTGCGGCAGACGCGAATAAATCAGGGCATGAAAACGGCCCAAATAGCCGACACCGATAACGGCAACCCGGAGTTGCTCACCCATGACGTGGTCCTCGCTCGCGATCAAAACCGGCCCTAGCCGCCGACGGACCGGTCATCAGGCCCTTGCCCAGCCAGCGGTGAGGCGGCGCCACCATAATAGACCTGAACCTGGTAAAACAAGGTGATGGCCATGCCGATCGTCACGGCGATGATCAGCAAAAAGAAGGGGTCGCGCCGGGGACGACGGTGTTTGAAACTCATGGGACCAGGGGACAGCCGGGTTGGAGGAATGGGAGGGGGGCTTGCGCCCCGGGCATTATCCCCCATTTGCCGATGATGTGCCGGTTGGGCATGGGCCGTCTGGGTTGGCGTGATCATCCCCGATCAGCGATCTGGTAGGCTGCTGCCCTATCGACCGTGCCCCGTCGACCGTTGTAATTCCCCGTCAGGCCTCTTATGCTGCGTTCCCGATCGTCAGGTACCCGCCATGCCCCGCGCCGAAGATCCCCGCTACCGGATCCAAGTCCTCGCCCAGAGCCTCTACATCCCCCAGCAATCCCATCCCGAGGCGGGGCGCTACGCCTTCGCTTACACCATTACCATCCAGAATACTGGTGACGCCGCGGCGCGCCTCATCGACCGGCACTGGATCATCACGGACGCCAATGGCCAGGTCCAGGAGGTCCGGGGTGACGGCGTGGTGGGTGAACAGCCCTACCTGCTCCCCGGCGAGCGTTTCCGCTACACCAGCGGGACCATCATCGCGACGCCGGTGGGCAGCATGCAGGGCAGTTACGGTATGATCGCCGATGATGGCACCCGATTTACCGCTCCCATCGACCCTTTCACCCTGGCCGTGCCCATGCAGTTGCACTGAACCAGCCTTCCCTCCCATTCCCCCGCTCGATAACCCGCCGGACCCATGACCACTTACGCAATAGGTGATATCCAAGGTTGCTACGACCCTTTCCGCCGCCTGCTGGACAAGCTGGAATTTGACCCAGGCAAGGACGATCTATGGCTGGTTGGCGACCTCGTCAATCGTGGCCCCGATTCCTTGGGTGTCTTGCGCTATGTCCGTAGCCTGGGTGATACGGCGGTCGTCGTCCTGGGTAATCACGACCTTCATCTCCTGGCCTTGGGGGCGGGCAACGTCAAGACCGCCGCCATGAGCAGCCTCCATGATGTGCTGATGGCACCGGACCGGGACGAACTCCTGCACTGGCTGCGCCACCGCCCCCTCATGCACTATGACGCCAGCAAGGATTTCGCCATGGTCCACGCTGGGTTGGCGCCCCAGTGGGATCTGTTACAGGCCCTCTCCTGTGCCCGCGAGGTCGAGGAGGTCCTGCAGGGCCCCGAGTATCGGGGCTTCCTGCATGCCATGTACGGCAACCAGCCCGCTAAATGGGCTCCTAACCTCAAGGGCATGGACCGCCTGCGCTTCATCACCAATTGCATGACCCGCATGCGCTACTGCCTGCCCGACGGCACCCTGGGTCTCAAGGAAAAGGGCCCGGTCGGTACCCAATCCAAGCCCTACATCCCCTGGTTCGAGATCCCCTGGCGTGCCAGCAGCGATTTCCGGCTGGTCATCGGCCACTGGTCCACCCTGGGCTACATGGCCAAGGACAACGTCTGGGCCCTGGACACGGGTTGTCTCTGGGGGCGTGCCCTGACCGCCATCCCCATCCGCAAGAAGAAGGACATCGAGCCCATCAGCCTGGACTGCCCGACCGGCGCCCTCAGGGATTGACGGGAGTTGAGGATGGTCAGGTCGCGGGGATTCCCTCTATCCCCTCATCGCCACTCGCCGCGGCTCGATCGAGCCTGAGGAAGGTCAGGTCGTAGGGATTGCGTTCGTCCCTGGCCCGCGTTTCCCGCCCGGTCTCGACCCACTCGTCCGGCGCCCAGGTGGGAAAGAAGGCATCACCGTCCTCGATCCGGGTGGCGACCAAGGTCAGGTACAAGCGCCCCGCGACCGGGAGGAAGGCGCGGTAGAGCATTTCGCCACCAATGATCAGGACCTCGGGTTCCTCCTGAACCAGGGCCAGCGCCGCGGCGGGGGACGACGCCAGTTCACAGCCGGGGGCGCGATACGCCGGATTGGCGGTGATGACGATGTGCCGGCGTCGAGGCAGCAGACCCGGCAGGGACTCCCAGGTACGGCGGCCCATCAGGATCGGCTTGTCGAGGGTCAGGCGCTTGAAATGCGCCAGATCGGCGGGGAGATGCCAGGGCAACCGATTGGCGCGACCGATGACCCGATTCTCCGCCAGGGCGGCAATCAGCGCGATCAGCGGTCCCGGCTCACTCATGCCGCGCTAACGGTGTACTTCGGCGCTTCCTCAGTGGCCGGGGACAAGTTCGGCGGGGAGGCCTGTCCCGCACCCACGCCCGCCGCCTTACGGTTGACCTCCGTGGCGGACCAGAGGCGCTCCAGGGCATAAAAGTCCCGCACCTTCGGCAGCATGACATGCACGACGATGATGTTGAGGTCGACCAGGGCCCACTCGCCCTCGCTCAGTCCTTCAGACCCCAGCGGGGGCTCTCCCCCCTCCTTGGCCCGGAAGGCCACTGTTTCGGCAATAGCCTTGACATGGCGCTCGGAGGTACCGGAAGCGATGATCATCAGATCGGTGATGGCGGTCTTACCGCGCACATCCAGGATCTGCACATCCTTGGCCTTCATATCGTCCAAGGCATCCAGAACCAGTTGCTTGAGTTGTTCTAGCTCCAACTGAGACTCCGTTAACTATCTTTAGGTTGAGTCGATATCCAGGTCAGGGCGCGGCTGGCGATTTGCGCCGGCGAGGCGGCGCCGAAAACGAAAGCACGCCGAATGGACCCGTCGCCTATCAAGTTTTGGATCTGATGGGCGATTGCCCTCGCTCCCGAGGTATGAACGGCCATGCTGGTCTGACGGTCCGCAAGGACGGTCATTGTAGCCTGATTATGAAAAGATTGAGGTTCGCCGCTCAGCCCAGAACGTATCCCCTACCGGAAAGGTCATAATCAAAAATGTCATGGCTACTGGCTAACCGTCTTGAGGCGGCGCGCCACACCCCTGAAAAATGAAAGTCCTTGCCGTGAAATTCACTTGAATTGGGGCGGGCGAGTCCCGGGGAGAAAAACGGATGACCGACATCGATCTCGCTGACTTCGACATCCATGAACTCAAGGAGATTTTTGACGATATCTTCTTTCTGCCCGACATTCACATCGACGAACTGGCCGACATGATGGAACTGGTCGACAACCTCATCCAGGTCTCCACAAGCTATCCTTGGTGCTAGCCGAACGTGGGAGATTCCAGTGGGATCTTCCAGCGTCCGGGGTGCTGATTGACCACATGACAGGTAGCGTGCAATATCCCACTGAATTATTTAATTTTCATTAGCTTATCTTTACTCTCGTGCGCTGCCGGCCATGGAGAGCGAAGCGAAGGCCGGTAGTCCCCGGTAGGCGTCGGCGCGGGCGTCTGGCCGGCGTGGCGGAGGGGCGAAGTCCCGAAGCCGCAGAGGCCAGATGCAAGCGCATCCGATACGCCGTCAAGCCATTCGACGTAGGGCCATGGCGAAGTCCGACCGCCCCCTTGGGGGCACGTCGTGACGTAGCCGTGGCCCGGAGCGGGGCGAACCGGGGCACAAGGGTTGTCGCCGAGCGCAAGGCGAAAGGGGGACTGGGAAGTCCCGTTTCGCATCCTGAGCACGGCGACACTCCGAACAATTAATCGATTTCGCCAATCCCCCCTGGCCTCGGTCCGCTGACATGGCGGAAAGGGCCCGGGATCACTGCGGGCGGTAGAGACGCTGCTGGAGGATGTAATCCAACACGGGGTCGGGAAGCAGATAGCGCGGACTAAGCCCCTGGGCAACCAGACCACGGATGCGGGTCGCGGAGATGGCCAGTTGCGTCA
>CALMDH010000143.1:0-5164 GCA_937862735.1 uncultured Gammaproteobacteria bacterium
TGGCGGAGATTTTAGCGCGCTCAGGCTACCTTTTACATCTTCAATCCACGCCTGATCGCAGGATACCGATCGCGGGTCCTCATTTGACCAGGCGCCCACCTGATATTAGGCGCTCGTCCTTCGGCAGGCCCCCGCCAGTCAGTAGGGGCTTGCCCATCACCATCAGTTCGTTTTACCAATACTTTTACTAATATTATCAAGATAAGGTATTGTTTTATTTTTCCTTCTGCTTACCCTATGGTAAAACAGTTTAGCGCATCGATCTACTTAGGTGCCTGGCCTTGAGTAGGTGCCCGCTCGTAAGTAGGTGCATGCCGATCAGTAGAAGCCTGCTGGAAACGGACCCTCGCAAAGTGGAAAAAAGGGGCATGCGGCGCTCAAGGATGCAAACAGGACTGGCAATTTTTCCCGGGGTCGGGGATATTACCCCTTGACGCCGACTGGGTCTTGACCGGCGGGATTCTCGCAGTAAGCACCTCGTTCCAGCCCTCATTTACCGCTACCTGCCGCTGCGTGCGGCTATTGGCGCTGGGGGTTCGTCGTGCCTTTTGGCCAGTCTCCGTCCGCGCCCACTCAGCCCCATCCTTTTCCCGTCATTGTTAACCACGGATGCAGGTGCCCGATGAGGCCTTCCAGTAACATCCTCTTCCCGCTCCTGATTGCCCTCCTGGCCGTGGCTGCCTGGGCCTTGCTCAATCAGCCCACCCAGGAGCCGATGTGGCCGGCCAAGCTCCAGGGGTTCTCCTTCGCGCCCATGCGCGCCGATAGCGATCCCTCCAAGGACATTTATCCCAAGGTGGAGGAGATCGACGAGGACCTGGCCTTGCTCAAGGACACCGTCCATGCGGTGCGCACCTACACGGTCAAGGACAGCTTGGCCGAGGTGCCGCGGCTGGCGCGTAAGCATCGCCTCAATGTCACGGTGGGGGCCTGGATCGGGCCGGACGCGGAGGAAAACGACAAGGAACTGGACCGCCTGTCCGAGGTGCTGGCCCAGGGCAACCGCAACGTGGTCCGGGTCATGGTCGGCAACGAGGCCCTGTTGCGTGGCGACGTGACGGTCCCGGAGATGATCGCCTACCTCGATCGCGTCCGGCGCGGCACCGCCCTGCCGGTCAGTACCGCCGAGCCACCTTACATCTGGATGCGCCACCCCGAACTGGCCAACCACGTCGATTTCATCACCATCCACCTCCTGCCCTACTGGGAGGAGGTGCGGATCGAGGAGGCGGTGGATCACGTCTTCAAGCGCCTGGAGGACATCCGTCAGCAATTCCCGGGCAAGCCGGTGGTCATCGGCGAGGTGGGCTGGCCGAGTAATGGCCGCACCAGCGGCGGCGCCGAGGCCACCCCGGCCAACCAGATTCGCTTCCTGCGGCGGTTCCTGGCCCGCGCGGAACAGATGGGTATCACCTATTACGTCATGGAGGCCTTCGACCAGACCTGGAAGATGGGTATCGAGGGCGCCACCGGGGCCTACTGGGGGGTCTACAACGCCGATCGTCAGCCCAAGTTCGAGTTCACCCAGCCGGTGGTGCGCATCCCCCATTGGCGTGAACTGGCGGGCCTGTCCATCCTTGGCGCCGTCCTGCTGCTGGTCTTCCTCTACCGCGACAGTTCGACCCTCTCCCATAAGGGCAAGGGCTTTCTGGCCCTCATCGTGTACGGACTCTCCACGGCGGTGGTGTGGATCGTCTACGACTACACGCGCCAATACATGACCCTGGGGACCGCCATCACCGGCTTCCTGCTGCTGGTGGGCGGGTTGGGGGTCATCCTTTTCATCATGGCCGAGGCCCACGAATGGGCCGAGTCCCTCTGGTTGCGCAAGTGGCGGCGGCCCTTCCCCAAACGCCTGGTCAGTGACGGCGAGCTGCCCCTGGTCTCCATTCACGTCCCGGCCTACAACGAGCCACCGGAACTGCTCAAGGAGACCCTCGACGCCCTGGCGGCCCTGGATTACCCCAACTACGAGGTCCTGGTGATCGACAACAACACCAAGGACCCGGCGGTGTGGGAGCCGGTGGAGGCCCATTGCGCCGCCCTCGGGCCACGGTTCCGCTTCTTCCACGTCGACCCCCTGGCGGGCTTCAAGGCCGGCGCCCTCAACTATGCCCTGCGTCAGACCGACCCCGCCGCCGAGGTGGTGGCGGTCATCGACGCCGACTATGTGGTCCATCCCCTCTGGTTGCGCGATCTGGTACCGGCCTTCCAGGACCCGGAGGTAGCCATCGCCCAGGCGCCCCAGGACTACCGCGACGCCGATCAGAACGCCTTCAAGGCCATGTGCATGGCCGAGTACCGCGGCTTTTTCCTGCTGGGCATGGTCACCCGCAACGAGCGCAATGCCATCATCCAGCATGGCACCATGACCATGATCCGCCACTCCGCCCTGCTGGAGATGGACGGCTGGGCCGAATGGTGCATCACCGAGGACGCGGAACTGGGGCTGCGCCTGTTCGAGGCCGGCTACAAGGCCCTTTATATCCCTTACACCTACGGCCGGGGCCTGATGCCCGACAGCTTCAGCGACTTCAAGAAGCAGCGTTACCGTTGGGCCTATGGGGCGGTGCGCATCCTCGCCCATCATCGCCAGCAATTCCTCGGCACCATCAAGACCAAGCTTAACGCCGGCCAGCGCTACCACTTCTTCGCCGGCTGGCTGCCCTGGTTTGCCGACGGCTTCAACCTGCTCTTCAACCTGGCTGCCCTTTTCTGGACGGTGGCCATGGTAGTGGCGGAACTCTACGTCACCCCACCCTACATGACGGTGGCCATGATTCCGCTGGTGCTCTTTACCTTCAAGGTGACCAAGAGCTTCTTTCTCTACCGGCGACGGGTGGACGCCACCCTGCGCCAGACCTTCGCCGCCGCCCTGGCGGGGCTGGCCCTGTCCCATACCATCTCCCGCGCCATGCTGGCGGGCATGGTCTCGGACAAGCTGGGCTTTTACCGCACCCCCAAGCTGGCCCAGGCCCCGGCCCTGATCCGCGCCCTGGCCGATGCCCGGGAGGAGGGCCTCTTCGTCATCGCCTTCTGGCTTGGCGCCTTGCTGGTGACCTTCCGTTACGACGCCTATCAGTTGGATCTGAAGATCTGGGTGGCGGTGCTGCTGGTCCAGTCGATCCCTTACCTCGCCTCGGTGGTGGTCTCGCTGATCAGCGCCATGCAGTGGCTGCCCGCCAGCCTGGTGGGGGCCATGCCGGCCATGTCCGGCCTGCCGGAGGAAGGGGGCGAGGTTTCCCGAGGTGCGACGGTCCGAACAACCGAGACCGCCGTCCCCCGTCGGGGTACCGGTGGAGCGGCGGGGTAAAGGCTTATCCCCGCGTCAGCCCCTGATGATCAGCGTCGCTCCGGGCCGGGGATCATTTGTTGCATCATCTCCAGCGGGTTCATCTGGCGCAGGGACTCACCGCTACCGCCGAAGAGGCCCGTCACCCGCGCCATGGAGGCGCGCATCTGCTGCATGTCGGCCGCCATGCCGGGCAGGGCGCCGACCTTCTCCCGCATGTCACTCACATCCCGTGCCAAAGAGGCCATATCGGTCTGCATTTTGGCCATGTTGGCGGACATGGCGCTCATCTCCCCCGCCATCTGGCCCACGGCCTGGGTCATGTCGTGCATGAGCTTGACCATGTAAAGGAAGGCCGCGCCACCGATCAGGGCGGCGGCGATCAGGATCAGGCTGGGCCGGGGTGAGGGGGCGGGGGTGGTCATGACGCATTCCTCCGGGTCGTGTGGTCGGCTCACTGGTGGGCGATTTCACTATATAACCCGCGGGGGCGGGATGCCACCGCTGGTCCTTGTGGCACCGCCAGCCCCTGCCGCCCCTTGGGGTGGCCTGGTGTATGCTGGCGGCAACCACGATTGGAGGTAACCAAGTCGCCATGCCCCTGCCCCCGGAACCCTTTCCCGCCGCTCTGGAACGTCGCAAGGCCCGCTGGGAGACCTATGGCGAGCACCGCTATCTGCGTCTGACGGATGATTTTCGTGGTCTGCCCAAGGGTACCCTGGCGTGGGAGGAGCGGCTCATTCCCGGTTACCCCCGCATCGGTCGCATCTTCCGCCTGGAGCAGGGCCTGGCCCAGCAGTTTGCCGGCCCCTTCTGGATGGAAGAAAAGATCGACGGCTTCAACATCCGCATCTTTCGCGCCGGCGACGAGTTGCTGGCCCTGTCCCGGGGTGGTTATGTCTGCCCCTTTGCCACCGACCGGGTGCCAGACTTCATCCCCATGGCGTTATTCGAGTCCCACCCGGATCTGGTGCTCTGCGCCGAACTGGCGGGACCGGACAACCCTTACACCCAGGGCGGCCCCTCCTTCGTCCGCGAGGACGTGCAACTGTTCGTCTTCGACCTGATGCGCCTGGGCCAGCCCGGCTTTGTCCCTCAGGCGGAAAAGCAGGCCCTGTGCGCCACCTTCCAGCTCCCCGTCCCCCGGGTCTTTGGGCAGTTTTCACCCGCTGACTGGCGGGAGGTCCTCCGCCTGGTCGATGGGCTGGACGCCGGGGGCCGGGAGGGGGCGGTCTTCAAGGAGGACGCCCCCCAGGGTCATCGCACCAAGTACGTCACCGCCTGGTCCGGAGTCTACGATATCGCCGTCCGGGCGGACGATACGGTGGAACTGCCGGGGGATTTCTTCACCGGCCGCATCCTGCGCATGGCCCTCTACCTGGACGAGGTTGGACGGGAGCGGGACGCCGGGCTGGAGCGGGAATTGGGCCGGGCCTTTCTCGAAGGGCTGGGGCGCTCGGTGGAGCGCTTCAAGCGCGAGGGCCGGGTCGCGCATGACTTCCGCTGCCGGTTTCGCTGCCGGGAGAACGCCCTGGCCTTCATGGAGCACCTGCGCGCCATCCTCGGTCACACCCATGTCGCCCAGCGCCGGCTGGAGGAGGAGGGGGGCTATTGGGTGCTGGAGTTCGAGAAGGAGGTGCCCAAGCTGACGGGCCTGCTGCACCAGCTTTTTCGCGGCGTCTCGATCCTCGACTGAGCCCGGGCCGGGCCGGCCGTCCGCAACAGCCCCTCTTACCCGGCGCGGGTCGCTCCCGGGTCCTCCGCCAGTTTCTCTAGAATCGCGCGAAAATTCAGGGGATGGACCACCTCGATCCCCACCTTGTCCGCCCATTTGCGCAGCCCCTCGTCGGCGCACACCAGGGTGGCGTCCAG
>CALMDH010000144.1:0-23365 GCA_937862735.1 uncultured Gammaproteobacteria bacterium
GGATATCCGGATTGAGCCGGCGTGTCTGGTATGAAGGTTATCGGTAATCACCTTAGCCCGCCGATCCTTGGTTTCCCCCGCGCCCGCGGGGATAGACCCCGATGCCGATCTTTCCCAGCCTCGTCAGCCGCGTTTCCCCCGCGCCCGCGGGGATAGACCCGGCTTCACCGCCGCCGATGCCCTGCCCCTGCTGTTTCCCCCGCGCCCGCGGGGATAGACCCTCGTCTTCCATCTTGGTGCGGGTATTGCGCCGGTTTCCCCCGCGCCCGCGGGGATAGACCCGCAGTCAGCGGCTACTTGGCGGGCTTCCTCAAGTTTCCCCCGCGCCCGCGGGGATAGACCCAAAGGATTCTTTGACCGCGCGGGTTAGCTCCCGTTTCCCCCGCGCCCGCGGGGATAGACCGCTGGTAGGAAAGGTCGGCCACCCATTCCAGGAGTTTCCCCCGCGCCCGCGGGGATAGACCCTGGATGATCTCCATAAGCAGGCTGGTAAGGTGGTTTCCCCCGCGCCCGCGGGGATAGACCCCTGGCGGATGCCCGCGGGAAGATGCTCTACGAGTTTCCCCCGCGCCCGCAGGGATAGACCCAGGGCGGCATAGGCATAGGCCCTGCAGTCCAGGTTTCCCCCGCGCCCGCGGGGATTGCAAAAAGGTCCCCAAACCCTGGCGGCGCAGCCAACCCAGCCCGGCCGCGTCCGCTCAAGCCGATCAAGGTCCTGGTCTACGCCAGCGAAAGCGGCCGGGTGGAGATCATGCCCTACTACCGCATCGCGGCGAAGGAGGAGGAGGAAAACCTGGGCATCGACATCCGGGTCGAGATCGACCGCATCCTCGAAGCCATCCTGCCGACGTTCCGCGCCCGCTACCGCTGACCGAGCCGCCATGACCGCCCCCATCCTCCCCACCGCCCTGGAACGCTGGCACCAGCACACCGGCCGGACCCCGGTCCGCCTGGAACCTCATTGATGCGCCGCCTCCGCCAAGACCTTCGCCGCCCACTGGTTGAGACTGGTACGGGCACGTTTGGCCGCGCCAATGGCCGCGGCGTGAACCTCGGGCGGGACGCGCAACATCAGCTTGCCGCTGGCGGGCTTTTCGGGCTGCTCCCCAAGGCTCGCGCAGGCCGCCAGATAGGCGTCAACCGCCTCATGGAACGCCTGTTCAAACTCGGCCAGCGAGGTGCCGTGAAAACCGATGATGTCGGCAATGTCCAGCACGCGACCGACCAGGATGTTGTCATCCGGGTCATAGGTCAGGCTAGCGCGATACCCGCGATAGGACATGTGATTCGTCGTCATGGCGTGATCCCCAGTTGGGTCAAAAACTCCCGCGCCAGCTTGACGCGGTATTGTAAGGCGGCCGTGCCCAGATGCGGCCGATGGAGGGTCAGTGTCCGCATTGTTCTTCTATCGCTGGGGCATAGCCGAAAAAACAGGAAACGTTCCTGGACATTTGTCTCCATAGAAAAAACCCCGGGAGCCCATGGGGTTCCGGGGTCGGCGAGCATTCAGATTTACCGGGGCGATGCTGATATGAAAAGCACCGCACCGGAGTCTGCGATCAGAACGTCAACACCTTGCGGCCCGGCTCCAGCAGGGCGCGCGCCATGTCGGCGGGTTTGGCGGGGGCGATGCCTTCCTTGAGGTCCCCCGGCTGGTGGCCGGTGTTGGGCAGGTAGAGGGCGCAGACCGCGGCGGTGGCCCCCTTCTTGATGGCGCCATCCAGCAGTTGGGCCGGGGTGACGTTGTTGGGCTTGAGGGCCTCGCCCCCAGCGTTCTTGAGGGCCAGATCACCTGCTTCATCGCACAGCAGGATATTGACCTGGCCGCCCTGCTCCTGCATCTGGTTGGCGAGGACCAGGGCGATGCCCTGGGTCATGGTGCTGTCGTCGGTAATTACCAGGGTTACCGGCTGGCTCTCGGCCAGGGCGACGGTCGAACCGAGGGTCAGGGCGAGGGCGAGGAGGGTCTTTTTCATCATGTGGGCATTCTCTGAGTTCGACGTCACTCCTGGGTGGGGCAGGTCTTGATGCCCAGCAGGGTATAGGCCGGGCACCAGCCCAGGGCGGCCGTGAACAGGGGGACGACGCCGATCCAGCCCCAGGCACCAATGGTGCCGGTCAAGGCGAGGGCGATGAGGACCAGGCCAACGATGGCGCGCAGGGCGCGGTCGACGGTGCCGGCATTTTTGACAAAGTTCATGGATGTAATCTCCTGAGGGTTGCAAGTAGGCCCCGCGGGGCGGGGTCCTGGGTTGAAATCGGCTGCACTAGGGTCAGAGGGTTGGACTCGGTGCTCATTGGTTGGCCCCGGCGATCTCGGGGTTCTGTACCTGGATACCGTGATCGGCGAGCCAGGCGATATCGAGTTCCCAACGCACCCCGCGGACATCCGGCTGGGCCTGGACCAGTTCCATCGCCCGCTTCTGGGCATCGATCAGGCGCTGCTGCGCGGCCACCATGCGCTGATCATCCTGGGCCAGGTTGGCCAGCTCCGGCTCCAGGATGGGCAGAAAGCGAATGGCGGGAAAGTTGAAGGAGCGCGGCGTGGCAAGGGTGGCAATGCCATCATCAAATTCGGTCACCCGAAAGGTATAAGGATAGGCGGCCACCACCGGCTCCGCTTCGAGCAGGTCATTGAGTTCCCAGACGCGCGGGGTCCAGAGGGAATAGAGCCAGAAGCCGAGCAGGACCAGGGTGGCTCCGATCAGGCCGATGCTGTAGTTACGGGTAAAGTTGTCCATCGAACGACACTCCTATCAGGCCCAGGCCAGGGTGGGGGGATATGTTCTCCTGGAAGCCGGCCGACCACATCCAGGACCAGGTTCAGCGAGGTTGGACAAGTAACCGGGCCTCCGCCTGATGCTGACCACCGCCCTGGGGGTGATCATGGCCATGTTCATGCTCATGGGGTAGGCCGGGGGCAAGGGGCTCTCCCGCCGCGAGCCGGTTGACGGCGTGCACGGGATCGGACTCGCTGGTGACGTGGACCTGGATGCCGTAGCGAGCCAACCGCTGCACGAACCCCGTGCCGGCACCCTGGGTGACCAGAGCCGTGAGCCCGAGTTGGAAGAGGGGGTGGTCCTCACCGTGATACTCGTGCAAGGACATGGCCGCGGGCAGGTCGAGACGGTCGATCTCGCGCATCTGACCCGCGTCGTCCAACTCATAGACCAGGAAGCGGCGGGTCTTGCCGGCGTGACCGGTAATAGTTTTGAAGTTCTGACTGGTGACTGCGATACGCATGGAAGCTGTCCTCCGGAATAGCGCTCGCCCCAAGGCGCGCGCCCACTGATGGTAAGGGAAGGGCTCCGCCTCGCCGCCGCCGGGGTCTCGTCCCCGTCCCGGAGCGCCCCGGGGTCAGGCCCCGAGGGGAGCGGTTAATAGGGTGCGGCGTGCGGGGCTCACCCAGCGTTTCAAGGCAGGTAGATCAGGGCAGGAAGAAGCCCGTTTCAACCGGCCGCAAGGGCAGGTCCGCGTAATAAACCGCCAGGGCCTCCAGCTCCGCCTGGGTCAGGCCGCGGGTGAAGGCGCGCATGGTCTTCTTGCCGTCGTTGGCGCGCCTGCCATGCTGATAGTCCTGAAGGGTGCGGACGAAATAGCGCGGATTCTGACCGGCAAGTTCAGGGGCCTCAAGCCGTCCGCCCTCGCCCACCGCGCCATGACAACTGGCGCACGGGGTGATTAGACGGGAGGGATCACCCTTGCGCACCAGCACCTCGGCGGGCAGGTCGGTGGCGGATGGTTGAGGTTCGGGGCGGGGGGTCGTCGCCTCCCGGGGCGCCGGCAGACTGGCGTAGAAGGCGGCCAGATCGGCGATCTCCTGGGGCGAGAGTTCGCTCCCCACGTCATGCATGAGCCGGCCACGTTCGCCCTCCTGGCGCAGGCCACTCTGGTAGTCGAGCATCATCTTGGCGGTATAGGCCGCCTTCTGGCCGGCCAGATGGGGCCAGTTCATGGTCGGGGCCAGGCCTTCGTTGCCATGGCAGGAGGCGCAGAAGAGGCTACGATTGAGTTCCCGACCCCGCGCGGCATCGCCATCCGGCAGGGCGGCGAGGGCCTGACGCAGGCTGGCGGGGGTCCAGTTGGGCGCCGGGCTGGCCACCTGGCCGTGATCCCCGGCCAGGGCTGGGTTGATGGCCAGCGCAAGCCCCAGCGGCGCGACCAGGCGGGCGGCGCGGGCCCATCCAGCCCAAGGGGCAGGATGACGCCGGGGTTTGGCGGTGATGGGACGTTCGGTCATGTTCAGGTCTCCCCTCAGGCAAAGCAGTCCGCGGTAAAGGTCCGCAGCCAGGTCTGCTGGTAGCGCGCGGCCAGTTTGATCTGCATGGGCGAGGCATCTAGGGGCAGATAGCGGCCGCTGGTGTTGACCCGCGCGATATTGCCGTCCACTAGGCGGAAGACATCCGCCACGAACAGTCCATAGTCGCTGCCCGCCAGGGCATAGCAGGTATTCTCCCAGACCGGCTCGGGCGCCGGCTGGCCGGCCAGGTCCGCGACGATCGCCTGGGCCACCACCTTGGCCTGGGTATTGGCGGCGAACCCCGACTTGGGCATGGCGTCGGCGATGCTGGCGTCGCCGATGACATAGACCTGGGGCTGGAGGCTGGAGGCGAAGGTGCGCCGCTCCACCGGGCACCAGCCCGTGCCGTCCGCCAGGCCCAGAGTCATGGCCAGGGCACCGGCCTTCTGCGGCGGGATGACGTTGATGACGTCCGCGGCCAGGGTGTCGGCCTCACATTCGACCGTACCCCGCTGGGGGTCGACCCCGATGAGCCGGCCACCGTCCTGGCCCCGCACCCAACTCAGCATCCCGGGTTGGGCATGCTCGGTGACCTCGACCTTCTGGGCCAGACGCTGGCGGTAGTCCTCCGGCAGATTGAAGCCATAGAGGCGATTCCACCCCAGCAGCATGGTCTCGTCGGTGACGAAGCTGTCCCGGGGGTCGAGGATGATGACCTTGGCCCGCGGATTGCGCGGCCGCAGCCACTCCACCGCCAGGGCCGCTCGCTCGTAGGGACCGGGGGGACAGCGGTAGGGGTTGGGTGGCGCCGCCACGACGAAGATCCCGCCCTGGCGCATGCCCTGGAGCTGTCTGGCCAGCAGGGCGGTCTGGGGGCCGGGGATCCAGGCCGCCGGGATCTCACTATTGGCGACCTCCTCGGTCAGGCCCGCGTAGGCCTCGTAAACCAGTTGGATGCCGGGGGAGACGATGAGCCGGTCGTAGCCGATGGACTGACCGCCGGCGGTGCTCAGGGTGCGGGCCTGGGGATCGTAGCCGGTGATGGTGTCGATGACGAACTCGATCCCGTACCGGCACCTGAGGTCATCGTAGCTGACCTCCAGGTCGTCCAGGGTCACGTGCTGGGTCAGGACCTCGCTGGAACCATAGGGGCGCAGGTAGATCGGGTTGCGCTCCACCACCGTTACCCGCAGGGCGGGGTCGAAGAGCTTGAGGTACTTGGCCGCGGTGCAGCCGCCGACGCCGCCGCCGGCGATGACGACATGGGCCTTGGCATTCTCGCCGGCGGGGCGGGCCCAGGCCGGCAGGGCGGCGGCCGACAGCAGGCCCAGGGTGGCCGCCAGGAAGCGGCGGCGATCGGGATTGGTCAGCTTCATGGCTTGGCTCCTGGGGCCGTCGCGGCCAAGGCGGGAGGCGAGGCGATGGCGGCGAAAAATTCACCCATGGCCTGGATCTCCGGGTCGGAGAAGCCGCTGGCGACATGCCCCATGAGGGTGGCCAGCCGCTCCCCGCTGCGGAACTCCCGCATGGTGGTGACGAACTGGGTCACCGGCATGCCAGCCAGGGGCATGAAGTACTCGTCACCGAGGAGGCCGTTGGTGCCGTGACAGGCGGCGCAGGTGTGGGCCAAGGCCGCCCCGGTGGGCTCGCCCGGCAGTGCCGGGGACGGGGTCGAGGTCAGGGTCGAGGTCCGAGTCGAGGTCGGGGTCGGAGCCGACATGTTGGCCGGATCGCCACTCGCCGGCTGAACCTGAGCGTCCAAGGGTGCGTCATGGTCACCAGCAACCTTGTCCGGCGCCTGCGCCAGATCCGCCGGTGCGGCCTTGGTCGCCTCGGCCGCCGTAGCGGAGGTCAGCACCGTCGCGGACGCCAGGGTGACGAGGGTGGGGTTGATCAGGCTCAAGCTCAGGGCCATGGCCAGGGAAGGGATCATCTTGTTCATCTCCACGCTCATGCTCAGTTGGCCCAGACGTAGAAGCCGATCCCGAAGTAGGCCAGGGTCCAGAGCACCAGCAGGCCAATGCTCAGGCTGCCGAGCCGGGAGAGGGCCGGGCTGGGACGATAGCGGCCGACGGTCTGGCCGGCCTGCCAGGCCACGGTCAGCATGTAGCCCAGGGTGACGCCCCCCAGGACGGCGAAGGTCAGCAGGAAGAGCACCAGGCTGTACCAGTCCATGTGCACGCTGTAGTCCAGGGCGTCGTAGCCATGGCTGCCGGTCAGGGTGAAATAGCGCAGGACCTCGCGCATCGCGCAGACGACGATCAGGGCGACGGCCCCAAGGCCAAAGGTGGCGTAACCCCAGTAGCCCTGATCCAGGGTCCTGCCCAAGGCCAGGGGCAGGGCCACGGTGATCAGCAGGGCCCCCAGGGCCACGTAGACCCAGGGCGAGGCAGCGAACCAGGCCATCTTTTCCGGCAGGGTCAGCATCCACAAGGCGCCGAGGACGACAGCGAGGAGACCGCCCACCACCAGCAGGCCCAGGGCCAGGGGCTTGAGCCAGGCGATATAGGCTGCGTCGGCATCCGGTCGGCCCTGCTGGAAGCGCCGGTAGCCCAGCAGCCAGGCGCCGGTCACCGGCAGGGAGAGGGCGATGAAGAAGCCGAAGCGCAGGGGGTAGGCGTAGTGAAGCCGCTGACCGTCGGGCTGGATGATCCCGTCCGGGGCGTACCAGGCCAGCCACTCCTCGGGGAAGAGCATCTGGTTGGTGAGGGCGTGGACGATATAACCCACCCCCAGCAGCAGGGCCAGGGACAGCACCAGCCAATGGCCGGAGCGGCCGCCTTCGGTCTCCAGGTGATGGTTCTTCCAGTAGAAGACGTACAGGGCGATATAGCCGGCGATGAGGATCAGGATGAAGCCGATCACCCACCAGGCGGAGAGGACGTTGGAGGTGTACCAGAAGGGGTCGTAGACCACCTGGACGAAGAGCAGGGGCGCCACGCCGATGACGATGGCCACCGAGACCGCGATCTTGGCGGTGATCAGCAGGTGCGCCGCCAGCCGCCGCCAGTAGGGATTTTTGCTGTAGGCGCCGCGCAGGGTCAGCAACCCGGTCCCCAGCATGACCTGGACCGCCGCCATGTGCAGGGCCAGGGTCAGGGCGCCGAGGATGAGGAACAACCAGGGGTGGGTGGGGACCCCGGCGGGGTCGCGCAGGGCGTAGAGGATTTCCGGGGTCATGGGTTCATCTCCCGCGCGGCGGAGGCGGCCAGGGTGGGGACAAGGGCTTGGGTCGCCTGTAGGTCGGTGGGGGCATCGGCTTGCCGCGCCGTCCGGGGGGCACCGCTCGCGGCGGGCCCTGACAGGGTGGCGAGGTAGCTGGCCAGGGCGAAGGCCTCGTCGTCGGTGAAGGGGATCTGAGGCATGTACAGGGTGTTGCCCGAGGCCAGGCCGGCATGCAGGTAGTCGACGATGGCGTCCTGATCCACCTCGGCGGGGAAGTAGTCGCGCAGGGGCCGCATGCCGGTGGGGCTGAGGGAATGGCAGTTGGAGCAGGTGGTCAGGGCCAGGACGCGACCGGCCTCGACGGCGTTGTCCGGGGTCACCTGGCGCAGGGCCTCCGGCAGGAAGACCAGGGTCTGGAGAAAACCGCGCTCCTCGATGAGCGGGATCTCGGACTGGATGCCCCGGCCGGGCACATCACGGCCGATCACCTGGTTGGAATAGACATACTGACCGGCCACCCAGGGCTTGCGAATGGACTCCCGGGCCACCTCCCCCGGCCAGAGGCCGAAGACCAGCACCACCAGGGTCATGGCCGCCGCCCCGGAGGCCACCAGCAGGCGCGGCTGGATTAGGGTGGCAAGGAAGTAGACGCCGACGGCGGCGAGCATGCCCATCACCCCGACCGGGAACCAGTCCGGTAGCCGGTTGTGCATGACCAGCAGGGCGGTATCGGGCAGGGTGGTCAGGTACCAGCGGAAGACCAGCACCCCGGCGATGGCGGAGAGAATGCCCAACCAGGCCAGCTTACGCGCCACATCTTTCTTGAAGGCCGGGTCTGGGAAGCGGGCGGCGACGATGCCGCCCACCACCGCCGTCATGGTGAACATGAAGGCCGTGCGCATGGCGAGCTGGGCGAAGGTGTTGGGGCCGTAAAAGCCATGCAACACGCCGGTCTCGGTGTACCAGTCGGCCTTGCCCGGCCACATCATGAAGGACAGGATGCCGACGATCACCAGCATGGTGGTGTAGGAGGTCAGGCCGAAGATCACCGAGAGCTTGAGATGGGTCTGGCGGTCCACCCGGTTGGCCAGATAGACCAGCATGTAGACGCCCACCACCTCGATGATGAAGAACACCCACTCGGTGGCCCACATCCAGACGAAGTTGTGGATCAGGGCCGAGATGCCCCGGGGGCTGGCCACCGTGGTCGAGTACCAGATACCCGGCCCGGTGATGGAGCCGAGTACATAGCTGAACACCAGCAGAAAGAGGCCGTAACGGCGGATGAATTCCAGCAGGTCAGGTCGGTCATGGCGGTGGGCGTAGTTCGCCAGGAAGGCGAAAAAGATCGCCGCGCCGACGGCGGTATGGGAAAAGAGGACATGAACCGTGGAGATGATCCCCACGATCCATCCGCTGCCCACCCCGGGTTCGTACCAGGTGGGATAGAGGCCTAGGAATTCCATCGTTACGCGTGCTCTTGGCTGGTGTCGAAGGACTGGTCACGGGAACCCTCCCCGGCGGCTAGAGAGCGGCAGGGATAAGGTCCGCCGTCAAGGGAAGTTCAGGCGCCCCGGTTAAAAGCGTGGGCGCCCCGGGAGAGGACGGGGGGCGCCCACGAAATGGCAGGGACACAAAGTCGAAAAATTGCTCGGAGTAAGGAGCCAACCTTTCGGGGCTAGAGATAGCAACATCGGTGCCAACCATGGGCCAGTCAAAATTTCCATTGTCAAATCAGCCGTTCCGACCGGTGGCCATGGCCCATCAGGGCTGACATCACTGCCAAAGCTGCCATTCAACCTCAAATTCACTGCTATTCATGGCAGTGAATTGACAGACCTGGCAGAGAGTTCGATACTGCCAGCAGGGTCTAACTGGCGTCCGCGCCGTTTCCACCCTTTGCCCCTTGCAGGGCCCACCCTCCCGATCCAGCCAACGCGGCCCCACCCCCAGCCTTTCGGATCAGCCAGCCATGCCCGTCGAGCACCGCCCCCTGCCAGAGCTCATCGCCCACCTGGAGGATCTCCCCGAACCCCATATCCTCTGTGGCCGGGACTATCGCATCCTGGCCGCCAACGCCAGCTATCGCCAGCGTTGCGGGGGGGGCCAGGTGATCGGCCAGCCCTGCTACGCCGTCTCCCACCGCTACGAGGTCCCCTGCGATCAGGCCGGGGAGTCCTGTCCCCTGGCGGCCAGCCTCGAGTCCCGCCAGCGGGAACGGGTGCTGCACCTGCACCACACGCCCCATGGTGAGGAATACGTCAATATCGAGCTCACCCCGGTCCTGGATGCGACGGGGGAGATTCTCTGCTTCGTGGAAAAGATGGAGCGCCTGCGGGTCGCCCGGGACGAGACCGGGCGCCACGCCCTCATCGGCCGCTCCCCGGCCTTCCGGCGCATGCTGGAACTGGTGGCCCGGGTAGCCCCCTCCGAGGCCAGCGTCCTCTTGCTGGGGGAATCCGGCACCGGCAAGGAACTGGTGGCCCATGCCGTCCACGAGGCCAGTCGCCGCGCCGACGCCCCCTTCGTCGCCGTGGACTGTTCCGGGCTCACCGAAACCCTCTTCGAGAGCGAGCTCTTCGGTCACGAGCGCGGGGCCTTCACCGGCGCCATCGCCCGCAAGACCGGCCTGGTGGAGGCGGCCGCCGGCGGCACCCTCTTCCTCGACGAGGTCGGTGACATCCCCTTGGGTATCCAGGTCAAACTGCTGCGGCTGCTCGAAACCGGGGCCTATCGCCGGGTGGGCTCCAGCGAACCGCGGCGCGCCGATATTCGCCTGGTCTCCGCCACGCATCGCCCTCTGGAAAGGATGGTGCGCGATGGCCTTTTTCGGCAGGACCTCTATTACCGCATCAACACCTTCCCCATCGCCGTGCCACCCCTGCGGGAACGCCGCGAAGACCTGCCCCTGCTGATCGAAGCCCTGCTCCAACGGATCAGCCCGGAGCGCCAACTGCATCTCGCCCCCACCGCCCTGCGGCAACTCAGCCATTACCCCTTCCCCGGTAATGTGCGGGAGTTACGCAACATCCTCGAACGGGCCAGCCTGCTTTGCGATGGGGATCTCATTCATCCGCGACATCTCAGTCTGGAAACCTTCAGGGCAGCGAACGCCGATGGACGACAACCGGTCCACCCGCTCGATGCCGGCCCAGGGGGTGGGCCATCCTTGGTCCCGCGCGCCACCTCCGGACTTGCCGCCCCCTTAGCATTAGCCCCCCTGAGCGCCCCAGAAATACCCGCCGGGAGTTCTCCCGAGACCCGGCCGGACCCTCTCAAACTCGATGGGACACGCGACCAGGCCCTGCGCCTGGCCCTGCGGGAACATCAGGGCAATCGCCGCGAGCTCGCCCGTAAGCTGGGAATCAGCGAGCGTACCCTTTACCGGCGGCTGCGGGGACTGGGCTAACACCTGATCTCCCTGTGCGTCTCCGCCGCGTCGTCGCCGCGCTCGATATCGAAGACTGGGCTCACACCTGATCTCCCTGTGCCCAGATGTCGCTTTCCGGCGCCAGGCGATTCGCGGCGATAACCCCCGGCTGACCGGGCAAGGTCAAACCGCGGGTCAGGGCGGGGGTGACAAGGGGCTGTTTCATGATGTGGGCTCTTTCTGAGTATGGGGGCTGGTCAACCCCTCCGTGACGCCGTCCTCTGGCCACGATCGCCGATGCTCCTGCTACACTTAAATCAAGTGATCACTGGCAACGGCTCAGGCCCCGTGGGAGGAGTGAAATTGATTTTTCTCATGCCCATCGGGAATTCTCCTGACCTGGCTCAAGTAAAGCCAATATGTCCCACCCAGCTAATCGACGATTGACTAATATAAGCGCCGCCTAACGTTACCGGGAGGCTCACACGATGGATGACACCCTGAAACGGCTGCTGGACGCGGAGATGCGCGCCGAGCGCCTGGCCCAGGAGGCCGAGGAGGAGGCGGAGCGCCTGGTCCAGGCGGCCATCGCCGAGGCCAAGGCCAATGAGGAGCGCTTCCGGGCCCGTATCCCGGACCTGCACCGGGGCTTCATCCAGAAATCCGAAGAGCGCGCCGAGCAGACCATAGCCGAGCTTAAGCGGCGCTATGACGAGCGCCACGTCCAGCTCCGCAACCTGGCGGAGGAGCGGGAGGAGGACGCCCTGGTGGCGGCCTTCGATGTCCTGCTGACGGCTGACTGAGGACCGGAATTACGTCAGAGGACGAAACCCCAGGTCAGCCATCAGCGTTCGAGCGGCTATCACGCTTCAGGCGACGGATGATTCCCAGATCATGAAGTTCGCGGCAAGTCAGGCCTATTTGCATACCCGGGTGTCGGCCATGGCGACCCGGCTGTTCAAACCCGACACCCTCGCTCTCTTGGCGCAGCGGCGCGCCGAGGAACTGGCGGCGGAATATGACCTGACCGCGGCCCTGGAGAGCCAGTTGCCGGTGAAGGCCCGGAGCCGGGCGGTGGAGCAGGCCCTGATCAACACCCTCCTCGCCGAGTTGCGCATCCTCATCCGGCCCATGGAGGCCCCGGAGCGGACCCTGATCCTGGACTGGGGGCGCCACTATGCCCTGGCCAACCTTAAGACCCTGATCCGGGGCAAGCTCCACGACCTGGACCGCAAGGTCATCGCCGACAACCTCTACGAACTACCCCACAACCTGCGCCTGCCCATGCAGGATAGCCTCTTCCAGGCCGAGAACGTGCTTGAGTTGCTGCGTCAGCTCGAGGGCGGCCCCTACAGCTTCATCGCCCGCCAGGCGCGGGTGGTCTTCGAGCGCAAGCAGGAACCCTTTGCCCTGGAGGCGGCCATCGACCAGCGCTATCTGACCGGGCTGGTCCGCGACATGGCACCCTTCACCGATCGGCATTGTCCCTGCCTGCGCCGTCTCATCGGCGCCTTGCTCGACCGACTCGCCATCCTCTGGCTGCTGCGCTTCCGGTTCTCCTACCAATTGTCTTCCAGTGAGACCTTCTTCCAGTTGGTGCCCTCCGTGCGGCGCTTGCACCGCGAGCGGCTGTTGGCCCTGGTCAATCTCGACTCTTTCGCCGCCGTGCTCGCGGCCCTGCCCCCACCCTTCCAGGTCCTGCTGGCGGAGAGCCGCGATCTCATGGACGTGCAGCGACGTCTCAACGCCTACCTCCGTGGCGAGGCCCTGGATGTCATCCACGAGGGCCAGACTGGCGTGGCCCGGGCCCTGGCCTACCTCATCCTGCGGGAGCAGGACCTCATGGCCCTCTTCTCCCTCATCCAGGGACGGTTGCTGGAGTTGCCCGCCGAGGTGATCAAGGTGGCCATCGAAACCTCATCCGCCCGTTGTCGCCTCAGCGAGCGACAGGCAGCATGAATCATGTCGCTACCGGTGCCGTCCCTGCCCGAATCCTCCACCCGTAGGTGATGCCGGATGTTGCGCCCAACCCCGATGAAACATGTCCGGCTCCTCGTCATCGATGAGGACCTGCCCCGGGCCTCCCTGACCCTGGCGGAACTGGCCAGTTTTCACGCCGACGACCGGCCACCGGAAGAGGATGGCTTCGCGGGCCAACCGAGCGGCGCCTATCGCGACATCTGGCGCCAGGCCAGCTCCCGGTTGGAAAAGATCACCCGCCTGATCCCCCTCCCCCCGGAGGAGCGGACCCCGAGTCCGCGCGTCATCCCCGAGGAGGAGCTCACCGCGACCAACAACTGGCTGGGCAGCCTCTGGGAGACCTGTTCCCGCTACGAGGAGGAATTCCGCGCCATCGACGACGAAGAGCGCCTGATCCGGGAGCAGCAATCGGCTCTGAGCAACTTCGAAGGGCTGGGCATCGACCTGGGGATGTTGCGCAGCAAGACCCGCTTCCTGGATTTCTACGTCGGCCTGGTGCCCTACGCCAACGTGCGCCAGCTCGAAGGCGCGGTTGGTCTGGCGGATCACCTGCTCTTCCAGTACATGGTCACCGGGGACGATGCCCATGTGGTCATCGTTGGTCCCAGCGGCGCCAAGGAGGCCCAACTCGAGTCCGTACTGCGCAGTGCCGGCTTCCGCCCGCTGCCGATTCCCCCGGAACTGGATCATGAGCCCCAGGTGATGCGGGCCGAGTTGGCCCGCCGCCGCGAGGGCGCCGCCGCCCAGCGCGAGGCCCTGCACCAGCGGCTGCGCGACTGGTCCACCGCTCTCACCGGGCAACTGACCAGCAGCCGTGAGGTACTGCGCCTGGCGGAGCCCCTGGTGCAACTGGACTCCGCCATCCGCGGCGTCGGGCCCCTGGCCCGCCTGGCCGGTTGGGTCCCGGCCGCGGCGGTCCCAGCCCTGGAGGCGCGGCTGCGCCAGACCCTGAGCCTGCCCTTCGACCTCAGCAGCCGCGACCCCCGCCCTGACGAACGCCCGCTGGTGCCGACCATCTCGACCCGTAACCGGCTCCTGGCACCCTTCGCCATGCTCGTCCAGCAGTACGGCATCCCCCGCTATGGCGAGATCGACCCCACCCCGCTCTTCGCCGCCAGCTTCCTGCTCATGTTCGGCACCATGTTCGGGGATGTCGGCCAGGGCGCGGTCATCGCCGGCCTGGCCTGGTACTTCCGCGCCCGGCTGGGCCGCTTCTATCTGTTCGGCGTCCTGGCCGGGGTCTCGTCGATCGCCTTCGGCTTCCTCTTCGGCAGTGTCTTCGGCTTCGAGCATTGGCTGCCGGCGCTATGGATGCCACCACTGCACGACCCCCTGTTGATGTTGTCCCTGGCCCTGGGCTGGGGGGTCTTCTTCATCACCATGGCCTGCATCCTCGCCACCTACAATCGCCTAGTGATCGGCAACTGGGCCGGCGCCCTCTTCGGCCAGCATGGGCTGGTCAATCTGATCTTCTACCTGGCCCTGGCCTGGGGTGGCTTCAACCTGAGCCAGGGCCAGGCGTTCGGCCAGGGCCCCCTCCTGCTGGTCGTCCTGTCCCTGGGCGTCCTGGCCTGGCATGGCTGGGGCCACCTGGACGCCCCGGTAGGGGAAAAGGTCCTGGTGGTCTTCATCGAGACCCTGGAGACGATCGTCGGCTATATCTCCAACACCCTCTCGTTTCTGCGCGTGGCGGCCTTCAGCCTCAACCATGCCGCGCTGGCCCTGGCCATCTTCACCCTCGCCGAGATGATGGGGCCCGTCGGCCATGGCCTGACCCTGATCCTGGGCAATGTCTTCATGATCGTCCTCGAAGGAGGCATCGTGATGATCCAGGTGCTGCGCCTAGAGTTCTACGAGGGCTTCGCCCGCTACTTCGCTGGTGACGGTCATGCCTTCAATCCGCTGCGGCTCGGGCCACCCCGTGAACGGGAGTCTTTGCCATGACGGCCAGGACTCTCTCCCTATCCCTGTCCCCTTTTCACTCGTCCAAGCATTAGGAGTCCACCATGTACTGGCTCGTCGCCCTCATGTCCTTCGCGATCCTGGCACTCATCCTGGGCGGCCTGATCCTGGAAGTGCGCCCCGCCCTCGCCAGCCGCATCCGGCCTTGGTACCGGCCCGCCATGAGCACCCAGCTTTTGACCTTCGTGGGCGCCCAGCTTGGGCTGCTGGTGCTGGGGATCAACGATGCCTTCGCCCAGGCGGCGGAGGCGACCACGGTGGTCAACGAGATCTCCACCGGCATGGGCCTGGCCATCATAGGTGTTGGCATCCCCACCGGCCTCTCCACCATCGGCGCCGGCATTGCGGTAGGCCCCATCGGCGCGGCCTCCCTGGCGGCGATCACCGAGAAGCCCGAGAACCTGGGCCGCACCCTGATCTACCTGGGCCTGGCGGAGGGTATCGCCATCTACGGCCTGGTGGTCAGCATCCTGCTCCTCAACAAGATCTGACCGGGGAGTGGGGCCAGTGGCCAGCGAGACCTCCCGGGGCCCCGACGCGGGCCCGGACCAGGAGGCGGGCGCCGTTCCCCGCCGGGTTGCCGGCCTGGGCCCGGGCGGCGGTCAGGGCAACCATCAGGGGACCCGCATGCTGTTCCTCGGGGACGAGAGCCTGGCCGACGGCTTCCGCCTGATCGGCTTCGAGACCTATCCGGACCCGGAACCGGCGCTGGTGGATCAGATCTTCACCGACCTGATCCGGCGGGGCGACAAGGCCTTCGCCATCGTCGACGAGGCCCTGATGCGCGCCAAGATCCCCGGTCTGGAACGGGTCCGGGCCGAGGGTGGGCGCGTGGTCGTGGCCGCCGTGCCCCGGCTGCGGGAGAAACCCCGCCTGGCCAGTGACGTGGCCGACCGGCTGGATGCCATGTTCGGCAAGGCGGGGGGGACGGCCTGAGAATGGCAAACCCTTCGCCCCGACGACCGGCCATCAGCCCTGAATCACCCTTAGCCATGCTTTTAGGTCAGCCATCGTGAACCAGGTAGAAGAACTCGAACGGGCCCTCCTCGCCCGCGCCGAACGACTCGCCAGCGCCTACCGGGAAATGACCCAGCGCAGCCGCGACACCACCCTGCGCGAGGCGGCGGAGCGGCTACGCCTGCGTGAGCAGCGCGAGGAGGCCATCGCCCGCGCCCTGGGCGAACGCGCCTTCCGCCAGCAGGTCCAGGCCAGCGAACTGAAGATGCAAAGCCAGCTCGACCGGCTGCGCTGGAATCTGGTCCAGGACGTGGAGCGCCGGCTGGCGGACCGCATGCGCGCCTTCATCCAGGACGACCCGACGGCCTACCTCGCCTGGCTGCTGCGGCTGATCGCCAGCGCCGCCGCGGCCATCGAGTCCCCCGCCCTGCAGATCTGCGCCAACCAGCAGGACCACCAGAAGCTCTTCGCCCGCTGGGACGCGGTCAGCGGGCAACTGGCCCCGGGCCAGAGCGCAACCCTGTGCGAGACCCCCATCGCCACCCTGGCGGGGGTACTGGTGGCGAGCGAGGACGGGCGCATCCGCGTCGACAATACCTTCGAGGGCCGGCAGGAACGGCTGCGCGCCCGCATCCAGCAGGTCATCCTGGAGCGACTGCTGCCAGGTGGCCTGGACACCGGCAACCTTTTCGGCGGCTGACATCATGAGCACTAGCATGCGCGACACCCAAGATCCCGGCCGCGACGCCCCCCGCGCTGCCACCCGCGACGCCGCGCGCCAGGGCCGGATCCGCGACATCAACGGCCCCATCGTCACCATCGTCCTGCCGGGCATCCGCAACGGCGAGCAGGTGCGCATCGGCGAGCTGGGCCTGTTCGGCGAGGTCATCTCCCTGCGCGGCGACGAGGCCATCGTCCAGACCTACGAGTCCACCGAGGGGGTGCGCCCTGGCGAACCCGCCGTGGGCCTCGGCTGGCCCCTGTCGGTGGAACTGGGCCCGGGCCTGTTGGGCGGCATCTTCGACGGCGTGCAGCGCCCCCTGGAGAAGATCGCCCTCCAGTCCGGGGATTACATCCGCCGCGGGCTGGAGGTACCCGCCCTGGACCGGACCAAGGTCTGGGAATTCGAGCCCAATCGCGAGCTGGAACCTGGGGCCCGCATTGGCCCCGGCACGGTCCTGGGCACGGTCCAGGAGACCCAGACCATCGTCCATCGCATCCTGGTGCCGCCGACCCTGAGCGGCGAGCTCGACGAGCTCGCCCCCGCCGGAGACTATGACCTGGAGGCGACCATCGGCCGCCTGCGGGACGCCCAGGGCCACACCCATCGCCTCAAGCTCTTCCACCGCTGGCCGGTGCGCAAGCCGCGCCCCTACCGGCGGCGCGATGACGGCATCGCGCCCCTGATCACGGGCCAGCGGGTCATCGACACCTTCTTCCCCCAACTCAAGGGCGGCAAGGGGGCGGTGCCGGGCCCCTTCGGCGCCGGCAAGACAGTGGTGCAGCAGCAGGTGGCCCGCTGGTCCAACGCCGACATCGTCATCTATGTCGGCTGCGGCGAACGTGGCAACGAGCTGGTGGACGTGCTGGAGACCTTCCCCCAGCTCGATGACCCCTACTCCGGGCGCAAGCTCATGGAGCGCACCCTGCTGGTGGCCAACACCTCCAACATGCCGGTGGTGGCGCGGGAGGCATCGGTTTACGTCGGCATCACCATGGCCGAGTACTACCGGGACATGGGTTACGACGTGGTCATGCTGGCGGACTCCACCAGCCGCTGGGCCGAGGCCCTGCGCGAGGTCTCGGGCCGCCTGGGGCAGATGCCCGTCGAGGAGGGCTATCCGGCCTACCTGGCCTCGCGCCTGGCGGCAGTCTACGAGCGCGCCGGCCGGGTCGAGACCCACGGCGCCGGCTCCGGCTCCGTGACCCTGATCGGCGCCGTGTCGCCCCCGGGTGGTGACTTCTCCGAGCCGGTGACCAGCCACACCAAGGACATCATCGAGACCTTCTGGGCCCTGTCCAAGGAGCTGGCGGACGCCCGCCACTACCCATCCATCGACTGGGTGACCAGCTTTTCCGGTCATGTCCACACCGCCGCCGAGTGGTGGCACCAGGAGATCGACCGCGACTGGGAGCGGCGGCGTACCGAGGCCCTGGCCCTGCTGGCGCGGGACGCCGAACTGGCGCGCATCGTCAACCTGGTCGGCCCCGAGGCCCTGTCCTCCGCCCAACGCTGGGAGTTGGAGGGGGCGGCCCTGATCAAGGAGGGCGTCCTGCAACAGAGCGCCCTGGATGAGGTGGACACCTTCTGCTCGCCGCGCAAGCAGTTCGCCCTGCTCGATCTGACCCTGTTCATCTTCCGCCGCGGGGCCGCCCTCATCGAGCTGGGGGTGCCGGTGCAGGAGTTGCAGCAGTTGCCCCTGCTGGCGCGGGTCCGGCGCTGCAAGTCCATGTTCAACAGTGATCAGGTGGACCAGATCCACGCCCTGAAGGAGGAGGCCGGCCGGACCTTCGAGAAGATGAGGCTGGAGTACGCCCAGGCCAGTGCTGGCAACGCCTAGCACGCAAGGCCCCGAACTTAAGGCATGAAACGTAACGCCCTGAACCGGAATTCGTTATGAGCATCAAAGAGTACCGCACCGCCGCCGAGGCCCGTGGCGGCCTGCTGGTGATGAAGA
This sequence comes from uncultured Gammaproteobacteria bacterium, assembly GCA_937862735.1. GTDB lineage: Bacteria > Pseudomonadota > Gammaproteobacteria > Chromatiales > Chromatiaceae > M0108. Next base: position 18,353 of record CALMDH010000144.1, read on the forward strand.
ACACCCCCGGGGTTGCCTTCGGTGACCGGGTGCTGATCAAGGACCACAGCGGTGGCCGGCGCAACGGTCAGGTCATCCGCGCCAGCGATGACGAGACCCTGATCCTGGTCTTCGAGGGCGTCGAGGACCTGGACCTGGAATCCACCTGGGTGCGCTTCCTGGATGAGCCGGTGGAGATCGCTCTCTCGCCGGAGCTCCTCGGCCGGGTCTTCAACGGCCTGGGAGAACCCAAGGACGACCGCCCGCCCATCCTGTCCAACATCCGTCGCCCCGTCGGCGGCTCCGCCATCAACCCCGCGGCACGCACCTATCCCCGGGAATTCATCCAGACCGGCATCTCCACCATCGATGGCCTTAACAGCCTGGTGCGCGGCCAGAAGTTGCCGATCTTTTCCGGCTCCGGCCTGCCCCATAACCGCCTGGCCGCCCAGATCGTGCGCCAGGCCAAGCTCAAGGACGAGGACACCAGCTTCTCGGTGGTCTTCGCCGCCATGGGCGTCTCCTACGCCGATGCCAAGTTCTTTCGCGACGAATTCGCCAGTTCCGGCGTGCTGCGCAACGTGGTCATGTTCATCAACCTGGCGGATGACCCTCCGGTGGAGCGCCTAACTCTGCCGCGCACCGCCCTCACCGCCGCCGAGTATCTGGCCTACGACCTGGACCGCCATGTCCTGGTGGTCATGACCGATATGACCTACTACGCCGAGGCCCTGCGCGAGGTGGCCACCGCCAAGGGCGACGTGCCGGCGCGCAAGGGCTATCCCGGCTACCTCTATTCGGACCTAGCCGAGATCTACGAGCGCTGCGGGCGCATCCACCAGCGCCACGGCTCCATCACCATGATGCCGGTGGTGTCCATGCCCTCGGACGACATCACCCACCCCATCCCCGACCTGACCGGCTACATCACCGAGGGCCAGATCGTGCTGTCGCGGGAGTTGCACAACCAGGGCATCTATCCGCCGGTGCACATCTCCCCCAGCCTGTCGCGCCTGATGAAGGATGGCATCGGCAAGGACGACACCCGGGAGGATCACCCCCGGGTCGCCGCCCAACTCTACGCCCTCTATGCCCGTGCCCTGGAGACCCGCAACCTGGCCTCCATCATCGGCGCGGATGAATTGTCGGAGCGGGACAAGCGCTTCCTGCGCTTCGCCGACGCCTTCGACCAGCGGTTCGTCGGTCAGGGGGAGGCCGAGGACCGCTCCATCGAGGCCACCCTCAACCTGGCCTGGGAGCTGATGTCGACCTTCCCCCGCGACACCCTGACGCGCATGAGCGAGACGGACCTGGCCAAGTACTACCAGGGCGCGGACTAAACCGAAATGGCGCAACAACTCATCAAGGTCCCGCCGACCAAGAACACCTTGCTGAAGCTCAAGAAGCAGGTCAAATTCCTGGAAGAGGGCCACGACCTGCTGGAGCGCAAGCGGGAACTGCTGACCCGGCTGGTCTACGAGCGCATCGGGGAATACCGCCGCCTGCGTCAGGAGGCGGAGGCGATCCTGGTCCAGGCCTACGAGTGCCTGGGCATCAGTCACCTGCGCATGGGCAGCCGCGGCATCCACCAGGCGGCCCTGGGCTCGGAACTGGCGCTCAAGGTCGAAATCCTCCCGCGGCGCAGCCTGGGGGTGGAATACCCCGCCGTGACCGCCGAGCGCCTGCCCCTCAAGCCCGTGGGGCTGATGGGGACCGATGCCAGTTTCGATAACACCCGCGCCTACCTGGCGGATCTGGCCGTTACCCTGGCGCGCCTGGGGGAGGTGGAGATCGCCCTGCACCGACTGATGGAGGAACAGCGCAAGGCCCAGAAACGGGTCAATGCCCTGAAATACAACATCATCCCCCGCTACCGCCGGACCATCCACTTCATCCAGTCCAGCCTGGAGGAGGAGGAGCGCAATACCCTTTTTCAGGTCAAACGCCTGCGGGAGCGAGCCCGGGCCTGAGGCGGCTTGCCCTCCTTCCCCGTTTAGCGTGGAAGTCACGGGAATATCTTTCATTTTCAGTGGTATGGCTTGCCGCCTCATGCCAGTTAGCTTGAAGGTCACGGCAAAGTCGTTCCTTTTCAGGAGCGTGTTCAGCCCCCCTCGTGACAGTTAGCAAGACAGGGGCGCCAGCGCGGGGGAAATCTACAGCGCCTCGCGATGGACCAGCTCCCAACCGCTATAAAGCAACAGGATCGGGTGCAGTTGGGCCTCCCCAAGCTGGCTGTGCACGCGCGCATCCCCGGCATAGTGGCGCAACTGCGCGCGGCCCGCCTTCAGTAACTGTTCGCGTTTGCCCGGGCTGTCCTCCGAGCGGCTCAAGTACTTCAGCTCGATCAGATAGGCATGGCGCATGTCCGGGTAGCGGAAATAGAAGGGGGCCAGATAGAGATCCACGAAGCCGCCGGCCTGCTCGGACTCGGAAAAGACCTGGAAATAGGGCGAGAGATTCAGCCAGGCGAGCAGGAAGCCCTGGATCATCTTCTCCCCCTGCAAAAAGTCCCGCACGCTGGCCTGGCGGCCGATCTCCTCGGCCAGGTAGTCGAAGAAGCCCTGCCACTCGCCGCGATAGGCCATCTTGTTGAGCCGGTCGGCGATTTCGTAGGTGCTGGGGCGGAAGACGCCGACCTCGTCATAGGCGTCGCGCAGATAGCCGTACATCAACTGGCGCACGGTGCGGTTGGGAATCCTGAGCAGGGGCCGCCCTTCCCGCTCGCCGGCAAAGCTCAGCAGCCCCAGGTAGTAGAGCAGGGAGACGAAGTTGTCCTGGCGCAGCAGCCCCTTGGCCGGGAAGCTGGTCTGAATCGCGGCGACCTCCTCGCCGGTCTCGATGATGCTGCGCAGGCGGGAGAAGTTACCATTGAGGCCCTCAGCACCGGCACCGGTGCTCGCGGGCTTCACCGCAGGCTCGGTGAGCTGGCGGTCGATCCGCACCAGATGGCGCAGCTTACCGTAGTCGATGCGCACGTTGTGGTCGATCAATTCATCCGGGGGCTGGGCGAGATCGACCAGGGAGTGCAGGTAGTAGAGCGCCATGTCGCTGTTGACGACTGCTTCGCCGCGCGCCTTGTGGAAGTGATAGCCGTTGTACCACGCGTCGATAATGGCGCGATGGGCGTTGAGGTCCTGGCCGAAAGCGATGAACAGCCGTTCCAGCTCGGCGTGGGTGAAGCCGAGCAGGGCATTGAGGCGCGGGTCCAGGCTGATGTTGCGCCCGATATTGAAGCCACTGGTGACGTCGTCCAGCGTGATGGGTGAGACCCCGGTGATGAAGAGGCGGGCCAACCCACTACCGGTACGCCCGACCGATTCCTTGAGCAGGGCGAAGAAGTCGCGAAAGAAGCCACTGCCGTGGGTCAGTTCCCGGTAGGCCTCGCCCCCGGCGTTGACCAGGATGTTGTTGGCGAAGTTGTCGTATTCGTCGATAAAGAGGTAGAGCGACAGCCCAAGCTTACGCAATTCATTAATCAGACGTTCGAAGCGTCGGGCGTGGCTCGGCTCGCTCAAGACGGCCTGGGCGCTGGTCGCGGGCACCCGCTCGGCATGGCGGTCAAGGAAGTCGATCAACAGGATGCGCGTATGGGCCTCGAACGACTCACGCACCTCCGCCGGCGTGGAACTGACCGCCGAGAAATCAAAGCGCAGGCACAGATACTGGCCTTGCTCAGGCGTGCGGTGCTCGTGAATCCAGGTCCCGGCAAACAACTCATCGAAGCGCTCGGCCCAGCCGGCGTCGTAGTAGCACTCCATCACCGATTGCATCAGACTCTTGCCAAAGCGCCGCGGACGAATCAGGAATAGAAACTCGCCCGCCTGCTCGAGCAGCGGCAGATAGCGGGTCTTGTCCACATAGTAATGTCCCCGCTCGCGCAGCTTGATGAAATCCGCCACGCCATAGGGAATCCGCCAGGACTCGTCGGTTGCGCTCATGCTCCCCCCTGCTCCACATCGGTCATCGGACGTGGGACAGGATACCAAGGTCCAAGCTCCAAGGCGCGGCAAGGACCCGGATAGACATTAGGTGTTCGTACTGAGCAGATCTTGATCGCACAAGACGGGCATCGTCAGCACGCTCGTTCAGGGCAAGCGCTTACGGGATCTGATCCAGCCCCGAGCCCCGCATTCGCTCTCGCATCGCCGCCCTTGCCAGGGCGTGAGAGGCCAGGGGCAGAGTCAGGATCAGGCTGCACGCCAGGGCCAGCAGGCGCCAGTTCCAGGCTGGGTCTTGGGCGAGGAGGCCAATTCCCAGGGCGAAGACCAGCACCGCCAGGGTCACCGCTTTGGTGGCGGCATGCTGGCGGGCCAGGGCGTCGGGCAGGCGCAGGATGCCGATGGCGGCGATGAGCAGCAGGACGCTGCCCAGGCCGCAGATCGTCCAGCCAAGCAGACTCATCATGGCCGCCCCTCCCGGTCCTGGCTGTTCCCCCGCCCATCTCCGCGACTATCACCCCGGTCGCTAGCCTGGCTCGAATCCTGACTGCCGGCCTGGCATCCACCCCGAGGACCAACCTGGGCGCCACCCTGGCCACCGCCTTCAGCGTCCGGCTGGATCAGACGCGCCCAGGACAGGGTGGCGACGCAGCCCACCAGGGCCAGGCCGATGGCCACGTCCAGGTACACCGTGCGCCCGCTGACCCAGGACGCGACGAGGCTGAGGATGATGGCCACGGCGAAGAGGATGTCCAGCCCGACCACCCGGTCGGTCGCGGTCGGCCCGGCCAGCAGGCGGTAGAAGCCCATAAGGCCGCTGGCCCCGGCGATGAGGACGAACAGCATCGGCAGGCTCATGGGGTGCCTCCGTAGAGGGTGCGGATGGGGGCGAGAAAGTCCCGCCGGATTGCCGCCAGCGTGGCCTCGGCCCCCTCCAGGTCGAGGAGGTGCAGCAGCATTTCCCCCCGCTCCAGGTCGATGTCGAGGGTGGTGGTGCCCGGAGTCAGGGTAACCAGGGCCCCCAGCAGATTGGCGGCCGGGGCCGGCAGGTCACCGTAGGTCAGCCGCGCGAAACCGGAGCGGGGTGGCTTGCCCG
>CALMDH010000145.1:0-4569 GCA_937862735.1 uncultured Gammaproteobacteria bacterium
GCGGGGCAGTCGGGCGGTCGGGCGGTCGGGCGGTCGGGCGGTCGGGCGGTCGGGCAGTCGGGCGGTCGGGCAGTCGGGCAGTCGGGCAGTCGAGGCGTCGAGGCGTCGAGGCGTCGAGGCGTCGAGGCGTCGAGGCGTCGAGGCGTCGAGGCGGGATTCTGCCAGCGAAGTCTCACCCTAACAAGCCACTGAGTTCGGGGCTGTCATAGCCAGCACAAGCCCGAGTCTCTTACTCCCTCCCCCCTGGCGGGGGAGGGTTGGGGAGAGGGGGTCTGATCGGATATCAGAAGCGCAGCTTGGATCAAGGTGAGGTGACCGGGGGATCGGCTATCCGCACCGGCCGAGTGTCCTCCCGGGGGCACGCGGCCAGCAGTTCGCCCAGGCGACCCATTCCGGGGATCGCCAGGTCCAACGGTGCCAGGTCGGCCAGGGGCACCAGGACGAATGCGCGCAGGGCCAGCTCCGGGTGCGGCACCCGCAACCCCTGAACATCGATGATGGCCTCGCTGTAAAGGAGAAGATCCAGGTCCAGGGTCCGTGGCCCCCAGCGCTCCCCCGACCGGTCGCGGCCATGACGGTCCTCGATGGCCTGGAGGGCCGCCAGCAGGGCGGCGGGAGCCAGCCGGGTTTCCAGGGCGGCGACGGCATTGATGTAGTGCGGTTGCGCCACCGGGCCCATCGGCGCGGTCAGGTAAAGGGGTGAGACCTGGCGGAGGCGGCTTGCGGGGACCTGGTCCAGTTCGCCGATGGCCCGCCGGACCTGGTCCTCGGGGTTGTCCAGGTTGGCGCCAAGGCCGATGTAGGCCAGGGCCGGGGCCTCCTCAACCGCCATCCCCGACCCCACCGCCGCCGGTGGCCCCGGCCTCGCCCGCTCCCGCCCCGTCGCCAGCCGCGGGACGCCGGCGCCGCCGCCGCTTGCGGGCGGTGCCGTTCATCCCCTCCCGCTCCGGCGCCGTGCCCTCCTGAAAACGCGTCCACCAGTCCGCCAGGGCGGGATCGGCCTCGCCGCTCTCCGCCCGCAGGAGCAGGAAATCATAGGCGGCGCGAAACCGGGGATGAGCCGCCAGCCGTTGGGGGCGCTTGCCATCCAGTTGCTCGAAGCGGGGCTGCAATTCCCAGACCTCGCGCATGGGCAGGCTGAAACGTTTGGGGATGCTGACCCGGGCCAACTGGGCCGCCAGCACATCCTCCCCCGCCCGGATCATGGCCTCGTAGGGGTCCTGACCCCGATCGACGAGGGTAAAGTAGCGCCGGCGCACTGGCTCCCACAGCAACAGGGCGAAGAGGAAGGCCGGGGCCACCGGCTTGTCCTCCTGGACCCGCTGATCGGTGTTGGCCAGGCCCCGGCTGACGAAGGTGATGGGAAAATCATGGTCCTCGTGGGCCAGACAGTCCTCCGTCGCCGGAAAAAGCTGGCCAAAGAGGCCATAGTGCCGCAGCTTCTCGAAGGCCGCCAACCCGGTGCCGGAATGCAGCAGCTTGAGAACCTCCTCGAAGAGGCGTGCCGGCGGCACCCCGGCCAGCAGCCGGCCCCGCTCCCGCAGGGGCCGCTCGCAGGCCGGGTCGATGTTGAAGCCGAGCTTGGCGGCAAAGCGCACCGCGCGCAGCATGCGCACCGGGTCCTCCCGATAGCGCAGCTCCGGATCTTCGCCGATCAGGCGCAGGCGGCCCGCCTGCAAATCCTCCAGACCACCGGCATAGTCGATCACGGAAAAATCGGCAATGTTGTAGTAGAGGGCATTGACCGTGAAGTCCCGTCGCAGGGCGTCCTCCTCCCGGCTGCCATAGAGGTTGTCGCGGACGATCATGCCATTTTCGAGGTGGCGGTCACCCGGTTCCTCATCATCGTCCAGGCCGGCGCCACCGCCGCGGAAGGTCGCCACCTCGATGATCTCGGGGCCGAAGTGGACATGGGCCAGACGAAAGCGGCGACCGATCAGGCGACAGTTGCGAAAGATGCGGCGCACCTCCTCGGGGCGGGCGTCGGTGGCCACGTCGAAATCCTTGGGCTCCCGCCCCAGGAGCAGATCGCGTACCCCCCCTCCAACCAGCAGGGACTGGTAGCCCTCCTGTTTCAGGCGATAGAGGACTTTGAGGGCGTTCTCGCTGATATTGGCACGCGAGATACCGTGCTGGTCGCGGGGCACGATGCGGCAGGCAGGGAAATCTGGATACAAGCTAGTGTCTTTTCCTGGCGGGAACGGGTTCCGGAGGCGTTCCTCCCCGGACCCGAAAATCGATGATGACGAAGGGTCCTTGCCCCCTGGCCTCGCGGCGGTGCGGTTCCAGGCGATTAATTTCATGCGCTGGCTTGAGAAGCGCCGGGCGCCGCGTATAATACGCGCTCTCCACTATTTCTTCTCGCTCCCTTCGTCTAGCGGTTAGGACGCTGGCCTCTCACGCCGGTAACAGGGGTTCGAATCCCCTAGGGAGCGCCAATCCCCCTCCACCTTTCCCCTTCCGTTCGCCCAGCCACCCCGGCGACTTTCCCGCCGCCCTCATGGGATAAAGTAGGGTCCTCCTCAGCCACCGGAGTGAACCCGCCATGACCGAACCACTCTTTGCACTGGGCCAGGTCGTCATCACCGCCAATGCCAAACGTGCCACGGAACAGCGTGGGCAATGGCCCATCGTCCAGACCATGCTCAACCGCCATGCCCTGGGCGACTGGGGTGACCTGTGCCCGGATGATATCCAGGCCAACAACGACGCCCTTCACAATGGCGCCCGCCTGCTGAGCGCCTATCAGTTCGAGGACGGCTTCAAGGTGTGGATCATCACCGAGGCCGATCGCTCGGCAACGACGATTCTGCTCCCCGAGGATTATTAACCTGGGCAAGCGGTTACTGGCGCCTCGCTCTTGGTTGAATGGCAAAAAGGCCGTTTCGTGGTCCACTCAGAAATGGGTTTGTTTCGCAAAATGACCTTTTTCGCGCCGCCGCGCGTTGGGTTCTAGCAGTGGTTTGGGTTCGTTTCGTAGTAGGGCCTCTTCCAAGGGTCCCACTTACCCGATCAGCCCATCAGCCCCCGACGAACCTGGCGCGATGGTAGGCCAGGTAGGGCTGGTGTTGCTCGGCCACCCAGCGCAAGCGGGCCGGCTGATCCAACCCCAATCGCCGTTTCTCCCGGTCGGGAAGGGCGTCCGCCACCAGCATCAGGCCATCGGGGTCAAAGCTGATCAGAAAACGATCGAACAGCGCGTCCAGGTTGGCGGACAACAAGAATCCATTGAACACGTCCAACCGCTCGGCGTCCGATGCGCAGTCGGCCCAGGGCCTGGCATGGCTGGCGCGGAGGACTTCCGGGACGCTGATCCCCGTGACAGCACAGGCCCCACCCCAATAGTCCATCTGGGCCTGGCGAAAGGTCTGCTGACCCACCCGTTGGCGGACCAGGCGCTCGACTTCGGTACCCAACAGGGTGGCGGGCAGTTCCCCCAGGGCGACGGCGACCCGCGCCTCATAATCCTTAGCCGCCTGGCGGGGCAGGGCCTGCGCCAGGCTAGCGGCACGACGCAGCAACTGGGCCAAGTCAGCCTCGCCGCTGGCCAGAAAGGCCCCAGAAGGGTCGCGCGGATACTGGCGCTCCAGCTCGGGTTGCAGGGAGGGTGACTGGCTCGCGAAGTTCACCAGGTACTGGTGGTTGGTGAGCAGAATCCTGGCCCGGGCGCGATGACGGGCCGAGCCCAGGGTGACGGCATCGGCATCGGCACTGATCCCGTATTCGAAGCCATTGTCAGCCCCAAGCTTTTCGATCAGGGCGATTTGCAGGGGGGTCATCATCACTCGCCAGCGCAAGGAGACAGGCGCTGAGACAGGTCCTTGTCAAGCAAATGAAACGCATGCTAAACGCGGCTGGTCAACGGGCTGCCTCGTTAACCGTCTTTATCCAGGCTTCGCTATCCGGACAATCCATGATGGCCTCAGCCAAATCCTCTAGGGCCTGGTAGCTGGTCACCTGATCGAGCAAGGGGGCGCTTCTTGAGGCAATTTCGTCACCAAAGCGCTTGCGAGCCTGACGTACCAAGAGTAATCGCTCGTGTTGCAACCCCTGCTGTATCCCCTGCTGCATCCCCTGCTGCATCCCCTGCTCGATACCCTTGCGGATACCGATGCGCTCAACGCTCGTCACGTAGGTCATTTTCTGAACACCTTCATAAGTCTGAATTTCTGACCAGAGCCTGTGCTCCAGTTCCTCGGGCAGGCGCAGCATCCAGTCGATGAAGCGGAACAGTTCCAGGATATCGCTCCGCCCCCACCCCCGGCGATACAAGCCCTTGGCCAGGGCCAGCTTCGCCTGGTAACGCGCCTCGGGGGCCTGGCGCGTCTCTTGGGTCTTGAGGTGCGCCTGGATGACCACGGCGAAGGGATTGGCCGAGGCCTCCAGTTCCGCCCAGCGGGCCCGGTAGTCCAGCAACTTGACGCTGGGGAACCGGATGCCGACCTCACACCCCCAACGTCGCCAGCCGAAATGATGGGGACGCCAGTCAGGCCGTTCATCGGCCAGGACCGCCAGGCTCACCACCGGGCGCCGGTGGCGGTCATAGATACGGTAGTTGTAGACAAACAG
>CALMDH010000146.1:0-12643 GCA_937862735.1 uncultured Gammaproteobacteria bacterium
GCCGGCAGGTCACCGTAGGTCAGCCGCGCGAAACCGGAGCGGGGTGGCTTGCCCGGCCGCAGGATGAGGCGGGCGGTGGTCCAGCCGGAGCTGACCAGGTCCTTGAGCAGATTGATGATCAGCAGGAACAGGGCAAGGAGCTTGGTCATGGTGGCCACCTCATGCTTGCCCGAACCCGGCCCAGTAGCCCGCGGTGGCCTGCCGCAGCCAGTCGATCAGGGGTTGGGGATAGAGCCCCAGGGCCAGCACCAACAGGGTGGAGAGGCCAAGGGCGGCATAGGCCAGCCACGGCCCCCCGCCACCCTGGGCCTGGGGCTCCGCCAGGCGAGCTGGTTCGGGATGGGGCTTCCAGAACCCCTCCAGCCAGATCTTGCTCATGGAATAGAGGGTGAGGAGACCGACCCCCAGGGCCAGGCCGCCCCAGAGGAAGCGCTGCTGAGCGAAGGCCTCCTGGACCAGCAGAAACTTGCCCCAGAAGCCGGAACTGGGCGGTACCCCCACTAGGGAGAAGGCATTGATCAGGAAAAGCAGGGCCAGCCAGGGCCGTGCCGGGTAGAGGCCGCCGATGCGGCGCAAATCCGGGTGGCCGGCGCTGATCCAGATGAGGCCGGCAAGGAGGAAGAGGTTGGCCTTGACCAGGATGTTGTGAATGAGGAAGAAGGCGGTCCCCGCCGCCCCGGCCGGGGTGGCCAGGGCGATGCCCAGCAGCAGGTAGCCGATCTGGCTGACGATGTGGAAGGCGAGGATGCGCCGCAGGTCCCAGTGATAGGCCGCCCCCAGGACGCCGGTGACCAGGGTGAGCATGGCCAGCCAGCCCAGGGCCTCGTAGAGGAAGCCCGGCACCGTGCTGAACACCTGCCCCGTCAGGCGCAGCAGGACATAGAGGGCGACCTTGGTGAGCAGCCCGCCCACCAGGGCCAGGAGCGGTAGGGACAAGGTATGGTAACTGGCCGGCAGCCAGGCGAAGAGCGGAAAGGCGCCGGCCTTGAGCAGCAGGGCCAGCAGGAGCATGACGACGAACAGGGTCAGCCCTTGCGCGACCGCCGGCGCCTGACTGGCAACCGCCAGGGCGCCGAGGTTGAGCTGTCCCGTGGCGCCATAGATGAGCCCCACGGCCGCCAGCATCAGCAGGGTGCCGAGCATGCTCAGGGTGAAATACTTGAAGGCCGCCTCGGCGTGCCAGGGTCGCCCACCCAGGAGCAGCAGGCCCAGGGTAACCATGAGCAGGAGCTCGAACCAGACGTAAAGGTTGAACAGGTCCGCCGCCAGGAAGACCGCCATCACCGCCGCCAGCAAGCCCTGGAACAAGGGCTGAAGCCCCGGCGCCTCCCGGTCGGCGGGCTCGATCGCGATCTGGTAGAGCAGGACGGTGAGACCCAGCAGGGCCGCCACCAGCACCAGCGCCGCGCTCAGGCCGTCGGCGGCAAACTCGATGGCGTAAGGCAGGGGCCAGTCGCCCAGGGCGACTGACAAGCGCCCGGTCTGGCTGACCGCCGCCAGCAGGGCCAGGGCCGCGCCCACGAGCAACAGGACCCCGGCCAGGCTCAGGCCGCGCCGCAACCGGGGGCGGGACGGCAGGACGGCGGTCAGCAGGGCCGTGAACAGGGGGATGAGCAGGGGGGCGAGGAGCAGCATCAGTCCTCCAGGATGGGCGGCTTGAGGGGGTCCTGGGGCGCCGGTTCCGTGCGCCGCAGCCGGTCCACCGCGCCGTGCCCCTCACGCTGGCTGATCCAGGCGCCCAGGACCAGGGCGAAACAGAGCAGGGCGAAGCCGATGACGATGGCCGTCAGCACCAGGGCCTGCGGCAAGGGATCGGCCGCGCCGGCGGTCAGGCGGTCGAGACCGGCGGGGATGAGGGGGGGCGTCAGGCTCCCTGGCCGGCCGGCCAGGAAGACGACCAGATTGACCGCGCCGCCCAGCACCGCCAGCCCCACCAGGGTGCGGAACAGGTCCCGGGACAGGAGCAGCAGCACCCCCGCCGTCACGGTGAGGCTGATGGTGATCATGAGGATCAGGGTCATGGGGCCTCCTCCCGCTGGCCAACCGGAGGCTGGTCAATCAGCGAGTGGTTGTCCTGCGCCTGGCCATCCATGGGTTGGCCCTCCAACAAGGGATAGAGATAACCGGTGAGCGCCCCCCAGACCGCGCACAGGACCCCCAGGTCGAAGATCAGGACGGTGGAGAGGCCCGACGCCAGCCAGAGGTGGGTGAGGAAGGGTTGCCCCCCCAGAACGCCGGGCAGCCCGGCGACCGCCGCCAGGCCGACGCCCAGCATGGCCAGGGGCAAGGGGGCCAGGGGCTGCCAGCGGCGGGCGGCGGCGACGTCCAGGGTCAGGGCCAGCAGGCTACTGGCGGCGACGGCCACCAGGCCGGCGATGAAACCACCGCCGGGCTCGTTATGACCCCGCAGCAGAAGCCAGAGGGCGGCGGCGATCAGCAGCCAGTAGAGGGGCCGGGCGGCCCAGGCCAGGAGCGGTGAAGGGGGGCTCATGTCCGTGCCCTCCCCCGCAAACCCGCCAGCAGCGGCAGGGCGGCGAGCAGGGAGAAGGCCACCACCGTGATCTCGCCCAGGGTGTCCAGGGCGCGAAAGTCGACGATGATGACGTTGACCACGTTGTGGCCCCGGGCCTCGGGCAGGCTGGCGGCGGCGTACCAGTCGGCGACCTGGGTCGAGACCGGCAAGGGGGCGAGTTGGGCCAGGAGCAGGAAGGTGCCCAGGCCAGCGGCGACGGCGACCGCCAGGCTCAGGGGCGCCAGCCGGGGATGGTGGCGGTCGGGGGGGGCGAAGCGCGGTAGCACGCTGGCCGCGATCACCACCAGCACCGTCTCCACCGCGAACTGGGTGAAGGCGAGGTCGGGGGCGCCGGCGAAGAGGAACAGCACGGCGGAACCATAGCCCACCAGGCCGCTGGCCATGAGCAGGGCCAGGCGATCGCGCAGCAGCAACGCCGCGGCGGCACCCACCAGGATCAGGACCGCGGCCAACAACCAGGCCCAGCCCTGGGGGGCCCAATCCCAGGCCGGGGAGGACCCGTACCAGAAGCGGGGCTCCAAGTCCCACGATAGTTGGGTCCAGTTCCCGATCAGGGACGGGCTCGCGGCCGTCGTCAGCCAGGCGAGGGCGCCGAGTAGCAGCAGGCCCGTCAGGGTCAGACGCAGGGAGGCGGAGAGGGTACCCGGTTGCAGCCGCCGGGTCTGCCAGGCGGCGACCCGGGTCAGGCCGTGCAGCAGATGGTCATACAGGGCTGCGGGGCCGTAGCGGTCCAGCCAATGGAGCCGGTGCAGGACCCGGTGCAGCCGGTCCCAGGCCAGGAAGAACATCAGCCCCATCGCCAGGGTGATGCCGGTGGCCGACAGCAGATCGCCGGCCGCAAAGCTGGCATCCAGATCCAGCGGGCCGCCGCCCAGGCCTGGGGAGATGGCCAGGGCGGCACCAACCAGCAGGGGGTCCGCCAGTTCCGGCAGGAACTCGAACTCGATCCCCAGCAGGACCAGGACCAGGGGGGGCAGGATCATGGTCCAAGGCACCTCACGCACCAGGCCCCGGGGGGCCTCCGGGGGGCCCCAGAAGACGCGGATCGCCGCCACGCCGGCCACGGCCACCACCAGGGCGTTGACCAGCACGGTGGCGTAACCCACGAGCAGGAAGAGGTCGGCGTCGGACTTGGCCAGGCTGATGGCGTCCTTGGCGACGAAACCGAAGGAGAGGGGCAGGCCAGCCATGGACAGGGCGGCGAGGATGGCGATGGCGGCGGTCCAGGGCATGGCGCGGCGCAGACCCATGAGGTGATCGATGCTACGGGTGCCGGTGGCGTGGTCAATGCTACCGGCCACCATGAACAGCGGCGCTTTGTAGAGGGCATGGGCGACGAGGAAGGCGACCAGGGCCAGTCCGGCGCCGGGATTGGGCAGGCCGATCAGGAGGGTCAGGGTCCCCAGGGCGGCGACGGTGGTGCGCGCCAGGATGCGCTTGAGGTCGCGCTCCCGCAGGGCCAGGACCGCCGCCCAGAGGGCGGTGAGGGTGCCGGTGGCGATGAGTGCGATCTCCCAGAACAGGAGGTCGTTGAAGGCGGGGTCGAGCCGCGCCATCAGGTAGATGCCCAGCTTCACCATGGTGGCGGAATGGAGGTAGGCGCTCACCGGGGTGGGGGCGGACATGGCGTTGGGCAGCCAGAAATGGAAGGGAAACTGGGCCGACTTGGTGAAGGCCCCGAGCAGGACCAGGGTCAGTGCCAGGGGCAGACGGGGGTCGTCCGCCAGGCGCGGACCGGCGGCGATGACGCCGGACAAGGTCCAGGCGCCGCTCATCTGGGCCAGGAGGATGAGGCCACCGAGCAGGCCCAAGCCACCACCCATGGTGATCAGCAGCGCCTGACGCGCCGAGGCGCGGGCCTGGGCGTCCTCGTGCTTGAAACCCACCAGCAGAAAGGAGATGAGGCTGGTGAGCTCCCAGAAGAGGAACAGCAGGATAAGGTTGTCAGCGCTCACCGCCCCGATCATGGCCAGCATGAAGAGCAGCAGGACCCCCAACAGTCGCCCCGCCTTGGGTTCGTGGGCCAGATAGCCACTGGCATAGACGAACACCAGGGTGCCAACGCCGGTGATGAGGGCCAGCATCTGGGCGCTGAAGGCATCGACGCGAAAGGTCAGGTCGATCCCCAGGCCCGGCACCCAGGGCAGGTCCAGCCGCCAGGGCAGGGGATGCTGGACCAGACCCCAGGTCAGGAGGCCAAAGGCCGCCAGGGGGAGGAGCGCCAGCCAGAGATGGGCGGGCGCGGCGCTAGGGTCGTGTGCGGCGGCGTGGTGCATCAGGTCTGGGTACCCCCGGCTGCCAGGGTCAGCAACGCCAGGACATCCTGAAGGCCGCGTAGCCGCCAGCGAGGTGATGTGGTCGTCATGTCGGTATCCCCGCGGGATTGCGCATGTTGGTCGGGCCTCATCCTCCGGCCGCCCGTGTCGGCCCTGATGGCAAGATGGTGGTGCCCGGCGAGCGAATATCAAATCCAAACGGGTGGAGACTTTCATCGAGGATCCGGCCAGGGTTCATAACCGGACATTGGCGATTCTGCCTTGCGCGATCTGCCGCGGGGGTGGCGGAACTTGAAGCCGCCACGGCCGGCCCCAGCTCAGGGAAACTCATTTTTCGGCCCTGGTAATCCCTCATGACCCCCTTCATCCCCCAGAACGACCTGGAGCGTCAGCTCATCGCCGCTCAGGAAGGCCAGATTCCGGCCGAGGACTTCATCGCCACCCTGCTCGGCTCCGAGGTCTTCATGCCCATCTATGAGCGTCATCAGATTGGTGGCCTGCAGACCGACGCGGTCGCCCGCCCCCTCAAGATCGAGACCGACAACGGCGAGGTCCTGGTCCTCTTCACCAGCCCGGAGCGGGCCAAGGGCTTCGTCCAGGACTTTCCCGGGTACGGCGGGGGTCTGGTGGTGGAATTTACCTGGATTCTGGAGAAGCTGGGCATCGGTTACGCCATCAGCCTCAACCCCGGCGAGACCGTCGGCATCGACTTCGAGGCCCAGGATCTGGAACGGATGGCCCAGATGCGGACCCACTGAACCTCCCACCCGGGCTAAGATGCCTGGCCATGAAGCCCCCGCCTCGCCTGCCGGCGTTGATCTTTCTCTGGCTCCTGGCCTTACCCCTCGTGGGCTCGCCAGACACCGCCCTGCCCCTCCCCGCCGCCGGCAAGCTTGATCTGACCCACCACCTGGAATATCTCCCCGACCCGGGAGGGACCTGGGAAATCGGGGAGGTGGCGGGCCTTCAGTCCACGCGTTTCACCCCCTCGCCCCGCCAACCATCGACGCCCCTGACGACCTCTCCGAGTCCCGCGGATGCCCTCTGGCTGCGCTTTACCCTGGAGCGCGGGCCCGGCGGATCGGACGAGGCCTGGCTGGAGGTGGCGCCGCCCACCCTCGACGACGTCCGGCTCTATCTGCCCCGCGCCGACGGTGGCTTCACGGAGCGGCGCTCGGGTCAGACCTGGCCCTGGACGGAACGGGAGGTGGATTACCGTCAGCCGCTGTTTCGCCTCCAGCTCACGGCCGTCCCCACCACCTACTATTTGCGACTGCAAACGCGGCTTGTCACCCGCCCGGCCCTGACCCTCTGGCCACCCCTGGCCTTCACCGAGGCGGCCATGGCGGAGGCCCGGGTATGGGGACTCTACTTTGGCGTCTATGCCCTCATCGCCTTGCTGCATGCCTTCTTCTGGATGTGGAGCCAGGAGCGCGTCCACTACCTCTTCACCCTCTACGTGGCCCTCAACCTGCTGGCCGCCCTCCTCGCCGGTGGCTGGCTGCAGCAGGCCCAGCCAGGCTTCTGGCTCCCCGGCCTGGCCAATGGCGTGATGGTGGCCCTGCTGTGTCTGGCGCTGCCGGTGATGCTGCGCTTCAGCCTCGACTATGTCGCGCTACCGCGCCATGCCCTGTTCTGGCGCCGCCGGTTACTCCTGGCCGCCAACCTGGTCGCGGCTCTAGGCCTGGCACTGGTCCTGGCGGGCCTTCCCGGCCTGGCCCTGGGCCTGGTGTGGCCGGCCACCGGCCTGTTCATCGCCCTGACCCTGCTCCTGGCCCTGGGCCCGGCCTGGCGGGGTGATGACCGGGCACGCTCCTTTGTACTGGCCTTCGGCCTCTATGGCCTGGGGCTGACGGTCAACCTGGCCCGGGGCCAGGGATGGCTGCCCCCCGGCCTGCTCAGCGACCAGGCCCTGGCCATCGGCGCCCTGCTCCAGACCCTGGTCCTGAGCCTGGCGATCTTCTCCGACCACAAACGCTTGCGGCGGGAAAAGGCGCTGGCGGAGGCCCGGGCGGCCGCGGAACGCGGGTTGCGGGAAGAGCAGGCGGACTTTCTCGCCCTGGTTTCCCATGAGGTGCGCACCCCCCTGAGCGTGATCGCCGCGGCCGCGCACAACCTGCTGCGGGACCCGACCCTGGACGAAAAGGGCCGGGCCCGGGGCGAGAAGATCCGCCGCGCCAGCGAGCGCCTGACCCGGCTGATGGACGATTACCTGTCGGCGGAGCGCCTGGCCAGCGCCGACGCCCCCCTGCGGCGGGGGCCCCTGGATCTGGAACGAATCTGTCGCGCCGCCATGGACGACCTGCGCGACACCCCCGGTCCGGAGATGCGCCTGGAAGTCACCCCGGTCCCGGTCTGCACCGGCGATACCGACCTGATACGCCTGGCCATCCGCAACCTGCTGCAGAATGCCCGCCACCACTCGCCCCCCACGGCGCCGGTGCTGCTCCATGTGGAGGCCGCGGAAGGGGGGGTGCGCGTCCGGGTCCGGGACGCGGGGACGGGGGTGCCGCTGGAGGATCTGCCGTTGATCTTCCGCCGCTTCCGGCGGGGGCGGAACAGCACGGAGCCCGGCGCGGGCCTGGGCCTCTACCTGGTGGACAAGGTAGCCAGCCGCCATGGGGGACGGGCGGGGGTGACCAACTTGGCGGCTGGGGGTTGTGAGTTCAGCCTGTGGCTGCCCTGGGAGGAAGCCGGGCCCCGCTCACCCTAGTCGGGGACCAGCGCCTCCACCAGCACGTACCCCAGGCCGTGCCGGGTCTGCACGGGGAGGTCCGCGCCAGCATCCTCCCGGACCTTCCGCCGCAAGCGGCGCAACAGGGCATCCAGATTGCGCGGGTCGTAGCTCAGGTAGTCCCGTCCCAGGTCCTGGATGATCTGGCGACGGTCCAGGGGCTGGTTGAGATGGGCACCCAGGATGGCCAGGAAGGCCGCCTCCAGACCGGTCAGCTCGACCTTTTTCCCATTCGGCGCCTGGAGCAGCCCCAGGGCCAGGTTGAGGCGCCAATGGGCGCCGAGATGGAGGCGGCGGGCCAGGGATTTGAGGATGACCGCCAGTTCATCCAGCCGCACCGGTTTGGTGAGGTAGTGATCGGCCCCGGTCTCATAACCCGCGATGCGCTCCGCAGCCGCGTCCCGGGCGGTCATGAGGACGAAGCCACAGCGCCACCCCGCCGCCCGGCCCTCGCTGATCAGGTCCAGACCATCCCCATCCGGGAGACGCCGGTCCAGGATGGCGATGTCGCAGGGTTCCGCCGCCATCAGGGCCCGAAATTCCCGCCGTGACCCGGCCTCGCGAACGGTGTGGCCCTCGCCGCGCAGAAAATCAGCGACCTCCTCCCGCAGATCAAGGTCGTCCTCCACCAGTAAAATCGCTGCCATCCTCTCCTCTCCAGGGCTCCTCGCCTCAACGCGCGAACCGGCTCCGGCAAGGGGCTTGTCAGGATTTGACCCGGCGGTTTCCGGCTTTCCCAGGGTCGGGAACCGCGCGAGAATTGCTTGGCGGAGGAAAAATCAGCCAGTACGCCCCTCTTTTGCCGCCATCTTGGGCGGCGGGACGGGAAAAGCAAGCCCGCGATGGCAGGGATCATGCCGCGATAAGGCCAGGATATGCGATCATAGCCCCCGTTTATCCGCGCCCCGGAAGCCAGCGGCGGGCCCGCGAAGTAGACCATCTCGTTTGACCCGGACAACGCATACCATCCCAGGCAGATCGGTCTTCCCTCCCGGCCAGCAGGGCCGGAAAATGCCGGTGAAGATCGGGCACAACCCAAGACCGAAGATTGGGTTACGCTGGTAAATAACACTTGACCAAGACCACCGAACAGGAGTTTTGCCCCATGGGCCAGCCACTTTCCACCCCGACCCTCTCCCTACCGCCCGCCACGCTGACCCTGGGCGACAAGAGCTACAGCCTGCCCGTGATCGAGGGTAGCGAGGGCGAGCGCGCCATCGACATCTCGAAGTTGCGTGACCAGACCGGTCACATCACCCTGGACCCGGGTTATGGCAACACCGGCGCGTGCGAGAGCGCCATCACCTTCATCGACGGCGAACAGGGCATCCTGCGCTACCGCGGCATCCCCATCGAGCAATTCGCCAATGGCGCCACCTTCATCGAGGTCGCCCTGCTGCTGATCCTGGGCCATCTCCCCAGTGACGCCGAATACGACGCCTTTTCCAAGGACCTGACGCGGTTCGCCTACCTGGACGAGGGCATGAAGCACCAGTTCGAGGGTTTCCCGCGCACGGCGCCGCCCATGGCCATCCTCTCGGCCATGATCAACTCCCTGTCCTGCTTCCATCCCGAACTCCACGCCCTGGAGGATGAGCAACAGTTCCTCATCGCCGCCGCGCGCCTCATCAGCAAGGTCCGCTCCATCGCCGCCTATGCCTATCGTCACTCCCGCGGCGTGCCCTACATCTATCCCGACCCCAAGCTGCGTTACGTGCCCAACTTCCTGCACATGATGTTTTCGCAGCCCTATGATCAGTACGTCTGCTCGGATCTCATCAACCGGGCCATGAACCTGATCCTGATCCTCCACGCCGATCACGAGCAGAACTGTTCCACCTCCACCGTGCGCATGGTCGGCTCCAGCGGGGCCAATCTCTTCGCCTCCTGCGCCGCCGGGGTCTGCGCCCTCTGGGGCCCCCTGCATGGCGGCGCCAATGTCGAGGTCCTGGAGATGCTCGACAAGATCCACGCGGGCAACGTCACCCCCGAAGAGTACGTCAAGCTGGCCAAGGATAAGGACAGCAAGGTCCGCCTCATGGGCTTTGGTCACCGGGTCTACAAGAACTTCGATCCTCGCGCCCAGATGCTGCAAAAGGTGGCGGCGGAATTGGTCCCGCAGTTGTGCGGCAATGACCCCCTTCTGGACATCGCGCGCCGTCTGGAGGACATCGCCCGCTCCGATCCCTACTTCATCGACCGCAACCTGTATCCCAACGTGGACTTCTACAGCGGCATCATCCTGCGCGCCATCGGTATCCCGGTGAACATGTTCACCGTCATCTTCTCCATCGGCCGCCTGCCGGGCTGGATCGCCCAGTGGTGGGAACAGAACCACACCCCGGGGACCCGCATCGCCCGCCCGCGGCAGGTCTATACCGGCAACCGGCAGAAGGATTATCTGCCCAAGGACCAGCGCGGCTAAGTCCGTCCTCCCCCCGGCCCGCCCGCGACCTGGCCAGACAGATCAGGCCCGGGGCGGGGCCAAACCGGGCATGGCCGGCCCCTATTCGGCCGCCAGCAGGCCACGGATGGCCGCGACGATGGCCGGATCATCGAACTCCTGCTCCCCCGTCAGGCGATAGGCCAGACGACCCTGACGGTCGACCAGGAAACTGGTGGGCAGACCCTTGACCGGCCAGGACATGACCACCCGGGACTCCGCGTCCAGCAGGACCGGAAAGGCGGCGGTCCCGGCGAAGGCCTTGACCGTCTCCGCCTCCTCCTCGACGTTGACGGCGAGGACCTCGAAGGTTTCCGGTGTGAAGATCGCCCGCACCCGCCCCAGGGAGGGGAATTCCTTACGGCAGGGCGGACACCAGGTGGCCCAGAAATTGATCAGCACCACCCGGCCGCGCATCTGCGCCAGATCGACGATCTGGCCCTGGAGATCCGCCAGTTTCAAGGCCGGGGCGGTGGGACGCTCCGTAAGGGGCACCAGTCCACCGGGCGCCGGCCAGGCGGCCGGTGAGCGGCCGACCAGGGCCAGAACGGTGCCGGCGAGGAGTGCGCCGAGCAACCGGCGACGCCCCAGGTTCCGGGGGAGGTTCCGGGATTCAGATTGCAGAGAGGGGAAAACTGTCATCGTGCGCAAGCCCGCGGGGTGATGGTTGATGGACATCGGCAATTTGATTCTCTGGCGACGGGTGCATGGCGCGCAAGTGCGCCTGCACCGCGTCGGCCAGCGTCACGAGAGCCTGGTCCCCCGGGGGGGGAGGGAGGGATTCGCGTCTGGTGTAAGTCCACAATAGCTCATCGCATGGACAGGCACGCCTCGTTGTGTCCCTCTGCCCTCATTCAACCCCTGTATCGCGAATCTTCTGGCACCCACGGCTAGACAAAGGGGGATCAAGGACTACCTTAAGAGGTGGATGCTCCCGCTAACAGCAGACATCCACCCCAACGATCATGGAGGTCGCTTTCCCGCTCGACCGATGACGGAAAGCGTTGGTTAGCTGTTGACACTACGTCGGAGGTTTAAGACATGTCCCTGATTTCACGCGCCCTAGCCGAGTTGATTGGCACTTTCTGGCTGGTCCTGGGCGGTTGTGGCAGCGCCGCCCTGGCGGCGGTGTTCATGGCCGGCAGCAATGATATCGGTATCGGCCTGCTGGGCGTCTCCTTCGCCTTTGGCCTCACGGTGGTGACCATGGCCTACGCCATCGGCCATATCTCCGGCTGCCATCTCAATCCGGCGGTGACCGTGGGGCTGGTGGTGGGTGGCCGCTTCCCGGCCAGCGAGGCACCACTCTACATTATCCTGCAAACCGTGGGCGCCATCCTCGCCGCCCTGCTCCTGTTGCTGATTTTACAGGGTAATCCGGCCTTCACCCTGTCAGCCAGCAGCCTGGCGGTTAACGGCTTCGGGGAACTCTCCCCCGGCAAGTACGGCATGATGACCGGTCTGATCACCGAGGTGGTCATGACGGCGATGTTTTTGTTCATCATTCTGGGCGCCACCGACAAGCGCGGGATTGGCAGCCACGCGGGACTGGCCATCGGCCTGGCGTTGGTTCTGATCCATCTGATCTCGATCCCCGTGACCAACACCTCCGTCAACCCGGCCCGCAGCACCGGCCCCGCCCTCGTGTTGGCCCTGAATGGCCAGGGGTTGGCACTGGCCCAATTGTGGCTCTTCTGGGTCGCGCCCCTTGCCGGCGCGGTTATCGCCGGGCTGATCTATCGGCTGTTTGAAACCCCCGCCAGCAAATAACTCGCTTCACCCCAGATCGGGAGCCAGAGCACGGCACTGGCTCCTTCAAGCTGGGTGTCAACTGAGTGAACGCTGGCCACTCAGGAGCCATCACCCCCAAAGAGCCGCAACGTCGGTGCCGATGTCCGCCTCGTGGTAGCCGAGCATCTGTTTCAAGGCCAGGGAGAATTCCACGAAGCCACTGTCGACGTGCCAGTCCACGACGGTGGCTTCTGGCTGGGATTGCATCAAGGCGGACAGCACGTTGGTGTCGAGGACAATCATTCGCGAAACGTCGCGGCACGCGCCTCGGAACCCTCTAGTTCGGGCAGATCCGTGTCAAGTCCCTGGCCTTTGAAGCGAGCGGCAATGCGTGAACCAAGCCGACTGGTTGAGCCAGGTTCTTGACGAACAGCATTCCGGAGAATCTCTCGGATTTCTTCTTCCATGCTGTTTCCGTGGCGTGCGGCGCGGCGCTTGAGTCCCTGTTTGACGACTTCCTCCAGCTCTCTGACGATGACCTGTGCCATAACAGCTTCACTCATAGACGGTATTTTGTAATGGATAGCATGATAGCACCGTTCCAGGCGGCGGGCGGATCGCGCTCCAGGTCCTCAAACAGGTCCTGGGCACTGAGGAGATGACTGCCAAAATGAGAATTGCTGCACGGACAACCGCGACATGATTATTGCCGTGGCATGGAGTAACGTTCGCCACCCCCAGCGCGCCTAAACCTTCCCTGGCATAGTGGAGCCTTGGGCGTGTTAGGCCACCCCCCCCTCCTCTCAGGTATCGTACCGTTACCTGAGGGCGCCGGGCCTGACCCGCCCCTCCCCGCGCCAGCCGGAACGCCGACCGTGCCGTTATGGAACCTGCCGCGTCGGAACTGGACGCACTCCGTCTAATCC
>CALMDH010000147.1:0-11727 GCA_937862735.1 uncultured Gammaproteobacteria bacterium
CCGGGATAAGAGTCGTTGCAGAACCAGCGCCTCGCCTTCCTTTTTGCCTTCCTTTTTGCCCTCCTTTCTGCCTTCCTTCTGGCCTTCCTGTTTGTACTCCTTGGCCCACTGATCAAATTTTTCCGCCAGGGTCATTTTCAGTTCCTCCAGGCCACGAATCTCGGGGATGATGAGGGTGTTCTTGCTGCGTCGGCGCAGCAGGGCCCGAATCCACAGGGCGAAGATGCGTTTGAGTTCCGGCTGGCCCGCCAGCCAGTCGTTCAACAGATCGATCAGCCGCAGCAGATCCCGATCCTCCGCCGGGTGCTCGAAGCGGATGACGGCGGCGACCAGGTTGCGCATCGCCGCCAACTCCTCTTCCGGATAGTCATTCTCGTCGATGAGCAGGTACTTGAGCCGGGGGAGATAGTCGGCCACCAGACCGGGTACCTTGGGCAGCAGGGTAGCCAGATCCACCGGCGCGGTCCAGGTCTGATCCCCGTTGTAGAGGACGATGGGCAGCACGGGTGGCAGTGGTCGTCCCGGTTTGACCTCCTCGCGGCGGATCAGGTCCTGATAGAGCAGGCCGACGTAGACCAGCATCCGCACCGCCATGAAGGGATCGACGGTGCTTTGGAACTCGATGAGGATGTAGAGGTAGAGCCAGTCCTCGCCGGTCCTGACCCGCCAGACCACGTCGTCACTGCGCTGGCGCAGGTCGTCCGCGACATAGCTGGCGGGGACCTTTTCCAGGGTGGTGTAATCCAGCCCGTGCAGCCAGGCATCGGGGATGAAGCCCAGCACCAGATCCCGCACCACCTCAGGGGTGGAGAAGAGCAGTTTATAGCCAGCGTCGTCGTCTTGGGGCATGGGGGTGATTGTAAGGGGATTACGTGGTGGTTAGCGAAAGGTAAGGTAGGGTCGCTCACCATTCGGCTGACTGGTTTGCCCTTTGTCCACACGAACCTGGCATGACCTTAATCCCCCGCTTCAAACTCCGCATTCTTAAACTTCAAGGTGCGGCAGTTTTCCCTCACGGCCCGTTGCAGGTCGGCGTCGAAGCCCAGGCCTGATTCGGCCTGGATTTCCACGCTGATCTGGACCTTCACCCCCATGCGGGCGGTGAACTGCTGCACCACTTCGTCCACCAGGTCGGCGAACTGCTTCTTGGCAAGGATGGGGTCGAGGTCGATGCCGCCGTAGAAGCGTTTCTTGACGCTTGGACTGCCGGCGCCACCTCGGGCAAGCCCGCCACCGGCGGTGACGGCGCCACCCATGCCGGCCGTGCCACCACCGGCGGCGGATCCGCCCGGTTGGTAGAAACCCCGGGCGTGATCACCGATAGCCCCGCCATCACCCCCTCCGGGACCGGCACCACCCGCACCCAGGCCGCCACCGCCGGCCATCCAGCCCGTCGCGGCCGTCCCGCTCTCTTCCGTCCCGGCTGCCGCCGCCCGCTCAGCCGCGTGCAGCGCCGCCGCGTAAGCCGCCGCGGCCCCGGGTTCGATCAGCAATAAGGCGTCGTCCAGGGTAAAGGGCACGCGCTTGCCAAAGCTGAAGCCCAGGTAGCGCACCACTCCTGCTCCCGCGTCTCTCTCGGCCCCCGCCCCGGGTCCGCCCGGCGCTTCCTCGCCCTGGGCGATGCCAAAGAAATCCCGGCTCTCCAGGCCGTCGCCGAGGGTGGCCTGAAAGACCTGGCTGTCCAGCAGGCGCGGCAGGTACAACTGCTGGCAGGTCTGGTGCCACACCGTCAGGGCGCTGACCGCCACCACGTCGTTTTTCCAGAACCAGGTCTTGAGGAGCTGATGCAGGTGGAAGGGCGACCAGGCGGTGATGAGCAGTTCCTGGTCCTTGAGGACGTGCTCGATCTCCTGGGTCAGGTTGGGCGCCGCGGCGTTGAGGGGGAAGTGCTCCCATTGGATGGCGGACAGGCCCTTGCCGGGGGTGGCCTCCTGCATGGGGGCCAGGAGCCAGCGGTAGGTCTCGCGCAGCATGCGCTTGAGGGTCTCGACATCCTGGGTCAGGTTGGCGCTGGCCTGCTGGGCTTGGTAGGCGTCCAGGTTGAGCTTGAGATCCTTGATGTCGGCGACGATGGATTCCCAGGCGAGGACGGCGCGCACCTGGTCCTTGAGCCGGCCGCGGTTGTCGTCGTCGGCGGCCAGGAACAGCAGGCGGTTCTGCTTGAAGCGCGGCTGATCGCCCCGCTGCTTGAGGAGGGCGCTGGCCCGTTCGAGGGCCAGGCAGGGGCCGGAGCGGCTGAAGCCCGCGTCCGGGGGCAGCACCACCAGGCGCAAGGCCCAGTCGTCGGGCACGTCGCCGCTGGGGGTGAAGACGTGGATGCCGCCAAAGAGGCCGGTGGCCAGGGCCTTCTGCACCCGCTCGCGGATGGCGGGGACGACGTCCTCCTTGTCGCTGAAGCGGCGCATGCGCTCTTCCTTCTCGCGGCGCAGGTTGGGGCGGGTGTCCAGGTAGTAGCGGTGATTGACGCTGTTCAGATAGTGCAGGCGGTCCCCCAGGCGGCGCAGGGCATCCTTGTAGAGGCCCACCGCCTGGCCGGGCTGGGCGGCGCCGAGGAGGACGCGCTCGGCCTCGATGCCGCGCACCATCTGGTTGGCCGTGCTGGGGGCGCTGCCAAGAAAGATGGTGCGGGCGGTACGGCGGCAGGCCTGGAGGGCGCCCAGGCGGGGCTCGGCGCCCTCGATGGCGGTGGTCTCGGCGCGCTCGCCGTCGACGTCGCGCTCCAGGACCGGGTCCCAGCCTTGGGGCAAGGGGTAGATGGCAACGTTGCGGATGTCGCCGTCATAGAGCGGCAGGCTGCCGGGCAGGATCAGCAGGTCGTTGTTCCCGTCCTGCCACAGGCGGTGGATGACCTTGGCCATCAGCTTGAGCACGCCGCGGGTGCGCTGGAAGTTGTCCAGGCTGGACCAGTCCTCGTAGAGGCGGTCGAAGACCTCGGGGTGGATGGGATAAGCGCGCAGCAGGCGCTGGCGGTAGTGGCTGTCCTGGGTCTCGGCGGGGAAGTCGGCGCGGTTGGCGGTGTAGTAGTCGGCGAAGGCGCGGCACACGGCCTCCGCCGCCTCGGGCTGGGTGACGGCGCGGAATAGCCGCCGGCGGACGATCTCGAAGGCCTCCTCGGTGGCCACCGGCTTCCACAGGGCCTGGACGCGGCCGAAGTAGTGCGACAGGCTGGCCAGGGCCTTGACCCCGCGCTGGCTGCCGGCCTCGCGTTCCGACTCCGGCAGGGAGGCGAGCATGACGGCGGTGGGCACCGCCTTGAGGGCCTCGGTGAGGGCCTGGATGAAGGACAGGTTGGAATCGAAGGTGCCGCCGCGCAGGGCCTTGCCCTCCTCGAACTGGCGCACGTAAGCCACCAGCTCGTCCACCAGGATGACGCAGGGGGCATAGGCGCTGAGCAGGGTCTCCAGGGTCGCCTTGCCCGGCGAGGTGCCGGAGGCGTCGGCGTCCGCCACCAGGGCATAGCCGGCGGCGCCGCCCAACTGCCAGGCCAGGTCGCCCCAGAGGGTGTTGAGGGCCTGGCCGTCGCGCACCAGGGGCTGGTTGGGGGAGGATTGGTTGCCATCCAGGACCACCACCCGCGCCCGCGGCAGGCTGGTGACCCCGGCGGCGTCCAGGAGGGCGGGGACCCCGGGGAGGTCGCTGGCGGGGACCGTGGCGCTGGCGAGGTGATAGACCGCCATCTCGGTGTGGGTCTTGCCGCCGCCGAAGGCGGTCTGGAGCTGGATGACCGGGTCGCCGCCGCGGCCGGTGAGGCGGTGGAGTACCGAGTCGAACAGCAGGCGCATGCCCTCGGTGATGTAGGTGCGCTGGAAGAACAACACCGGGTCCTGGTACTCCGGCGTGGCCTTGCCGGCGTGGACCCGGGACAGGTCGGCCGCGAACTCGGCCTGCTGGAAGGTGCCTTTAAGGACGTCCTCGTGAGGTACGGCGATCTCGCGCCAGGGTTTGAGCACCATGCTGATTCCTCCCGGTTACAGTTCCAGTTGAATTTGCGCCCCGTGCAGGCCGGCCTCGCTGGCGGCCTGCTCGATGCCGCGCCAGGCGGTGATGAGATCGTTGTAGGCGCGGGCGTCCTCGGCCCAACCCTGGCGTTCGCACAGGGTATAGAGGCGGTAGGCCAGGGCGCGGATGGCCTCGCCGCGGGTGGGCATGCGCGCCAGCAGGGCGCCGGCGGCGACCTCGCCGTCCTGGTTGAGGGCGCGGATCATCTGGTGCAGGGCCTCCCAGATGGGGGTGCGGGCGTCCTGGTCCGGGGACCAGTCCTGGGGCATTTCCACCCAGCGCAGCAGGCGCAGGTCGCCCTTGCCCGATTCCACCACTCCGGCCTCGACCAGGCCGGCGGCGCTGGTGCCCTTGGCGCGGGCGAGGACGTCGGCGTCGCCGTACTTGCCGATGGCCCAGCCGTGGGTCTCGAACCAGTGCAGGCAGAACTGGGTGTCGAGGTCGAAGTCGTCCTCGGCGAGGAAACGGTTGATGAGTTGCAGGGCGGTACGCACGCTCATGGGTTGGCCATTAGCCTCCAGCACGGCGGCGTACTGGCTGAAGATGCCCATGCCCGGGCCGATGATGGCCTGGGACAGGTCCACCGGGGCCACGGGGCTGTTGATGCCGCCACGGGTCATGTCGGCGAGGGCCTCGGGCAGGGTGGCGTTGAGTTCGCGCAGGAACTCGCGGCGGCTGATGGTGGGGGCGTCGGCAGGGCGTTTGCGGCAGACGAGGACAATGCTGGAGGCCAGGGCGTTGGTGCCGATTCCGATTGATCGCGCGCCGCGCTCCGTGCGCATCGGCCAGGTGCCAGTGATTCCGAAACCAGCGCGAACCACCGCATCAAGAAAGGTTTCCCAGCCGGTGCTGGAGGTGCCTGCGTCGTCCTTGGTTTCCGCCTGCTTGAAGGCGTAGTAGATCGTCACCGGGAAGGCCGGGTGCGCCTGCTCCGCCAGGTTGTGGATGGCGCGCGTCATACCGTCGAGGAAGAAGGCTTCGGCCTTGTCCTTGCTGCCGTGGCGGTAGGGCGTGGCGACCAGCTCTTCGGCCTTGGGTACGGCCAGCGTCGCATACAAACCCGGGAAGATCGGTTTCAGACTCTTGCGCAGCCAGACGTAGAAGAAGTCGGAGAGGTCGGCGTAGCCGATGTTGTCGTAGTAAGGCGGATCAGTCGAAACCACTTTTCCTGCCGAGATGGTCTGCGTTTGTGCATCACCATGCTTCGCAAAACCATACTTGAGGCTACCGAACGGCATCGAACGACAGATACCCTGAATCGACACATCGATGTCACCAGCAGCACAGGCTAGCGTGTTCACTTCCGCGAAATCCCAAACCATGGGCAGTGCCTGCCGCGCGAACGTAGTCTTGGCTTGGTCACGAGTTGGACTCCAAGCAACGAGACAACTGTTGTAGTCCGTGGTCTTGTCGACAGCCATTCCCAAATACACACCCACCGCCTGCGCATACGCTAACGCGCCACTTCCGTAGGAATCCAGACCTGTGCTGTCATTGGCCATACCCACCGCCAGTGCATCCTGCTGGCACTTGTCGATGGCCTCCTGCACCAAATCGGAAAAGGTGGTGAGGGCCACCAGTTGGCGGTGGGTGAAGAGGTCACCCCATACCTTGAGGCCATAAGGAACACAGGTCCCGCCAGTCAGCCGCGCGGGGACATCACCCAAAGGCTTCCAGGACGGATGCGCTTGCTGTGCCATCTCTTCATGCTTTATTGAAGGATTTAAATAAATCCGCCCGCGTACGCCTTCGGCAACAATAGCCATTAGCCGTGCCTTCATGCGATTCGCTTGTCCTTCAGTCTTGATATAGTCGCCGCTAATTGGCGTACCTGATAGAAGGCATTGGAAATGCGCACCACGCCCGGCAGCCTTTGTACCTGTTTTGGCTGCATCGGTGGGCGTCCCCACCTTTACCGTAAATCGATAGCGATCCCCCTCCACTATCGGTTCAACATAAGCCTCCTTGCCGGCCTTGCTGGACAACACAAAGGTCGAGGCCAGCGGCACCTCGGCATGACCGAAAGCCGGATTGGGGCTTCTCACCGTGCGCGCCCACAGCCAGGCGATGACGGTGAGCTGTTGCCCCAGTAGGGGCTTCAGATCCGGCCGCTCGGCGACCATGTCTGCGGTGATTTCGATCTTGGGGTAGAGGTGGCCGTTGCGCTTCTCCGCCTCCGCCCGCATCCAGGCGCCATAACGGCGCACGTCCTCGGCCAGGCCTTTGGCGCCGGACCAATCCTCGACCAGCTTGCCCTGCCGCTCGCCCTTGGGCAGGGGTCCCACCGGCGGCCGGTTGGCAAAGCGCGGCGGGATCTCGATCATGGCCTTGTTGATGGTTACCGCCACTGGGTTGAGGTCGGAGGCCCAGGCCTCTAGGCCCAGCCGTTGGGCCTCCAGCGGCAGGGCGCCACCACCGGCAAAGGGGTCATGGAAGGCTGGCAACTGGTCCGGGTTGAAGAGCTCGGCCGCCTGCGGGTGGTTTCTGTTTAGCGCGCAGGTCTCGCGCCAGCTCTTCCAGATCTCCGCCCGGGCGCGGGCCAGCACCTCCTCGTTGTTGGTGTTCTCCCACTGCACCAGGTCCTCGATGATCTGGAACAGGCGCTCGCGTTCCTGGGCGGCCTTTTCCTTGTTCACCCCGCGTCCCAGGTAGCGCTCATAGCCGGGGTCATTGACCATCTGGGCGAAGATGACCGCCCGGGCCGCGGCCAAGGGCCGGCGCGCCCACCAGAGGTGCAGGGTGCTGGGGTGGCCATGGCGGATCGACTTCTCCCGCGCCGCCGCGGCGTTGATCTTGTCCAGCGGCAGGGCAACTTCGATGAGCTTTTTGGGGGTCTTGATGGGGATCATGAGGGGAACGCGAAGAGGCGAGATTGAGCCTGGGCGACGCGTGCGGCGTCCTTGGCGTTCAATCGGCCCGGGGCACCGCGTATGAGCCGGACGTCGGGGGGTGAACAACTTGCAGCGCACTACTGAGGGGGCGAGCAGACCGGCGGACTCAAGATTCTCGATAGGACAGTCGAGCGAGCGGCCAGGGAGCATTCTTGGCCGAGGTGATCATGGCCAGCACCAGGTGACCCGAGGGCGTATTGAAGGCAGCGGCATCGGAAAGTACCAGCGCTGGCCGATTCTCGCTGGCAACGCGGTCCGTGAACGGGAAGGGCACCCGCACCACCTGCATGCCTTCATAAGTCACGGTAGGCCTCCTCGTCCGCCGGGCCCTGCCATTCCGAGAGCGTAGCCTCAACGGCCTTGAGATATTCCAGATCAGCGGGCTGGATACGACGCACCCGGGCGATGCCGGCGGCGGTGATGTCCCAGGCGATCAGATCACCCGGGCCTATCCCCATGGCGACGCGAATATCCGCGGGGATGGTGGTTTGACCCTTGGCGGTAATCTTGGCAATGGCGGTCATGGCATGCCCTCAGTAAGAAAGTAAGGATCGCCTTACTTTAGGGACGGGGTTCCGCACGTGCAAACTCAACGACTGCCTCGTGGAGGGGTTTCTTTTTTCGCCACCCCACCAAACTCATCGCAAGGCCTCCGGCACCCTGGCGCGGGCAAGCAAATGATCCAGGTCGAAGTTGACGCTGGTCACCGCCCAGTCCGGTTCCTGGGCGAAGGGCTGGCGGACATAGAAGGGGCCCTCGTGGCGGTCGCCGTCCACCAGGACGATGGCGAGGAGGAACTTGTCCCCCTGGTTGAAGCCGGCGAGGATCTCGTTGCGGGTGACGGTGATGGTCTCCTGGCCCTTGGCGCGGCCCTTGACCTCGATGTGGCGCGCGGGGGGCAGGCGGCCGTCCACGGCCGGGGGCTGGCTGGTGACGTCCCAGCCGCAGTTGCGCGCCGAGACGTCGCTGACCGCGTGGCCGAGGGCGGTCTCGGCGGCCAGGACCGCGTCCATGGCGATCCGTTCGATGCGGGCGCGGGCCTGGGGATCGGCACTCCAGGGGTCCGGCGCCGGGGCCTGGCCCTGGCGTTGACGCAGCAGACCGGCGGGGATGACCAGGGCGCCGCCGAGGATGACCGGGGTGGCGGACACCAGGTGGCGGCTGGCCAGCAGGGCCTTTTCCCGTGACTCACGGCGGGCGGTGAGGTCATCCAGGGTGCGGCGCACGTTCTCCAGGGTCAGGCGCACGTCCCGGCCGGCGGCCAGGTCATCCTGGAGCTTGATGTAGCGGTCCGACCAGAAGTTGATCTCCTTGACCAGGCGCTCGTGGACCGCGGCCAGGGTCTTGTCCACCGCCCGCTCGCGGCGGCCGCGCACCTCCTGGAAGTGGTCGGGGACCAGGTGGGTCCCGGCGTGGGCCAGGGCGCGCGGCTCCAGGCCCTGGGTCAGCCAGGGGGCGGCGAGGAGGTCCTCGATCAGGGGCCGGTCGGCGGGGGCCAGGGGCTCTAGGTCCAGGTGCGGCGCCCAGCCGGCGTCGGCGGCCACCAGGTCAGCGCTGCCCTGCTCCGCCGCGGGTGGGCGGAGGGTGACGAAGTGCAGGCGGCGGGAGGCCACCCGGCGGGGATCGGCGCCTTCCTGGACGGCGTGGTCGATGAGGAACAGCAGGCGCGGGGTGAGGCCGGGGTCCGCCGGGTCCACCAGCACGGCGCCCTGCTTGAGGCTGGGGCGGTGGGCCTCCAGCACCAGGTCGGTGAGGGCCTGCATCAGGGGGTGGCCGGGGTGGAGCACCTCGGCCCGCTCGGCGCCCAGGCGGTCGGTGAGGCGCGCGTACTGCTTGTCGAAGCAGACCCGGGCGTAGCGGCGCAGTACCGGCGCGGGGTAGCGGGGATCCCGGCCGCTGATCAGGCGGTCGCGCTCGCGCAGGCTGGCGGGGACGTGGGGGATCTCGAAGCGGCCGGCCTCGCGGGGGCGCAGTTCGCCGCCCCAGCGCTGGAAGGCCTGGGTGAAGAAGGCGCGGATGAAGTAGGGCTGGAGCTTGCGCGCCTCGGCCAACTCCATCTCGGTCTTGACGGCGAACAGGCGCTGTTCGTCCATGACCTCTTCGCACAGGGCGTTGCGCTGGAGGATGTCCTGAATATGGCGGGTGTCGAGGGCGCTCTCGACCCGGGCCAGGAGCTCGGCCTGGACGGCGGGATCGGCGCCGTAGCGGATGGCCTCGATCAGCAGGTCCTTGAGGCTTTTTTCCTCGAAGACCTCGCCGAGGATGTCGAACACCCGGCCGCCGAGGGCGGCGCGCTCCACCTCCAGCTTGTCGAACAGGCGCTGGAAGACGTCGCCCTCGCGGGTCTCGGCGGCGACCAGGTTCCACAGGTGGCAGACCTCGGTCTGGCCGATGCGGTGGATGCGGCCGAAGCGCTGTTCCAGGCGGTTGGGGTTCCAGGGCAGGTCGTAGTTGACCATGAGGTTGGCGTTCTGCAGGTTGACGCCCTCGCCGGCGGCGTCGGTGGCCAGCAGCAGGCGTACCTCGGGGTCGTTGCGGAACAGTTCCTGGACCTTGCGCCGTTCCTCGCGCTTGATGCCGCCGTGGATCAGGACCACGGCGGCCTCGCTGCCGAGCAGGCCGCGGATGCGCACCGCCAGGTAGTTGAGGGTGTCGCGGTGCTCGGTGAAGAGGATGAGCTGGCGCTGGCGCCCGCTGGCGTCGCGCATCTCCGGGGTGTCCTGCAGGAGGCGGGAGAGTTCGTCCCACTTGCGGTCCTGGCCGGCGTGGACCAGTTGGCGCGCCTGTTCCTCCAGGGCGGTGAGGAGGTGGATCTCGGCTTCCAGTTCCTGGATGGTCTGGGCGGCGGTGGCCTGGTCGACCAGGGTCTCCTCCAGGTCCTCGCATTCCGCCGCGGTGAGGGCGTCGGCGGCCTCCCACAGGTCGCCGGGCAGGCCGGGGATGCCGTTCAGGGTCTCGGCGAGGGCATGGCCGCGCTGCTGGAGCCGTTCCTCCTCGACCCGGCGCTGGAGCTTGTGGCGGCGGCGGCGCAGGGACTGGTAGATGGCCTCGGGTCTGGAGGCGAGGCGGCGTTGCAGGGTGGTGAGGGCGAAGCCGACGGTGCCCTTGCGCTTGCCGTCGGCCAGGGCATCGGCCTTGGCGAACTCGGTCTTGACGTAGTCAGTGACCGCGGCGTAGAGGGCGGCCTCGCGGTCGGAGAGGCGGTAGTTGACGGTGTAGGCGCGGCGCGGGGGGAAGAGCTTGCTGCCGTCGAAGCGCAGCATCTCCTCCTTGACCATGCGGCGCATGAGGTCGGAGACGTCCACCTTGTGGGCGCCGTCGCGGAACTTGCCGTAGAAGCGGTCGGCGTCCAGCAGCGACAGGAAGACCTGGAAGTCCTCCTCCTTGCCGTTGTGGGGGGTGGCGGTCATCAGCAGGAAGTGGCGGGTGATGGACCCCAGCAGTTCCCCCAGCAAGAAGCGCTTGGTCTTGTTGAGCTTGGCGCCGTAGTAGTTGGCGGAGAGCTTGTGGGCCTCGTCCACCACCACCAGGTCCCAGCGCGTGGTGGCGAGCAGGTCGCGCAGGTCCTCGGCGCGGGCCAGTTGGTCGACGCGGGCGATGAGGTGGTCGTGGGCGTCGAAGGGGTTGCCGCTACGGGTCTGCTCGACCAGTTCGCGGGAGAAGAGGGTGAAGGCCAGGCCGAACTTTTCCGCCAGTTCGTCCTGCCACTGCTCGACCAGGCTGCCGGGGGCGACGATGAGCACGCGGCGGGCGTCGGCGCGCAGGTCCAGCTCGCGGATGTAGAGGCCGGCCATGATGGTCTTGCCGGCGCCGGGGTCGTCGGCCAGCAGGTAGCGCAGGGGCTGGCGGGGTAGCAGGGATTCGTAAACGGCGGTGATCTGGTGCGGCAGGGGTTCGACGTTGGCGGTATGGACCGCCATCATGGGGTCGAAGAGGTAGGCCAGGTCGATGCGGTAGGCCTCCGCCGCCAGCTTGAAGGCCTCGCCGGGGGCGTCGAAGGCCCAGGGCCGTCCGGCGACGGCCAGGGTGAGGTGGGGCTCGTCGCTGCGAAACAGCATGCGCTCGCGGAGCTGGCCGGCGGGGGTCTTGTAATAGACGGTGACGGCGTCGGGGCCGACGGCCTCGGTGGTGACGATGCGCACCACCTGGCCCGGTTCCAGGCCGCTGACGGCGGCGTTGGGCTTGAGGGCTTCCAGGGGGAGCATGGGCCTAGCGTCCCGGGGGGCGCGGGGCCAGGGGCGCGGCCGGGGGGCACGGGAAGACGTGGGCGCGGGCGGCAAGCGGGGCGACACGACCGAACACGGGCAACACCTCGGACTAAGGAACCAGGCACGATCATACCTGGAGGATTAGACAGAGTGCGTCCAGTTCCGACTCAGCAGTATCCATAACGGCACGGTCGGCGTTCCGGCTGGCGCGGGGAGGGGCGGGTCAGGCCCGGCTCTCTCGGGTAACGGTAGGAAACCTGAGAGGAGGGGTGGGGGTGGCCTAACACGCCCAAGGCTACATTATGCCAGGGAATGCTAAGGCGTGCTTGGGGCGTGGTGGGTTATGACCAGAGGGGATTTCAGGGTACGAAGAGCAAGGCCAGCGGTGTGGCCAGTTCCCAGGTATTGGGGTCCGGATCAGAGGCCAGTTTCCAGCGCTGCCAGAAGAAGGCCTCGGCCTGGCGGCTGAGGTCCTCGTAGTCGATGCACACCTACAGATTGCAGTTGCGGGAGATGCTCGACCAGGCCAGGTTGTGGCTGAGGAAGATTACCGTCTGGTAGTCGATGAGGATCAGCTATAGTAGACGTATTCGAGTTTTCGGCTTTTTATTTGCCAATTATCTGAAAAT
>CALMDH010000148.1:0-5121 GCA_937862735.1 uncultured Gammaproteobacteria bacterium
TCCCCTGCCTACCGATAAGGATAGTCCAGACCAACACTTAACGCAGACATAGCCTACCTGAAAAGCCTGACCCCCGCGCAAGGTACGGCCAAGGTCGATTTCTCGCTTCTGCAACAAGCGGCGCTGCGGACCCTGAACGGCTCAAAGCAGGCAGGCGCCGTCTTCCGTCATGTCATCATCGACGAGTACCAGGACACGAACGCGATCCAGGAACAAATCTTTTTCGCCCTCGCCAAGGATCACGGCAACCTGTGCGTGGTCGGTGATGACGATCAGGCCCTTTACCGCTTTCGAGGGGCCACGGTGGAGAATTTCGTGCAGTTCCCCGCGCGCTGCCGGCGCTACCTGAACCAGGAACCGGCACAGATCGACCTGAACACCAACTACCGCTCCAGCGAGCGCATCGTTTCCTTTTACCGGGCTTTCATGGACCAGAAGGATTGGCGACACGACCCTCCGGATCATCACCAAGAATACCGCATCCCCAAGCAGATCAAGGCCCAGCGCCAAGACCAGGCGCCCGCGGTGGTTGCCAGCACGCCCGCCCGCGCCGAGGCGGTCGCCGCGGAGATTGCCGGACTGGTGGTGCGTCTGCTGCAGGAGAAGAAAGTAGCCGACCCGAACCAGATCGCCTTTCTCTTTCCCTCGCTTAAGGCCGCCTGTGTGGAGCGGATGAAAACCGCGTTGGAAGACGTCGGGCTCAAGGTCTATGCCCCACGCGCCAGTCGCTTCCTGGAATTGCCCGAGATCACCGATTATTTTGGCATCGTCCTGCTGATCTTCGGTAAACCGGACTACAACGAAGAATTCGCCGCCGGGGACTACCAGGCATTTCATGACTGGATCACCGTGGCCGAAACGCGCGGCGAGACCATCCGTGAGGCCGACCCGGGTCTGACGACGTTCATAGCGGGCAAGCATGCGGAGATCGCCGCGGTCATCGCGGATTTCGACCCGTTGGCCGCCACCGTCCAGGCCCACCACTGGGACATGGATGGACCTTACGACCCAGACCGGATGAAGCACCCCCTCGCCGCAACTCAGGGGCTCTCCGACCAGGCGCGCCGGACCTTGTTGAGCGTACCCTTCGACCACCTCGCCCGGACACGGCTGGCGGAAGGTAAGCCCTTCGCGCTGGGCTATGTCATTAACCGGGCTACCGCCATCGACTGGTCATTGCTCGATCTCTTCTATCAGCTCGGCATGTTCCAGCACTTCAAGGCGATGCTTGAGCTGCCCCCAGACGGCGATGAAGGACCGCTGTGCAATCTCGGGCTCCTGACCCAATACCTGGCCAAGTTCGTGGACCACTACGGCGCTCATGCCGTCTCGGCCCAGCGGTTAAGTGCCGACCGCTTCCAGCGTACCTTCTTCACGAGCTATCTCTACGCCCTGTTTCGTCGGGGTGAATCAGAATTCGAGGACGCCCAGGACCCCTTTCCCAAAGGGCGCATCCCCTTTCTGACGATTCACCAATCCAAGGGCCTGGAATTTCCCGTTGTCGTGCTCGGTAATCTGCGCAAGGACGCCAGGGTCCAACGGGTCGAGGCGACGGTGCGGCCCCTCCTCGACCGCCCGAGCGAACCCCTGGAGCGTAGCGCTGGTTTTGATGTCATGCGCATGTACTACGTAGCGCTCTCGCGGGCCAAGAATCTACTCGTCCTCGCCCATTTTCGCGGTCCAGGTCTGTTCATCAACCATGAGTTCAGGCCCCTGCTCGACGCCAACTTCCCCCGCATTCCAGCCCTCCAGCTTGGTCCGATCGCGTGCGCTACGGCAACCCAGGATAGCCAGCCGCAAGCCTACTCCTACACGGCCGATTACCTCCTTTATCATCATTGTCCTCGCCAGTACATGCTCTTTCGCAAGTATGGCTTCGTCCCCTCGCGGGGAACCGTCATGCTCTTTGGGAGCCTGGTCCATCGGACCTTGGAAGACCTGCACCATCTGTTGATCGCCCAGCGGAGCCAGCCATGACCGATGCCGCTATCGAGGCTCGCCTGCGCGAGCTGTTTGAGGAGAACTACGAACTTCTGCGGGCCGATGGTGGCCATGCCCTGAGCCCCGAGGTCAAGCTGGCCGCCCTCACGCAGGTCCTGCTTTACTGGCGCAAGCTCAAAGGAATCGCGACCAAGGTCAGCGATACGGAAGTCCCACTGGTGCTTCCCGATCAACAGAGTCCGGCCGGACGCCGCTATACCATCGAGGGCGTGGTTGATATCGTCCAAGAGGCCGACCGGACCGTGATGTATGACATCAAGACCCATGATGCCGACTATGTGCAGCAGTATCGGGATCTGTACGAAAATCAGTTGAACGTCTACGCCTACATCTGGCAAACCCTGCGCGGTCAACCCCTGGACGAGACGGCGATCATCGCCACTGCTTACCCGCCGGCGGTCAAACAGGTCCTGCAGGACCCGGAGAGGCTCACCCAGGCGCTTGCCGCCTGGGAGCCTGTGGTACCGATTCCTTTCGACCAGCAACGGGTGGAAGCCACGATCGCCGGCTTTGGCGCGACCGTTGACGCCATCGAGGAACACTGTTTCCACCCCCGCTCCCTAGCCGACCTACAAGCCAAGACCGGCAGCGGTCGTCGCTTTGGCCAAGATGTCTGTGGCAACTGTGACGCGCGCTATTCCTGTTCAGCCTATCGCGACTTCGCCCGCACCTCCGGTCACCGCCAGGAAACGCAATTACGCGCCTTTCTCGCGCAACAGGACGAACAGGACCGTGCCAGCCGTCTGGATGCAATCCAGACTCACGATCAGGATTGACTCGCACCCGGCGACGACTGGCCAGGGTAGGTCGGGAAGGCCATGGCCGTGGCCAGGTGCGAGGCCGGCGTCATTCCGGCGCGACCCTGGCGCAACCCTGGCGCAACCTTGAGGCCGGGCTGCCTTCTCAGCGGTGGCCACTTTCCTGAAAATCGGCCATTTCGCCCCACACCTGGAGATAGGCATCATGCCTTTCCTCTTCATCCACGGTGGATTTGAAATTGGGATAGCGGATGTCCCGCACCGCCTCCGCCACCCGTTGCGCCACCTCCTCGCGGTCAATGCGGGCGCGGTAAAGGTAATCCGTCCCGCCCCCCACCTGTACCTGGGCCTGAGGAAAGATTCGGGTGATGTCCTCCTGGCGCCGGGCGCGCACCAACAGAGTTGAGCCATCGCCACCTTTGTCGACGATGGAGAGCATGCTGTTGGAGAAAAAAATCCACATATTCGACCCTCCAGATTATTCAAGTGATGCCCAGACTCCGCATGCACAGAATCTGAGTGGGGTGAAAATTTCTTTTCCAGAAAGACGCCAATGGGATGAATTCCTTTTTCACCCTCATCTGCAGTTGAGACATTCTATTCACCAGGTGAACTAGACGGCTTATTCGTCACGCGCCAGATCATGGTCGGACCATACCGGAAACCAGCAAAACCCACGCATTCAAAATACTTACCGGCCTGGTTCCTGAAAGGTTGGGCAAGTTCTACCAAGGTTTTCCCAATCGCCTGATCCTCGATGCCATGCTCTTCGAAATAGGCTTGCGTGTATCGCCTTAATGCAATTAAAGGCTGATATTCGCCCGTTCTTCGCCCCATATTCGAGCCATCAGTGACGATCAAGCCGCCATCCTCCAATCTGGCCAGAACGTCCGCCAGGTGGTCCGGCGCCAACCATAAATTGCCGCTTCCCCCTTCGCCCAAGCTATCGCCGCGATAGAAAAAGATGGCCAACCTGGTCAATGCACTTTCCCGGC
Source organism: uncultured Gammaproteobacteria bacterium (assembly GCA_937862735.1). GTDB lineage: Bacteria > Pseudomonadota > Gammaproteobacteria > Chromatiales > Chromatiaceae > M0108. The sequence continues at coordinate 3,755 of CALMDH010000148.1, forward strand.
GGAGCGCGGAGAAGCCATACCCCCGGCGGCGATGTATCCTAATGACACGACCGCTGGTTCTGTGTCTGTAAGTCTCCGTCAGGATACAAGGTTCGATATCTTGATTGAATCGCGACCAATTTGGTGGACCTGTTATCGATTGGTCTTCCAGTTGGTAGTTTTCGCTCTTCCCCAGAAGGGGCCTTTGTTTATCCGCAGGTGCATCGACTTCCGCTGTGAAATAGCGCTTGTCGACAAACCAGAAATCAGTGACGTAAGGCGCGAATAATCTTAATGGCACACTCCTGTCCTTACCGCAAGACGGGTAAAATAAATTTTTTTGCCGAGCCGTGTCCCATTGGGGGCAGATTTTAAAATATATTAGATCCTTGCCCACGCTTTATGCTCCTAATTTTAGGGGCAGCCTGATTTGCCAGGCACGGCTTGCTGGCGGTATATTTTGATTATTGTGTTTAACTCCTCAACTTCTGATGCCTTAAAGGGTGTACCGTATAAGCCTTGCTCGAGCCACAAGCCGCTTTGTTGAATTTTGGTTTGCGGCGAGCGTTTTCCTAACCATTTTTCCGATGGTTTGCATTCCTGGCACCTGGAGATGGTGGAAATAAGCTTTGATTCAATTTCCAATCTTCTTTTTTTATCACCTACATCAAAGACGCAAAAGGAAAAATTATCCCGCAAATACTCGCTTACTCGCATCTCTATACACTGGGCGGCTTTATTATACTTTGCAATCAGACTTTTGATATCTTCTCTTTCTCTACTTGCTTTTGTTGTGAGATCAAGGTTCCAGAATATCCTGAAATTCTCATCACTTTGTGAGCTTAAAAATGCGCGCCCAATGTTTTTTCGAAATATGCTTCGGTCTTTATTTTCATTGATGAAATGCTGCCGCATTCTAGATCTGAGCTGCTTTTCCCCTGTATGGGTCCCTATTCGAACAATCCTATCCCCTCCGTGCCCTTCTTCGCCCCTTTCAAATAATATATATATTCCATTTTCAGGGATTTGACGCTCATCGAAGGGGAAATGGTGTCTTGTGAGTTTACGCACCAATTTATGAATTTCATCGCATTCGCTTTGAGTTGAATATTCTGGTTTCTTGCGAGTGCCTCGATATTTTTTTATGATAGCTTTCTCGTTATCAGATTCGTATTTTTTGCCAGTAATTAGCGCATGGAGTTTTTGTAGCTGTCTGCCGATAGTCAAACCCTCAAGAGGAATTTTTTTGTTTTGGATATAAGGAGCTAGGAATTCTCTATATCTCATGCCAGCCAGGAGTATAAATTCATCACTGCCGAGGGACGCCACCCGGCTTAGAGGCTGTCTCAATATTAGTTTAGACTGCCAATTCACCATTACCTATATCA
>CALMDH010000149.1:0-22807 GCA_937862735.1 uncultured Gammaproteobacteria bacterium
CCCAGCCATTGTCGTCCGGTAATTCCCGGTCCGTTGCCAAGGCAAAGGTGTCATAGTCGGCGAAGCTGACTTCATGAATCCCAAGGTCGAAGGTCCGGAAACAGACCTGGGAGGGTACCGCCAGGGGCGAGCCGGCCGGACTTTGCTGATTTGCGGCCGAGGATTGCAAAGAAGGGGGTTGGTAACAGGCCCCGGGTATGCGCGTGAAGACCATGCTGGTGAGGGGGGCCTGATAGGGGGCAGGGCTTGTCTCGTTTGCTGCTTTGATCAGGTGAGCCCCTTGGTCCAGCACGGTTTGTGGCCAGGCGCTCAGGTCAGGAATCAGGCGAAGATTGTTCTTGGCCGATGCCACCTGGGTTTCTCGGCTACAGGTTAACTCGGCGGCGCAGGTTTTCTCGACCGAGTAGGTCTGGTTATCCGCCAAGGCTGGCCCGTGAGCCAGAAAACAAAGTGAAAGCCAGGCGGGAAATTGCCATTCGGATTTTGAAAAATGTGTTTGGTTACAAGCTGTTTTAACTAAATACATTGTAAGAATCCTCGTCTCTCGTCATGACCTGTCAACAGGGTTGTGGTCATGGTTGTCATTTTCTTTTTAGAAAGTAATCACTTAGGCCGCGAGCCCAGCACCTGGGCGCCATTGAAGGGGGACGCGCCGCTCTGGCCATGAGACATTTGAGCCCTGGGTCGCGATCTTCTTTGCCAGTTGATGCAAGCAATCCTGCAGGCATTCCTCAATCACGGGGTGATAAAAGGGCATGCCTAGCATCTCGGTTACGGTCATGCGACTTTGGATGCCCCAGGCGAGCAGATGGGCCAGATGCTCACATCGGGGTCCAACCATGGCCCCACCCAGAACCAGGCCACTAAGACGATCGGCATAGACTTGTAACAATCCCCGATTCTGCCCCAGGATGAGGGCGCGACCCACCGGCCCGAAGCTGCTGACCTACCACCGCGTCCTCATCCAGATCCGACCAGCGAGTGCCGACCATGGCAATGTTGGGATCGGTGAAGACGATGGATATGGGTGTCTTGGCGGCGATTTGCCGCGGCCGGTCATGGCTGGCGTTATAGCCAGCGATCCGGCCCTGCTCGGCGGCGGTCTGTAAATTGGCGATCCCCCCCGTGGCGTCACCGGCCAGGTAGATGGGCAAGCGTCCGACCTGTAAGGTCCGCGCATCATGAAGGGGAACGCCATGTTCATCAAGCTGGCAACCTGTTCGCTCCAGACCTAGTCTGACCAGGTTCGGATGTCGGCTGGTGGCGGCGAAGATCTTTTCGACCCAGAGTTCGTGCTCACCAGCCCGCACCATGACGCCCTTTCCCTCAGGCTCAACCTCGGCACGTTCATTCAGCCAGATGGGAAATTCGCGTTGCAAGATCTCGACCGCCGCCTGGTTCACGCCCGGATCAGCGATCCGGGCGATATGCTCACCCGATTCGATACCCACCACCTTGACCCCAAGGCGATGCAGTACCTGGCCCATTTCGATACCGACCGGCCCGAGGCCGATGACGGCCACCGATGCGGGCAAGCTCTCCTGTTCGAAAATACCCTCAACCGTCAACATTCGGTCACCCAACAACTCGCGCCAACCCCGCGGTACGAAGCTTGAAGCGCCAGTGGCGATAACCGTGGCCTTGGTGTGAACAATGCCATCCCCGACCAGGAGGGTTCTGGCGTCAAGAAACTGAGCAAAATCCTCGATCAGTTCATCGCCTATCTCATCCGTGGTATTGGCTAGTACCAGATCAACGAAGGTGTCGCGCAGATCACGTACATGATTCAAAGCGATGGTAGGATCGAGGCGGAGTCCCTCGGTCCCCGTGATCCCATAACGCGGAAGGTCCTTGCGCGAGGCGCAAACTTCGGCAAGATGGCTGGCGACTTTCGTAGGCATGCAGCCGATGCGTGCGCAGGTCGTACCCAGACCACCTCCATTTATAAGCACATAGTTATCAGTAACTTGACGTATCTCCTTGATGGCGTTAAGGCCGGCATGCCCTGCCCCGATGACGGCAACGTCTACCTGATGGTTCATGGCAATGTCCTCTTGCTAATGAGGGTTGTTAGGATTTTTTTTGATGTTTACATCGCTCGTGGTTGGTTAAGTCAGATACCATAAAAATACCAAACAAACCAGATTTGTCAAATCAAGGGTCCATATAAATACCATAGGGCCTCTCGGTCCAGCCTTGGCCGGTCTACCCTGGCCGCGGAAATGTCCCGACCTGGAGGGTCCGTGACTTGCCGACCATAATGCTGAAGCCAGGTGAATTATTGGGGCAGGCTGTTAGGCGGACACACCGCCCCTGACTAGGGCCTTCAGTGCTTTTACTGTGGTTTATTGGGGGTAATGACGATGCGTGCCTTTGTAGTGGGGAATTACATGAATGCGAATTTCATGTGCGTGGAGCGACTACCCCGGCCTGGCGAATCACTCGCTGCCAGCCGGTTTTTCCAGGAACATGGCGGCAAGGGTCTTAACCTGGCGGTGGGTCTGCAACGCTTGGGCGTGAGGGTGGATCTGCTCATGGCGGTGGGCGCTGATGGCGCGGGTGCCGCGGTGAAGGAATATCTGGCACGGGAGGGTGTGGGCATCCATCGGGTCCTGATGCTTGGTCGGACCTCCGGTTTCGGGGTAGGCTTCATCGCCGCCGATGGCAGCAATTTCCTGGTCGTCCATCCCGGAGCCAATGCCCTGCTGACCAAGGACCATGTGGACGAGGCATTCGGCCTCATAGCCGCGGCGGATTGGGTGCTGGCCCAATTCGAGAGTCTGGACCCCGTGGTACTGCGGGCCTTCACCTGGGCGCGCCGGTTGGGCAAGCGCACCTGTCTTAACCCTTCACCTTGGCGCCGACTCGACGAACGCATACTTGCCTTGACCGACGTCCTGGTGGTCAATGCCACTGAGGCCGCTCAGCTGTTTGCTCGGTCACCGCTCGCCGATCTGACGCGTGAGGAATGGGTCGCGCAACTGCCATCCCTGGCCCGGCAACTGGGCTGGGGTGGTGTCATGCTGGTAATAACGCTGGGTGATCAGGGCAGCGTCGCCCTTGATCAGGAAGGTAAGGCCTGGTGTCGACCCGCCTATAACATTCATCAGGTTGACGCCACCGGGGCGGGAGACGCTTTTGGCAGCGGATTGGTTTGGGCCCTGCTGCGTGGACTCGACCTGGGTAAGGCGTTGGAGATTGGCAATGCCTGTGGGGCGCTGATCGCGGCCCGGGAAGGCATTTTGGATGGATTGCCTCATCCTCCCGATCTGGAGGCTTTCCTTGCTGCTGCTATCCCAGGTTGAGGGATAAGCGGTAAGCATAGACATCGCCGCGAAAGGTTCCTTCCACATATTCGATCATCAACCGCGCCGCGCTGTAAGTCTTGCGTTTCATGAGCAGGCAGGGAACCGGCTCCGCTAGCCCGAAGGCGGTGGTCTCGATGGTGGAACTCATGACCGCCTCAACCGTCTGTTCGCCATGGGTAAGGGCAATTCCACAATGCTCGAATAAAAAATGATAGGCCGAACCCTCTACATCCCAATCGGCCAACTCGGGCGCCGCAGTCAAATCATACCAGGCTACCTCGCGAGAGAGCGGCACCCCATCACCCAGCCTAAGCCGGACTAGGTAGAGGAATCGCGCGGTAGTTGGCCGTCCAAACAGTGAAGAGATGGTGCGGTCAGTCACGATGTTGCGCACCAGCAAGCGGGAGGAGGGTGTCATGCCCATCTCCCGCATCTCCTCGGTAAAGCCTTTCAGCCGGCCCAAACTGGGCGTCAATCGCGGCGGTGTCTTGACGGCTACCCCTGCTCGCCCGTGAGTCGTCAGATAATTCTTGGCGCGCAGCTCGTTATAGGCGCGCCGCACCGTGGTGCGGCTGAGTTGCAAACGCTCTGCCAGTACCCGCTCCGATGGCAGACTCTGTCCCTCCGTGATCTCGCCGCCTTCGATGAGTTGTACCAGCGTTTCCTTAAGTTGCAGATAACTGGGCTCAGCCTTTTCACGGTCAGGCACTAATCGCTTGATAAGGTTGTCGGTCTTCATGAGTGTCTAAACCATCTCCATGTTGGGTTCCTCGCGTTGGCTGCGTCTGGTGGGGGGTGCCGCAAGTCGGTGCCACAAGGCATGAAGATCGTCTTCATGTGGCTGATTCGCAACCCACCCTAGTACCACCTCCCATTCAGACCGTAAACCCTGGCCGAAACCGCGTAAGCCCGAAGGCGTGATAGTCTGAGCTTCAGGAGTTGACCAAAATATGAGCGAGGGTGGACCCAATAAAAAGGGGCCCGAAGGCCCCTCAAGGTCGCGACGGCGCGCCCAGCAGGGCGCGTCCTTCTTTTTGTTACTTGAAGATGTCGTTGACGATATTGGTGTACCAGCTATAGGCATACTGGACTTCACGCGCATGGGCTTCCGGAGAGGCATCCATGGGCGTCACGCCACCGGAGCCGGGAACCTCGGCAATCTTGCCATCGGCGCCCAGCTTGTAGATACCCGCCACGGAGATGGCCCAGTCTGGGGAAATCAGCGAGTAGCAGGTGTTGACGAAGGACGGCACGCCTACCTCACCCTCATTGAGCAGGGCGACGATCGCGGCGGCGCAGACCTTGGCCTGGCTATTGGCGGCATAACCGGATTTGGGCATGGCGCCAGCGATGCAGGCATCACCAATGACATGGACGCCAGGCACCTTCTTGGACTCGAAGCTGCGGCCATCCACCGGGCACCAGCCGCTGTCGTCGGTCAGCCCGGAGTCAACGGCGATCTTGCCGGCCCGTTGGGGTGGAATGACGTTGATGACATCCGCCTTGAGTTCGTCATCCATGGACCCGTAGGTCACTGTCATGGCATTCACGTCCACACGCGGGAGCTTGCCATCCGGGTCCGGGCGCCACTCGATCAGGGCTTTGTCCGTTTCGAAACCATAGAATTTCTTCCAGCCCTGGATGAAAAGCGCCTGTTTGGAGAACTTGCCCTTGGAATCTATGATGATGACCTTGGACTTGGGTTTGTGCTTTTGCAGGTAGTGGGCGATGAGGCTGGCACGCTCATAGGGCCCGGGGGGGCAGCGGAAGGGGTTGGGTGGGGCGAGAATGGCAACGACGCCGCCGTCCTTCATGTCGGTGAGCTGTTTTTGCAGCAGAGTGGTCTGAGGCCCGGCCTTCCAGGCATGGGGCAGTTTCTCGGCGGCCTCGGCGGAATAGCCCTCGATCTTGTCGTAGAGGAAATCCACGCCCGGGGACACGACGCAACGATCGAAGGACAGGGACTGACCGCCCTTGGTCTTCACGGTCTTGGCGGCGCCATCGATGGCCTCGGCGGAATCGAAGACCACCTTGATGCCCATCTTTTCCAGGTCGCCGTAACCGACTTCAAGGGACTTCATGTCACGCTCGCCGGCGATGACCTCGTTGCTGAAGTAGCACGTGAAGTAGGTCTTGTTCGGCTCCACGATGGTTACGTCGATATCCTTATCCAGACGCTTGATATACTTGGCCGCCGTGGCGCCGGCGGTACCACCGCCAACGACCACCACCTTTTGGGTGTTGGCCCGGGCGATGTGCGGGAAACCGATCATGGCCACGGCCGCAGCCGTGCCAGTGGCCTTAACGAAATCGCGACGATTCATTTTCATGCTCTGTAACCTCCTCAATCCTTATTTCTGGCTGGCGTAGTAAGCGAGGATGGCGTCAACGCCCTTATCACCTTCCTTCTTCATCATGCCATCGAATTTTTCCTTCATCTTCTTAGGCATTTCGCGCGTGCCAGCCTTGAAGTCCTCCAGGGTGTACTTCAGGTAAGGCGTCCACTGACCAGCCAGGATGTAGTATTCCTCGTCGGCGATGATCTTGCCGCCCTCGGCATGACACTTCTCGCACCACTTGTCGTGAATCTTGGCTCCAGCATCCGCCAGTTTCTGATCGAATTTCTGGTCGGCGGGGACGAACTTCTGCCCGGCGAAGAAGCTAGCCAGCTTACTCAACTCTTCGTCCGTATAGCCCTTGGCGATACGGTTCATGATGGTGGCAAAGGCGGTACCATCACGGTAGCCCTTCATCACCTCCACGAAATACTCGCCATGCAGGCCAGCGATGGAGGGCGTAGCGGGTCCACCGCTGACGCCATCGGTACCGTGGCAGCCGGCGCAGGTCTCGGCGAGCATGCGGGCACTGGCGCCGGATACCAGTTCCACGGGGGCGGCCGCTGGAGCGGCGGCGGGGGCGGCGGGGGCAGCGGCGGGCTTGGCTTCTTCTTTGGCGGCGAACGCGGTCGTCGCCAGACCGATCGAGACGGCGCTCGCGAGCAAGGCCAGCTTCATGAGTTTCTTGGCCATGTTTCCTCCTTTGGACAAACAGGTTTCAGTGGGAACACGGAGAGCCGGGCCTCCGTCATGCGTGAAACGCCACGCGGCGCTCCCCTCGCATAGGCTTGGTGCGCGGCCAGCAGAGGCATCATACGCCGGCCGCTCAGACATTCAAGGTTTGGACAGCAGGACGATGGCGTCCTGATTGCCTTTCTGTTTGGCGATGTCACCCGCGGTGCGCCCCTTCCGGTCCTTGAGCGATACATCGGCCCCGTAGGTCAGCAGGGGGGTGATGAACTCACCGTGGCCGGTGCTGATGGCCTCCATCAAGGGGGTCACGCCGTCGGCGTCCGCCAGGTTGGGATTGGCCCCAGCCGCTAGCAGCAGTTCGAGGACATCGGTTCGCCCCGCGCCGATGGCCCAGATGAGGGGGGTGCCACCCGTCTTGTCCTGGGCATTCACGTTGGCGCCCTTGGCGAGCAGGGTGGCGACGCTATCCGTCTGGCCGGCCCCCGCCGCCAGGATCAGTGCGGTGGCGCCTTCCTTGTCCCGGGCCTCCAGTTCGGCGCCGGCCTCGACCAGGAGCTTGACCACCGCGGCATGCCCCCGGGCGGCGGCGTCCATCATGGCGGTACGGTGTTCCTTATCGGAGGCCTTGGGATCGGCGCCCTTGAACAACAACTGCTCCACCATGTCAGTGATGCCGTAACGGGAGGCGATCATCAGGGCATCCCAGCCACCGCGGGTGCGATCGTGGAGGTTGGCGCCACGTTCGATGAGCAGGGCGGTGATGCCGATGTGACCGTTCTCCGCGGCGAAGGTCAGGGCCGTGCAATTGCCCGAGGCCCGGGCATTGACGTTGGCGCCCCGGGCCAGGAGCAGAGCGACGGTTTCCAGATTGTCGCCCTCCACGGCCATCATCAGGGCGGTCTTGCCAAACTCGTTGGGGGCATCGACGGGGACGCCGGCGTCGAGATGGCGCATCACCTCCTCGGTGTTACCCACGGCGGCGGCGTTACGCATGTCCTTGCCCAGGGAATCCGCTGCCAGCAGGGGCAAGGGGGTGCTGAGCGCCAGGAGCAGGGGCAGGGTGATGATTTGTCGGGTGGTCATGTCGGCGGCGCCTCGTGGCGTTCAGGCCAGTGGGATGATCCGGCGATCATTCGGTCTTGGATTTGGCATCGGCGGCCATGTCGGCCTGGGTCTGGGCCGTACCCGCGTCTGGCTCCTCGGGCTCATCCGGCAGGGTGTGGACGATACCCTTGTGGCAGTCGATACAGGTGTCGCCCTTGTCAGGGGCATTGCTATGGCGATTGCGGGCTGAACGGTCCTGGGCATCCAGGGCCATGTGGGCGTATTCGTGGCAGGAGCGGCATTCACGGGAGTCCGTCGCCTTCATCTTGGCCCAGACCCGGCTGGCCATGTCCCAACGATGGGCCTCGTATTTCTCGGGGGTGTCGATGGTGCCGATGATCTCGTGATAGACATCCTTGGCGGCGATGATCTTGGCGACCATCTTCGGCACGAAGGGCTCGGGGACGTGACAATCGGCGCAGCCGGCATGGACGCCGGAGGGATTAAGCCAATGGGTGCTCTGCTGCAACTCCTCCAGGTTGGTCTTCATGGAGTGGCAGGAGGTACAGAACTCGGTGGTATTGGTGTAGGCCAGGCCGACGTTGAAGAGTCCGGCGAAGACGACGCCCGCCGCGAAGATGATGAGGGAGACAATAACAATTTTCTTGCGGGAGGTACCCTCAGTCTTGGCCATGGCAGTCCTCTCTTGGGTGGGAAGGGGGTCGACTGGCTGGCCCGGACGGTGTCCAAAAGCTGGTGAGGCGGCCGCCAGTCTGATTCTTATGATTCGCTACGATGTTAAGTGATCGAGGGCGGCTTTGTCACCTCAGTGAGGCCCATCACCAGGCAGTTTTCGTTTCGTCGCGCGTCGCGGGGGCGGTGGGGCGAGACCAGCCTAGCCGCGGGTCTTGCGGCCGCCAATGCCACGCTCCCGGGCGAAGTCAAGCATGCGCTGGATGGGCAGGCGCGCCCGCTCCCGGATCGCCGGGTCGATGTGGATCTCCGGGGCGCCGTGGATCAGGGCCTGCTCCAGATTTTGCAGGGCGTTCATGGCCATCCAGGGGCAGTGAGCGCAGCTTTCGCAGGTGGCGCCGGCACCGGCGGTGGGGGCGGCGATGAGCCTCTTGTTCGGGGCCAACTGGTGCATCTTCCAGAAGATGCCCTCGTCGGTGGCGACGATGAACTCCGGGTTGGGCATCTCCAACACCGCCTTGATGAGCTGGGTGGTGGAGCCGACCACGTCGGCCTGATCGACCACCTCGTCGGGTGATTCGGGATGAACCAGGACGGCGGCCTGGGGGTGCAGGCGCCGCACCCGGTCGAGGGCGAAGCCCTTGAATTCCTCATGGACGACGCAGGCGCCGGGCCAGAGCAGCATCTCCGCTCCGGTCACCCGTTCCACGTAATGACCCAGGTGTTTGTCAGGCGCCCAGAGGATTTGCCGGCCCTGGGCATGAAGGTGTTCGACGACGGGCAAGGCGATACTGGAGGTCACCACCCAGTCCGCGCGGGCCTTGACCGCCGCCGAGGTGTTGGCATAAACGACCACCACGTGGTCCGGGTGCTGGTCGCAAAAGGCCCCGAACAGGTCCGCCGGACAGCTTTCATCCAGGGAGCAGGTGGCCGCCAGGTCCGGCATGAGGACGCGCTTTTCCGGGTTGAGAATCTTGGCGGTCTCACCCATGAAGCGGACGCCGCAGACCACCAGGGTGCTGGCCGGACTCTCGCTGCCAAAGCGGGCCATCTCCAGGGAATCGGCGACATGCCCCCCCGTCTCCTCCGCCAGTTCCTGGAGGTCGCCATCCGTGTAGTAGTGGGCGACCAGGACGGCATCCCGCTCCGCCAGCAGCGCCTTGATCCGGGCCTTCAGCGCCGTCTTATCCTCGGGGGCGAGGTGCGGCCAGACCGGGTGCTTGGGGACCTGAACTGGCGGGATGGCGATGGCGAGGGGATTGGACATGGGTGATCTCGGGGTCCCTGGGGCTGGGGTCAGTCGCCAGCAGTGGCCGCGGTCTGACCCCCGGCGGTCGTGGGTGGTGCTGATGTCAGCTCGGTCGCACCCTTGGTCTGCTCACCGGACGGGTTGGTAAAGCGGTCGTTGAGGGTCTGGACATAGAGGTTGGCCTCCTCCCGAATCTGGGCCAGGCGCCGCTTGGCGGCACCGGTCCAGCCGGTGGGGCTGGTGGTCAGCAGGGTGCGCCAGGGCTTGGTGCTACGCTCGAAGGCGGCCATCAGGTCGCCCCGGATGCCCAGGGTCTCGGCCTCGGAGCGGAGGGACTTGAGCAGGCTCAGGGCGGCCAGGTGGCGGATACCAAAGTGGATCCCGGCGGCGATGGCGAGCAGCACCGCCAGGAAGACCAGGTCCAGGGACAGGCTGATGAGGGTCGAGACCCAGCCGGGTTGGGCGCTGGGGTCGCTCCAGTAGCCGATCTGGATGGTGCCGGCCAGGGAGAGGATGAGTAGCAGGCCGAGGGCGATGCCGTCGCCCCAGAGGGTGCGCTGACGCCACCGTTGCAGGGCCCGGGTCAGGAAGGGCACCCCTTTTTCGGCGATGTCCTTCGCGGTCTTGTCCAGGGCGGCGACGATGCGGTAGGCGCGCTCGATCTCGACCTCCCGCATCCGGCCGTGGATCTCGGCCAGGTCGGCGTCGCGCTTGGCCTCGAACCGCTTGCGTTTGCCCTCGTCCTCGATGGGCACGGCGGCGTCGGGGTTGTAAATGGTGAAGAAACGGCCGGCAGTGAGGCCTTCCTCCCCCAGGGCGCGCTGCCAGGCGGCGACGACGTCCTCCGGGTTGTCCTCGCGGGCCGTCGTGTCCAGTTGGTTGAGGATGTAGAGGAACTTGCCAGCGTCCGGGCGACCGATGGTCTCGCCCACCAGGTGCTTGAGGGTATCGCGCATGGCCCCCGGCTCGGGGTGGCGGGCATCGAAGAACACCAGCACCAGGTCGGAGAGGTCGATGATGTGATTGGTGATCCGCAGGGTCGCGGTGCGCTGGGCGTCGGCATCGAAACCGGGGGAGTCGATGAGGATCTTGCCGCGCAGGGCCTCGCTGGGACAGGTCTTGAGTTGCAGGTAGGTGTCGATGCGACGCCCCTCGCCCGTCGCCACCTGCTCGATGTCCTGGGAAATGTTATAGAGTGGGAAGCGCGGGTCCGAGTCCAAGGCGATGCCGGGAAGGGCGTGGGGGGTGGCCTCGCGCGCATAGCAGATGACGGTGAACCGATCGTCGACCGCCTGGTTGCCGCTGCGCTGGATCTTGTAGCCCAGAAAATGGTTGATAAAGGTCGACTTGCCAGCCGAAAAGGTGCCCAATACCGAGATCAGGGGCCACCAGGGGATCTGGTTCGCGTAGGATTGATCGGGCGCGAGCATGCCCATGGCGTGAGCAACCTTGTCCAGGGCGCGGAAGCTCTGCACGGTACTGAGGAGGACCGGATTTTCCTGGGCGAGGTGGGCCTCGAGACTCTTGAGCCGCTGATCGACGGCATCCAGCGCGGGGGACATGGCGGGATTTCCTCTGGGTTGTTATTTAAGCGGATGTTAAACCCAGGGACCGAGGGACGCCAATCAAAAAGGGCCGCTGGCCTCGCTGCCCGTGACTGCGGCATTAGGCTTCTGATTTAACAGTAATAATATCCGGAGGGTGTTGAAGCTTGCGGAGAAATTCGGCATAATGTTTGATAGCTCCATTACCGACGATAACTACACTAGCCTCCGCTAAAGGCCCTTGGCCAAGGGCGCTCGTTTCCGGCCCGCCCCGGGGTTCCTGGCGGGGCCCATCGACGAGATTCATGGCGTTTGCCGATGGCATGTCCATCGCTTGCTGTACCCGATTAGAATAGGTTGAATATCGCATGGCTAAGCTTAAGGTTAACCCATTGACGAGGGGGCTCTTGACGGTGACCTGGTTGGCCACGGCCTCCCTGGTGGCGGTTGCTCAGCCCGTTCCCTACCCAGGCGCCCCGATGCCCCAGGGCCCGGGTGAGTTCGTCGTCCGGCAAGCGGAGGGTGCCCCCACCCTGTCGATTGGCGGTACCGTTATCCCTTATAAGGAGGTGACCCTCGCCGCCCAGTTGCCCGGCCGCGTCACCTACCTGGCCGGTATCGAGGGCGACAAGTTCAAGAAGGGTGATCTCCTGGTGGCCCTGGATGATGCCGAGCTGCTGGCCAAGCGTCGCGCCTTGCTGGCGCAGATGGCCTCCGCCGACGCCCAGCTCCGCAATGCCGGCATGCAATATAGCCGCGAGATCTACTCCCCCCGTTCCAAGACCCCGCCGGGGGGCATGGCGGTACCCAACCTCTTCGACCAGATGTTCACCCGGCCCATGGAGAGTTTCATGGGGGAAAGGTCCGAGGGGGCTGAGCTCTCGGCGGACCTCTACGCCTCCGGTACCCAGATCGAGCAGGCCCGCAGCGCCCTCATGGCCTTGCAGGCGGATCTGCAGGCCCTCGATTCCAAGTTGCGCGATGCCCGCAGCATTGCCCCCTTCGATGGGGTGATCGTCAGGAAGAGCATCGAGGTGGGCGACACCATGCAGCCTGGTCAGCCGCTGCTCACCTTTGCCGACGTGGAATATCTCCAGGTCGACATCGATGTCCCCTCCCGGCTGCGCCCCGGCCTGCGCGAGGGCATGATGATCAACGCCGAGCTGGATGTCACCCATGAGCGGGTACCGGTCCGGGTGGCCCAGATCTTCCCCATGGCCGATGCGCAGCGTCACACCGTCAAGGTCAAGCTGGATCTGCCTCAGGGCGTGTCCGAGCCGGGGATGTACGTCCGCGTCATGGTGCCGGACTTCAGCGCTACCGAACGCGGCAACCCCGTGATCCCGGCCTCGGCGATCCGCTACAACGGTAGTTTGCCCGGGGTCTACGTCCTCGACGATCAGGGGCGGCCCAACCTGCGCCTGGTCCGCCTCGGCGAGCGCCAGCCCGACGGCATGGTGAACGTGCTCAGTGGGTTGCGTCCCGGTGAGCGGATTCTGGGCGATCCTCCCCCCGGCGTGGCCGCCGGCTGGTCAAGTGGCGCGGCCCCCGGTCCCGGTCCCGGCCCCGGTCGCTAGGTCCCGCTCATCCAGGTCCATCAGCAGCAAGCGCCGGTTTCCACCGGCGCGCGCCTTTCCTCCGGGGGCATCTCGGCCCAGCCTGCCCAGGTGCCTCACGGCCAGCTCTCAATGGTGTAGCTAAGCCATGAATCACGACGAGACCCTGACCCACTCCGAGGGCGCTCCCAGGTTGACGGACGAGAGTCTCGGCATTGCCGGGCGCACCGCGCGCTTTTTCCTCCGCTCCCCGCTGTCCCCCCTCTTCTATGTCGCTATGCTCATGATGGGCCTGCTGGGCCTGGTCATGACGCCGCGGCAGGAAGACCCCCAGATCTCGGTGCCCATGATCGACATCATGGTGCAGTACCCCGGCGCCTCGGCCCAGCAGGTCTCCAACCTGGCGATGCAGCCCCTCGAACGGATCATGAGCGAGATCCCGGGCGTCAAGCATGTCTATTCCGCCTCCCAGCGCAATGGCGGCATGGTCACCGTCCAGTTCGACGTGGGCGAGGAGATGGGCCCCTCTCTGGTCAAGGTCAACGACAAGTTGGCCTCGAACATGGACAAGATTCCCCCCGGGGTCATGCCACCCCTGGTCAAGAGCAAGGGTATCGACGATGTGCCGATCGTCACCCTGACCCTCTGGTCCAAGGACTCCGATGGCGACGGGCTGCCGGATGTGGACGACGGTCAGTTGCGGCTATTGGCCCAGGACGTGCTTCAGGCCCTCAAGGAGGTCAAGGATACCGCCAATGCCTTCATCGTCGGCGGCCGCCGCGAGCAAGTAACGGTCGATGTCCAGCCCGAACGGCTGGCTGGCTACCAGATCAGCCTGGACCAGGTCGCCCAGACGATCCAGACCGCGAACGCCGAAACCTACGCCGGCGGGGTGGAGGCCAGTGGCACTCACTTCTCCGTCTCCACCGGCGCCTTCCTCAAGGGCATGGACGATATCAGTCGCCTGGTGGTGGGTACCCACCATGGGCAGCCGATCTATGTCCGTGACGTGGCGATCGTCTCCCAAGGCCCGGAGGACGCAACCCAACTGGTCGCCTATTACACCGGCCCTGCGGGCCCCGAGGGGCTCAAGGCCGATGGGGTGCCGGGCGTCACCATCGCCGTGGCCAAGAAGGAACTGACCAACGGCGTCAGTGTCGCCAACGCCCTCATCGACAAGGTCGAGGAACTCAAGGGGTCGCGCATCCCCCACAACATCGAGGTCAGCATCACCCGCAACTACGGCGAGACGGCGGACGACAAGGTCAGCGAACTGATCCTCAAGCTCTTCATCGCCACGGGCTGGGTCTTCCTGCTGGTCTGGGCGGCCTTCCGGGCCCTGCGCCCCGCCATCGTCGTCATGCTGGTCATTCCCGTGGTCCTGCTGATGACCATCTTTGTCGCCTGGGTCTGGGACTACACCATCGACCGGGTGAGCCTCTTCGCCCTAATCTTCTCCATCGGCATCCTGGTGGATGACGCCATCGTGGTGGTGGAGAACATCTACCGCCGCTGGCTGGAGGAGGGCCACACCGGTGACGATATCGCCGTGGAGGCCGTGGCGGAGGTCGGAAACCCCACCATCCTCGCTACCTTCACCGTCATCGCCGCCCTGCTGCCCATGGGCTTCGTCTCCGGCATGATGGGTCCCTACATGCAGCCGATCCCGGCCCTGGGCTCGGCGGCCATGTTCATCTCCCTCTTCGCCGCCTTCGTCTTCACCCCCTACCTGGCCATCTCCAAATGGCTGCGGCCCTCCATGCACTACCTGGAGACCGCGGAGAAGCGCGAGCACAAGGAGGCGGAAAAGCTCGAAAAGATCTACCGCCGGCTGCTGGTGCCCCTGATCGAGAGCAAGGGCAAGCGCGCCCTGTTCAAACTGGTGCTGTGGGGCACCTTCGCCTTCACGCTGAGCTTCTTCTACTTCAAGTGGGTGGCGGTCAAGATGCTGCCCCTGGACAACAAGCCCGAGTATTCGGTGGTGATCGACATGCCGGAGGGGACGGCCCTGCCGGTGACCGCCAATCTGGCCCATCGCATGGCCGAGAAGCTCCGGGCCCTGCAGCCGGAGATCACCGCCATCCAGCTCTATGCCGGCACGGCGCGACCCTTCGACTTCAACGGCATGGTGCGCCATTACTATCTGCGCTCCGATCCCTGGCAGGGGGAGTTGCAGGTCCAGCTCCTGCACAAGAAGCAGCGCAAGCGCACCAGCCATCAACTGGCCGTGGAGGCCCGCGAGGCCCTGGCCAAACTGGTCGCTGGTACCGGCGCCAAGATCGCCGTGGTCGAGATGCCCCCCGGACCGCCGGTGCTCCAGTCCGTGGTGGCGGAGATCCACGGTCCCTCCCCGGAAGTTCGGCGTCAGTTTGCCCGCGACATGACCGAGGTCTTCGCCAAGGCCCCGAGCCTGGTGGACGTGGATAACCTACTGCGGGAGTCCTTCGACTACTGGCGTTTCGATGTCGATACCGAAAAGGCGGTGCGCGCCGGGATCTCCGTCGATGCCATCAACCGCAATCTGGCCATGGCCCTGGGGGGGGCGCCGATGGGCGACGTCAAGGAGCAGGCGGGCCACGAGCCAATGAAGATCGTCATGCAGGTGCCCCTCTCGGCCCGTTCGGACATCGAGCGCCTCGGTGACCTGCCCATCCAGTCGGCCGCCGGCGTGACCCTGCCGCTGCGGGAACTGGGCCGCTTCCAGCGGGTGCCCGAGGAGGACATCATCTATCGCAAGGATCTGCGCGCCATCGAGTACGTGACGGCGGATGTCGGTGGCCGTCTGGCGGCCCCGATCTATGGCATCTTCCAGATTCAGGACGTGCTGGATGAGACCGGCTATCAGGCCCCGGACGGGGTGGTGCCTCAGGGTTACTGGACCGACGCCCCGCCCAGCGACCGGGTGTCGTCCTGGGAGTGGACCGGGGAGTGGACCGTCACCTACGAGACCTTCCGCGACATGGGGGCGGCCTTCGCCGTGGCCCTGGTGCTGATCTACATCCTGGTGGTCTGGGAGTTTGGTAACTTCCGTATCCCCCTGGTCATCATGGCGCCGATCCCTCTGACCCTGCTTGGCATCATCCCGGCGCACTGCGCCATGTTCAGCTTTGGCCTAGGCGGGGAGTTCACGGCCACCTCCATGATCGGCTGGATTGCCCTGGCCGGCATCATCGTGCGTAACTCCATCCTGCTGGTGGACTTCTCCATCCACGAGGTGCAGAAAGGGGTGCCGGTGGCCGAGGCGGTGATTCGCGCCTGCAAGACGCGTACCCGGCCCATCCTGATCACGGCCCTGGCCCTGGTGGCGGGTTCCAGCGTCATCTTCACCGATCCCATCTTCCAGGGCATGGCCATCTCCCTGGCCTCCGGGGTGCTGGTGTCCACCGTGCTGACCCTGATCGTCATCCCCTTGGGCTGCGTCGCCGCCAGCAAGGATATCTGCGAGGTAGCGGCGGCGACGGCCGCGCCCGGGGTCCATGTGCCCTGCGCCAACGGTAACGGCAACGGTCATGGCGGTGCCGTTGCCGCGCCCGCCAGCCCCGGAAAGGGCGGAAGCAAACCCGGACTGATCCTGCGGCTGTGGATGGGGCTGGTGGAGGTGATCTCCATGGCCTTCTATCTGGTGCGGGGCATCCTGCTGCTGATCATCGACCTGGTCAAAGGCCTCTTTAAACCCAAGAAAAGATACCCCAAGGTCCCCCCGGCCTCTCCGCCGCCAGCCCCGCCCACCACACCTCCTCCCCCGTCTCCGGCGGGCGGTGGCGGGAGTGAAGCCGGTCCTAGTCCCTCCGCGCCACCGGCGCCTGCTACCCCCCCCGCGCCGGATCAAACCGCGGCGACGGGACCCGTTACAGGCGCTACCCCCGGCGCCACGCCCGCCGCGGGGGAGACTGGAAGTCAGGACCTGGCGGGACCGGTAACGCCTGCCGGGAGCGGGGCGCCCGAAGGTGCCGACGCCGTCCGTGAGGCGACTGCCAGGCCCGCGTCGGCTTCCCCTCCCGAGCCGACTCCCTCCCCTTCTACCACTCCCTCGCCGGAAGTGGAGGTTGGAGCAACCCGGGATCAGGCAGGCGTCCAGACCGCCATGCCCCGGGAGGTGACACCTGTCGCGGAGGCAAGCGCTACCCCGACGGTTCAATCCACTGCGGCATTGCCGGTGGCGGGAGCCAAACCGGAACCGGTCAGCGCCAGCCCGGCCGCCACCGCCCCGGAGGCGGCGAAGGGCATCCAGGCCGCGGCCGCCGCTGGGGGGCGTAAAAAGCCGGCGATGCCGGCCGCGGCACTGATTCAGAAAAAGGCCCCGCGACGCGGTATCCGTCTCAAGACGGATGCGGACGATGGCCCTGGGTACGACTAGGCCCTCGCTCACGGCAGGGAATAACCGGGCCTGATAGGGGCCCAGACGGAGGCATGTGAAGAAGGCCCTGTGGTTGGTCCTGGTCCCCCTGGTGACGCTCTGGTCCCTTGCGGGGCGCGTGCATGCCTACCCGGTTGACCAGGTCTCGGAGCTTACCCCCCGGGAGGGGGCTTGGGGTTACGCCGACCTGCCGGTGATACGCCCTGAGCGTCCCGGGGCCTCCTCGTCCTTACTTCCCGGGGGGGCACGGGCGATGGCCCAGTATGCCCCGAGTTTGTACGACGCCCTGCAACAGGCCCCCGTCACTGGTGGGTCCAGCCAGCGGTGGGGGAGCGGCGATGACCCCACCCGCTACCCGCCACCTGATGGCGCGGGAGGCGTTCAGGCCAAACAATACCGCTTTCGCGGGGACAAGCCCCCGGTCGCCGGGGATCCCGAAGTGCCAGGGGATCACCGGTTTCGGCCCCTGACCGCGCAGGAACGTCAGCGACATGAACCCGCCTCCGTCTGGCGGCCCCTGAGCGAGGCCCCCCAAGGCGTCTCGCCCGCGCCCTTGCCGGGCCATGGCCAACCCCTTGGGCCCTTTGGCCCGCCATGGGGCAGTTCCTGGGGTCCTCCTGGCCAGGCCAATCCCCCGGAACCCGTTGAAAACTCAACGCGCCAGGACGTGGACGCGGAGAATTGGTTCGATCGCTATTACGGCAGGGGGCGGCGCTGACCCTTATAAGTGAGGCCTGCCACACCCCCGCGGAGGACTGGCTCCCCTGGCGTGGTTCATGCCAGCTGTCATGGGGCGGCAGGCCACACCCCTGAAAATGAAAAGTCTTTCCCGTAACTTTCACGCCAAATTTCCTTGTGCCTGGGTCACGTATCTTGCGTAGAATCAGGCGCTGACAGAGGGCGCGGGGCCCCGTCCCCCGCCCGGAATTATTCCAACGAGAGGAGTATCCCCATGAATCAGCCCTGGCCCCTGACCCGCCGCGCCCTGACGCTCGGACTCGCCGCCCTCCTGGCGGCGCCCCTGGCCCTGGCGGACGCGCAGTTTTCCGCCGAGATGGTCCAAAGGGGTCCCGACGGTAAGACCACCGTGGGCAAGATCGTCAAAGGTGAGGCCAAGATGCGCACCGAAGCCGTCCACCAGGGGCAGACCATGGTCCGGATCGGTGATGAACAGCGGGGCCTGGAATGGATCCTCTTTCCGGAGCGCAAAAGTTACCTGGAACGTTCCACCCTGGGGCCGGATGGCAAGCTACCGCCCAAGCCCACCGCCCAGGATCCCTGCGGGGGTCTGCCAGGCCTGAGTTGCAAGGCGAAGGGTGAGGAGCGGGTCGCCGGACGTCCCGCCCTGGTGTGGGACATCACCGTCAGCCAACAGGGCCAGTCCGCAACCCTGACGCAATGGATCGACAAGGAGCGCGGCCCCGCCTTCACCCTGCGCCAGACCATGGCGGATGGGGCGAAGGTGGAGCGGGCCTTCCTGGGTCAGGAGGATCTGGCGGGGCGCAAGACCGAAAAGTGGGAAATCCAGATGACGGGTCCCGACGGTAAGTCCATGAAGACCACGGAATGGTATGACCCGGAGTTGCGGATGGCCATCAAACAGGAATATCCCGGTGGCATCGTCAGCGAACTCATCAATATCAGCGTCGGGCCTCAGGCCGCGGAGCTTTTCACCATTCCGGCGGGCTATAACCGCATGGAGATGCCCCAGGGCGGGCCGGCGGGAGCGCCCCAGGCCCCGGCCCCCCGGCCCTGATCACCACACCCCGGGCGTGCCGCCACCAGGTGGCGCGCCTTTTCCCACCCAGGCCAGGCGAATGCCATGATCACGGTTATCGGTAGCCTCAAGGGGGGCTCGGGCAAGAGCACCCTGTCCTTCAATCTGGCCGTGTGGCTGGCCATGGCGGAGGTCAAGGTCCAATTGGTGGATGCCGATCCCCAGGCCACCCTGACGGATGTCGTGGATGTGCGCCTGGAAGAGGGTTTCTCGCCGAAACTCAAGGTGAAGGGCAAGGTGGGTCTGGCGCCCGATCTCCTGGCCAGCGCCGATGAAACCCTGATCGACATCGGCACGGCGGACATGGATGCCCTGCGCCTGGCCCTGAAGCTCTGTGACCGGGTGGTGGTTCCGGTCCCCCCGTCCCAGGCCGATATCTGGTCCACCCAGCGCTTCATCCATCTGGTCGAGTCCACGGTCCCGCACAATACGCCCAAGATTCTGGGCTTCATCAACCGCGGCGATACCCACCACAGTGTCCGCGAGACCAATGAGACCGCGGCCGCCCTGGTCTCCCTGCCGGGCATCAAGTACATCAAGCCCCGCATCGCGACGCGCACTGTCTTCCGACGATCCTTCAGCGAGGGGTTGGCGGTCTTCGAGCTGGAACCGCGCGGCAAGGGCGCCAAGGAATTTTTCGCCCTGGCCGCGACACTGTATCCGCACCTGGTGAGTTGATCTGAATCTGGGTGCCGTGGGACCAACGGACGCACATCTGACTGGCGATGAGCAGCGGTAAATTCATGGCGCCAAGCAGTGATCCAACCCGGACCGGGGAGATGGGCACCGGCAAGGTAGGCGAGCAGGAGGCCATTGCCTTCGAGCGCCTTTCCCATGCCTTCGAGACCAGCGCCAAACGCTGGGAGCTCATCGTCTATCCCTCCATGTTCGCCTTCATCATCCTCGCCGCCTATGGCTTTTACCTGGTGTTCAGCCTGGCCAAGGATGTCCATTACATGGCCATCAGCATCGACAGTAACATGACGGTGCTGGCCAGCAACATGCAGTCCATGTCCGACAACGTCAGTCAGATGAGCAACAGCGTGCGCGCCATGGCGTCCAGCGTCGAGGCCATGGCGACGGATGTCGAAACCCTCAGGCCCATGCTGGCCACCATGGATGCCCTCAATCAGTCCCTGCGCCTCATGACCCACACCACGGGGACCATGAGTTACGACATGGGCAACCTGAACCGCAGTATCAGCCGGCCCATGGGCTTCATGAACTCCTTCATGCCCTGGTAGCGGTCTACGCGCCTCGGCCGCGGACCTTACCTCGCGGTTCGCCCTGATCAGGGCCCGGGCGGTTGGCCTATTGGACCGGTTCCAGGGTGGGAGCCGGGCGTTGCAGGAAATTCCCCTGGACGAAATCCACGCCCACCGTCCACAGGACGCTGAGGGTGCGGGCATCCTCGATGTTGGTGGCGATACTGGCCTTGCCCTGGGCGTGGATGAGACCGACGAGCTGAGTGAGCTGCTGTTCCTTGCGCTCGTCATCGGCGATACCCGCGGTCAGTTGGGCATCGAGCTTGACGTAGTCGGCGACCAGGCCGGCGAGCAGCCGGTCCGGGTGGGGGGCGACCCCGAAGCGGTTGATGGCCAGATGGCAGCCAAGCTGGGCCAGGTCCTGGGCGAATTGGGCGTACAAGGGCCCGTTGGCGCGCACCTGCTCCTCCAGGATCTGGAAGGTGAGCCAAGTCCCGGCCAACTGGTGACGGGCGATGAGGCCATCGAGCCAGGTGATGAATCCTGCCTCCCGCACGGTTTCCTCGGCCAGGTTGATAAAAAAGTTCAACCGGCGGTCGTTGCGCCGCTGTTCGGCCAGGGCCAGGAGGGCATGTTCGATCACCCAATGGTCGATGGCGACCATGCGTCCGGACTGGACCGCGGCGGCGAGAAACTCCTTGGCCTCGCGCACCCCCTGGCGGTCGTCGCGCAGGCGGATGAAGACGTTGTAACGCTCCTCACCATCCCCTTTCAGGCTGATGATGGGTTGATAGAAGAGCTGGAAATAATCGCCGCCGAGGGCGCGGTTGATGCGTTGGGCGAATTGGCGTTCATCCTCCCGCTCTCGCGTCGGGACGGCGCCAATGGCTGCGCTGGCACTGCCGGGGCCCTTGGGGGCCTTCTTCCCCGTCTTGCCACAGGTCTCCTCCAGCGCCTCTACCCGTTGCCGCAGCTCCCTGACCAGCCGACGTTGCTGGAGGTCATGGAATTCCCGTGAGATCAGGAGCGCCATCCAGGGGAAATTCCCCTTGTCGCAGGCGTCCCGCGCCCCTAGCCGGCGGGCCTGGAGGAGTTGGGCCTGGTCCGCGCCGGTCTCGGTGAGGATGATCAGGGGCAGGTCCTGCTTCAGGTCCCGATAGCGCGTCAGGGCGGTGTTCAGTTCCAGGTGTGGGGGGCGAGGAAGGCAGAGCAAGAGGTCGGGAACGGCGGCGGCGACTTGAGTCGCCAGTTCCTCCAGGCGCGGGCAATGGTCACCCTGGGCCTCCAGACCCACCTGCCGCAGACCGGCGAGGATGCTCCGGGCCTCGTCTTCCTGAGGGGAGAGGATCAACAACTTCGGTGGCACGGGGGCGTTTTCCATGGCGGGCAGGGGTTAGTGGGAGGTAGGGGAATTATACCTAGCGCCGCTCAAGCCTGCCGGCCGCCACCGGAGCGGTCGCGGGGATGTCAGGGCTCAAACAGCGGCAGTTTGCTGGGGGCCCCCGGCACCTCCCGCACCAGCTTGGGGACCAGATAGCCGGGCAAGGCGGCCCGCAGGCGAAGGAGAATCTCCCGGGCTTCGGCGACGGGGACCGCGAAATGGGCCGCGCCCGCCACGGGATCGAGCAGATGCAGGTAATAGGGCAGCACCCCGGCCGCGAACAGGGCCTCGCTCAACTCGATGAGGCAGTCGGGATCGGCGTTCACCCCACGCAACAGGACGCTCTGATTGAGCAGGGTCGCCCCCGTGCGCCTCAGGGCGGCCAGGGCTTCAATGACCTCGGGGCTCAATTCCCGGGGGTGATTGGCGTGGATGACGATGACGAGGGGCAGGCGGCTGGCGGCAAGGAGGGCGCATAGCCGCGGGCTGATCCGGGAGGGGAGCACCACCGGCAGGCGGGTGTGCAACCGCAGGCGACGCACCTGGCTCAGGGTCCCGACCTGACGGAAAAGGTCCGCTAGGCGCGCGTCATCCAGCATCAGGGGATCGCCGCCGCTGAGGATGACCTCGGTGAGATCCGGGTCCCGCGCCAGGGCCCCCAAGGCTTCTTGCTCGTGGTCATGGATCAGGGCCTCCGCGGCATAGGGAAAATGGCGGCGGAAGCAGTAGCGGCAATGCAGGGCGCAGGCCCCGGTGACCACCAGCAGGGCGCGGCCCCGGTACTTGCGCAACAAGCCCGGGGCACCGCGGGCCTGGGCATCACCCACCGGGTCCTGGGTATAGCCGGGATGGGCCTCACCTTCCTCGCGCAGGGGCAGGACCTGGCGCAACAGGGGGTCCGCCGGGTCCCCCGGCCGCATGAGGCGGGCGAAGCCCCGGGGTACTAGGCAGGGGAAGGCGCGGGCCGCGGACCGGTCGGCAAGACCCGGGTCCAGGCCCAGAAACGTCAGCAGCTCCTCGGGACGGGTAAAGGCGGTCCGCAATGCCTGCCGCCAGACCTCCCCCGGCAACACGTCGGGCGGCAAGGGACCTGACCCTGAGTCTGGGTATAATAAGCCGTTTTGTTCCGACCCCATCCGAAGAGTTACTGACATGGCGACATACAACACCAACGAGTTTCGCGGCGGCCTCAAGATCATGCTGGATGGTGATCCATACACCATCATTGAGAACGAGTTCGTCAAGCCCGGCAAGGGCCAGGCCTTCAACCGCGTCAGGATCCGCAACCTCAAGACCGGCCGCGTGGTTGAGCGCACCTTCAAGTCCGGCGAGTCGGTGGAGGCGGCGGATGTGCATGATACCCAGATGCAGTATCTCTACAACGATGGCGACACCTGGCACTTCATGGACCCGGCAAGCTATGAGCAGTTGACCGCCGACGCGGCGGCGGTGGGGGATGCCGCCAAGTGGATCAAGGAGGAGGACATGTGCCAGGTCACCCTCTACAACGGCGCCCCCCTGTCGGTGGAACCGCCCAACTTCGTCATCCTGCGCATCGTCGAGACCGACCCCGGTCTCAAGGGCGATACCTCCGGCGGTGGCGGCAAGCCGGCGACCCTGGAGACCGGCGCCGTGGTGCGCGTCCCGCTCTTCGTGCAGATCGA
>CALMDH010000150.1:0-6892 GCA_937862735.1 uncultured Gammaproteobacteria bacterium
CTAGGGTAACATATTGTTTAATATAATTAAAATAGTTTCCGGCCGGGCACTAGTTACGGCCCCCCATTGACCGAACGGGGGGGTCGCCTGCAATTCGCGGTCGCCGCGGCCGCGGTCGGTGTCCTCGACCCACCAACTGGAGTCACTTGGGAACAGGTCAATGCCGCCGCCAATGCGGAGGTGGCCATCGACCTCGCCTGCGGGGATCAGCCCCCCCAATCGGTGTCGCTCATGCTCCGCTGGGCCGAGGGAGCAGAGTCATGTCTGACCCTGCCCTTTCCTGCCCGTGGCGCGCGCTTCCTGGACGCGAGTGGCCAAATATTGCCGCACCGGGCAATCGTCACACGCGACCGGCTGAGCGGTGTTCGCGTCCGGGTGATCTCGCCACAAAACGCTGGACATTGTTGGCTATCAGGGCAGCTCCATGCGGATGATCTCACTCCAGAGGTCGCTCAGGCAGCTTGGTTAAGGGTGTCCATACCCGCCGTTGCGGGTACCAATGGCCGTGTGAGAGAGCTTGATCTGCTGCAGCTACGTGACGACCTAATGACCATGCTTGCGGCATCCAAGAGGCTTCATGCCGAGGTCAGACTAAGTGTTGAGGGCTTAGGCGGCGGAGCTGGGCCAATCATCCGGATAAGGCGTTACGACCTGAAATTAGAACAGGTGCCGGACCAACCACCAGAACAGCTTGCAATTCAATTCGCGGCAGAGCTCGATCAGGCCACTTTGGCGCGTATGAACCTGAGCATGTTCCCGCTGTGGATGCCGGAGACAGATCCACTCCCATTACACCCCGTACTGACGGATGGTGAGCTAACCGGCCGGTGGGCGATCGATCGGGCGGGTCTAGCCGTGGGCCCCTGGATGATCACCGCCCGCGAGGGTGACTGGAACCGGACTCGTCCAATGGTCGTGCGAATGGAAGCCGCTGATCAGCTGGCCGAAGAACCCGAGGCTAACGCAGTAGCGCCGGCTGCGCCCCTACTTTCATCGGCCTTGCGGATACAGGATTTCCCGCAGCGCCAGAAGGCCCTAACGCAGATCGTCAATCATCTGCGTAACGACCCCTCCTTGCCTGACTGGGAGTTTGTCCTTGACCTGATCGAAGCCTTCTCCGATCTGCCGGCTTCCGCGTTGGATCTCTTCCCAATCTTGGCCGCCGATCCCGAGGCGGTGGTGATGGCGCTGCTTAGAGAAGACGCCGTGGATGTTCCTGACCTGCTCGCCTTGTTCGAGCAACTTCCTTTTGCATGGCGCATGGTGCCGATCCAGACATGGCTGAAAGCGATCCGTCGGCATCGCGATAGCTTGAATGCCGCGCTTGACAAGTTGTCCAATCACACCGAACTCGTCTGGGGCTCGATTAAGGCGGTACTTCAAATCATGGAGGAACGTTATCCACACGTACAAGTCATCCGTGAGTTGGCCTACCGGGAGGTTTACGGCTACTTTCCGGTGGGGCAGGGAGTCATGCTTCAAATGGCGGCGAAAGAAGGTGGGAGGCAGTTTTTGCGCGAAGTGATTATTGATGCCTACCAAGCGCCTATTCATGGTCAAGATCAATGGCCGCAGGGGCATGGACTAATGGCATGGTTAGCCCTTGAAATTCAAAATCATCAGGAAGTCATCCCTCTGCTGCCCGTTATCCCTGATGGGGTTGGCTTTCAGGCTCCAGTGAGATATGCCCCATTCTCCGCGGCCATGGCTAGCGCCTATGGTTTAAAACCGTCAGCGCGTGTGGTCTTTGAGATCGCCAGTTTGCGTACCTTTGACAAGCAGTGGTTTGATGAGGCTTATCGTTTGGCCTTGACGTGGATGATCGGCTGGTTGATGGAGCATAATCCTAACCATTGGGAGCAGGAACAATGACCCAACCCACCTATTTCCAATCCCTTTCCACGGAGCTTGGTCGGCGCGCGACGCGCGCCGTGCTCAGCCAGATGGGCTTGCGCTCCCGGCCGCTGCGCGAGTATCTCCGTGCCTGCTTCGAGCGTGGTCCGGGCAGCGAGGGCAGCTTTCTGGCTGATCCGGTCTTCGAGGCGCTCTTCGACTGGGAACCAGCTCAGGTCACCATGGGCCAGTTGGCAGGCCAACTGCTTGATGCCAGGCTCGTTGCGGCCATGGATCAGCCGGGACAGGGCTACATCGACACCGCATTCAACAGAGCTTGGTCACCCCATAAACATCAGCTCGATGCCTGGCAAGCCCTGAGTCAGGAGCCACCACGCTCAGTCGTCGTGACCAGCGGAACGAGCTCCGGCAAGACTGAATGTTTTCTGGTCCCGATTCTCGACCATCTGGTGCGTCAGTTACCTGCCAATCACCATCATGCCCCCCCGCTGATCGGCACCCAGGCGCTCTTTCTCTACCCTCTCAACGCGCTGATCAACAGCCAACGTGAACGGCTGCGGGCCTGGACCTCGCGCTTTGATGGACGGGTAAGATTCTGTCTCTATAACGGCGATACCCCCAACGAAGTACCCGCACATATACAGAGCCAGCATCCGCAGGAAATCCGGAGTCGTGTGTTGCTGCGTAGGGAGCCCCCACCGATCCTGGTCACCAACGCGACCATGCTCGAGTACCTGCTGGTTCGGGCGGACGATCGCCCCATCCTGCAGGCATCCCAAGGCGAGCTGCGGTGGGTCGTGCTGGATGAGGCGCATACCTACGTCGGCTCTCAGGCCGCGGAGATCGCCCTGCTGATGCGTCGTGTACTGCACGCCTTCGGTGTGACGCCGGATCAGGTGCGCTTCGTTGCGACCTCGGCCACCATTGGCGATGCTCGGGAGACCGGCGCGGCGCTGGCGCAATTCATGGCGCATATCGCCGGGGTGTCGATCGATCGGGTTAAGGTGATTTCCGGCAGTCGTCAGGTGCCGCCACTCGACCCCGATTTGTCACAGCGCAACGAGCCACTGCCAGCCGTCGCAGCCGTCGAGACCATGCCCCACGAGGCGCGGGTCGCCGCCTTTTCTCAGGTCAATGCCGCGCGCCACCTTCGCCATTTACTCACCAATGGCGCGGCCACCCTGACTGAGATCACCGAGCGGCTCCTAGCGCATCATCCTGGTGCGGTCGCGGACGATTCGGCAAAGTCACTTACCCTGCGTTATCTGGATGCGATGGCGCAGACCGATAATCGAGAGCAGAAGGCCTTTCTGCCGCTCCGCGGCCATTTCTTTCACCGTACCCAAGGCGGCTTCTGGGTCTGTGCCAACGTCCGGTGCGGTGGCCGTCAGGACACCGCCTTGGATCACCCCGAATGGCCCTTTGGGCGTGTCTATCTGGAGCGCCGAGAGCGTTGCCAGCACTGTGGCTCGCCGGTCTATGAATGGATTCTTTGCGCAAGCTGTGGGGAGGGCTTTCTCGCGGCCCAGGAAGATATGTTCGCCCAGCGACTGGACCCGCGTGTCTTCGACCAGGACCGCGATGAACTCCAGCAAGAGCTTGAAACCCTTGCCGATGCGAATGATGAAGCCAACCCTGATGATGAGTACGTCGTATTAGACGCAGGTGACCTTTACCCACGGCTTTTGACCGGACCGTGCCACCCCAATGCCGATGCGATCGGACTTGTACCCATTTCGCTGAATCCTGAGGACCGAACCTGGAGTGAAGCCGGGGGTGAAGGCCTGCCGCTGGGGATGCTGTTACCGGGCGACCATGATGGGTTCACCTGTCCAAGCTGCGGCACCGTCGAGAAAGAGCCTCAGAAAAATATGCGCCCAGCCAGGCTCGGTGCCCCCTTCCTGCTCAGCGTGTCCATCCCGACGTTGCTCGAACATAGTCCACCCTGGACGGATGATCATCCAGATGACGACATACAGCGGCCCTTCGACGGACGCCGCTTGCTGACCTTCTCCGACAGCCGGCAAGGAACGGCACGTTTCGCCCTCAGGGCGCAGCTGGATGCCGATCGCAATCATGTGCGCAGCGCTATCTATCACATGGTAGCCGCAACACGACCAGCGGCTATCGGTGACGATCAAGTTCCACCGCTTGGTCACCTGAGCTGGCAAGATTCTATCAACGGCCTGCGGCAGGACCCTGCCATCCAGAATTGGCTGCCTAAACTGTGGGCTGAAACCACGTTGGGTCAAATCCAAGCGCATGACATCCCTAGGTTCTGTTTGTTCCGTGAGCTGCTCCGTCGCCCGGCGCGACAGAACTCCCTGGAAACCTTGGGATTGATCGCTCTGGATTATCCTCACATCAATGCGCTCGCCGAAAACACGCGTCCCGTGGTGTGGCAACAGCAGCAGAGGCCCTTGGATGACTGGAAGCAGTTCCTGAAGATCATCCTCGACTATTGGGTGCGCGCCAATTCCGCGGTCAACGTACCCGCGAACATGACACCTTGGATGGGTGCCGCGAACTGGACGAGATATATCCTGGGTCCTAACCCTATAAATCCACCAACCCGGAAGCAGATCGTCTGGCCACAGGCCAATCCGAACCGATGGTGGACGCGGATCGTCCGACTGCTCGCCCATTATCTGGGCGTCGATCCCGCTGATAACGCCAACTGGCCAATCCTCAACGCGGTTCTCTTAGCGGCCTGGGATTGCATCCACCCCATGCTGCAGCAAACGCCCAACGGACGCCTGCTGAACCTGGAGCACCAAGCCGAACTAGTCGAGGTGCGCGATGCCTGGGTCTGCCCATTCACGCACCGCGTCCTTGACAAGACGCTCGCTGGCATAACGCCCTATCTGCCGCCCCTTTGCGGGCCTGGTGAGGCGCGCTGTGAGCCGATCACCATGCCGCGATTACCCTGGCCTTTTTTGCAACATCCGGACGGAAACCCGGTCAGCAATCTGGAGGTCCAGGACTGGCTGGAGAGTAACTCAGATGTCATTCAGGCACGAGAGCGGAGTGTCTGGCCGGATCTCTCGGATCGTATCGTCAGCCAGGTGCCTTATTTCCGCGTCGTCGAACATTCGGCGCAACAGGCGGGTCATGTGCTACAAGGTTTTGAAACAGCGTTCAAAGAAGGAAAGCTCAACGTCCTGAGTTGCTCAACAACGATGGAGATGGGTGTGGATATCGGCGGTTTATCGGCGGTCGGGATGAACAATCCTCCGCCCAGCCCCGCCAATTTCCTGCAACGTGCCGGTCGTGCTGGACGCCGTGGCGAATCGAAGGCCGCCAGCCTAACGCTTTGCAAATCCTCGCCGCACGGCGAGGCGGTGTTTGCGAATCCGCGCTGGCCGTTCGATACGCCGCTCCACATCCCTAGGGTTTCGATACAGAGCGAACGGATCATCCAGCGTCATGTCCACGCGCTGGTCCTTTCAAGCTTTCTGCTCCAGTTCGTAGACAATCCGCCTGGCCTCACGGTTGGCTGGTTCTTCGAAGGCGGGCAAGGCGAGGAATCACCGGCCGAGCGTCTGATCAGGCAGTGCCGGAATCCAAATCTCATCGAAGACCTACAGTCACTCAAAAACGGCTTGCGTCAGATCGTGCGCGGTACCTCGTTAAGTGGTATCCAGCTATCCACACTGCTCTCAGCGACCGCCGATGCACTTGGAGATCAGCGCAATCGATGGCTAGCCGAGGTCGAGCCATTGTGGGAAGACTTAAGCGATGCCTGGCCATGGTGGCAAAAGCTAATCAATGATGATCCATCGCTGAAAACGTTTCATCAGTTGTCAGTGAACATAAATGGCTTAGTGACTGCTCGGGGCAGAGCCATCGCTCTGCAACTGTTGCGACTGAGCGGCGAGTACCTGCTCTCCGAACTGGCCAGCAAGGGCTTTCTCCCCGGCTACGGCTTCCCCAGGGCTATCGTGCCCTTCATCACGACCACACAACAAGAGTTGAACCATCAGCTCAAACTAGCGGCCGGAAACCAACAACGCCAGCGCGAGGACAATCGCGCTCAATTCCGTTGCTACCCCTCGCGTCCCTTGCCCATCGCCATCCGGGAGTATGCCCCGGGCGCTGATCTCGTCCTGAACGGTCGGGTCTATCGGTCACGCGGCGTCACCCTGAACTGGCAGCTTCCCGCCGGTGTGCCTGACCCCAATCAAATACAGGCATTGCGTGTGGCGTGGCGCTGCAAACATTGCGGCACTACGGGTACCAGCCCAGCGTTCAGAGGGGCCTGCCCGGAGTGTGGATCGATCGACCTGCGCCAGCAACGCTATCTTCAACCCGCTGGTTTTGCCGTCGATCTGGCACAAGAGTTGAGCAACGACATCAGTCATCCGATTTATTTATCATTCCAGGCGCCTTGGATCACGCCCAGCGGCGGTACCTGGGTTGGGTTGCCGGCCCGTCAACTCGGCCGTTATCGCTACAGCTCGCGTGGCCACCTCTTTCATTGGTCTCCCGGTCTGCATCATGCGGGCTACGCGATCTGCCTGCACTGCGGCCGTGCTGAAGCAGAAACCCAGGCGCCTCATGGCAATCAACCGGGTCAGCTACCGGCGGGCATGCAGGGGCACTGGAGACTACTCGGTGGTACAAATAACATGGGAGGTCCAAGCTGCACCGGCAACGACAATCCTTTTGCGATCCAGCGGCATTTGTGGCTCGGCGCCTCACAGTGGACGGACGTGCTGGAACTGCAACTACGCTATCCGGGTGAGGGCCGCCCAGTCGCCGACAAGACCACGGCCTATTCGTTAGGCATCGCCCTGCGTCAAGCCCTGGCCGATGTTCTCGGCATCGAGGACCGCGAGATCGGGGTGGCCGTGATGCCTGCACGGGGCCTCGATCAGCAGGACCTGTATGCCATCGCCTTGTATGACACGGCCTCGGGTGGCGCGGGCTATGTCGCCGCCCTGCCGGCATCATTGCGCAACGTCTTTGCGCGCGCTCGAGAGATCCTGACCTGCCCCCGCCAGTGTGATGCGGCTTGTCAGGCCTGCCTGCTAAGCTA
>CALMDH010000151.1:0-8702 GCA_937862735.1 uncultured Gammaproteobacteria bacterium
CCCCAGTGGCGCTCCTCGTCGGGGCGCAGGGTGATCTTGACCAGCGAGCCGTTGATGTGTGCCCAGAAACGGGCGTTGGGGATGCCCTGGGGGCGGGATTTGGTTTTCATGCTTCCTCCTGCTAGGCGGCGGCGTTATTGCCTGCCCTAACTAGCAGGATAGTGCTAGTCTAGCGGAAGGTCAAGCAGGATTCTGCTAGGCAAATTTAGACATTCACCCTTTCCAGGGGGCGAAATGTCGGAATTTGTCGGAATTCTGTCAGGTTTTGTCGTGACTGCCGTTAAATATCACGGTCTTTGTGGGGGGGGGGTGGTGGGTAACTCAAGAGGTTTTGAATTGCAAGAAAAATATCGCTTTTCGCGATTGGCGACGTGCTTGACTTCCTGCTTGCTGTCGTCGGGCAGGGCGATGAAGTTGACGATGAGTTCCTGTAGGCCCCCACGCTGGAAAAGCGCGGGGTCGATCTCAGTGAACAGGAGCGCCCAGGCAGGGATGGACAGGGCCTTGCCCAGGCTTTCCAGGTGCTCCACGCCGGTATTGTGGACGGCATTCTCGATCGCGCTGATGGTGCGCTGCGGGATGCCGGACCGGCGGGCCAGTTCAGATTGAGACCAACCTTTTAGGGACCTCAGGTGCCTGATGTTGTCCGCGAGGACTTGTTTGGGTGTCTTTTTCATACACCCTAAGCTTGGATCATGATCCAAGCCGTTTGCTGCTTGCCCGTCTAGCAGTTTTCTGCTAGTTTTTTCGACATGAGCATCCACGCCTACATCGACGACATCCGGCAGCGATTGATTGCCTGCCATGCCACCAATGCCATGGTGGTTGAGGCATCTGGCGGCGTTTTTTCGGAATCCTGGGTAAGCAAGTTTAGGTCCGGGCGGATGAAAAATCCGCGAGTTGAGACGCTTAGCGCCCTGGATGGTGCGCTTAGCACGCTGGAATGTCTGGAAGACATGACGGAAACCGCGCAAGCGGCCTGAGATATTCATGGGAACTCCTGCTCCCGGCGGTGAAGGTGGATACCCATCCCTGGCGGGCGGTGGTCCTACTTCGAGTTTAGCCGGGTATCAACATACTGCTACCCGTGGTTATACGGACAGCCGCCCTGGTCCTCGGCGGTCAATAGGGGACCTTCTTCCTCCTGAGGTGGTGTTGGACCGCGGTCCGTTTCGGGCACGCGGTCTTTTTTTTGGAGGTCAACCATGAACATGAGCGGTAACGATCTCCGCGAGGGCTTGCCGGTGGGCTCGCGCCTGGTCCTGGGCCGGGCGTTTCCCGGCGGCCAGGGGTCGGCGCGGCGCTATCGGGTGCGCTGCGCATGCTGCGGGGCGGAGTCGGTGATGACTCACGGGGCGATCTGCCAGGCGTTGCGGATGCTGAAGGCGGGCCGGCCGGAGAAGCCGTGTCCGGACTGCGACGGGGCGGGGCGGCCGTCCTTGACCGGGCAGTCGATGCTCTGGGGGCGGAAGCCAGAGGAGCTGTGGCGGCCAGCGCCGTCGCGGTTGCCGGCGGGGTCGATCTCGCCGGCGGTGGCCTGGCCGGTGCCGGGCCGGGGGGCGCGGCCATGAGCGCCTGGCTGCACCTGTTGCTGGTGGCGGGCTGGCTGGCGGCGGCGATTGCGCTGCTGGCGGTGCTGATGGCCTGGCTGGGCCGGCCGGACGACGATCAAGACGCGCGATAAGACGTGAATACCACGCGGGAGGAAGCAATGAATAATCGAGTGCGTGCCGCCCAGGGGGAGGCATGAGCGCGGTGGCCTACGATACCGCCGGGCAGTCGGCCCTGGACCAGTTGCTGGATTACGGCCTGGAGGTGGAGCACCTGGATACCTCCGGGACCTTGCGGCGGGTCAAGCATCGTGACGACCGGGCCGGTTCGCGCAATGGCTGGTACGTGCTGCATGCCTTTACGACCCAGGACGGCCGGGAGCTGATTGCCGGGGCCTATGGCTGGTGGAAGGCGGGGGATGAGAGTCACCGTATCCAGTACGACGCCAAGGGCCTGGACAAGGCGGAACGGCAGGCGATCGAGGCGCGACGGCGGGAGCTGGAACGCCAGGCGCGACAGGCGCGGGCGGAACTGGCGGCGGAGACGGCGACCCGGGCCAGGGGGATCTGGGAGAAGTTGCCGACCGAGGGTCCCTCGGCCTATCTGGCGACGAAGCGGATTCCGGGCCTGGGGGCGCGTTTCTCCCGCGGGACGGTGGTGGTGCCGGTGTGGGCGGGGCCGGACGCCCTGGTGGGGCTCCAGTTCATCCAGGGCGATGGCAGTAAGAAGTTTCTGACCGGGACGGCGAAGCAGGGGGCCTATTGTCTGCTCGGCCCGGACCCGGGGCCGGGTGAGTGGCTGGGGGTGGCGGAGGGCTACGCGACAGCGGTGTCTTGCCACCTGGCCGGGTATCTTCCCGTGGCGTGTGCCTTTGACGCCGGTAACCTAGCCCCCGTGGTGAAGGCATTGAAGGCCCGCTACCCCTGGGCACGCTTCGCGCTGTTCGCGGATGACGACTGGCAGACGGACGGCAATCCGGGGCTGGCCAAGGCTCAGGCGGCGGCGAAGCTGTGCCAGGGGCGGGTGCTGGTGCCGGTGTTTGCCGAGGGCATGCCGCGGGGAACGGACTGGAACGATCTGCACGTGGCGGCGGGGCTGGGGGTGGCGGGCGCGCAGATTCAGGAAGCGCTGTCGGCGCCGGAGGTGCCCTTGGGTGTGGAGCCGGCGCCAACGCTGGCGGAGATCCGCATCGACAACGTGGTCGAGGGCAATTTCCCGGGCTCGGACTGGACGGAGCGCTTGCTGCGCACGGAGCGGGGTCAGATCCAGAGTCGCTCATTCAATGTGCGGCTGGTCCTGGAGCATGACCCGGCGTGGAAGGGGGTGCTGGGCTGGTGTCTGTTCTCGGCGCGCATCATCAAGCGGCGCGCGCCACCCTATGCCCGCGGCGAGCTGGGGGAGTGGGCGGACGCGGATGACGCCGACCTGCGCTTT
This sequence comes from uncultured Gammaproteobacteria bacterium, assembly GCA_937862735.1. Taxonomy (GTDB): domain Bacteria; phylum Pseudomonadota; class Gammaproteobacteria; order Chromatiales; family Chromatiaceae; genus M0108. The sequence continues at coordinate 2,986 of CALMDH010000151.1, forward strand.
TGGTTGGCGGGTCGCTATGGCATCGAGCCGAAGGGCCAGGACTTGGGGGATGCGGTGCTGGGGGCGGCGCGGGCCAATCCGTTCCATCCCATTCTGGAGTATCTGGACGGGCTGCGCTGGGATGGGGTGGAGCGGCTGGATAGCTGGCTGCGCGATCACCTGGGGGCGCGGACGCCGGATGAGGAGCTGGCGACGGACCCGGGAACAGGGGTGGCGGAGGCGCAACGCCTGCGTGATCGGGGCACGCGCTATCTGGAGCGGGTCGGGGCCATGACCCTGATTCAGGCGGTGGCGCGGGTGCGTAAGCCGGGGTGCAAGGCGGACACGGTGTTGATCCTGGAGGGTGAACAGGGGCGGCGTAAGAGCACGGCGCTGATGACTCTGTTCGGCAAGGAGTGGTTCAGCGACACGCCCATCGACCTGGGCAGCAAGGATGCCTTTGAGGCGATCCGCGGCCTGTGGTGCATCGAGATGGCGGAGCTGGATGCCCTGAACAAGGCGGACAGCACGCGGGCGAAGGCGTTTTTCTCCTCGGCGACCGACCGTTTTCGCGTGAGCTACGGGCGGCGGGCGCAGACCTTTCCGCGCCAGTGCGTGATTGCCGGGACGACGAATCAGCATCAGTACCTGCGGGATTCCACGGGTAACCGGCGCTATTGGCCGGTGCAGTGCGAGGAGATTGATATCGAGAACCTGGCGGCATGCCGGGATCAGTTGTGGGCGGAGGCGGACTGGCGCTATCGCCAGGGTGAGCCTTGGTGGCCACAAGAGGTGGATAAGGCATTGTTCGAGGAGCAACAGGAGTATCGCAGCGAGACGGATGCCTGGGAGCCGCTGGTGGCGGAGTACCTGCGCAGTCGCATCGAGGCGCGGGCGGGGCGGCTGAACGATGTGTTCGTGACCCAGGCGGAGATCCTGGCGGACGGGTTGAAGCTGGACCCGGCCAACATGCGCAAGCCGGAACAGACCCGGCTGGGTCTGTTGATGCAAAAGCTGCGTTGGCGCCACCGGCGTGGCGTGGGGGCAGGGCGGCCATGGGGCTATAAGCCACCGATGTCGGGGTGGGGAATCGGTTACGAGGTGCCAGCAAATGGACCAAGTTTCTGATTTTGTTGCGAATGTCCAACCTTGGGAAAATGTCCAACCTTTCAAAAAGGTTGGGAAATTGCAAGGCATTGATTATTTTAACAATGTCCAACCTGTCCAACCTGTCCAACCTTTTTTCATTCTCACGTGCGCGCGCGCGCACAGGCGCGCACACACGCGCGCGCGCGCGCACATGCAACACATAAAAAGGTTAGACAGGTTAGACAGGTTGGACAAAGCCAGTGATACCAAGGGCTGTAGCCCGTCCAACCTTTATCAGAGGTTGGACAGAATTTACCAAGGTTGGACAGATTGGCCAGTTTCTGACCAGTTTTTGCCGGTTGCTGGCTTCTGAGTGCGGGTGAAGGCGATGAAATCAGGCGCAAGCGGGGTTGATCAGCCCGGGGTTTGGAACCGGCAGGGTCCTTACCACTGGTCGGGGCCGGGCGGGTGCCTGGTGTCGGCCTGCCGGGTGGGGCCAGTGCTGGGAGCGGAAGCGACGGACGAAATGGTGGCGGCGGCCTGGCGCTTTACGGCCTGGGGGCCGGAGGCCATGCCGGAGCTGAGTTATTGGCAATGGCGGTCGGCGGCGAACCTGCCAGGACGCTATGAGCCGGGCCAGGTGACGCCGCAACGGCGGCCCTGGCTGGGAGTGTTCCTGACGGCGGAGGAGGCCAGGGCGGCGTGCCTGGCCTGGCTGGCGGGGGTTGGCGCGGCCATGAGTGTGGCGACGGCGGAGGAGGCGGACTGATGGGCATGCAAGCGACGTTGATCGAGGTGGACGGGTTGGTGCCGGAGCGGCTGTGGTATGCCTCCCTGGCGGGCCGGCGGCTGTGGTGTCGGGCGGCGCGGGAGATGATCTGCGATGACGGCTGGCTGGTGATGCCGGGCCAGGGGATCGGCGGGGCAGACCTGCACAATGCGGTGATCTTTGCCGAGCATGCCTGGGAGGTGAGGCAGGGCGAGGTGGAGCTGGTGCTGATGGAGATCGAGCCGATGGCGCGGCAGGGCGATCTGCCCCTGGCGGCCGGCGGTCCCGGTGGCGCTGGGGTGTGGGTGAAATAGGCCATGAGCGACGTGCTCTCCGATACGGCCCAGGCGCTGATCGCGGCGGGCCTGGACGCGAGCCAGGTGCGCGCGGTGATCCGCGAGCAACGGGCGCGCTGGGGGGGTGCGGCGGTGTATGTGCGGGCGATTGATCGGGATGAGCGCGAGGGGGCGATCCGGCAGGCGGTGGCGCAGGGGGTGAGTCTGCGCCGGGCGGCCCGGGAGGTGGGGTGCAGCGATGACACGGTGCGGCGGGTGCTGGCCCGGGCGGGGGCGTGCTGGGCGGGTGGCTAGGTAGGTAGCCAGGTAGGGAGCGGCCGCCAGGGGGCGGGCCGGGCCTGACCGGCGGAAGGTGATGGGACCTCGCGGACGCGGGGTTTATTTCTGGCCAAAAGATAATGGAAGTGCCGCATTTTTGGATCGTTTTGCGGCGGGAGTGGGGGAAAAATAGCAGGGTCGATCTGTGTAGGACCACGTAGGACTCTCCCACCATGGCCGATTCATCCTCTACCCCGACCCCGTCAGAGACACCACGATCCCCCGCGGAGTCGGCGAATCAACTTGAGTTTGGCTTTGCCGGGCATTTGCGGCTGACCCGGGCGCAGTATGCCTACGCGACGGTGCGCGGGCGGTTGCCGGAGTCGTTTTCGGATTGGCAGTGCAAGCTGATCGCGGAGGGGTGGGACGAGGCGCGGATCAAGACGGTGACGCGCAAGCAGTCGAAAGAGCTGGCGACGATTACCGGGCGCTGGAACGCCATTCCGGCGGTGCAGGCGCAGATTGAGTATGAGCGGGCTATTGCCCTGGAGACCCGGCTGGCGGAGCCGCTGCGGGCCTGGGAGGCGACCATGCGCAAGTACCTGGCGATGGCGGCGGGGGAGTTGCCCCTGGTGCGCACAGTGGACACCGGGGTGGTGAAGTGGCGCGATGAGCCGGGTACGCAGGTCAAGGTGCCGGAACGGGTGCTGACGGTCGAGGAGTACCAGGAAACCAACCTGACGGCCCTCGGCAAGGCCCTGGAGATGGCGGGGCGGGCGCTGGGGGTGTTCAAGGATCGGACGGAACTATCCGGGCCGGATGGGACGGCGGCGGCGATTCAGGTGCTGTTTGTGCCGCCGGGGCAGGCGGGCGGGGTCGCGGGCCAGGGCGGCGGACAGGGCGGGGGCTGGAGCGGCCCCGAGGGCGGGCAGGGAGAGCTGACGCGCCAGGGGGGCGATGACACCATCCTCGGGCAGGGCTGACGGCCGTGGCGCGGCGCATGAGCGCGGAGGAAGCGCTGGCGACGGTGACCCGGGAGCGGGTGATTGATGCCTTCAAGGCTTTGCCCCCAGGGGTGGCGATCTCGACACTGGGCTTGGCCTGGCTGCTAGGGTGCCTGGACGAGCATCGGATTCGCGCGGCGGTGTCGTGGCTGGCCCTGGGGGGGCTGGTGGAGTTGGCGGGGGCGCATCCGCGGCGCGATCGGCGTGGGCGGGCGTATCAGGCCAGGCTCTATCGCTGGTCGGGCCGGGAGGAGATCCGGCGCGTGCCGCGGGATGAGGCGAGCCGGCGCGGGGCGGCGGAGCGGGATGTGCAGTCGCTGGCGGCCTCCTGGCTGTCGAGGCGGTGGGCGTGATGGCGATGGTGCGCGCGGCGGCGGCGATCGGGAAGCGGCGCTGATGGCATTCGATTTAGTGCAGGCCCCGTTTCCGGAGAAGATGCAGGGGCTGTTCGAGCCGCATCGCTACAAGGTCATGCACGGCGGCCGCGGTTCGGGCAAGTCCTGGGCGGCGGCCCGGGCGCTATTGATTACCGCGGCGCAGACGCCGGGCGGGCTGCGCGTGCTGTGCGGCCGCGAGGTGCAGCGCTCGATCAAGGAGTCGGTGCATCAACTCCTGAACGATCAGATCCAGGCCCTGGGCCTGGGGGGCTTTTATCGGGTGCTGGATACCGAGATCCGCGGGCGGAACGGGACCAAGTTCTCTTTCGCCGGCCTAGCCTCGCATACCACGGAGTCGGTGAAGTCCTACGAGGGCTATGACCGGGTGTGGGTGGAGGAGGGGCAGACGGTATCCAAGCGCTCCTGGGACATCCTGACGCCGACCATCCGCAAGCCGGGGTCGGAGATCTGGATCACCATGAACCCGGACCTGATCACCGGGGAGACCTATGTGCGCTTCGTGGTGCAGCCGCCCCCGGGGTCCTGGGTGCAGCAGGTCAACTATCACGACAACCCGTGGTTCAGCGATGTCCTGGAGGCGGAGCGGGCGCATTGCGAAGCGACCCGGCCGGGAAGCGAGTACCGCAATATCTGGCTGGGCGAGCCGCTACGGACGGCGGAGGGGGCCTATTACGCGGAGCAAATCATCGGCCTGCGGGCGGCTGGGCGGGTGAAGGACGTGCCTTATCAGGCGGGGGTGCCGGTAAGCACGGCCTGGGACCTAGGGTACAACGACACGACGGCCCTGTGGTTTTTCCAGTACGTTGCGGGCGAGACGCGGTTCATCCATGCCTACCAGAACGCGGGGGAGAGCCTGGAGCATTACGCGCGCTACCTTCAGGAGCGGGGCTGGCTGTACGACCGGCATTACCTGCCGCATGACGCAGAGCATAAGTCGCTCCAGACGGGGCGCAGCACGGTGGAGCTACTGGAGGGGCTGTTGCCGGGCCATCGCTTCGAGATCGTGCCCCGGGTGGAGAACGTGCTGACGGGCATCGAGGAGACGCGGCTGAAGCTGTCCGGGCCGGTGTGGTTCGACCATATCGGGTGCCACGAGGGGCTGACGGCGTTGGAGCGGTATCGCAAGGAGTGGAACGAGAAGCTCCAGGCGTTCAAGCCGACCCCGCTGCACGATCAGTACAGCAATTACGCCGACGCCCTGCGGCAGTGGGCGCAAGGCTGGCGGCCGACGACGGTGGCGGCGGGGAAAAAGCGGCGGGTGTCGGGATGGAGAGGGGTTTGATCGTGGAAAACCCAATCAAAAAACAAAGTCTCGGTTTTATGTACTTGGCCCGCAGACCCTGTGGGCGCGTCAGCGCCTGTGCTTGGGATGATCCTGAACACAAAAGAAGCACCGCTCAATTCATAAGTCGATGCTTGAAGCGTGGAGACACCATTGAACGGGTCGAATGGTTTAGCGGTGACAAGGTGCATGACAGGATTTGTCACCCTGGCTGTAAATGCCAAGGTGAATTGGGATGCTAATCGCCAGCGCATCATGAACGGATCAGACGATAGACGCGCAAGGGCGGAGTGACGCATGGGCATGGTGATTGGTGGCGAGCGGGCGTGGCGGCGGTTCCGGAAGGGGGACATTGCCGTGGCGCTGCATTGGGTCAACGGGGAGCCGGCCATGGTGCTGTTTCCGGCGAACATGACGGAAAGCCGGGTACGGCGGATCGTGCCGTTCGTCATCCCCTTGTCGGTGGGGCATGAGTACGTGGCCTCGGACGGGCATCCCAACCTGATGCGCGCCCTTCAGGGGGCGACGGAGGCGGCGATCTGCCTGGGGATGCAGCCTGAGTTGAGCGTGGTCCATCGCATCATCGACGCGATTGTCGAGGCGATTCCGGACCTGGTGGCCATGCCGCCGGAGCCGACGGCC
>CALMDH010000152.1:0-16607 GCA_937862735.1 uncultured Gammaproteobacteria bacterium
TGTAGAGCAGGGCGGCGGCGACCGGGGTGAGGGACTCGGGCAGCAGGCGGTTGATTTCCAGGCTCGCCACCCCCTCCCGCGGAGCGAGATAGGCATTCACCTCGCCGAAGAGATGCACGGCCTCATGCTCCTGATTCACCAGGATCGCCGGCGGGGCATAGTGCCCGAGCAAGGCGCTCAAGCCGGCCTGGGCGAGGGTGCCGTCGCTCGGTCGCCGCCGCGCCTTCGCCAAGGGCTGGGACTTGCCCGGAAGCGGCGGGATCTGGGTGTCCCCCCGTTTGCGCTCGAGGTAGGGCAGGGCCATGGGCCCGACCCGCCGGAACAGCTTGTGCTTGGCGTTGATGGTCTGCAAGCCCTCGGTCACCGCCGCGAGCGACTCGCTGGAACCCAGCAACAATACCCCCCCATCACGGATGGCGTACTGCAGGGAGCGCAGGGCGTGCTCCTGGGCGGCCGAGTTGAAATAGATCAGGGTATTGCGACAGACCACCAGGTCCATCTTGGTGAAGGGCGGGTCGGCGAGCAGGTTATGGCGGGCGAAGACGATGCACTGCCGCAGTTCGTTCTTGATGACGAAGCGGTCGTCCTTCTTGACGAAGAACCGCTCCAGGCGCTCCGGCGAGAGTTCCGCCGCGGCCGATTCGGGGTATTGGCCGACGCCGGCGGTCTCGACGCATTGCTGATCGACATCGGTGGCGAAGATCTTCAGATTGGGCCAGCGGCGCTCACGCTCGAAGGCCTCGATGAAGAGCATGCCGACCGTGTAGGCCTCCTCCCCGGTCGCCACCCCGGCGATCCAGACGCGGATCGTCTCGCCGGGCGGTTTCTCCGCCACCAGCGGCCCGACCACCTCCTCGGCGAGCAAGGCGAAGGTCTCGGGATCGCGAAAGAAGCTGGTCACCGAGATCAGCATCTCCCGCCGCAGGGTGATGATCTCGTTGCGATCGTGCTCCAGCAGGTCGTAATACTGATAGAGCTCCGGCGTGTGGCGGACCTGCATGCGCCGGTCGATGCGGCGCATGATGGTGGTGGGCTTGTAGTCCGAGAAGTCGATCCCGCCGACCTGATGCAGTAGCCGCAGCAAGGCGGCCATCACCTCCTCGGTGGAAAGGGTGGCGTGGGGGACGAGTCGCGGCGCTGCGACCTCGCTCTCCTCATAGGGCAGTTGCTTGATGTGGGCCAGCAACCGCGCCGGGATATCCTCCGCCGGCAGGATGGCATCCACCAGGCCGGTGGCGATCGCGCTGCGTGGCATGCCGTCGAACTTGGCCGACTCGGGCTCCTGGGCCATGAGGAAGCCACCGGCGGCGTTGATGGCCACCGCCCCCCGGGTGCCGTCGGTGCCGGTCCCGGAGAAGATGATCCCCACCGCGTGGCGCTGGTAAACATCCGCCAGGGAGGCGAAAAAGATGTCGATGGGCAGGGTCAGGCCGCGGGGGTTCTTCGGCGTCAGGTGCAGATGCCCCTTGGTCGCGTGCATGATGGCCCCGGGGGGGATCAGATAGACCTGATTGGCGTCGATCGGCAGGTCATCCTCGACCATGGTCACCGGCATGGCGGTGTGGCGCGCCAGCAAGGTGCTCATCATGCTCTTGTGATCCGGCGAGAGATGCTGAACCACGACGAAGGCCGCCCCGAGATCGGTCGGGCAGGCCTTGAAGAACTTTTCCAGGGCATCCAGCCCCCCGGCGGAGGCGCCGATGCACACCACGTAACCATCGAACGGCGAGACCTTTTCGGCCGCGCCGGGGTTATGAGTCATCAGGTTTCTTTTCATCAGGTCCCCGAACGGCGAAAAGGTCCAGCGGGCGGAAGTGACAGGCCCCGGGAAGGGGCAAGCGACCCGGCGTTGCGCTTCTTCCCGGCGGTCCTCTCCCTCAAGGATTTTCCCCACTAACGCCCATTGTAAGTCTTGTCATTCGGGAAATCAGGAGCGACTGGGTTGCCCTTTAGCCGAAGGCCGCGACATTGGACCAGGCCAGGTTGTGGCTGCTTCAGGCCGTGCCGGAAAAGAGCCGCAGCCCATCCCCGCCGGCCTGCTTGGCCAGATACATGCTGTCATCGGCATGGCGGGCCAATTCGATGGCGTCCTGACCGTGGTCGGGAAAGAGGGCGACCCCGATACTGGCGGAGATCTCCAGGGTCAGGCCACCGAGTTCGTAGGGCTGGGCCAGGCCGTGGCGCAGCTCATCGGCGACCCGAGCGGCGTAGCCCGCGTCGGTGATCTCGTTGAGGAAGGCGACGAATTCATCCCCGCCGATGCGGCCCACCGTGTCCGAGTCGCGCAGGCGCCCGCTCAGGCGCTGGGCAACCGCCCGCAGGACTTGGTCGCCCACGGCATGTCCCCAGGTGTCATTGATCGGCTTGAACTTGTCCAGATCGATGAACAGCAGCGCCAGGCGGGTGCCGTGGCGGCGCGCCAACGCCAGAGCCTGGTCGAGCCGGTCGAAGAACAGGGTCCGGTTGGGCAGGTCGGTCAGCGCATCGTGATTGGCCAGGTAGGACAGCCGGGCATGGGCCTGGGCGATCTCGGCCAGGCGCAGTTCCAGCTCCTGGGTCCGGTGCCGCAGCTCCAGATGCAGCCGCACCCGGGCCCGCACCACCGATGCACTGATGGGCTTGTGGATGAAATCGACCCCGCCGGCCGCCAGGGCGCGGGTCTCGCTCTCGGCGTCGGCGCAGGCGGCGACGAAGATCACCGGAATATCGCGGGTGGCCGGGTCCGCCTTGAGCCGTTCACAGACCTGATAACCGTCCAGGTCGGGCATCATGACATCGAGCAGGATCAAGTCGGGGATCTGGCCCTTGGCGAGCGCCTCAAGGGCCTTCTGACCGGAGGTTACGAACCTGATCTCATGGTCCTCCTCCAGGATCCCTAGCAGGATCTCGATGTTGGTCGGCATGTCATCGACAATCAGGATATTCGCTGGCTTTTCCCGATTCATATCGCTCTCCGTTAATACAGCTAAAAAATTATATAAATCATGGCTTAATGGCTGTTCCACCCGGCGATGGCACCTGGAGCCACAACCGGGGTTGCCGTGTCAAGCCAGCAAGGTGACGAGCACCAGGGTACCGACCATCCTCTGATCCACTGCAAGGAGACTCATGGCCAGGGCCAGCCCTGTTCCTGAATGAAATGATGCAAGCGCGCGGATGCGGTCGCGTAATCCAGCCGCCCGATGGCCGCCGCGATGTCCTGATAGGGCGCGTACAAGTCGGTGTCGGCGAGCAGCGCCACGATCTCGGTATTGAACTGGCGGGCCCTGGCGTGACCCATGGCCAACGAATGGTCAAGCTCGGCCAGTTTAGGCAGGAGCCCGGGGAGATCGACATCCCGGGCCTTGTTCGTCCCCTCCCCGGTCACCGTCGGACTCGTCCCGTGCCCGCTTGCCGCCGACGCCTCGGGCAGGGTTTCGGGCAGGTCCGCGGGCCGGCCCAGGGGCACGCTGAACCAGAAGGTGCTGCCTTCGGCCAGGGTGCTGGCTACCCCGATCCGACCGCCCATCAGCTCGACCAGCCGTTTACTCAGGCCGAGACCCAGGCCGGTGCCGCCGTGGCGCCGGGTCAGGGACATGTCCGCCTGGTGAAAGGGCGTGAAGATCTCGCCCTGTTGCTCGGGTGACAGGCCGATGCCGGTGTCACTGACCGTGAAACGCACCCAGAAGGTCTGGTCCGCGCCCGCGGCGGTGGGCGTGCCGGGCAACGGGCCCAACTCACCGCTCGCGGCGGCCTCCGACGCGGGCGCGATGCCCGGGTAGGAATCGGGGGGGACACCCAGGGCGGAGTCAGTGGTGGAGTCCGGGGCCAAGTCGGTCGTGGGGTCCGTCGCGGCATCCCGGGGGGCGTCCGGCGCAGCATCCAGCGGGTCCAGGTCAACCGCGACCCGGATGTCCCCCTGGGCGGTGAACTTGACGGCATTGCCCACCAAGCAGTCGAGAATTTTCTGGAGCCCCTCCGGGTCACCCAGGAGGATCGGTGGCAGGGTCGGGTCCAGGGCCACCTCCAGGTGGAGCCGCTGGTCCCGCGCTTGATGCGCGAACCGCGCCACGGCGTTCGCCACCAGGTCCCGAAGGCGGAAGGGCTGGGGTTCGCGCCGCACCTCAGCGGTCTCCATCAGCTTGGAATACGCCAGCAGATCGGTCAGCAGGGCGAACAGCTCGGTGGCCGAGTTCTGGATCTGGGTCAGATAGTGGCGCTGCCGGTTGGTCAATGCGTCGCCCAGCAGGAGTTGGCACAGCCCGAGTACCGCGTTGAGGGGCGTGCGGATCTCGTGCCCCAGATTGGCGAGAAAGGCGTCCTTGGCGCGGTTGGCGGCCTCGGCGGCGTGCCGCGCGGCCCGCAGGTTGGTCTCGATCTCGACCCGGTCGGTGATATCCAGACATTGATGGATGGTGCCGATGAAATGGCCGGCGCTGTCCCGGCGGGGTGTGGCCGAGTCCCGAAACCAACGATAATCGCCGTCACGGTCCCGCAGCCGGTAATCCAGGCTGAACGGCTCCGGTTGTGCCTCCCGCCAGGCCGATTCATCCTGGCACCGCCCCCGGTCGTCCGGGTGGAGACAGGCGAGCCAATCGCCCCCGCCACCGGCCTCCGGCGTCCAGCCCGTCAGCTCCCGCCAGGCCTGATTGACATAGATACAGCGGTGCTTCCGGTCGACGATACGGATCAGGGCGGTGCTGCTGTCGGCGAGGCTGCGCCAGGCCTGCTCACTCTCCCGCAGGGCCAGGTCCGCGCTACGATCCACCAGTACCAGGAGGTTGTTTTCCTCCTGGTTCGTCCCCGCGCGGAGCGGCATGACATGGACATCGCAGGGTAGGGTCTGGTCGCCCCCCAGTTTCAAATTGAGAAAGCTCAACCCCCCCGGCGGCGGGGGCACGCGCCGATGCACGAAGGGGCGCAGCCGGGCCCGGCTGTCGAAATCGAAGAGTTGAAAAACCGATCCCCCCCGCAGCGAACGGTGCGGGCTCAGGCCGAGCAGTTCCTCGGTCTGGCGGTTGGCCTCGACAATGAAGCCCAGCCCATCGACGACTAGCGCCGGCAGCGGCAGGTGGTCGAACAATAGCCGATAGCGCTCGAGGGCCCCGGCGATCTTGCTCTGGGCCTGGACCAGTTCCTCGTTCTGGAGCTCCAGCTCGGCCTGATAGACGCGCAGTTCCTCGACCAGTTGGGTGACATCGCCCTGGCCCGCGACCGCCGGGGTATCGAGCCGGCTGGCGAGACCCCGGGCGATGGCCTCCTCGGCCCGCGCGCGCAAGGCCCCCAGATTGACGGGGGAATGACTCATGATGCCCCGCCTTGTCGCCAGGGGTTGATGTTGAGGTGACTGACCACGGCGCCGCGGCACACCCCGTAACCAGCGAACGGAGAGACCTTTGCGGCCACGCCGGCATTATTAGTCATCACGGTTTTTTTCATTTAGGTCCCCGAATGGCGCAACAGGACCGGCGGGTTGAAAGTGACAGGCCCGGGTAAGGGGCAAGCGAGCCGGCGGTGCTCACAATCAAGGATTTTCCCCAGAAGCGCTTATTGTAAATCTTGCCACCCGGGAAAACAGGACCGACTGGGTTGCCCTTAGGCCGAAGGCCACAATGCACCCGCCCTCCCCCTGACCCTCACGCCCCACCCCTGAGCGGCTAGCAGTGGCGGTGGGGTCATCGCCACGGGTTAGGCGGCGCGAGGAAGGCCGGCGGGGGGCTTACCCCTCCGCCCACAATAGCTACAATATCCACGGTAGCCACTCCCTAGCCAGTGGTCCCTTATCCGGAGTGCATAGCTTGAAGACCATGACCGCGCGCGACGCCAAGAACCGTTTCGGTGAATTCCTCGATGCCGCCAGACGTGAGCCCGTCGTTATCACCAAGAACGATCGCCCGGTCGGGATCATGCTCTCGATCGAGGACGCGGTCGACACGCTCATCCCTGAGATGTTCATGGAGAAAGTTTCGGGCTACGAAGCCTGGCTGGCCGAGAAGGTGGGCACGACTTTGGCGCGCCTCGACACCGCCACGACGCCACTGTTCCCGCATAGCGAAGCGGTTAACTCACTCAAGTCGCGCGTCGCCGCGAAGCTGGGGCGTCAGGCCGACCAGGAATGAGGATTCTCTGGACGGAAGAGGCCGTGGATGACCTTGCCGAAATCCTCGCCTATTACGCCGCGAAGGTAAGCCCGCGTACCGCCGCAGCCGTCGAGCGACGCATCATCGCGCAGGTCGAGGGACTTCTCCCGTTCCCGGAACGTATCAGGCAGAGCGACCGGATTCCCCAAGCGCGCGAGCTGGTCGTTAAGGGCCTGCCATACGTTGTCTTCCTGAAGCTGACGCCCGACGCGATCGTGGTGCTGAACGTCGTGCATGGCGCCAGGATGTTTCCCCCGTGAGCGGCTGCCCCAGGTCAAGGCAAGACGTAGGCAAGACCAGAGCCGGCCTGATATTTTTCAATGATGACCCTCGTCCGCTGGGCTAGCCCGACCTGATGAGTCGGGCCGGAGCCTACTTGGTAATCTGCAACGATGAGCATCCTGCCTGAAGAGAGTTATATCCCCATGCGCTCCGACAGCACAGATTCCCTCCCACCGCAGGCCGAGATGCCCAGCGCCCCCCATCGGGGGCAGGCCCCCTCCTCGGCTTTCTCGCCATCCTGGTGAGCCTGACCCTGCTCATCGCCGCGGTGGGCGGGTACGCCTTCAGCCGCCTGCAAGACGAACGGCGTTTCGAGACCGAACGGACGCTGACGCTCATCGCCGAGCAGAAACGCCAACAGGTGGAGAACTGGTTGGCCCAGGCCCGCAAGGACGCCCGCCGGTATTTTTCCGGCCAGGCCCTCTTCGCCCGGCTCCTGGCCGCCTGGGAGACCGGGGGGCCGCCAGGATGAGGCCCTGCTGGCCCAATCCCGCGCGCGTTTCACCGAGATCATGGCGGTGCGCGGCTGGTCGGCCCTGGCGGTCTTTGATACCCGGGGGGAGCCCATCCTGGTCCTGGGACCGACGAACAACGCCGCTCATGCCCAGGCGGTCTGGGACGTCCTCGCCCATCCCCGGTTGTTACCGGTCGATCTGCATCACAACCCCGACGGCCGGATCGAATATGGCCTGCTGACCCCCGTCACCCAGCCCGACGGCCGGTTGCTGGGCGTGGCCTACCTGAGCTGGCTGGTTGAGGAGACCCTCTATCCGCTCATCAGCGCCTGGCCGGTGCCGACCGAGACCGCCGAGACCTTCATCGTCCGCCGGGAGGGGGAAGAACTGCTCTACCTGACCCCCCTGCGCCATGAGCCGGCTGCCACCCTGTAGAAACGCCTGCCCCTCACTACCCCCCACCTGCCGGCCGCCCTGGCCGGCCAGGGGCAAAAGGGCATCCTGCCCCAGGCCCAGGACTACCGCGGCGAGCCGGTCCTGGCCTATGCCACCGCCATCGCCGACACCCCCTGGCTGCTGATCGCCAAGATCGACCAGCGGGAGGCTCAGGCCCGCATGCGCGAGACGGATTGGGTCACCGCCGTGATCCTGGGACTGATCCTGCTGCTGACCTCCGGCGCCGGTGTCGCCTGGTGGCGTCGCGACCGGGCGCGGGCCCTGGCCGCGGCGCGGGTGTCCAGCGCTCGCCTGGAGGACGAACGGCGCTGGAAGCTGGCCCTGGATGGCGCCGGGGACGGCGTCTGGGATTGGCACCTCGACAGTGAACGGGTCGAATTCTCCCAGCAATGGAAGGCCATGCTCGGCTATGGCGACATGGACCTTGGCAACGACCTCGACACCTGAAATCGGCTCGTCCACCCGGAGGATCTGCCCCAGGCCCTGGCCGCGTTGGCGGCCCATCTGGCCGGGGAAACCCCGCGCTATGAAAGCATCGCACGGTTGCGCTGCCGGGACGGCTCCTGGAAGTGGGTCCTGGATCGTGGCTCCATCATGGAGCGCGAGGCGGACGGCAAGCCGCGGCGCATGGTTGGCACCCTAACCGACCTCTCCGCGCAGAAGGCGGTCGAGGAGGAACTGCGCAAAACCCGCGATGCCCTCGCCAAGGCCCAGCAGCTCACCCACCTGGGCTCGTTCGAGTACGACATCGCGACCCGGCAGTCCGTCTGGTCCGAAGAGGAGTATCGGCTCTATGGCCTGATGCCGTCGGGACCGCCGCCCAGCGACGACCTCATGCTGGGCCTCGTCCACCCCGACGACCGGCATGAGTTGCTGCAAACCTGGACCACGGCGCTGCGCAGCCAGGCCGTTTTCCGCCATGAGCACCGCATCCTGCACCCCAACGGCGCCGTGCGCTGGCTCCACCACTTGGCGTACCCGGAATACGACACCAACGGCGAACTGGTGCGCTACCTCGGCACGACCCTGGATATCACCGAGCGCAAGGAGGCCGAGGAACGGCTGCTCGTCAGCCGGGAGCATTTGCGCCTGGCGACGGAAGGCGCCGAACTGGGGGTCTGGTACTGGGACCTGACCACCCAGACCCTGAACTGGTCGGCGCTGTGTCAGGAGCACCTGGCCTTGCCACCCGGGGCGGAGCCGAGCATGGCCCATTTCTATTCCGTTCTGCACCCGGATGACCGGGCCCGGGTCGAAGGCTTGATCAATGCCGCCGTTGACACCGGTAGCGAGTATCGCGCCGAGTATCGGATCGTCCATCCCGATGAGCGCGTGCGTTGGATCAACGCCGCGGGGCGCACCTATCGCGACGCCGCGGGCGCCCCGGTGGGCATGGGCGGCATCACCCAGGACATCACCGCCCGCAAGCAGGCCGAGCTGGCCCTCCTGGAGAGCGAACGGCGCTACCGCGACCTCAACGCCGACCTGGAACGGCAAGTCGCGCAACGCACCGCCGAGGCCCGGGCCGCCAGCGCCGCCAAGAGCGAATTCCTGGCGCACATGAGCCACGAGATCCGCACGCCGATGAACGCCGTGCTCGGCCTGACCCAACTGCTCAGCCGCCAGGCCCTCACCCCGGAGCAGCGTGACATGGTCGCGCGCATCCAGGGCGCGGGCCGCTCCCTGCTGGGGATCATCAACGACATCCTCGACTTCTCCAAGATCGAGGCCGGCCAGTTGCAACTGGCCCCCCGGCCCTTCCACCTGGAGACCCTCACGGCCCAGGTGGGCAGCCTGCTCGGCCCCTCCGCCGCCGCCAAGGGGCTTGAGTTGCGCATCCCGCACTTGGCCACGGCCGAGCCATGGACGGCGACCAGGCCTCTGACCGAGACCATGACCGAGACCGAAACCGAGGCCGCGGCCGAAACCGGCACCGGAAAAGGGACCAAGACCGGAACCGAAGCTAAGGCCGAGGCTGGGGCCGAAGAAGGGGCCGAGGCCGAGACCGGGGCAGAGGCCGTGGCTGGGGCTGGGGTTGTGGCCGAGGCCGAGGCTGAGCCCATCGGCCCCCTGCTGGGGGATGCCCTGCGCCTGGAACAGATACTGATCAACCTCACCGGCAACGCCATCAAGTTCACCGCCCAGGGGGAGGTGGCCCTCCTCATCCGCCCCCTGGCCAGCACCGACCGCGAGGTCCGGCTGAGCTTTGAGGTCCGGGACACCGGCATCGGCATCAGCCCGGAGGCCCAGGCGAACCTGTTCACGCCCTTCACTCAGGCCGACGCCGGCATCAGCCGCCGCTTTGGCGGCACCGGCCTGGGCCTGTCGATCGCCAAGCGCCTGGTGGAGCTGATGGGCGGGACCATCGGGGTCGAGAGCATCCTCGGCCAGGGCAGCACCTTCTGGTTCGAGGTCAGCCTCCCCCGGGCCGTCGCCAGGGACGGGACCCCGGCGGCGGCGGACCACGCCGCGCCCCCCGCTCCGCCCAGCGGGCCCCGCCTGCGCGGGCTGCGCATTCTGTAGGTGGACGACAGCGCCCTCAACCGTGACCTGGTGGAACGGGCGCTGCAACTGGAGGGGGCCCGGGCTGGCCACCGCCGGTGCCCAGGCTCGCGACCAACGGGTAGAGCCGGAGGCAACGGACACCCTGCCCCAGTCCACGGATACGCCCCAGACCGCGGGGCAACTCGCCGCCCTGCACGCGGCCCTGCGCCGTCGCGACCTCAGTGCCCTGGACCTGTTCGAGGACCTGAAGCGCGACCCGCCCGCCGCCTGGGATGCCGAAACCCGTCGCGCCTTGGGGGAGGCCATCACCAACCTGCGCTTTGAGACCGCCTTGGAGCTTCTGGAACAGGTGAAGGCTTCTGGATGATGGTTTTTGGGTGGCTGCTGGGTGATTGCAAATCGGGCGGTGAACGGCTAGCCTATCTTTTGTAACGGTTGGCCAACGATGCTCCTGTTATTGCGTGAGCAGTAGCCAATCGGGGCGGCGCGGTAAACAGGCTCCCGCGCTGTCACTCTTCTTCCCTTCTATAAATTACCTTCTGATTCTTGCGTTTGCCGGCAATGTAAACCCTGTCAAACGTTTGATAAGCCGTCCATCCCGTCCAAACCGCCACGTCCTCCTTGAACGCCACCAAGGCGTTCATAATCATGTCTTTTACGATATATCGCCCTAACAGGTAGAGCGCACGGTCACCATGACCGCCTTCGTGCAACAGTATCTCGTCTGGAGAAAGGATGGTTTCGCCAGATAAAGCACATAGGCAGAACGCCCTTCCTTGTCGATCTTGGTTTTCCCCGTCTTGTGGTCCGTGAAGAGTAACGGTGACACGGACAGCGAATGTCCCGTCGGTGCCTCGATGAGGGCCGTGCCGTTCCAATCTTCACTGAAGGCGCGCATGAACCGCTCCAGGTAAAAACGTTCTTTTTGGCCGGTTGGGAGCAGTGGCAGATCAAGCCGTCTTGGTTTCGGCATGGGTTGATCGTGATCGAGTGCGGTTGCCAAGACGTTCAGCTCGCGTTTCGGTAGTGTCTGACACCACAGTTTACGCCCCCCGCGCTTGGCTGCCAGTTGTGCTTCCAGGTACTCCTGACGCTTGAGCTCAGTGGCCAGCAAGGCAGATCCAGCCGCTGGTGGGCGTTAACCAAACCCGCCCAAGGCTATATCATGCCGTGGTGGGATAAAACGACGCCGGCCGGGCAAACGCCCGCGCTCACCCTAACTGGCATGAGGAGGCACGCCACACCCCTGATAATGAAAGATATTTCCGTGACTTTCACGCTAACCCGGTGGGTCCGGTGCATGTGCCGTAGCCGTATCCGTGGGACCCATCAATCTCCGGAAAATCGCCCCCGTAGGCCGACCCTGGCCACACTGGACACCTTGAGAACGCCATCGGTTCACGCCTGATGCCTGCCTTCACCACCAATATCCATGGGTGCCAGATCACCCTCTGGCTGGCCGCCGCCGACGCCCGCAGCCACCGGCTTTCGCCGAAGGCAACGGGCACCCCGCCCCAGCCTGCGGCTGCCACTGCGTCCGACCCCCCCAGACGGCAAAGTGATACGCTTCATCGACTTCACCGCCCCGGTCCACGACGCCCAGGGCCAGGTGCGGGCCGTCCTGGGCGCCCAAGCCCACTGGGACTGGGCCGAGGACGTCATTCAGGTCCTGCGGCCCGCCCAGGCCGCCCAACAGGGGCTGGACATCTTCATCGTCAACCGGCGTGGCCAGATCATCTATCCCGACGGTGATGGCCTGTCGGCCGCTTCCGCCTGGACGCGCTCCCGGACCGGCTCGACAGCCTTCTCGGGCCGGTGGCGCGGGGCGAGGGCCTGGCCCTGCGCATTGAGGGACCCAACGCGGCCCTCGGCCCCCCTGCGCGGCGATGCCCTGAGGCTGGAGCAGATCCTCATCAACCTGGTCGGCAACTAAATATATGACCACCGTCGCCGCAAAGGTGGGGGCACCCGCCCTGCTTCCCCGCCACTTCCGTCACCTTCTGGCGCTACTCTTCCTCCTGAGTTGGACACCCGACGGCACCGCCACGCTGGATAGCCCCTGGCTGAGCCACGACGAGCGGGGTCTGCCCCAGGTCCATCTCTATTTCTTCTGGAGCCCGACCTGCCCCCACTGCCGGGCGGCGCAGCCTTTCGTCACCGCCCTGCCCCAGCGCCTGCCCTGGCTGGTGCTCCACAGCCATGACGTGACCGAACGCGGCCATGCTCAGGCCTATGTCGAGCTAGCCGCTGGCCTGGGGGAGACCGCGCGATCAGTGCCGGCCTTTCTCTTCTGCGGCCAGATGGTGGTGGGCTACGGCTCGGATCGGGACAGCGGCGCGGCCCTGGAGCGGGCCCTGCGCGCCTGCCACGCGGCGAACGGTGGCGGCGCGGACCCGGAGACGGCGAGGATGACATCCACCCCCGGGGCGACACCGCTGCCGGGGGACGGGGTGGGAGGTGATGGGAGGACGAGCGATGAAGTGACGGGTGACGAGGTGCCGGAGTTACCCTTCCTCGGCCGCCTGGACCCGGCGGCCGTCTCCCTGCCGATCTATACCCTCGTGATCGCCGGCCTGGACGCCTTCAACCCCTGCGCCTTCTTCGTCCTGCTGTTCCTGCTCTCGCTGCTGGTCCACGCCCGCAGCCGGGCGCGGATGCTGTTCATCGGCGGGGTCTTCGTCCTTTTCTCCGGCCTGATCTATTTCCTGTTCATGGCCGCCTGGCTCAACCTCTTCCTGTGGCTGGGCGAGTTGCGCCTGGTCACCCTGGGGGCCGGGGTGCTGGCGGTGCTGGTGGCCCTGGTAAACATCAAGGACTACTTCTGGTTTCGGCGCGGCCCGTCACTGAGTATCCCCGACGGCGCCAAGCCGGGCCTTTACCAGCGGATGCGCGGCCTGCTGCGGGCGGACAGCCTGCCGGCCCTGACCCTGGGCACCGTGGCCCTGGCCATCGTCGCCAACTCCTACGAACTGCTGTGCACCGCCGGCTTCCCGATGATCTACACCCGCATCCTCACCCTGGCGGGCCTGTCACCCCTTGCCCATTACCTTTATCTGGGCCTCTACAACCTGATCTACGTCCTGCCGTTGCTGGTGATCGTGTTGGTCTTTGCCCGCACCCTGGGCGGGCGCAAGCTGTCCGAGAGCGAGGGCCGGGTGCTGAAACTCGTCTCCGGGCTGATGATGCTGGGCCTGGGCACCCTGCTGCTGTTCGCCCCCGGGGCCTTGAACAACCCCCTGGCGGCCCTGGCCCTGCTCGGCCTGGCCCTTGGGCTGACCTGGGTGATCCATCGGCTGATGCCCAGGGAGGAGGGCGCTGGGTGATCTTACCCGTGGGGGGAATGATCGAGGACTTCCTCAAGATGCTGAGCGGTGAGAATCCGTTCAGACCAGCGCAGCAGGGTGTCGACGTCAGCGGTCTCGATCCGTTGTCGGACAGCGACGTCGGGGGGGCCGAATTTGAGGGTGATCTGGCGTAGCAGCACCGCTGCTTCGCCCGCTTGGCGGCCCTGTTCCAAACCCTGTTCCAGACCCTGTTCCAAACCCTCCTCACGCACGGCGCTGAGACTGTCATAGCCGCGCCGTTGCAGGAGGTTACGCAGCACCACCTCGTGGGCGGTCTCCCGGTCGAAGAGGGCGCGTACCGGGACGGGGTTGCGCAGGATGCCGGGGGCCTCCAGCACCTCGCCGGCGGTAAAGAGGCGCATCGGGCCGTCGGGGCGGTGGACCTCCACCCGCTGAGGGCCCTTGAGCCGCACCACCCAGACAAAGCGGGTCCCCGCCTCCAGCAACTCGGCGATCTTGAGGCGCAGATCGGCCTCGTCCTGGCCCTGACCAGCATATTCCACCGCCAGGGGCGGGGCGGTGGTGAGCCAGCCGGTGGCGGTAGGACTGGAATCCGTCGGGGCGGCGACGGCGACATCGGGGGCGCGCAGGGTGCCGGGCTCGGGGCTGAAGCCGGCGTCCACCCCGGCCCAGGCGACCTCGGGGTCCGTGTCGATGACCGTGGCGCCGGCGATGTTGGGAGCGGCATGCTCGCGGCGCGCCGGGGCGCAGTAGATGGGATGGCCGTGGGAGAGCTCGTAGCGGTCCCCGTCGCGCAACTGGTCGGCACGGAAGGGACCAGACTCGGGGCTCAGGCGGGGATGGCTCATGTGGCTCTCCAGGATATCTTTGGGCTAACTGTCATGTGGTGAGGCTGCCACACCCCAGAACATTAAAGGCTTCCCCGTGACTTTCACGCTAACGTCCATTGTAAATCTTGTCATCCGGGAAAACAGGACGGACGAACGGGTTCGCCCCTGTGGCCGCGGACCCCATGACCGCGGCCAGGACGGGGGCCAGTGGGCGACCCCTCAGTGCGCTGGACCACGTCGAGGAACTGGAAGGCGACCCGCTCGCCGCCCTGATCATTGAAGGCAACGCAATACAGCACGGGCCGAGTAAAACCAAAAACCAATTCCGCGGCCACTGGTCGACTGCCGTGCACCGCCGGTTTCCAGACGAGCCAGCCAGCCTTGCTACAATTGTAGGAACACTGAGACAAGGGCATCCCAAGATGAGTACCGTATCCATACGAATCGACGAAACACTGGTCGACGCCGCGCGATCCGCCGCGAAGGCGGAATTTCGTACCCTCCAAGGGCAAATCGAGTTTTGGGCCAAGGTCGGTCGCGCCGCGCTGGACAATCCCGATCTCCCCGCGTCTTTCATCGCCGAAAGCCTGATGTCGCTGAACGAGCCGGCCAAGGACGCCACCCCGTTCGTCCCGCGCTCAATCACCCGGACACGACCTGACCGGCCATGACCTGGACGGTTCTGCAGACAAGGCGTTTTGCCCGCACCTACAAAAAACTCCACGAACGGCAAGCGGCTGACGTGGATGAGGCGGTCGCGGCGGTGGCCGATGACCCCGATCGCGGCGAGCAAAAGAAGGGCGATCTGGCGGCACTATGGGTCTACAAGTTCCACAGTCAGGGACAACTGTTCCTGCTGGGCTATAGCCGCGAGTATACCCTGCGCCTGATTAGCCTGGAGGCCATCGGTCCCCACGAGAATTTCTACCGCGATCTCAAGCGCGGCTAACTGTCATGAGATGTCAGGCCATCTCATTGATAAAACAAGACTTTCACGTGATTTTCACGCCAACCTCGTCGTCTCTGGAACCTATTAAACGCATGGCCACCGTCATCGCAAAGATGAGGGCACCCCCCTGCTCCCCGCCACTTCCGCTACCTTCTTCTGGCGCTCCTCTTCCTCCTGAGTTGGACACCCATCGGCGCCGCCACGCTGGAGGGCCCCTGGCTGAGCCACGATGAGCGGGGTCAGCCCCAGGTCCACCTCTATTTCTTCTGGAGCCCGACCTGCCCCCACTGCCGGGCGGCGCAGCCCTTCGTCACCGACCTGCCCCAGCGCCTGCCCTGGCTGGTGCTCCACAGCCATGACGTGACCGAACGCGGCCATGCTCAGAGCTATGTCGAGCTGGCCGCCCGCCTGGGGGAAACGGCGCTGTCTGTGCCGGCCTTCCTCTTCTGCGGCCAGAGTCCGAGAGCGAGGGCCGGGTGCTAAAGCTCGTCTCCGGGCTGATGATGCTGGGCTTGGGCACCCTGCTGCTGATCGCCCCCGGCGCTCTGAACAACCCCTTCGCGGCCCTGACCCTCCTCGGCCTGGCAGTGGGGCTGAGCTGGGTGATTCACCAACGTATGCCCCGGGAGGAAGCCGGTTGAGCCAGCCTTCTTGCTTATACTCTTTGGCCCACTGAGCGAATTTTTCCGCCAATTTCATTTCAATTCCTCCAAGCCGTTAATCTCGGGGATGATGAGGGTGCCCTTGCTGCGTCGGCGCAGCAGGGCCCCAGGATCCGCGGCTGGAGGATCGAAGCGAATGACAGCGGTTATATCAGTCCTCTTCGTGATAGCCAGTGATCATCATCTTGTAATGGGTGGTCACCCGGGAACCGCAACTACCCAGATAAATGTGGGCGATGATAAAGGCGATGATGAGCATGCTGACGATATAGTGCAGCATGGCGACGGGGATGAGGCCATCCATGCCCATAACCTGTTTGGGGGCGAAGTCCGGCCAATTGAAGATGAGCCCGGTGACGATCAGGATTGGCATGAGGGCATACATGATCATCCAGTAGACAATCTGCTGCATGGCATTGAAGTTTGCCTGTGAGGTGGGATGGTAGGGCGGGTTTTCGCCACGGAAGATGCCCCAGCCGTAATACCGGACCTGATTGAGTATTCGCCCACCAAAGCCCCCAGGCTTAGGGACATACTGCCACCAGTTGCCCGAAACGATATTGGCGATGACAAAAAAGACATAGAGTGCGGTCAACATGAGGCCAGTCACGCTGTGCACTTGGGCTGCCAGTTCAAAAGGCACCAGGGGCAGTTCAGGGTCGGCGAAATGCAGACTCAAACCCGTAGTGGCGAGAATGATCATCAGCAGCGCATTAAGCCAGTGCCAAATGCGGATCCACAGGGGCAGGATGAAGATGCGTTCGCTCATTTCCAGTTACCTCCGGCGCCGGAAGATGCCAGCCAGGATGCGGATGAGACCATGAACAACTACGCCGCCTAGGGTCAGGACGATTAGCCAGACGGCGATGCGATCGATGTGGACGTTGCGCGTGGCGCCAATGACATAGGCATCTCCCAGCAGGGCACTATTAACGAAGCCCAGTTGATTCGCTTCGGTTTGGGTATAGCGGTATAGCCGGGCCCTTAGCTGTCAAGTCCCGGGAGATTATATGGCCTTTTTTTAAACAACTCGGGTCGTTCACG
>CALMDH010000153.1:0-4639 GCA_937862735.1 uncultured Gammaproteobacteria bacterium
GACATACCACCCATGCCGGACATACCACCCATGCCGGACATACCGCCCATGCCGGACATACCGCCCATGCCACCCATGCCGGACATACCGCTCATGCCACCCATGCCGGACATACCGCTCATGCCGCCCATGCCTGACATTCCGCTCATGCCGCCCATGCCTGACATGCCGCCCATGCCCGACATGCCGCCCATGCCGCCCATGCCGGACATGCCGGACATACCACCCATGCCGCCCATGCCGGACATTCCGCTCATGCCAGACATACCGGACATGCCGCCCATGCCCGACATACCGCCCATGCCAGACATGCCGCTCATACCACCCATGCCAGACATGGACGCATGAACCACGGAGGCACCGGCAAACGCACAAGCCAAGGCCATCGCCAGACGCAGCTTATTGGAAACCATACTCGATTCTCCTCTGTTGGAATAGGTAATTGGCGGGGTAAAACACCCACGGGGACACCACGACAGCCAGCATACCGGCCCGGAAGTGGCAGGCAGGAAGCAGGAATGCCCGCCGTGGTTGACCAAGGGAATCCTAGTACAGGCCCCAAGCCTTTTACCCTGCCAGAATGTCACCTCAAAGTCTCTGGAGGGTAAAAGAGGCGTCTTCAGCCTCCTTTGGCGGGTGCCGCTTCCGGCAAAACAATATTGAGTTCCAGGACCTCCCGGGTATCGTCCTGTTCGTAATTGACGGACACGGCATTCATGTCGACATCCACGTATTTGCGGATGACTTCCAGGATTTCCTGTTGCAACTGTGGCAGATAGGAAGGCTGATTGCGGGTGGCGCGATCGTGGGCGACCAGGATCTGTAGCCGTTCCTTGGCGATCGCCGCCGTGCCGCGCTGGCGGTGGGAGCGGAATAAATCGAGCAGACCCATGCGTTAACCCCCCATCAGGCGGCTGAAGAAGCCCTTCTTCTTGATCTCCAGGAAGCGGTGCGGCAGATCCTCCCCCAGGTAGCGGCCAACGGCATCGTGGTAGGCCTGGCCCGCGTCACTCTCGGTGTCCAGGATGACGGGCACGCCGGAATTGGAGGCGTTGAGGACGGCCTTGGACTCGGGGATGACCCCCAGCAGGTCCAGGGACAGGATCTCCCGCACGTCGTTGACGCTGAGCATCTCGCCCTTGGCCACCCGCTCCGGGGAATAGCGGGTGAGCAGGAGATATTCGCGGATCGGCGCCTCGTTGCGCTCCGCGCGCCGGGACTTGCTGGACAGGATGCCGAGCATGCGGTCCGAGTCACGTACCGACGAGACCTCGGGGTTGGTGACCACCACCGCGTCGTCGGCGTAGTACATGGCCATGTAGGCGCCATGCTCGATACCCGCCGGCGAGTCACAGACGATGTAGTCGAAGGTCTTGGCCAGTTCCTCCAGGACCCGACCAACGCCATCCTTGGTCAATGCGTCCTTGTCGCGGGTCTGGGAGGCGGGGAGCACGTAGAGGGCGTCGCAACGCTTGTCGCGGATCAGGGCCTGGTTGATATTGGCCTCGCCATTGATGACGTTGACGAAGTCATAGACCACCCGCCGCTCGCAGCCCATGATCAGGTCGAGGTTGCGCAGGCCGACATCAAAGTCGATGACCGCGGTGCGATGCCCCCGTTGGGCCAGCCCCATGGCCAGCGCCGCGCTGGTGGTGGTCTTGCCCACCCCGCCCTTGCCAGATGTAATAACGATTGTTCTCGCCAATTTATCGCCCTCCCTCAGGCGCCCGGAGATCCCGGTTGAATTCGGTCAGATTTTTTCGACGCGGAGCACGTCACCGTCGAGGAAGATCTGGACGGGAACGCCCTTCACCTCGTCCGGGATGTTTTCGCTGATACGGTAATGGCCCGCCACCGACAGCAGTTCGGCCTGGAGGTCCTGGCAAAAGATCCGCGCGCTGGTATCGCCCTTCATGCCCGCCATGGCGCGACCCCGCAGGGGCCCATAGACGTGAATGTTGCCGTCGGCCATCAGTTCCGCGCCATGGCTGACGGGCGCGATGACCGACAGGTCACCGCCAGGGGCATAAACCCGCTGGCCGGAGCGCACCGGCCGGGTGACCAGGCGCTGACTGGCGCTGGACGGTTCCTCGGCCGGGGTCTGGGCTGGCGTTGCGGGCCGTGGGGTCGGTCGCGGCTCCGGCTGATTTGATGTCTCCCGGGGCGGGGTCCGCCGGACGAAGGCATCACCGAGGATCGCCAGTTCCATGGCTTCGGCGGCCTGATGCTGCTCCTCGGTACCGCCGCGAATGCCGACCGGGATCATGCCGAAGCCGCGCATCAATCCCACCAGCAAGGGAAACTCGATCTGCCCCGCGCCCGGCGGCAGACCGGAGAGGTCGATCACCACCGGCGTGTTGCGAAAGAAGTCCGGGGCCTGCTCGACCTTGATCCCCAACTGGTCGGCGACGCCATCCATGTCGACGCCCAGCAGGCGGATGACGGGCAGGGTGAAGGTGGCGGCCTTGAGTTCGAAGGCCGGTTTTGGGCTATCAGCCCCAGGGTGTGGATAAGAGGCCATCTGGTCGAGATAATCCTGAAGCTCCGAAATCAGCCTTGAAGACCCGGAATCAAGCGTGGCGCGTCAACCCGGCGGCCAGCGCATGGGTCGGCCGCCCAGCAGATGCAGGTGCAGGTGGAAGACCGTCTGTCCCGCGGCGGCATTGCAATTGATCACGGCGCGGTAACCGGCCGCGGCGATCCCCTCCTGCTCCGCGACCTTACGGGCGGCGAGGAAGAGTTTGCCGACGAGTTCCGCGTCCTCCGCCTCCAACGCGTTGAGCGAAGGGATGGGTTTACGCGGGATCAGCAGGATGTGGGTTGGGGCCTGGGGATTGAGGTCCCGGAAGGCCACCACCTCCTCGTCCTGATAGACGATATCCGCCGGAATCTCATCGCGGCTGATTTTACCGAAAATAGTGTCTGACATGATGTCTCCTTGCAGGCTAACGATCAGCGAGGGTCTCGCGGCACCCACTTGATGGCGAGAGCTCCGGGCTCTCTCACGCGGACTGGCATGAGGCAGCAAGCCAAACCCATGATAATGATAGGTTTTCCCGTGACTTTCACGCTAAAAGCCATGCCGCCCGGCGAAGGCATGGGCCAGGGTGCCGCCATCGACGTACTCCAGTTCCCCCCCCAAGGGGACGCCATGGGCGATGCGCGTGGTCCGCACCCCCCGCTCGGCGGCGATGGCGGCGATGTACTGGCTGGTGGCGCTGCCCTCGACCGTGGGGCTGACGGCCAGGATCAGCTCCCTGAGTTGGCCTTCCGCCAACCGCGCCTCCAGGAGGTCCAAACCCAGTTCCTTGGGTCCGATCCCATCCAGGGGCGAGAGACGACCGCCAAGGACAAAATAGAGCCCCCGGTAATCCGTCGCCTGCTCGATGGCGACCATGGCCGAGGGATGCTCGATGACGCACAGCAAGCCGGGGTCCCGCTGGGGATTGGCGCACAGTCCACATAGGACCTCCTCGCTGAGGGTGCGACAGCGCTGGCAGTGGCGGACCCGTTCCATCGCCGCCGCCAGAACCCGGGCCAGATGCCGCCCACCCTCCCGATCCCGCTCCAGCAGGTGAAAGGCCATGCGCTGGGATGACTTGGGCCCCACCCCGGGCAGGCAGCGCAGGGCGTCAATCAATTGATTCACCAGTGGTCGATCAGCCATGAGGCCTCCCGCGACAAACTGGCTTGAGGGTGTGCGCCAAGACCATGTAAATGTTAGACTTTACTGTGAATTTCACGCTAAGTGGCATGATGCAGTATGTCACGCCCCTGAAAATGAAAGTCTTAGTCGTGACTTTCACGCTAACCGGACGTCCGCGCCTTAAAAAGGCAGCTTGAAGCCCGGTGGCAGGGGGAGATTGCTGAGCCCGCCGGCGATGCTGGCCATGCCCTCCTGGGTCTTTTCCGCGACCTTCTGCACCGTGGCGTTCACCGCCGCCGCCACCAGATCCTCCAGCATCTCCTTGTCGTCGCTCAGCAGGGAGGGATCGATCTCGACCCGCCGCACCTCGTGCCGGCCGTTCATCGTCACCTTGACCATGCCGCCGCCGGACTCGCCGGTGACCTCCTCCCGCGCCAACCGTTCCTGGGTCTTCTGCATGTCCTCCTGCATTTTCTGGGCTTGTTTGAGGATATTGCCTAATCCAGCTTTCACGCTTGTGTTACCTCTGTCTATCAATCGAAATGGAGCTGCTCACCGGGCACCTCAGGGTGCTGGCTTCACGGTGCCCGGGATGAGGCGGGCACCGAGTTGTTCGTTAAGGGCCCGGGTCACCGGGTCCGCCGCCAAGGCCTCCTCCGCCGCGCGCTGACGTTCGCGCGCCTCGCGGGTGCGCCGCTGGGACGGGGTCTCCCCCTCCGGGTGCGCCACCTGGATTTCCAGCCGCAGCTCGTCGCCCAAAACCGCGGCCAGGGCGGTCCGCAGACGCTGCTCGCTGGCGGCTACCCGCAGGCGTCGGGAGGCCTGGTCCAGGGTCAGCCGCAGGCATTGGCCATCCCAAGCCACCAACTCGCAATTATGGGCCAGTTCGCTGGCCACCCCACCCAGGTCAAGCCGTGCCACCAAGGCATGCCAATCTTCCCGGTTTGCCAGCGGCGGGGCCGTGGATGCCGCCATGGGAGTGGCGGTGGAAGA
>CALMDH010000154.1:0-5066 GCA_937862735.1 uncultured Gammaproteobacteria bacterium
GTGGCATGAATCGTCAGGGTCTCCGCGGTCGCGGGGGTATAGACGATCCGGTTGGAATAAGGACTGTTGGCAACCACTTGCCCGGTGCTGTCAAGCAGGTACATCCCGGGGGAAAAGGCCGAACTGGCCAAGGTGATGGTGTAGGTCGTCCCCGACGTGGCCGCGAAAGTGAAGTTGTCGTAGTAGCTCTCAGGGCCCCAGTAGTCCCGATGGATCGCGGACGTGCAGTCGGTGGTGGCCAGCTCGCCACTCAGGGTCTGACCCACGCTGATCGGCGTGGTCGCGGAGGTGCAGGTACCGATGGCGTAGAAGCTGGCTGCCACCGTGCAGGCCGCGGTGATGGGACCCGTGGTATAGGTGTTGCCAGACAGGGAGCCTCCACAGCCACTGACGGCCGCGATGTTGTAGCCACTGTCCGGCGTCACGGTAAAGGTCGTGGTCGCGCCGTGCTCGACCTGCCGGGAGGTAGGGCTGATGCTGCCGTTGGCACCGGAGGAGGTGCTGACGGTGTAGGTGTTGGCGGTGAAATTGGCGGTCACGCTCTTATCTGCGGTGACCGCTTGCAGCGTGCATTGGGCCTGAGTGCCGCCGCAGTCGCCGCTCCAGTTCGTGAAGGTGTAACCCGTATTGGCGGTAGCGGTGCAGATGCTGTCAGCGCCCTCATCGACCGGATTGGGTGCGCAGGCAAGAGTGCCAGCGCCGGCAGGGTTGACGAGCGTGGTGATGCGATGCCAATCCCCGTCCAGCCACCAGAGGATGGCCTGGGGATTGACCAGTGAAGCTTGGTTATAGGAATAGAGCTGACCGTGGTTAGCCGTCATCTGCAAGCCGATGGTGGCGCCGGCGCCATGGTTGCGGCTGGTGTCGCCAAAATCGGTGTCCAGGTACTTGAAGAGAATCGAGCCATTTGACTCGTCAAGAATGACCTGGAAGGATCCTGTGATTGAGCCGCCATAGAGCCTCATGTCGTGCCATTGGACGACCAGTTGGCGATTGGGGGCGGTACCGAAGACCTGGTAGTAGGCGGTGCCAGGGGAGGGGTACAAGTCATCCCAAAGGGGGGCAATGAAGGTGTTGGCGCCGGAGTTGTCGCTTGGGATGGTCGGATTGCTGTAGCGGCTGGAGGGGGTGCCGAAGTAGATAACGCCGTTAGAGCTGACATAGAGCTCACTGTAGTCGACGCCGTAGTAATTGAAGGCGAAGCTGATCGGGCCCGCGTAGCTGTCATCCGAGAGACTCAGCGCCGTGCCGGTGGTGCTGATGTCCTGCCAGTTGAAGGCAGCCGTATCGTCCATGAGGTAGGTGATGACGGAGACAACCTCACCCGCAACCACTTGGGAATAGGGTGTACCCGCCTCGGTTAGGGTAAAGGTGACATCGACCGCCCCGGCGGTCTGCGGCGTCCAGGTCCCCGTGTAAACGCCGTCATTGGCCTGTTGATCCGGGGCAACGCCGTTGTCCAGCAAGGAAAGGGTTGCGTCACCATTGCTGAAGACCGCGGTGGCTTGGGCGCCGGTGATCGGCGCGCAGGCACTGAAGGAAACACTGAGTGTTTCGGTTTGGTGGCGATAGACGCTGAAGCCAGAGCTCAGTGAAGGCCGTACCTGCGTCGTGCTGGGGTCGCAATTCAGGGCGTTATCCAGATTGAGGCGCCCCCCGGTGAGGGTCCGGCCGGTGAAGGCGGGGCGTGGGTCGACGGTATTCATCAGGGTCGACTTGACATCCGCCAGGGAGAGGCCCGGCTCGTAACCCCACAGCAGAGCCGCGGCGCCCGCCACATGCGGGGTGGCCATCGAGGTGCCGCTCAGGGTCTCGTAACTGTTGCCAGGCGTGGTACTAAGGATGTCGCTACCCGGGGCGGCCAGGTCGACTGAGGTGGCGCCGTAGTTGGAGAACCAGGACAGGTCGTCATAGCGATCGGAACTCGCCACGCTGATGACGTTGGGGAGATCGTAAGAGGAAGGGTAGTGGGGGTTGGCGTCGGTGTTGACGCTGGAATTTCCCGCCGCGGCAACGAAGAGGATCCCGGCCGTGTTGGCCGCCGCAATGGCATCGGCCATACTCTGACTGTAACCGCCCCCGCCCCAACTATTGCTGGTGATCTTGAGGTTGACGCCATATTGGGTCTTCATACGCGTGGCGTATTGGAGGGCCTCGATGGCATCGGAGTCGTAGCCACTGCCCGATGCATCCAGGAACTTGAGACCCATAAGCTTGACCCGCCAGGCTACACCAGCGACGCCTTGCCCGTTGTCACCTACCCCGCCAATCGTCCCGGCACAATGGGTGCCGTGGTAGTGGTCGTCCATGGGATCACCCGTACCGGTGATGGCGTTAATACCATGGATGTCGTCGATATAACCGTTCCCGTCGTCATCGATTCCGTTGCCCGCCACTTCACCGGGGTTGACCCACATGTTGGCGGCAAGGTCCGGGTGGTTATAGTCGATGCCGGTGTCGATGACGCCAACGACCAGGCTCGCGTCGCCTAGATAGTTATCCCAAGCCTCGACAGCGCTGATGTCAGCCCCAATCGTCCCCCCTGACTGACCGGTATTCTCCAACCCCCAGAGGCTGGAGAAACTGGGGTCATTGGGAGCGCTGTTGATGGAGACCAGGTAATCTGGTTCGGCATATTCGACGAGGGGGGAGGCAGCGACCGCCCGGGCCACGTCGGGGATCTTCTTGGTTGCGGCGCTGACACCGACCACCGTGGTGTTGAAGAATTTGGCCTTACAGGCCAGCTTGGCGTGGGCATTCTGAGCAACGGACAGCGCCTGACAGCCTTGCGAGTTGCTGACGCCTTGCTTGAACTTGACCAGAATCCGGTCCTTGGCATAGGCAGGTGCGGTGACCGACACACCCGTGGAGGCGTCCCAGCTGGCAAGGCCGGCAAGGGGGGCCGCCAGCAAGGCGATTAAGATCAGGAGCCATGCCAGGGGACCACAAGCACCCCTTAAGCCGGGTCGATGAGAGCCGGGTAGTGGCTGAAGCGGTGTGCATCTTGTGATCATCAGGGCATTTTTCCTAATTTTTATAGCGCGTTAATTTTTTTAGCAGCCAGTCTTAACGGGCAGCAAGTTGGCAGACTAGGCTGAAATGAACGAAATAGAAAAGGGGAATCCGCGATGAGATGTATCCCGTGAGGATAACGGATCGGATACTAAGCCTAGCCAATCATTTAAGCAAGTATCTGAATAGCCGTTATATTTCAAACAAAATCCGACAAAATCCGACAAGATCCGACAAGATCCGACATTCTCAGTACCTGGACTCAGGTTTTTTTCTTCATTACCAGTTACCTTGATCCTATGCGACCACCACCGCCTCTCCCATTTTCAACCGGTTCCTTCTCACACCAACCCACAGATTAGCGAGTCAAAGGAATCTAGACCGTCGCGCGGCAGGAAGAGATCGTATGGGGATAAAAGTGGACGAGCCATTGCTGTTTCGTCCGCGCCGACGCCAAGACGCCTTCCGGACCAGCATACCGGCTGATCAAACTAAGTTGCGTGAAGAAGTTCGTGGTTTTGGTGACAGGGGCTTGCCGGGGATGATTCCCAACCTCGAAGCCCTAGGTCGCTCCTTGCCGGCGCTCAAAGTACGGTAACCAAGCATCCAAGCCGGGAGCGGGAACCCGCTGACCGCACGGGCTCAAACCTACGCGAACTGACTGGGGTCGCCCTTGCCGACCCGGATCAGAACCGGGGTCTCGCCGCTCATGTCGACCATGGTGGTGGGCTCGAAGCCGCAGAAGCCGCCGTCGATGATCAGGTCCACCTGGGAGCCGATCAGGTCGCGCATCTCGTAGGGGTCGGTGAGGGGCAGGTCGTCACCGGGGAGGATGAGGGTGGTGCTGAGGATGGGCTGGTCCAGGGTGCCCAGCAGTTCGCGACAGATGGGGTTGTCGGGCACGCGGATACCGATGGTCTTGCGCCGGGGATGCATGAGACGCCGCGGCACCTCCCGGGTACCCTCGAAGATGAAGGTGTAGGCCCCCGGGGTGAGGGACTTGAGCAGCCGGAAGCCCTGATTATCGATCTTGGCGTAGGTGGTGATCTCGGACAGATCGCGGCAGACCAGGGTGAAGTTGTGCTTCTCGTCCAGTTTGCGCAGGCGGCGGATGCGCTCCATGGCCTCCTTGGCGCCGATCTGGCACCCCAGGGCATAGGAAGAGTCGGTGGGATAGACAATGACGCCCCCGTCCAGCAGGATGTCCACGGCGCGACGGATCAGCCGCGGCTGGGGGTTGTCGGGATGGATGTCGAAGAATTGCGCCACGGTACTCGCCGTCCGTCGTCAGGTTTGGCCTAAAATTGGGCCTGCCAGTCCGCCCAAATGGGGATGCAGCTTGCCGGGAGCTTCGGCAGGCGGCCTAGTTCCAGGTAGGGATGCTCGGGGCCGTGATAGTCGCTGCCAGCGGAGGCCAGCAGGCCATGCTCCTGGGCGCGCTGGGCGAAGACGCAGGCCTCGTCCCGGCTGTGGCTGCCGGAGACCACCTCGAGGGCGACGCCGCCCAGTTCGCGAAATTCGCCAATCAGCTTGCGCATCTTGAAGCCAGTGAAGCCATAGCGGGCGGGGTGGGCGATGACCGCCTGGCCGCCCGCGGCGAGGATCCAGCCCAGGGCCTCCTCCAGGCTGGCCCAGTCGCCGCTGACGTGACCGGGTTTGCCCTGGACCAGGTAATGCTTGAAGACATCGCGGACGGTCGGGGCATAGCCGCGCCGCACCAGGAAGCGGGCGAAGTGGGTGCGGCCGACGAAACGCTCGTCGCCGGACAGGGCCAGGGCGCCGGCATAGGCCCCTTCGATGCCCTTGGCCGCCAGGCGCCGGCCGATCTCCTGGGCCCGCCAGCCCCGAAAATCACGCAGGCGCAGCAGGCCGGCGGCCAGTGCCGGGGCCGCCGGGTCGACCCCCAGGCCAAGGACATGGATCGTCCGCGCGCCCCAGGAGACGGAGATTTCGACGCCGGGAACCAGCGTCAGCCCCAGATCCATCGCGGCGGTTCGGGCCTCCGCCAGGCCATCCAGGGTGTCGTGATCGGTGAGGGCCAGGACCTTGATCCC
>CALMDH010000155.1:0-9249 GCA_937862735.1 uncultured Gammaproteobacteria bacterium
TGATCCGCGCCCAGGCCCTGGAGGGCCAGCCGGCACGGGCGGCGGCGGGCTTCGATCTGGACCGGGCCATCGCCCAGGGCCGGGCCGACTTCGGCCAGGGGGAGATGATCGACCTGGAGATCCGGGTGCGGGGGTATTTGGCGACCCTGCTGAGCGCCTGTCCGCTGACGGACGAGCAGGAGTTGGTGGATGAGCCGGAGGACGCGGGCTTTACCCTGCGGGTGAAGGCGCGGCTGCCGTCCACCGGGCAGTTACTGCGCTGGCTGCTGGGGGCGGGGGATAACGTCGAGTTGGTGGCGCCGGAAACGCTACGCCGGGTTGTGGCGGCCCAGGCGGCGAAGACTGCGGCGCTTTATGCTCAAGTATAAAACCACAGCCGAAGATATTGACCTGGAAGACGGGGAAGGATGACCAAGACGGGCTAGTAGCTCGGCAGTGTCCCACCATGGGTCCTTGCGCGATCAGTCACCGGCGTTTTGAACGTTGACCGCACACCTCGTCCCGTTATCCTCCTCTCAGTACGCTCATCCTGGACCATCAGGTTAGATGGTATTTTCTATCCTCCGGAGCGGGCATTTTGGTAGCAGGGGGGACATCAATCCTGCATGACGAGGGGAATGACCGCCAACTCCCGCAGCATACAGATCAGCTCCGTGACGTCCATGTCGGCGATCGGGTGGATCAGGCGGGCACGGATGGTACCGTCCGCGGCGTAATGAAAGTCGGCGGCCGATTGGCCTCCATTACGCCACAGGGTGCGGCGCAGGAGCGCTGCTGGTGTGTTGTCGGGATTTTTGTCGATGCGGTAGCTGGCGATGCCCCACCGGTCCCGCAGTTCGAGGGTGATTCTCCGCTGGCGGCACCAAACCCAGTGGCGGTAGGGCGTTCGGCCTCGCTTCCAGGTGAATTCGCCGTCCTTGTCCCGCTTCTCGAGGGCGGTCAGCATGCGGACCAGGGCGTCGGTCTTTACCGGGCTTGGGCTCGGAACTTCGAGCAGGTCGAGGCGGCCAAGCAGATCTTCCACTTCGCTGCGGTCGAGATCGGTCTTGCCCCGGGCAAAACAATTTGCCTGCACCCGGAGACGCAGGCCGGTGTCAGTGGCGATCAGCACATGCTTACGCAGGCGGTCTTTGCTCAGGGCCAGCAGGTCTGCCGGAGTGGGGGCGCCGTCGGCCAGTCTCCCTCGGGTCAGCCACGCCGGCTGTTCGTTGTCCCGAAGGGGGCGCGAGGCGACCAGGGTCAGCTCGCCGGTCAGATGGGCTGGCTGCAGGGACAACAGGGCCTCGCTGTACGCGCGTAGCCACGGTTTCCTTGAAGTCACGGGTTCTCGCCATCAACCGGGCTTCTGTCATCGCAGCCTGAGTCTGTGCGTTGGGTGCTTTCTCGTTCATGGCATCACTCTGCGGCGATGGCGAAAGACCGCAGCCAGGGATCGAGGTGGGCGATATCAAAGGTGCCCGACTCGAACATCTGCATCATCTCGGCATAGATCTGCATCGGCGCACGCTGCAAGCGCCAGCCCTTGATGCGCAGGAACACGTCGGCCGCCGCAAAGGCGATGCGCTTATTCCCGTCCACAAACGGGTGGTTGATTGCCAGGCTTTCCAGCAGGGCAGCCGCCTCAGCCACGATGTCATCGTAGTAGCCGGTCTGCGGGCGGAACAGTGCGGCCTCCAGCGCCCCCGGGTCACGCACGCCCGGCGCGCCGCCGTAACGCTGTCTCAGCACCGTGTGCATGCCCAGCACGTCGGCCACGGTCAGGTAATCGTGAGCCACGGTTTACTTGGCCAACTCGCGGTAGAGGCTGTCGAAGTCATCCAGACTGGATGCGAAAGAAGCCATCACGTGGCGGCGGGGGCGCTCCTTCTGCTGCCGGTCGATGTAGTCGCGCAGGGCGTCATCGAGCACCGCCTGGAACTGGCGGCCTTGGCTTTCTGCGATCTGGCGCAACGCGGCCAGCACATCGGGCGCGGCCTGGGAGGAAAACTTTTCGCGGACAGCAGTCGTCATGGCCATCTCCATCATGATTCATCTTGAAATTTCATGATAGAGCAAGACGGTAAGGTTTGCCACCGCGTTGATGGCGTTCGATGCCTGACTGGCGGCCTTGGTTGACAACGAACCGGCTCGCGTAAGTTGAAGATTTCACAGGATCTTCATCTGCGCCTACCCGCAGGCCAGACGGAGAATAGAGACGGCTCTGGCGGAGAAAGTGGCCGATTCGGGACCTTTCGGCCGGTGACCACCCGCAGCACAGGCGCCCGGAACCCCGCGTGGCGCGGGGATTTCAGGCAAGAAAAAGGGCACGGAGATTATCCGAGCCCTTGGTATTGGTGAGCCGTGAAGGATTCGAACCTTTGACCAATGGATTAAGAGTCCGAAAAAGTGGGCATTTTTTGGCATTTAACCACTTTCCCGCAGAGCCTGGGTAGTTATATAAAACAATCAGTTGAGGCATTACTGCTGTATCTTAAAGGTTGTTTTAGGTTAGCTCAAACTTCATAATTTGGCTACATGGTGGCTACACGGAAAACTGTGTAGCCAGCCATCTTACAGCCGGATTATGGGCTGTTTGGCGACAAGAAGCACGACCAGCCCATGTAGCCATGTAGCCATGTAGCCATGTAGCCAGAGGAGGAAACAGAGGATGGATCGCGTCAAACTCACGCCCGCCCGCATCCGCGACTTTACTTGCCCGCCCGACAAGACCCAAGCCTTCTTGTGGGACACCGAAGCCCCCCGCCTGGCCGTGCGCGCCACCCGGGGCGCCAAGTCTTACATCTTCGAGGCCAAGCTCAACCGGCAGACCATCCGCATCACCCTGGGTGACACCAACTCCTGGGTACTCAATTCAGTGTGGTCTGGGAAGGGGGATGACCGCCAAGAAATCCAACGCGGTGCCCGGGAGGAGGCCAGTCGGCTAGCATCCCTCGTTGACCAAGGATTAGACCCGCGGCAACTCGAAGTGGAACGTCGCGAGGCCGCCCGGCGAGAGCAGGAATCACAGGAGGCTGAGGCGCAGCGGGAGGCCGAGGAAGCTATCCAGCAAGCCATCACTGTGGAGGATGCCTGGAAAGCCTATCTCACGGACCGCTCTCCGCGCTGGAGCGAGCGCCACCTCCGTGATCATCTGGTTTTAGCGCGTCTGGGCGGAGAGGACCTGGGAAAAGACAAGAAGACTACACCTGGCCCCTTGGCGGCGCTGCTCCCCTTGCGTCTGGCTGACTTGACCGCCACCACCTTGCACAATTGGCAAAGTCATGAAGCCACAACTCGCCCCACCTCCACTGCCATATCTTTCCGTCTGTTCCGGGCCTTCCTGCGCTGGTGTGCCGAACAACCTGAGTACCACTCATTGGTAGACCCCGCCGCCCTGCTGACCAAGCGCGTGCGTGAGGCGGTCCCGGCCATCAAGACCAAGGATGACTGCCTGCAAAAGGAACAGCTCAAGCCCTGGTTTGCCGCCGTGCGGGAGAACGTCAACCCTGTCATCCCCGCCTATCTGCAAATCCTGCTCCTGACGGGTGCCCGGCGGGAGGAACTGGCCGATCTGCAATGGACGAATGTGGATTTCACCTGGAAAAGCCTGACCATTGGCGACAAGATCGAGGGGGAGCGCATCATCCCCTTGACCCCCTACGTCGCCAGCCTGTTGCTGGACCTGAAAATCCGCAATGAGACCCCACCCCCGCTATCCCGGCGCCTGCGAAAAATCCCCGCAGCGGAGCGTCCACCCTGGTCCCCATCGCCATGGGTCTTTACCAGCAAGACCGCTGCGAGTGGCCGTTTACAGGAGCCGCGCATCTTTCACAATCGCGCCCTCGCCGCCGCTGGCCTGCCCAACATCTCCCTGCACGGTCTTCGCCGCAGTTTCGGCACCCTGGCGGAATGGGTGGAAATGCCCGTGGGCATCACCGCGCAGATCATGGGCCACAAGCCCAGTGCCTTGGCGGAAAAACACTACCGCCGTCGTCCCCTCGATCTGTTGCGATCCTGGCATACTAAGCTGGAAGCCTGGATGTTGCAGGAAGCTGGCATTGACTTTGCCGTAGATGCATGATGCTAACTGCTTTGTATTTGCGAGGGTTATACCATGTCTTTTGTACCTAAACCAGCCAATCTTGATTACTGGGACCTCAAGGATTCCTTCACTGTAGAAGAGCTAGCCTATCTATTCCTTAATAAGGAACCGCAATATGAGTATTGGCACCCCCGTTCAGTCAAACATGTTATGGAAACAATTTTTGATACTAAAAATATTTTTGGAATTTCGCCCATGGAAGATATGCAGTTTTCACGGACTCATAATCGGTATATTAGATCCTGGAGCCCTTCTGTAGATAATTCCAAAAACCCGCCTAAGAGGAAAAATAAAATTTATGGGATGGTACTTATTTCAACAGAAGATGTAACTCGTTATCCAAGAAATAGGGTCCGCGCGTGGGCTGCGGCATGTAACCTACTACCTGAAATTCCTTTTCTACAAACCAAGGATGAGCGTGATTTAGCTGCGAGGGCGGTAGTCAATGAGCCATCCACGATTGACAAAATTGTCAAGCCGGAACAACTAGCCCTCCGCATTATGCAATGCATACTTGATATGGATTCACCCCAGGTACGAAATGATGAAAATTTTATTAATGATACCACTGGTGTTTTTGCACGTTTGCCATATATGAATCGTACATTAAAAGCGTTATTTGATATTATGTGGAATCTTCATATCGACAATGCTTACCAAAAAAATAAAAGCCAGAAAATAGTCGAACAAGCTATTGATAAGGTATTTGGATATAATCATGCTCCTAATGGTACATCACGTGATGCCAGAGCGATTGCCCCTCTTCTTAAACCAGACGACTACACGGGAAAAGGGCGTATTTTTGATATCAAATCCTGATTTACGAGATTCCATGCCACGCCCACTGTTAAAGCGGCACACGGGTATGTCAGGGTGAGATCCACTCATCCAGGTTTCACCGGCATGTGTTTCTCACCGCCCCTCGCGCTTTCCCTCGCCTAACCGCATCACTGTCCGCTTAACCCTCCATACAACACGAGACGGACCTTGTGTTTCCGGCCTGAGCTAGCGTTAGTTTCAGGCTCCATACCGTCATTGCAGGTTTTAGATGCTCTTCCGAGCAGGCACAACCCTGCGTGCTCATCTCCTACCCCCGGGATTGTAATTACTCCACGTACTTCACCCTGCGCGTAGAGGTGGTGTGATCCATGGAGACGCGAGTTCCAGGGCCATGGCCCCTGGCCGGCTCAATTGCCCGTTGGTTGCCCCCCCCCTTATGGTGCACCTTGACCCGGTGTGGTGCACCAACCCTTCGCCAATAGGTAAACCTTGACGGCCTAGGCCATAAATCTGCCAACCCTCCAGGCCAACCGATGTGATGGAAAAAAAACAGATCAAGGAGTTAAAGGAAAAATATCCGATGGTTCGTCAAGATATTGGGCGGTTTAATGATCAAGGCCCACCTTGACCCCGTGCTATGCAGTTACTCCACTCCCGAAAGTGCACCTTTATTTTCTTCCGTGCACCAAAGTAGCTCGTGTTGAATGGCATCTCAGGTGAGGCATCCCGCCAAGCCGATCAACACATGAGAAATTATCTATATGAATAATCAAGTTAAGTATGAAATCACCACCGAGACCCTCGCCGTCCAGTGTGGTGTGTTACCCCAGTCCATCCGCGTGCGGCTGTGTCGGACCGGCAGCTACTTTGGCGTCCAGCCGCGCAAGCTCGCCAATGGTCGCTTGATGTGGCCGGGGGATACCCGTGACCGTATCACCCTCTCCACGGGGGTGCGCGTATGAAGCAGACCCCCTTTTCCCCTCCCCCAACCCACCACGCCCACCACTACAACCCACATGGGTTAATGGACTGCATTCACTTTTTTTAATCAGTAGTTGGAGATCAACGTTATGAAACGTTCAAACATTTGCAGCCTAACTCGCAGCAACACTTCCCGTGCACGTCAAGTCCGCTTAGTGAAAAAGCCAGCTATGCCGAAGGCTAAACCCCTGTTGTCGACTGTTGCATCAGCCCTCAAAGCACCCGCGAAGGACCAGCCTGTTCAATTCTCAAGGGTCACGGCACAAGAGCCGAAGACGTTGAATAAGTCCTTCAGTTATGAAAATGACCAGCTGATCACAACAGCGAATGCATACTTGATGAAAGGGACCGTCGAGAAGGTTGAGGTCAATGACTTGCTTGACTTTCAGAACCTCTTAGAAACAGCATCAGCAAACGTGGCGTTTACGTATGGTGTGACTGACAGTCCATCCGCGACCATTGTGGCCTCCCGGCTTAAGAATGACGCGGATGACAACACCATTACCCGGACACGTAACCATTTTAAGTACCCGCAGGAACCGGGCGTTTTGATGCTTGACTATGACCCGCCGCCCCATGGAAAACCCTTCTCCCCGCGTCGACTCATCAGTAAGCTAAGACGGGTGGTGCCGGCCCTGGCGGACGCCGCTATGTTATGGCGTGCCTCCTCCTCGTCTGGGATTATTCTGCCCGATGGCACCACGACGGGACTGAAGGGTCAACGGCTCTACATCCTGGTCAAGGATGCGTCACTTATCCCAAAGGCAGCGAAAGCCCTCGAGTACCTCCTCTGGGCGGCGGGCTTGGGCTGGATCTATATCAGCAAGTCCGGCATCCCTTTACGGCGTTGCCCGATCGATCAAGCCGTCTACCGGCCCGAGCATTTGGATTTCGTGGCCAATCCCACCCTGGGGTCGGGTGTGAAGCGGGAAGTACCTGACTCCTTCATCGATGGAGATCATTACACCCGCTTTGACTTGCAGTCCGTGATCGACGCGGCCACCCTGGACGTGGTGAATCGCGCCAAGGCCAACTACGACAAACGGAAGGCCGAGAAACAGGATGAGATCCAGAGAATCCGCGCTGCTTGGGTCGAGGCGCAGGTCCCCAGGCTAGCTGAGCGGGCCAAACTGAGCCAGCACCAAGCACGTCAAGTCCTTACCGCTGCCGTGGAGGGTCAAATTCTCGGTCCTGACTTTATCTTGAAGACGGATCAGGGCGAGGAGGTTTCCGTCGGCGAAATCTTAAGCAATCCAACTCAATGGGATAGACGTCATTTTCATGACCCCCTGGAACCGGATTATCGCCAAGATAACCGTATTGCCTTCCTGAGAACAAATGTCAAGCGCCCCAATCTATTTAGTCATGCGCATGGTGGTCAACGCTACTTCTTGGGTGAAATCAAGCCCAAAGTCATGATTGTTCCGGGGGGCAAAGATAGGGTGACCGATCAATGCGTGGCGGTCCTCATCAGCACCGGGTACTACTTTCTGCTAGGTCAAGGAGGTCCCTTGATTCGGATCAAGAACGGCCGTTCTCAGCAGGTTTCCACGGAAATGTTGGCTGATGACCTTGACCGCCTGATCGAATTCGTCAGGGAGCGATCTAGAAGCCAGAGCGAAGCCCTCGAGAGGAATCATGTCACCATTGATGCCCCAAACTGGATTTGCAGCCGCCTCCAGTCCATTTGCCGCACCCGTGCTGAGTTTCCAGTCCTTCAGGCTGCCATCAATGCACCCACCTTGCGCCCTGATGGATCACTCCTCAGTACCCCGGGCTATGATCGTGAGACACAGCTGTTTCTGATCGCTGAGGCGTCCCATAAATGGTCCATCCCTGTAGACCCTGGGCTTGACGAGGCCAAGGCCGCCCTAGAGCAGCTTTGGCGGTACTTTCGATTATTTCCCTGGGTCGGCCCGATCGACCGTGGGGTGGCCCTTGCCGCCCTCTTAACGGCCTGCCTGCGCCCGATGTTGCCGACCGCGCCTGGATTTGGTTTCGATGCCCCGACAGCGGGTTCCGGTAAGACCAGCGTGGGAATGGCGACTGGGGCCTTGGCTAACGGCGAAGCACCCGCTGCCATCCCCCCCGTGCCTTCGGACAATGATGAATCCCGCAAGCGTTACTTTGCCCTGCTCATGGAGGCGATGCGCGTTATCCTGCTAGATAACCTTATTGAGCCCCTGGGTAATGCCGCGCTCAATACCTTCCTTACCGCGCCCCTCTATTCAGATCGGACGCTGGGTTCGTCGAAAGTCCTCAAGCTCCCCAATCGGGCACTGTTCCTGATCACCGGGAACAATTTACGCATCATCGGGGATACTTATCGGCGCATCCTGGTGGCACGCATGGATGCCAAGATGGAGCATCCCGATCGACGCACATTCGAGTTTGATCCCGTTGAAAGGGTCCTCGCATGCCGGCAGGAGTTGGTGGCGGCGGCTCTTACCATCATTCGGGCCTGGATCACGGCTGGGCGTCCACGCCTAGGTCCTGGACGAACCGCCAGTTTCGAATTATGGGATGATCTCGTGCGCCAGCCTGTGTGCTGGGTGTCTAGTTGGTCGAAGTTACCCAGTGGTAAGCCCCGTTTTGCTGATCCGATCAAGTCCTTGCAGCGTAATCTGGACCAAGACCCCGAGACCCAGCAATTGCGGGCCTTGCTGACCACGTGGGATGCTTGTTTCAATGCCCAGCCCGGGCAGGATAGACAAACGGTTAATGACTTGATCCGGTTTGTTTCCAGCCAGAAGGAGGCCCCACGTAACTCCCCAGCGGGTCAGTTGCACGCTGCTCTGGTGGAAATTGCCGGTGAGCCGAACGGAGTCATCAATTCGCGGCGGTTAGGGCGGTGGTTGGAACGGCATGCCGACAGGCCCATCAATGGCTTACGTTTGGTGCCGCGTGGCACGCTGCACCGGGCAAATTGCTGGCAGGTGGTCCGCAGCAAGGATCAGCCGAGCGTTAAAGCCTAACCCCCGCAGGGTTCTCGTTCACCCCGTCAGGCTGTAAACCACGACCAGGATGACTAAACCGGCCAGGGACGGCCCACCCTTCAAGTTGATTATCCCCCGTCCCCCCCGCCCATGGTCATTCCCCAGGTCCCTACCCTACGGATATCCCATGTGTCCCCCTAACGGCCCCTAGCGCCCTTCGTGCGGGGTGGTGAGCCTATAAAGAGGGGGGCTTACTGTGTCGATATAGGCCATGGGAACCAGATACCCCTTGGGGAGAACGGATGGGATTTTTAGGACCTCTACAAGAAGCGGATGGGCCTAGGGATTCTGTATAGAAATCTGGTGGTTATAGCGGTTTGGCATACAAGTGGCAGCGGATGGGACTGAAAGGAGCAGGAGGTGGGGAGGGAGAGAATCCATGGAGATCATGGGGAGAATGTCGGAATTTGT
>CALMDH010000156.1:0-23876 GCA_937862735.1 uncultured Gammaproteobacteria bacterium
AGTTTGATCCCAGCCAGGGCTCGGGTTTTGACATCGACCGGGAATACGAGGCGGCATTGGCGCTGTATCGGGACGCGGGCGCCTCTCTCCCGGCGTAAACCTGGGCCAAGGTTTCTAGCAGGCGATCAGGGCGTGTTAGGCCACCCCTGCCCCTCATCTCAGGTTTCCTACCGTTACCCAGGAGAGCCGGGCCTGACCCGCCCCCCCCAAGCGCCAGCCGGAACGCCGACCATGCAATTATGGAACCTGCGGTGTCGGAACTGGACGCACTCCGTCTAATCCTCCAGGTACCCTTGTGCCTGGTTCCTTAGCCCGAGGTGTTGCCCATGTCCGGTCGTTTCGCCCCACTTGTTGCCCTCGTCCTCCTATCCCTCACGCGGTTCTCCGCGGCGGCGGACATCCAGCCCGTGCCCAAGACCGGCGCCTGTCCCCCCGGCTACTACAGCTCCGGCAACTACTGCGTCCCCAACAACAGTGCCAAGCCCGTCATCGGCAAGGACGGCCCCTGTCCGCCGGGCTACTACTCCAGCGGCAACTACTGCCTGGGCCGGCCCGACAGCAAGACGGTCATCGAAAAGCTCGGCCCCTGCCCGCCGGGCTATTACAGTTCTGGCAACTACTGCCTGCAGAGCCGGTGAGTTCTATGTTTTCCTGGTTTTTGGTCGGTAAAATTCTTGTGCCTTCACCCCGATCAAATCAGCACCCCTACGCGGCAATCCAATAATGCGAGGCCCATATCCATGGAAGAATCAGAAATAGAAGTCCAATTCGCCATTGATTCCGCGGATGGCAAGGAACTTATTCAGGAATATCTGGCGAGCGGCTCAGAAGAGGTATTCGAGCGCTTCTTTTGGGTGCGGGTAAATTGGTGTGGTGGTTATCCTCTGGTACACGACCGGTTTGTCACCTATGGCGCCTTCGAGGATTTTTTAACCACCATTGGACCTGATCAGTGCTACCTCTTATTACCTAAAATGCTCCAACTGGCGGAGACGGTACCGGATTCCCATTTCCACTGCGCGTTACACCTCTTAATGAAGCTGATCCCGGATGACCGGACCAGTCCAAGACCAGCCGGTTTTTCAGACAGTTTTTTGCGACTCCGGCTGAGGGCGGAAAAGTTGAGTTTTTTGCCCAATCTCGAACGTGCCTGGGACCAACTTGCCGAGAAACAGCGTTACCTGGAAGCGGAAAATGATCCTTTGCGCATCTATACCGCCAAGCAGTTGGGAGTGAGTGGCGGCTTCAATAAGTTTTTTACTATCCCCTTACCAGACTCGACCTCTGCGGGCATGGAGGATTGTCGAGCAACACCTTGGCTATTGGATAAAAAATTCCAGGAACTCGGGGCTGGTCCGGATGATCGACAGCTCATTTTCGTCACCCAAATCGAAGGGGCCTGGTATTGGGTCTGGCGTTTACCTGGCAAGGTTGGTAGCGCTCATCTGGCCCGGATCGTTTTCTTACGGCAGCCTGTGGCAGGTGACCTGGGGTTGGGGTACTGGGACTTATACCAACAATTCCCTGAACGCGACACACCAAGGGAAATCTCACTACGTTTATTGAAGATTGAATTCCAACCCCACCTTCTTGATTTTTTTGAACGAGAGAACAAAGCACAAAACGAGGTTGATCGCACGCCCGCGCTGACCACCAAATGACCAGAACCGCAACCCGCCAGTCAGGACCGGCTCTCCCGGTCAACCAGCTTGCCTTATGGACAGACTTATCCACAGCAACTGGGGAAAAGTAGCCACAACCTGGCCTGGTCGAGTCTCTCCCGCACCTGCGAACTCTCAGTGTGCATCGACGACGCGGACCTCAGCCGCCAGGCAGCGACCCCACATCTGGTGAGGCTGGACGCTGGACCACATCCGGACCATCTTCCCAGACCAGCGCCCTGACCACGCCCGATGGTTGCTAACCCTAAGAAAGATGTCCTAGAATAATTAGCACAGGCGTAAAAGCCCGTTGAGGAGCCCACTTTGTGAGGGCGTTGAGTCACCGGGTCTTTCCAAGTCTGTACCGCTTGAAGGTGGAACCCTTCAACCCATTGTGACAATTAAGGTACTAAGCACGTGGAAAAATCGACCACTCTACGTTTGCGCGCGCTTCGGCAAAACACTGCCACCCCGTCCGATCTAGCCCGGGCTGCAACGCCGCCCCGCCCTGTCCAGCCCAACCTCCCGCGCCTCAATCCGATTTCGGTCACCGTCAAGGTGATGATTAGCGAGGCCACGCTGCCCGCCTTCCAGTGCGCCGAAGGCTCCGCGGCCACCTACTTCAAGTTCTCGACCGTACTCGACCATATTCAACAGGTCACGGACCCGTTCGTCTTCGTTCTGCTCCTCAACGAACATGCGCCAACCGTCACGCTGACACTGGATTACGTCGAGGGCCAGGATCTCGCCACCCTGGCAGAGCGGGCCAGGCTCCAACTCCTGGAGACAATAGACCGCGAAGCCGACGCCGTGGCCGCTTTCCTGCGCAGCGATCTTGCCGGACTCCTGACCCTGCTGCTTGGCGCCATTGACCGGTTGAAACGTGACCTGGAGCAGGATTCCGCGACTGTGCTTGGCCGTTACTGGCAGGCCGGCACTGAACAGCTTAGCCAGGAGGCATATTTCGCCCGCTTCCGTGCTGACTACTTAGTTGATGCCAGCCAACAACTGGCAGTGTTGGAAACCTTCAACCACGGATTCCAGACCCTGCGCCAGGATGGGCTGGTACACCCCTTCTTCAGGCCCTTCGGTTGCTTACGCGGGCCAGATTTCCGTGGGGATGACCACGACACCGACCGGCTACTCCTTTGCATGGGTCGCCCCATCAGCCACCTGGCGAATGCCCTGCTCAAGCTGCCGGCCTGGGTACCCCACCGCCCGTCGTTGGAACTGCAAGCCCAGGTCGGGGGGCTCGATGAGTTGCTGGCCGCCCATGAGGCCCGGCTGCAAAACCACACGCAAAAGTTGGAAGAAGCCCTCTTCCAGGAACGTGCGGCGCGCCTAATTGAACTGACGGGCGATGAGCACCTGCGGTTTTCCATCGAGCAGGGTTTTCGCAGCCGCGCGACCTACTTCCGCTTGCTGGAGAAGTTCCTGATCGAGCGGTTGCGGGAAAAAGTAGTCCGGCCCCTGGTCACCGCCGGCCTACTGCCCAGCGAGGACCACGTCCACATCCGGTTCATTGCTTATCACGACGGTGGTGAACTGATGGAGGACGGCTACGAGGAATCCCGCAGTCCCTCACTGGGCGCCCTGAAACTCTTTGCCGCCCTGAAGGAGTTTCTGCGCACCGATGAGGTTATGCACGCCTTCGGGGTGCGCAATGACCTTGACCCGTTGGCCGGGCTCTGCTTCCGACTGGCGTCAGGATCCTACTATGACGATCCTGATCAGGAACTAGAAACCGAGGAAGCCATAGTGGTGGGTGACCTATTTTCCGCCCCGCTGGCCCCGCGGGCTGACTATCTGAACCTGTTCATTGGCAAGCCCTCACCTGCTGTCGGTCAGACTGTCAACCAGGAGGGCCGGCCATGATCACCACCCAGCATGC
This sequence comes from uncultured Gammaproteobacteria bacterium, assembly GCA_937862735.1. GTDB lineage: Bacteria > Pseudomonadota > Gammaproteobacteria > Chromatiales > Chromatiaceae > M0108. Next base: position 3,553 of record CALMDH010000156.1, read on the forward strand.
CCAAGCCCGGATGCAGCAGCGCGGGATCACCCCGGCCGTGGTCGAACTCATTCTGGGCCTGGGCGACCAGAGTTACGACCGGGATGGGTCAACCTACTACCTTCTCCAGGACAAGAAACGCCGGCTGGCCCTGGCCAGCGACCTGCGTCGCATTGCGGGTTCGCTGGAGGCGCCCAATGGCCTCTTCGCTGTGGAAAGCGGCACGGGTGAGTTGATCACCGTCGGCCGCCAGCATCGGCGCCGTCAGCACCGCAAGGCTTACGCCAAGCCCTGACCGCCGTAAGGGCGGCGGCCCAGGGCTTCTCGGCCCTGGCCGCTGCGCCTTGCCTGGCCACCCCATGCCCTTGTCCTTCCGGAGACCGATTCCATGACCAATCCCTGGCTCGCGCTACCAACCACCGCCCCTTACGTCCTCCCGGCGGAGCACAACAAGATAGAACGCTTCAACCACGCCTACCCAGAGCCTGACTACCGGATACGGCTCAATGTGTTGCCCGAGCCCTACATCGGCAACCCGCAGGCCAAGGTGGTCATCCTGAGCCTGAACCCTGGCTACGACGAGACCGATCCCGATTGGCATGCCAGACCCGATTTCAGATCCAGCCTGGTGGCCAACCTGCGCCATGAACCCCAACCCTATCCCTTTTACCCCCTGAATCCCGCTTACAGCGGCTCAGGTATTCACAAATGGTGGCGCTCAAAACTTAACGACCTCATACGGGATACCTCTCTGCCCACCATCGCCCACAACGTCTTGTGTGTCGAATGGTTCCCTTACCACTCCATAAAATACAAGGCGATACCAAAAGGCATCAGCGGGGGACTCCTCCCCTCTCAGACTTATGCGATCAGTCTGGTCACGGCGGCTGTGGACCGGGGCGCGACACTCATAGCCATGCGACGCTATCAGGACTGGGCACAACAAGTACCTGGCCTGCGGGCATACGACAAGGTTCATCACCTGCGTAGCCCGCAAAGTGGCCACTTGTCCTCAAATAACCTAATCAATTATCCAGGAATTGTGAAAGCGCTTTCATGAGCAAAGATGACATTGATGACGTAGTTCGCTTTATCCAATCATTTTTCCGCTTCAAAGCCACCCAAAGGAGGCAAGCCCTGCGCCATGAAGAAAGGGCGCGTAAGGAAGCTGCAAGATCTCATCAGGAATCTTGCGCAGCAGAAGTAGAAAGAAAGAACAATACCATTACTCATAAAATCGCGGCACTCAATAATACACTGCGCGATGGCTTGGGTATAAATTTCAAACCAAGAGATGAGCTGGCATTATTTTTTGGCATCAAGCCATTTAGAAAAAAAACGGACCAGGGGGCACCCGCGTCAATCAACCGTACCATACCAGGTAACCACTCTCAATCCAACGATTGGGAAGCAGATCTATGGGCTAAACCGCCCAAAAGACCTCAGCCAGCGCCCTTATTTGATGAAGCGACGCTGGACTTCAGTAACCTACTGGAAAGGGAAATAGATCACTTTAATTCCGCCCACGTAATCAGCTATTTTGAGCACATGCTTCTGCGTGATACTTATCCCACCGGATTCCCGCAAAAATACAAAATCAGTTATCACACTCATGCAAAAAGGCTCATTGTCGATTACCAACTCCCCAACTTTGATATCGTACCCACTTGTAGAGCCTATAGATACATCAAAACACGCAACGAAGTCGCTGAAATCACCCGCCCTATATCTGAACGTAGAAAAATTTACATTTCACTTATAGCAATGATTGCGTTGCGGGTAATGCATGCGGCTTTTGAAGCAGACACGATGGATTTAATCGAATCCATTGAGTTTTCAGGTTACGTCTATGATATAAACAAATCAACGGGGGCGCGAGGCAAGTTCTACCTTGTTTCAGTTACAACAGCACGTAAAGAATTCGAACAATTACATCTGAACCGCGTTGATCCGTTAGCTTGCCTAATTGGGCTGCATGCATCAATAACACCGCAACCGGATCAATTTGTCGGTTGAAGCCGGAATGAATATCATCACCCTACCTTAGCCCCACCACTCCCCGGACCCTCCCCCCTTCACACTTCCACCTTCAACGCCACGCTGTACCCACCGCCCCCATCGGTTCGCAACGCCAAATGCGGACACCGCGAGATCAGGTAAGTCAGGGACCCCTCAAGCCGGAAGGGATAAAGTGCCGGCGCCGACGGCACCGCCGCCACCGCCAGTGCCCGGCCTCCATAACGGACCAGGGCCTCAATCAGCCAGACGACTAGCGCCTCATCGGCAATGACCAATGCCTCGGGCCGTGACACGCGCTGTCCCCGGGCCTGCCATGTCAGCCCGCCCCAATCCGCCTGGGTTTGCAACACCCGGTTGGCCGCCCGGTAGGCCGTCTCCCGTTCCCCATAAACCTCGGCCACCCGCCGGTGCAATTCGGTGCGGGTACTGTCCCCCTGCAACGCCAGCAGCCGACCAATCGACTCCGCCACCTTGCCAAAAAAAGGGTAGGCGGCCATGGCCATGCCCCAGCACAGCACTGCGGCTACAGGTCGTCCGTCCTGTCCGGCCGCCCGGGCCGCGAGCGCCGCGCCCCGGTCCGCGAACTCCTCCAACCCGGGGCGGGGCTCAAGCCACAGACCGCGCAGAATGGACCGGCTCTTGTTGCGGCCAGCCTGGCCCGGTACCTCCCGCGCCAGCAGCGCCGGCAGGGATTCCGGTGGCTCCAGACCCGCCCGCACCTGCAGGGCAAGGCCGGCCCATGCCAGAGGAATGAAGCGGTCAAAACCGATATGCGGCGCGGCGGGGGGTGCCCCGGGGATGACCAGGTTCAAGGCAGATGACTCACTTTGACGAACGGCACGACCACCTCTTCCACCGCCAGACCGCCATGGGCCAGCAGGGACACACCCTGATTGACGAAGGCCGTGCGGTCCGCGGCAAAGAAGGGCAGATAATCTTCCGGCAAGGCCGGCGTCGGTATGACGACATGACCGGGGAACTGGCGGACCGCAGCCTCGCGCAGAGCTTCAGAGCGATACACCCGCACCCGTTCGCCAGCCGCCTCCACCGCCAGTCCCTGCCGGGGCCGGCCCACGCCGTCCGCCGCCACGTTACCATGATCGGCGGTCAGCCAGACCTGAAAACCCTGGTCCAAAAGCCTGTCGAACAGCCTTTCCACGAAGCCGCTGGCGCACCAGGTCCTGAGCTGGCTGGCCAGACCCTCCTTGCCAAGGACGGTGCCATGAGCCATGTCGTCCACCGTGTTGACGACGAGCCCGGCAACCTTGAGCGGCGGCCGGGCCAGTTCCGTCTCCAGGGCATCCAGGTCCGGCGGCCGGCGCAGTCCCTTGCGGTACAGGACCTCGCCAGCGTGTAGGCCCTGGTCCTGCCAGAAACGCAGCCAATGGGCCGGCTCCCGCGCGGTGGTCTCGATGGAGCCGGCGAACTCCCGCGGCTTGGAGCCGCTGAACAGGGCCTGGCGCGACACCTCGGTGATGGTCGGCAGCCAGGCGAAGCAGGTCCCCTCCTCGGCACTGAACCGCGGCGCCCGCGTGGCCAGGGATTCCCGGATCTCCACCCAGTCATCAATCGCCATGCCATCGAACACCACCAGTGCCAGACGCTGCGCCCCGGCGTCGAGCAGCCGGGCCAGGTAGCGTGGTATCTGATGCACCATCGCCGGTCCTGCCGCGACCGGCAGAGAGGGAAGTTGCCAGTAGTGGACCCCGATCCAGCCGGCCAGGGCCTGATCAGCGGCGGTCTGCACCTCGGCCAGCAGGGACTTGAGCGGCCCCCCCTGACCGTCGGGGAGCTGACGACAGCGAACCTGGAGCTCCCCAAGGCGACGGGCGAAGACCCCCCAGTCGCGGTGGCTGGCCGTGGGTCCCGGTACCCCGGCCAGCAGGGCCTGTAACCCCTCCCGGACGAGGGTGCCCAGGGCCATGGGGTCCCGGATCAGGCCGACCCGCGCCCAGTCCGGCGGCTCCTCCGGCAAATGCTCCACCTGTAGCGGATGCAGGCTGCCATCCTGAAAGAGGTTGTCCACCAGCATGCGGATGTCGGGGTGCTCGAAGGGAATCCTGATGTAGGCAGCGGAATGCTCCCCCGGTGGCTCGGCGATGCGCGAACCGCTGATGCCCAGGTCCCGCAACGCCCCGGTCCAGGCTTCCTGGACCGTGCGCAGCAGAAATCCCGGCGAGGTGAACAACCGGCGCAGCGGCAGACCGGCAAAGACCGGCCGGGCCGCCAGCACCGCCACCACCTGGTCGGCCAGCATATCCGGCAGGGGGGTCTGGCGATGGTGGAGCCGCAACAGTTCCCGCCACAGATCCACCGGGGTGTGGATGAAGTACGGCCCCAGGCTGTAGAGATGGGTGAGGATGAAATCCCGGGTAGCCGCATCTCCCATCACCTGGGCGGCATGCTGGTCCTGGGCGGCGAACAGGGACGCCCGCTGCATCGGGTCGAGCTGGCGCACCACGCCGTAACTCAGGCGCGGGTAGAGTTCCGCCAGGCTCAAACGTGCCAGACGGGCCTGCCGCACCCAATCCCAGGGCAGGTCGTCGGTGTCGGCGGAGCGGCGATGCAGTACCAGGGATGGCTGTGGTCCCTCATCGCCCCGGTCCCAGGCTGACCGGTAGCGCGACTCGTAGTCGGCGCGGAAGGCGACGGGATCATCGAAGGGCAGCACCTCGAAGCCGCGCTCCTGTAAAGCGGCCAGGATGCCTTCCTCCAAAAGGACATCGTCAGGGTCCGCCGCGATCCACAGCCGTGACAGGTCGGCGGGGAATTCACTGAGGATGCGTTCTGTCCAGGTATTCATATCACTATGGCCTGACGTGCAGACCATGAATGCTTCATCGTTCCGTAGTCAATCAACCTGATTTATTACCGGATACGGCCCACGCTGCTGCTGATTGTTCAGGCCCAACCTAACCGGCACTGTAGAGGTTCGCACAGTAATGGTAGGGGTGGTGATCAGCGAAGCGCCCGAGATTATCCAGAACGGTCAGAATTTTACATGTCTCGGTACCACCATTGAGCGGACCGCGCAGGCCGCGTCCGACCATCTGCATGTAACTCACCGGGCTCTTTACCTGGCGGGCAATGAGGACAAGATCAGTACTCGGGGCATCGAATCCGGTCGTCAGGACGCTGTGATTACACAGAACCCGTATTTTTCCCTTCTGAAACTGATTGAGGAACCAGCGGCGGGTCGTTGGCGGGGTTTCTCCGCTGACGGCCCCCGCAGATATACCCGACAAACATAACCGGGCGGCCATTTCTTTTGCATGGTCAACGGAATTGGTAAAGAACAGGATCTGTTTTGCATCACTGCTCCGAATCTCCTCGATCAGCAACTGGTTCCTGCTCACATCCAGCGCCAGTTCGCGGTTGATCCGCTCAAAAATCCCATCCAGGCGGAACTCGTCCTGGCTGTCGATCAGGTTATCGAGATCAGTAAGCAAGGCGCGCGAAATCGTGGCGCCGGACCGTAATAGCGCATGTTCAGCACGCGCAAGAAATCGTCCCGTCAACAGTTTCTGATGGAGCCTTTCCTGATCCGCGGGGAACCACCGCTGATCAAAACGTCGGGCGAGCCGTAGGCTCTCTTCATCATCCATCCGAAACGGGGTGGCGCTCAGTCCGATCAGAGGGGGCTCCTTGTCGTTGGCATGCGCCGATCGCGCGGTTGAGACATCAAGCCAGCGCAGCAGAGAGGTATAGCTTCTGGTGATGGCATGATGACATTCATCAACCACCACCAGACCCGGCCGGGAGAGCCATTCAAGGGCATTCACCCCGATCCGGCTATTCAGCGTCTGGATGGTGGCAATAGCGACGGTCGGCTCATGTTCGCCGGGCGGTACCGGGTTGGCATGTCCCCCCCAGAAACGAATGACCCTGAGATCCACCCCCTGTGCTCCGAGATTGATCCACACCTGACGGAATGCCTGCACCGCCTGCTCACACAGTTCGTCCGTCTGGGCGATCCATAACACCGTCCTGTCAGACCCCAGGGGCTTGAGCACAAGTTCAACCGCGGCCTGGACCATCACGCGGGTCTTGCCACCTCCAGTGGGCAAGCTGACCACAGCCCTTCTACGTCCGGTACCGGTGCTTATCAGTTCCGCCAGACCATCACGTACCTCCACCTGATAATCATGCAACGACGGGAGAGGAATTGGTCCAGAGACCAGGATTTCTGGATCCCGCCGTGTTCCTTGTCTTTCAGCATAGGCATCCGGGAAGCCCAGCCCGGCAACAAATACCCGGGCTTCCGCCGTGCCCCATCGAATCGGGGGCCTGAGATCAGCCGCCACGATCGCCTGGTAAATGGCATCTTCCTGCAAAACCGAGGGACCCAGCAGTTCGACGGCAAGTCTGGCAATCAGCAACGGGGACGCATCATCGGGTAAGGCTCTTCCCACGGCGGATCCCAAGGCAATACGCAGCGCATAAACCTTGTTATCCACTGCCCGAAGTAGGCGTTCACCCAAGTCGGTTCCCTCGGCAACTTTTTCCCGGCGAGTATCCAGGGTCGCATCAGCAATCTGGCGCACGGCTTCGTCCGGTTCACAGGACAGCCACCCCGCGACGGCCGCTTCCTTCAAAATATGACTAAGACATTCCTGGCGTGACAGACTGTCAAGTTGGTCGCGGTCGAGGTAAAGCACACCTTCCCAATGGGCGCAGGGTATCTTCGCCGCGTGGCCGCTGAGTGTCGTTCTAAGCCCACGAACCACTTGTGTGAGGCTCATCGGCCCCATGCCATCTGCCAGGACGGGAATGATTTCCGGCACTGCCTCTTGGAGTAGACCACCGCCAGGTATCTTCTCATCCCATTGAACCTGGAATAGCTCGTCCAGACTGGATGCGCCCTTGGTACGCCAGAGGGCTGCCGCCTGATCGTTGAGTTCGACAACGACCATGCCAAGATCACGCGCCCGAGTAGCCAGATCAGCCGAACCCGTGTAATACACCTCGTTGAGTCCGATATTCAGATCTTGCCCCACCAGTTTGTCTGGAACCCATCCATCATGCGCGGCATCGTTCCAGAGATCGTTCAACAAACCTTCCCGGATAGACCTCCGGTGGACCAGATGATCGGCCACGGCTTCCCAAAAGGCGTGGCGTGAGTTAGTGTCGGTCGGACATGACTGGTCCGGCTCGATTGCCCTTAATTTGGGCAGCACGGGCGCCAACGAATGCACTTTTTCCAGCAAGGGTAACTGGGCTTTTTCGTGGACTGTCCGGAATGGGATGGCGGTTGTACCCACCAGAAGGTGTCCCTTCTCGCACAATAGCCAGAACAAAGGGGCTTGAACTTTCACTCGAGCATATTTGGCACTATCCCGGTTGTGTACTAGCAAAATATCCCTCTCGATAACTTCCTGTGTCTTGATCAAAGCCAAAGTCAACCTGGCGTTAGCAAGTCCTTTCAGTTGGTTCAGCAACACAAAACCAGAGGGCATGTTGATACGCCAGGCCAGGAAGCTTTGCGGGTTCATGTTCCGATGGTGCTGGCGATAAGCCTTGATCGCCATGTTGGTCCATTGAATCATGATACCGTAGTAATCAACCCGGTAACTATTGCTAGTGTAGCCTGCCCCAAGCAGGTCATCACGCTCAACAGGTACATTCCCCTGGGGCTGGTCGCTCAAACCCAAGGAGGTCAATTCTTTACGATCAATTTCATGGAAATTTTCATCAAAAAGCACATCGTCGTTGTCACCGCAACTATCGCTGGCGGACACAATGGAGCCTGGCATCAATACAGCATCGGCATATTGCCACGAGCCATCCTTACGCCTAATTCTTATCTCAGATGCGTGCCGGATTATAATGTCCCGACGTTCATTCATTTCTCCACACCTAAGCGTAATCCAGAAATTTCGCCATGCTTCATCTGTGTCGGTTTGTTTTGCTAATTTCAGGACGTTTTCAATAACAGGACCCCAGTTGCCCTCCACAATGCTCCTGACTCTGAACACATCAGTCAGGATTACCCTGATGGCCTGATCCTCGACGAGTTCGTCAGCAACAAACTGTTGTCCTGGGATCTGCTGCGCAGGCAAACCCATGACCACTTGCCCAGCGGGAGCAAGACAACCTTCCCGGGTCGGGATAATGGCCAAATCCGCACGGACACGGCTCCAGTCAAACCCGCTGATAACCTGGGCGCAATCACTGGCAAGAAGAAGAATTTCCCTTGCGGTATCCATCTCAGGCGTGGCGATATCCTCCATCCAGTTCCTCAAACTTCCCATAGCCAATGCTGGCAAGGCCCCACTGACCAGCTCCGATCCTGAGTTCAGGGGGATGCGTCTGGCGAGCTCGCCCAGGCGGGCCTTCCGGTCACCTTCCATACAGCTTGGGTGTACCCATTTTTTCATGGCATCAGGGGAAGCCAGTTCGCACCAGCGTTCAAGCAGTGTGTTGTCTTCCAGCGGCATCCTTCGCAGATGAATTCCATATTGCAGTTGCCCGCTGGCATCAGGTATCACCTTGGATGCCATAATCCCCAACCAGATAGCCTCGACCAGCGTGGCCCCCACCTCGTCCTTGCGGTCCAAGTTGCGTGGGAAATAATCAAGGACTTGACCCGGTGCCGCGGTATCGGTAAGCCCAGGCAGAGCCTTCACGATCATCCCCGCCGCCTCCAGCATCAGGGCCTGGTTCCACTCGCCATCGATGATTGCCTGCCGGTCGCTGTTAAGCTTCCAGGGTGCATTCAGTATCCCCGGCACCCGGGTTTGCGATCCGGTGGGGAAAAAGGCCCAGAAGGTACCCGCCTCCTGGCGCCGGCTATCGACTGGTATCGCCCATGCGAGAGGGACCTCGTCCCGCTGATGTAGGTGAGTAGCATCGGCCCGTGCTGCCTCACTCGTGATCCGGACCTGCTGCTCGAAGATGCGCCAGAGGGATTTTTCCTCCCCGTCCATCAGCAGAATATGCTGTCGTTGCGCCTCCCGGATGATTCGCCGGCTGGGTACCGAGGGCGCAAACAAGGTCAGTTGGACCGGGATGGGTAGGAACAAAAGGAACCGTGCGGGAAAACCGCGAATTTCCTCCTCGATATGCCGCGCCATTGGCACATTGACCACCTCGGCACGCACGACGGTACTGGCCCAGTCATAGCCAGCAAGCTGTGCATCGTCGGCGGCTTCCTGCTTCCAGTCCAGGCACCAGGCAAGCCGCAATGAAGGCGCGGCCTGATCCGCTGCCAGACCGCATGACTGCCGAATCTCCCGCTGGCAGCGTTGCGGATCAAAGCGGAGGGATACCGTGCGGCTGAAGAGGTCGATGGTACCGCCCAGCCGGAGGAGAGATTTGAAGCCGATCCCGAAGCGGCCGATCTGATTGCGCCGCTTGGGCGAGGAGTGAGACATGAGCAGGGCTTCGACGCCATCCCGGCTTAGGGGGGTGCCAGTATTGGCGACATAAAGCCGTCGTCCGTCAAAATAAACCTGGATCCGTGATTGAGGCTCCTGTTCCCCACGGTCTTGCCCACGGGCGTCATATTCCTCCAGGATGGCATCGGCGCCGTTTTGCACCAGTTCAAGGATCTGGCGGTACCCGTAGCCACCGGCGGTTACGGCCTCCTCAATGCCGGCATGCTCCCTGATATCCTGCGGCATGCGCTGGTAATTTCCAAGCCGGTCATGGCGCCAGGTTTCGATCATTTGTTCCAGTTCCGGGCTATCAGTCCTTTCCCCCCTCTGTTCGTTACCGTCCTGGAACCAGTTTTTGAAGCCTTTAAACATGCGAACGTTCCCCCTCAGTTTCTCATTTACTTTCCAATAACGGATCTACCCTAATCTTCAGCAACAGCTCCAGTTTTGGCAGGTCCTGAAGGACCGCAACCATAGCCGCCATCGTCATGCCTAATCCTGCTCCAGGTGCTAGAAGCGGCTGCTCAGCGCGGCAGACGAACACACCCGTGCCATGGCCTGCGGGTGGATATCGAAGGCATCGCTAGCCCACCCCCAGGCCTTTTAGAGACGCTCCTGGCGGGTTGTCCAGCACTAAGGGATTCAATTTGCCCACACCAGGCTCCGGGTTCACCACCGGCGGCGCCCGGCGGCGTTGCCGGCATCAGCCCCGGGCCTCCAGGCGTGTCTGCGCCTGGTCATACCAGAGCAGCAGCGTTTCGTCCTCCTGCAGGACCTCCTCCGGGATGCGGCGGGCGACCTCAAGGATGGTCGCGTAATCCCTGTCGCCCCAGGCCTTGCGGAAACCGGCGCGCAGCACCTCCAGGCGGAATTCCCGCAGGCGCCGGCCGGTGAAGGCGCGGTAGGTCGCGAACTCCCGCAGCAGGACCTTGTCGCGCTTCTTCTCCAGGTCCTGGGCCTTGTTGGGGTCCGGGACGTACCAGCGGTCCTGGGCCTTTGCCATCAGGCGCGGGTCGTCCTTGTCCAGGCCGCGCAGGTCCTTGAAGTTGGTCGAGAGGTAGCCGTGGATCTGGGCCGGGACCTCCTCGCCGGTGTAGCGCAGGAAGTTGTCCTCCAGCAGGGCCGCCAGTTCCGGCCGGGCCTCATGTTTGCGCCAGCCGGCGCCGAGCTGGGTGATGAACTCCGGGTGGATCTCCTGGTAGGTGGCGGGACGTTTGCGGAGAAATTCCCGCAGCCAGTCGATGGCGCTGCGTTCATCGGAGACGAACAGTTCCCGTTGCGGCGCCCGGGGGACCTGGGCGCGGCGCTGTTCGTACTCGGCAACCTGTTCGGGGAGAAAGACCATGCCGTCCCGCTCCGGGAAATGGCGCTGGCGCAGGCCCTCCTGAAACTCGTCGCTGGACAGGGGCACCGGGGCCTGGTGCCGCACAAACCAGGCCACGAGGCGGTCATAGATGCGCCGGGGGTCCCGCTCGACGTTGACCTCCAGCTCCTGCCCCGCCCGGACCTTGACGACGGCAAGATTGCGCAGGTGGGTCTGGACGAAGTCCCAGGCCGTTTCAACGGTGGGACCCCGCTCCTGAAAGCGCTGCTCCAGGCCACCGTTGGGCTTGTAGGCGGAGATGACCAGGTCCTGCTTGACGGCCGTGGTGGAGGTGACCTGGCGGTAGCTGCCCTGCTGCTTGTCCAGGGCGGTGACCTCGGCGACGACGAAACCCGCCTGCTGCAGGGCGACCTGGATGGCATTCCATACCGCCGCCTTACTGTTAGAGAACACCACCGTCATCCATCGCCCAGGTTTCAGCACCCGGTGATATTCGGCGAAGCAACTCCGCATCAGGTGCTGGTAATCCGGCAGGGCCTTGTGCTTGAAGCGGTCGATGATGGCCTCGGAGCGGGCATCGGTGGTCACGCCATGCCAGGATTCGACCAGGAAATTCAGGTCGGCGTAGTAGATGTTCTCGCCGAAGGGCGGGTCGGTGAACACATAGTCGATGCTGGCGTCGGGCAGGGCTGACAGGCTGGCGGCGGTGCCGGTATTGACCGCCGCCGTGCAGGAGCCGGGTTGGTAGCCGCGAAAAGCACTGATCAAACGGTCGAGTTTGCCCCCCAGGTTGTACCACGGGCTGCACTCCGAATGCTGCGATGCGACGTAATAGACACCTGTAAGCTGCCGGTTGACTTGTGAACCACCTGGCCGTCCTTGTTGGATTGGCTGGTAACGGTTAAGCACTGAAAGTCCCCAAATCGCCTGCTCGACCATGAACAGGAGAAAGGCGCGAATCCGCTCATCCGGGTGGGACCGGGCCTTCGCCCACAGGAGCCCCATCGCCTGGGCGGCGCGGGGCAGGAAGAAATGGTGTACATGGACGAAGCCCTTGGGGGCGATTCGCGAGCCGTGATACATCGCCTCGATGGGGAACCGGTTGCCGGGCAGCGTGGCGGGCGGCCGCAGCTCCCCGATCCGCTCCAGAACCGCCAGATCCCCGTCATCCGGCTGCTTCTCATAACGGGTTCCGCCGATCCGGTAGGCGATGATCGCCGGTCGGAATTTCACCCGTTTCCAGGGTTCCCCGCTGAGGGGATCGATGCGGTTTTCGAGCACCCGCTCCACCCTGTCCTTGTTCAGGCTGGCACCACAGTGGGGACAGGGAAAGCGCTCGCGGACCCGCTTGCTTTCCCCCTCCAGAGCCTCGTCGAGGAAGTTGATCTCCCCTGCGCACTCGGGACAGGTGAAGATCTCGCTCCAGACGGTGTACTCAATCCGCCCCCGGGTCCGCCCATCCGAATGCAGGGTCTCGTACATCCAGCCGATTTCGTCCTCCACTTCCCGGAGCAGTTGCCGTCCAGCCTCCGCGAAGGCCTGGAGATCGAAAGGCAGGTTGTAGTTGGCGGCGATGAAGGTCGCGGCCGGTGACAGATCATTGAGCACCACCCGCCGCGTACCCCAGCGGGGGGCGGGCCGGCCTTCCTTCTTACAGGCCGTTTCCAGTTCGTAGCGGTAAGCACCGGGCGCGGTCCCGCACCACTGGGCGGCCACCCCGGTCATCCCGGACCCGGCAAAGCCGTCCAGCACCAGATCCCCCGGTTCCGTGTAGTGGAGGATGGACGGGACGATGGCCAGGTGCGGCACCTTGGTGTGATAGGAATGCGCCTTGTAGATCGGGTCGGTCTTGCCCACCGCCACATCGACCGCCAGCGGTTCCCGGGCATAGGGCGCCGCCGGGTCATAGGGCTTGCCGTAACAGGCGACGAAATCCGCCAGCCAGGGGTTGGGGCAGGCGGTGTACCAAGGGGGATCGGACATTGCCAGGATGGCCTCGTCGGTGCCCTGGGGAAAGCCTTCCTGCCGGCGGAAGTCCGGGTCCCGGAGCTTTTCTGCCAGCAGGGCCCGGTAATGGTCCCGGCGAGCCTGGTCATCGGGGAAGGTCTGGCCGAGGCATTCCACGGGTCCGGTCCTGGCGGGTTGATCACGGAACAGGTCAGTCATGTATCAGTTTCCCTTCGGCGGTATCCGGGGTGTGCCGGCCAATCAGAGGTTGGGTTGGGGGCCGGGTGCGGTCCGGGGCACCGGGCGCCGGCCGGCACCTGGGCCCGCGACGGCTGTGCCTTACTCGACCAGAAAGCGCAGCTTGCCGGCATCCTTGCCCTTGCAGCGTTCCGCCAGGTAAGCGTCGAAACGCTTGCGCAGTTCATCCCGCATGGCCGGCGAGCCTCCGCTGAGCAGGGCCTGGCGGATCTCTTCCGAGGTCACTGTCACCGGCTCCAGTTCCGACAGGGCCTCCTGCACCGCGGCGACGAAGCCGGCACTGACGGGTTCCGGCAGACGGCGGGTGCGCAGGAATTCCTCCACCAGGTCGCGGTGACCGGCCTGAAGCAGCCGGAAGTTGTCCCGGATGACGGGATCATCCAGATTATCCAGCAGGGTGCGACGCCAGGTGTCCAACAGGGCGTCCAGTTCTCCGTCCAGGGTTTGCAGAACGCTGGCCGCCGGCAACAGTTCGCCCTGGGCGCTGGCCGGGCGGTAGCCGCAGTGGGGGCAGGTGGGGCTGGCGGCCAAATCGGACTCCACCAGGGCGGCGCAACTTTTGAGCCGGTCCAGCCGGTTCTCGAAGGCCCGGAGCTGGCTGATGTGCATCAGGGGGATGCCGGCCAGGGTGCGCAGGGCCGCGAGGCGGGGGTCTTTGAGCAGGGCCGCGCGGGTCCGGTCTTCCGCCACCCCCAGCCGGGCCTTGCTGTGCAGGGCCATGTAGGCACTGAGGTATTCCTGCCTGAGACGGTGCAGCGCCTGACGGCAGGCGCCGGCCTGGTCCGCGTCGGCGTCACCGGCCAGCCGGGCGTTCAGATCCTGGCGCGTGGTCCTGGCCCGGGCAATCCAGGTGTGATCCGCGGGCAGCACCAGCTCCGCCTGGGACAGCCAGGCGGCGGTGGCGCCCAGCTCGGCCACCCGTTCACGCCATTGCTCGATCTGCCCCAGGGTCGCCAGGTGCCGGGCCTGGGTGGCGATGTCATCCAGGGTGACGCGCAGGTTCCGCAGCTTGCCCAGCGTGTTGTAGGGCGCCAGCCCCTCCAGGAAGGTCTTGAGGCCGGCGAGCTGTTGCTGGCGGTCCTGGATAGCGGGGTCACTCAGCAGGACCTGGCCCCAGAAACTGAGCCGGGCTTTGAGGTCGGTGCCCGCCAGCAGCACGCGGCTGACCAGGGCGGCTACCGCGTCCAGCAGTTGCCGGACGGGTTCCTCCTGCCCCTGCACCACCATCCGGGCGTTGCCGGGCGGCAGCCCCGCCAGTTCAAAGAGGGCGCGCAGCACCTCGGCGTTGAGTTCCCGCGGGGCTTCGAGGTGGCGGAAGGCCTTGAGATCTTCCAGGCTGCGCTCCCCGAGCAGTTTGATCTTGCTGGCGTCGATCTTGTCACCGCTGATCGCCAGGACCAGATGTCCCCCGTACACCAGGGTGGCCAGCACCACCAGCAGCAGGTCGGGCTCCAGACGGGCGCCGCGGGGGTCGAAGTATTCGCTGTCGCTGCCCGGTCCGCCACTGAGCAGCTCGGCCCGGTTGAGGACCTGCCCCTGGCCCTTGGCCTGGAGCAGGTCCAGTACCTGGCGGCTGTATGACGAGGCCAGCGGACTGATACGGTCGCCATCCAGCAGGCCCAGGGCATCGAGCAGGGCGGTCGCCTCCCGCGTGCGGGGGCCGCCGGACAGCCAGCGCAGGGCGGTGATGACGAGCTGTTTGCGGTTGAGTTCGGTAACCAGGTACGGGAAGGTCGGGTACGCGGGGGCCAGGTCGGCAAAGTTCCGGCCGAGGGTCAGGCCGGCGACGACGTTGACCACGTCACGGAAGTTGACCCGGTCGTCCTGGCTCAGATGCGCCTTGTCCCGGAGGTTGATCCCCTGCAGCCAGTCCTGGAGCTTGCGCGTCCTGCCGGCATGGGTCACCTCCAGCGCCGTCATCTGCTTTTCGCGCAACCACTTGCCCATGTCCCGCAGGGCCTGGTCGGCCCTGGCCAGATAAACCGTCTTGGCGTTGCCGGTGGACGTGGCGGCCAGGTCCTGGGCGGCGGCATAGACGGCGATATGGCCGCGCAGGTCCTCGTCCAGCCCTTTGAGGCGGAAAAAGACCTCGTCGCCCTGTTGCTGGTCGCGGAAGCGCGGCGGGGCGAAGGGCTGCAGGAAGTAGAGGTAGAAGTCCCGTGGCGGCTGGGCGGTGGGGCGGTCGTTAGGGGTGCCGAAGAAGAGATAGCCGGTGCGCTCGACCCGCCGCTCCAGCCATTCAATCTGGTACTGCCAGATCTGGAAGCCGGTGACGTAAGTGCTCTCGTCGGTACGCTCCATGAGCTGGCGGATGGCACTGAAATAGGCGCGGTCCAGGGCGCTGTCCGCGAGGGACTCGGCGCGCTTGTCGATCTGGGCGTCGTAGTCGATGTCCTTCCTCAGGTCCAGGTAATACTGGTCGGTGCCGGGTGCCCGGGAGATAAACTGGCCGTTGACCGTCCGCAGGATCTCGCGCAGGGTGGTTTGCACCATGGTCAGCAGGTCGTCGGCCGGATCGCCGCCCATCCCCTCAATGCCCGGCTGGAACAGGCACAGGCCGTCACGCAGTTCCGCGGGGGTGGGGCCAACGGGTACATGGAGGTCGCCGCCGGTCGTCAGGCGCTGCACCGCCAGGGCGGCGATCAGGCGCCGGGCCAGGGGCAGGTAGGCCGGCCGGGTGAAGGCCTGCCCCACGCGCGCGGCCAGGACGCCGGCGACCTTGATCACCGGCCCGATGGCCGGGTCAGCCTGGAGCACGGAGTTATCAGCCAGGGTCTCCCAGAAGCGGTCATAGGCCAGCAGGCCGGGCCGGGTTTCCGGTACCTCGTCGTCAAGCAGGACCTGGATCTGGTCGCGCAGGGTGACCAGGGCGCCGCGCTTTTCGGTGAAGACCAGCCGGTCGAAGGTGTCGATGTACTCCGGGTGGACCGGAAACAGGCGCACGTACTCGTCCAGGCGTTCGTTCATCTGGCCGTAGTAGCGGGTGAAGGGGGCCAGGTAGGCACGGATGCGCTCCTGCTGGTCGGTGGTCTTTTTCAGCAGACGCTCGGCGACGACAAAACTGACGTCCTGGCGCACCAGGGAAATCTGGCTGAAACGGTCCTTGACCCGGCGCAGACTGTCGGCGACATGCTGGAAGCGGCTGCTGTCAAACACCGCCTCCTGAACGCCGGCGACGAAGCGGAAGCGCAGGTGCTTGCAGACCTCGCCGATCTCACGCAGGAAGGACAGGTCCAGTACCAGGGCGTGATCGTCACGCGAGCGCAGGTAATCCAGCAGCTCGTCCACCACCAGCAGAATGCCCTGGTCCGGGTGGACGGCATGGAAGGCGGTCATCATGTCCTCGAAGGCGGCTTTGTTGTTGACCACCTGGTCAGCCGGGGGAAAGTGGAAAGTGACGCCGTGCCGTTCGAGGAAGGGTTGCAGTTCCCGAGTGACGATCTCCCGCAGGGACATTTCGCTGGAGATCTCGATGCGGTGCACCTTGAAGCGGCCGGCAATGGCCGCGGCCGCCGCGGCCACCCCGGGGTGGCGCACCAGGGGCAGGTAAGCCGCGTCCTCGGCCACCAGGGACACCACCGACATCAGGTGGGACTTGCCGGTACCGTAGTTGCCGACCACCAGCAGGCCCCGGTGGTCCACCGCCGGATCAAAGGCGAGCTGGGGGATGAGGACCTGGGCCAGGCGGCGGGCCATCTCGTCCGAGATGACGTAGGTGGCCACCAGTTCCCGGGCCTCCCCGGGCCGGTTGGCGTCAAGGAGCTGGATGACCGACTGGATGGGTTCAAACTGGATCAGGTCCCGGTAGCGCATTGTGTGTCCCTGGTTGGTTTTGTTCTGGGGGATTGTTATCGGCGGCCGTGCCGTCGGGCCGCGGTCAGGGGATAACGAGGGTGTAAAGGCCTTCGGTACTCTCCTCCCGGTATTCGGGGTGCCCGCGGCGGGCATAAATCAGCCTGGCGCCCTGTGGGGTCTGGCGCAGTTCACCCGGCCAGGCCGCGACCACCACCCGGCCGCGTGCAAGTTGCCGGAGCAGGGCGAGGGGGTTGAGCCTGAGGGTGGCATCAAACAGGAGTTCGGGATTATCCAGCAGGCAGGGCCGGGCACCGCCGGCCGGGGGCGGCATCAGTTCCCGAAGCAGGGTTCCGGCCTGCAAGGGGCGTTCCTGGCGCGGCAGGGCCGCCAGCGTGGCGCCCAGCGTGGCCCCGACAGTGAGCACCGGCACTCCGTACCGGGCGGCATAGGCCCGTAGCAGGGCGGTCTTACCGCCGCCCGGCGGGGCCACCAGCAGGATGAGCTGGCTGTGCAGGCTGGCGACATCCGCGACCAGCTCATGCAGCCGTGCGGTCAGATTGGAGGTGTCATTCACAATGTCAGCTCCCCCCAGAGCTTACGTTGCCTTGTCCGTGCTGCTAGACGTTCGGCAATATGCCGAGCCATCTGATCGAAGCGCCAGACCTTCCAGCCTGGTTTTAGATTCTTCTCAGTCATTGCTCCTGTCCTCAGCCCCGGCCGTGATATAGGCTTGGTGGGGGTGCTTGGCGCTCTCGGGGTAGCGCAATTTGAGCTGCCCGGCTCGCACCAACGGCCGGATGTAGTCGATCATCAGGTAGTTGCGATGCTTATCGAGCAGGACTTCCAGCTCATGCAGCGTCATGAACCCCTGGGTGCAGAGTTGCAGCAGCAGGGCGCGCAGCTTGTCTTTGGATTGGCGTTTTCCCCGTTGGGCAGTGATCTGGGTGGCGAGCTGGGGAGGAAGGCGCTGCAATAGGCGGGTCAACGGCAGGTTTGCAGAGAAACCTTCTATGCCCGCACCCAAACCTTCCATGTCCGGGTTGCAAGCTTCTATGGCCGGCATCGAAGCTTTGCCGGCCCCCTGACCAGGGCCCAGGGCAGGTTTTGCGAGTGGTGGCGGCATTGGCGCTGGCGCGCGCAGGGTGTAGTAGGTCCGGTTGCCTGCGCCATGTTTCTCCAGCAGCCCCCGGTCCCGCAACCGCCGTAGCACCCGGCTGGCGGTCAGGGTATCCAAGCCGCTGAAATCGCGGCAGGCGGTGTTGTCCACGGCGCCGGTGGCGCGGACGTAGATCAGCACCTTGACCTCGTCGGCATCCAGCGCCTCGGTGGTGAGCGTGCGCAGCCAGGCGTGGTCATCCTCGGTGAGCAGGTTGTGCAGGAAGAGCGTGACGCGGAACTCGTCCGAATCGCGGCTGGAGTGGAACTCGGGCAGGGTCAGCCCCGCCTCGGCGGCCAGCCGGCGCATGGTCCGGATGCCGGTGCCCTTGGCCTCGGCCAGGTTCAGGTCGTGCAGCACGGCAGCCAGGGTGGGGTTGCGCAGCCGGGAGCCGGGGATGCCGAGTTCCGCCACGGGCTTGAGCGAGTGCCCGACGTTGCGGACCTCGATGCGGTTGCTGTAGCGGATGATCTGGATCGGGCTGTGCAGGCTGTAGCTGCGGTGCATCACCGCATTGGCCAGGGCCTCCCGGATCACCTGGCGCGGCACGATGGGTTCCTGGATGCTGTGCAGTTCCCCCTCGGGCAGGTGAAAGCCCTTGGGCAGCTCGTCGATGATGCTGGCCTCGGCCAGTGGCAGCGCCAGCAGCAGCGGCTTGCGGATCTCGATGGACTGAAAGCGTTGGTGCGGGTCTTCCATCCACTCGACGCCAGCGACGCGGATGTAGTCGATCTTGACCATGGGTAGCAGGCGGCGCAGGGCCATGGACTTGCCAAACAGCAGGATGCCGGCCAAGGTGGGCTGCGGCTGGCCCGCGACGCGGCGCACGGCGCCGAGGGCCTCCAGCAGGTCGTCATCGCTATAGCTAAGCTCTTCGGCGCTCGGGTTCAGCCGGGCGCGCGCACGGCGGTACTCGGCCAGCGCGGCGGGGTCGAAATCGTCCCGGCGGGCGTCGGTGAGAATGCCCTGGTCCGGCCCGGTCCGCGGGCGGGTGTCACCGCGCAGGACCCACAGGTCTTCGTCGGTGCAGCGTTGGTCGGTGGAGCCGATGCGGCGGAACGCGCCCCGCGGCAGGCCGGTGGCCTTGAGATAGACGGGCTTGTGGCCGTGGTCAATTTCGGCCACCTGTACCACGACCAGCGTCTTGCCATCGATGCGCTCGACGGCGATCTCGGGCCGCAGCGGGAAGCTGAGCATGCTGACGCATTGCGTGGCCAGGTCCTGCTGCAACTTGTCCGGGTCGGGCACGCCCTCGGGGCGATAGACGGTGTCGCCCTTAGCGTTGTTCGACCACTCCACCCCCAGCAGCAGGCAGCCGCCGCCCAGGCCGGGCTCGTTGGCGAAGGCGATAAGGGTTTCCAGCACCGACTTGCCGAGCTCCCGCGTCCGTTTAGCCTCGATGCGCGGCGACTCGTCGCTGGCGTTGAGCTCGTCGAGCAGGTCCTGGGCGCTACGCATCGGACGCCTGTAGCCCGGCGATCAAGCCATCCAGCGTCTCCCCCGTGTCAGGGGCGATGTCGGGGTGCATACAACTATCTCCTCTGAAGGGGCCCGGTCGACACCGCGCGCCAAAACCCGGCGGGCCGCTAGCCTATAATTTGAATCCAGTAACAATCTCTACTACCACCCGCGGTCCCTGCCCATGCTCCTGAATGCTAGCTTAGCGCTTAACCGGGCCATGTCCAACCTCCCCGGCGCCGCCCCCGGGCCGCTCCCGCCACCCTGTGCCTTGCCCCTCTTCGCGCACAAGGTCCCAGCCGGCTTCCCCTCC
The DNA here is from genome assembly GCA_937862735.1 of uncultured Gammaproteobacteria bacterium. Taxonomy (GTDB): domain Bacteria; phylum Pseudomonadota; class Gammaproteobacteria; order Chromatiales; family Chromatiaceae; genus M0108. The sequence goes on from CALMDH010000156.1 coordinate 23,178, forward strand.
CCGGCGGAGGAGTACGCCGAAGGCACCCTGGACCTGAACCGCTACCTGGTCCCCGACCCGGCCGCCACCCGCTTCGTCACCGTACCCGACGGGGCCCTCCACCACCGCGGCATCCGTGCAGGGGACCTGCTGGCCGTCCACCTCGGCCTGCCCCCCAAGGCCGGCGACCTGGTCTGGGCCGAGGTCGAGGGTCAACCCCTGCTGCGGGAACTGCGCCAGCACGGCAGCCGCTATTGGCTCTGCGCCTATCATCCGGACTTCGGCCCCATCCGCCCGCGCCCCGGTCAGGAGCTGCGCATCCTCGGGGTGGTCATCGCCATGGTGCGCGCCCTCTACCCGGCGAAATCCCGGCCTGCTGTGCGCTGCCACTGGGTATGATCCGCACACACCTGGCATTCCATGCGCCCACTTCGTGCCGTCCTTGCGCACCCCCAGCCAGTTTGCCCTGACCGCCGCCAGGACCCCCGCCATGGCCCGCATCACCAACTTCAACCCACCCGCGGCCATCGCCGCCCTGCTGGGGGACACGCTGAACGTCAACAAGGCGAGCAAATTCGCCTCGGCCTCGGCCTATCCCACCAGCCGCAAGCTCAAGCCGGCACAGCCGCAGATGCGCTGGTCAAACCCCCTCAACATGGGCCACGTCGCCGACTGGCTCATCCAGTTTGGCCCGGCAAGCTGGCGGGATGGCAGCCGGCC
>CALMDH010000157.1:0-41608 GCA_937862735.1 uncultured Gammaproteobacteria bacterium
GCTGGTCGCGGCCGGCGCGTTGCGCGGCGCTGGCGAGCAGGGCGCCGAGGAGCAGGTCCAGGGCGGCGCCAGGGCAGGCCTGCTGAAGTAACAGCCGGGCGGCCTTGAGATGCTCCGCGGCCTTGCGGGCGAGGGGGTGCTCCGCCGGGACCGCCACCGCCGACTCCGGCTCGCTTGAGGGCTCGAACAGCGGCTCGGCCTCGGCCAAAGGCGAGGCACTGCCGAGCCGGCTCAGACTGGCCAGGGTGCGGCGGTCGATCAAGGCGATCGGCACCCGGTCCGGCAGGCCCTGGATGGCCACGTCGTCCGCCTCGGTGACCCGGTCCAGCACCACCAGCAGGCCGCCGGCGGACTGGTCGCCATCGCGCGCGCGTCCGCGGTGCTGGCCGAGGATGCGCAGGATGCGCGTCCCGAACCGCTCTTGCAGGCCGACCACGCAATTCTCCACCGCCCGTGCCAGCTCGGGGGACAGACTCCAGCGGACCTTCAGGGGGGCGGGGGGTGCCGGCGCGGCCGGTTCTTCTGTCTCCCCGGGTTCCTCTGGCGCGGGTTCCGACGACGGTGGGACCGGTTGACTGAGATCCACATCGGATGCCGATGCCGCCAGGTCCTCCGCCAGCACCTCGGCCAGGCGCTTGGAGACGCCGACCACGTCCTCGGTGGCCTCGGGATCGACCACATTGTCGAACAGGTGCCGCTTGCCCTGCACCAGGTTCAAGACATGCTCCTCGTACGAGGCCGGCGCCACGAGCAGGATGGCCTGTACCTTTTGTCGTTGGCCGAGCCGGTGCACGCGGGCGATGCGCTGATCCAGCACGGCCGGATTCCAGGGGATATCCAGATTGATCAGCACCGCGGCATTCTGCAGGTTCAGGCCGACGCCGCCGGCGTCGGTGGACAGAAACACCTGCACCGCGTCGTCCTCGCGGAAGCGGTCCATGAGCTCGCCGCGCCGGGACGTCGGCACGCCGCCATGCAGGCGCACGCTGCCCAGGCCGAGGCGGCGCACGCGCTGCTCGGCCAATTCCGTCATCTGCGTCCATTGCGAGAAGACCACGGCCTTGAGTCCCCCCAGGCGGCAGAGCTCGTCGAGGATGGTCTCCAGCTCGTCGAGCTTGGGCGCGCTGTCGCCAGGCTTTTCCCGCAGCTCCGGGTCGATGAGGCCGGCGGCGTTACAGGCCATGCGCGCGCGTTGCAGGGCCGCCATCATGCGATTCTGCTCGCTCGGGGTCAGGGGACGGCGCTTCATGATCCGCGCCAGCTGGCCGGCCATGGATACGGCGTCGTCGTGGATCTCCTGTTGCGCCGCGGACATGGGCACGTCGACGCGGGTGACCATGCGCTCGGGCAATTGGTCGCGCACCAGGGAGCGGTCGCGGCGGAGCATCACCGGGGCCAGCCGGCGGCGCAGCTCGGAGAGATTGCGGTAGCCGAGCACCTTGCCGCGCTCGTCGGTGATGTGGAAATCAACCAGATAGCGCCATAGGGGGCCGAGCACCCGCGGATCGATGACCTGCATCAGGCTGTAGAGGTCTTCGAGGCGATTCTCGAGGGGCGTGCCGGTGAGGACGAAGGCGTAGCGCGAGCCGATGCGCTTGATGGTGCTGGCGATCTTGGTGCGCCAGTTCTTGATGCGCTGGGCCTCGTCCAGGATCAGCAGATCCGGGCGCAGCTCGCTGTTGATGACCGAGAGGTCGCGCATGACCAGTTCGTAATTGACCACGTAGAAGCCGCGCCCCTTGCGATACTGGGCGGCGCGGCTCTCGGTCGGTCCCTGGATGATCTGGGCCTCCTGACCCGTAAACTTTTCGATCTCACGGGCCCATTGGAGTTTCAGCGAGGCGGGGCAGACTACCAGGACGCGCTCGACGGCATCATGCTGGTGCAGCCAATAGGCCGCGGCGATGGCCTGCAGCGTCTTGCCCAGACCCATGTCGTCGGCCAGCAGCCCCCGGCCGCGCCCGGCGAGGAAGGCGACACCTTCCACCTGGTAGGGGTAGAGCTTAGCGCGAACGCCGGGCAACCGGCCATCGCCGGCGCGGATCAGGGCACCAATCTCCTCGGCGCGCCGGGCACGGGCGGCGTCCTCGGCGAGCCGGCGGGCGTAGCCGAGGGCGTCGTCGCCGACCTCGAGGTCGCCACGCTCGGCCACTAGGTCGGCGAAGCGCAGAAAGTCGTCGGGAATGCGCAGGCGGAAGCGGCCGGCGGCGTCGAAGTGATCGGCCAGCAGCGGGCTCAGACTGGCTTCGGTCTCGGCGGCGCGATGCAGGCGGATGAGGGGTGCCTCGTCGCCTTCCCAGTCCAGGAAGACGGTATGTCGCGGCGCCGGCCGGGCCTTGATCTTCTTGTAGTTGGGGCGCTTGCGCAGCCGGTGCAGCACGGCCTCGATGTGCTTGCAGGTGCCAAGCTCGTTGGTGGCGAAGTCCGGACAGGTGCAGTAGTTGGCGCGGCGCTCCAGGGAGCGGATATGCACCCGGTACTCCACGGGGAAGTGGGTGCTGGATTGCACCGAGCGCGCGCGCCAGCGGCCGTAGCCGACCTTGTCGGCGTCCGCGGACAGGGGCTCGACGCCGACCTCCGCCCGCGCCTTGGCCAGGCGCTCGGTCAACGCCGTCTGCGCGGCGTCGGCGAGCCGGGCCTTGTCGTCGAGGGCGGCCTCCGACTGGCGTCGGGCATAGCTGAACAGGGCGGCGATGGCATGGACGCAGGGGCCGAGGTCGGCGCCGCCGTCCGGGTCGGACGACCGGCAGTCGCAACCGCTGAGCAAATGCCCGTCAAGATCGACGGCGATCTCCACATGCAGTTTTTGCTCGCTCTCCTCGTCCTCCACCTCGGCCCAAAGGCCGTCGTCGGTCCGATCCAGCGCGGTGACGCGATGGTCCGTACTATGGCGCAGCGCGGCGCGGATCATGCCCGCATTCGCCAGGGCCTCGATCTGTTCGTTATCGAGCAGCAGCGGGTCCGCTGTTGATTCAGTGGCTTCTGGGGGTGTGGCGGGCGAAGTCGGAGATGCCTGGGTCATGGTGATGGGATAGGGACAGGATGGGGATGGGGATGGGATGGGATGGATGGGATGGATGGGATGGATGGGATGGATGGGATGGATGGGATGGGATGGGATGGGATGGGAGTTGCTGATGGTGCCGGACTCTGGCCTTCGACCGCAAGGGCTCGGGCGAGGACTCGGGCGAGGGCGCAGGGGCGGCTGGCGGCGTAGCGCGAGCCACCCCGGCTACGATTCAGCATGGTCCAAACCGGGCCCAGGGTCACGGCTTGGATACGCGCACCAGGATGCCCAGACCTTGCAATCGTGGAATGACATGCCAGGATTGCAAGGTTTTCCGGGGCTCCGAACGGCTGACCGAGCCTCCGCAGCCATGGCCAAGGATCGAGGCATCCGACCGGATACCTCGCCGACTCGCCCATCTCGCCCATCCACCCTGTCCTCACCCGCCGCCACCGCCGCGGCTACCGCCACACCCACGGCCGGCCTTATTTATTGATCAAATAAATTTTAAATATTGGATTTAGCTCAGGCCCTATAATCCCGGCCATGCCGTTCCTGGCCCCAGCCGGCGGTAATAGATATCACTGAGGGACATCACTGAGGTAGGTCCATGAGCAACAAACCCGACATCGATCCCCAGGAGACCCAGGAGTGGCTCGATGCCCTGGAGGCCGTTCTGGAGAACGAAGGCCCGGAGCGGGCCCACTTCCTGCTCGAGCGCCTGATCGACAAGGCGCGCCGCTCGGGGGCCTATCTCCCTTACAGCGCCAATACCGCCTACCTCAACACCATCCCCATCACCCGGCAGGAGAAGTTTCCCGGCGACCGGGCCATGGAGCGCCGCATCCGCTCCCTCGTGCGCTGGAACGCCATGGCGATGGTGGTGCAGGCCAATCGCCTGTCCAGCGAACTGGGGGGACACATCTCCTCCTTCGCCTCCTCGGCGACCCTGGTGGACGTGGCCTATAACCACTTCTTCCGCGCCCGCTCCCCGGACCATGGCGGGGACCTGGTGTTCTTCCAGGGTCATGCCGCCCCCGGCATCTATGCCCGGGCCTTCCTGGAGGGGCGGATCAGCGAGGAGCAGCTTTATAACTTCCGCCAGGAGGTCGATGGCAACGGCCTATCCTCCTACCCTCATCCCTGGCTGATGCCCAACTTCTGGCAGTTCCCCACCGTGTCCATGGGGCTGGGGCCCCTCATGGCCATCTACCAGGCGCGGTTCATGCGCTATCTCCATGACCGGGGGCTGGTGAACACCGCCGGGCGCAAGGTCTGGGCCTTCCTCGGTGACGGCGAGATGGACGAGCCCGAGGCCTTGGGCGCCATCTCCCTGGCGGCGCGGGAGCGACTGGACAACCTCATCTTCGTCGTCAACTGCAACCTGCAGCGCCTGGACGGCCCGGTGCGCGGCAACGGCAAGATCATCCAGGAGCTGGAGGCGGTCTTCCGCGGCGCCGGCTGGAACGTCATCAAGGTCATCTGGGGCAGTTACTGGGACCCGCTGCTCGCCCGCGACAAGCAGGGCCTGCTCCTCAAGCGCATGGAGGAGTGCTTGGATGGCGACTACCAGGCCTACAAGGCCAAGGGCGGGGCCTATACCCGCCAGCACTTCTTTGGCAAATACCCGGAGCTGGCGGAAATGGTCGCCACCCTCACGGACGAGGACATCTGGCGGCTGAACCGGGGCGGCCACGACCCCATCAAGGTCTTCAACGCCTACCAAGCCGCCGTCCAGCACCAGGGCCAGCCGACGGTGATTCTTGCCAAGACCGTCAAGGGTTACGGCATGGGCGTGGCCGGCGAGGGCATGAACATCACCCACTCCCAGAAGAAGATGGCCGAGGCCCACCTCAAGGCCTTCCGGGACCGCTTCAACATCCCCATCCCCGACGAGCGGATTGGCGCCGCCCCCTTCTACAAGCCGGCCCCGGACAGCGAGGAGCTGAAGTATCTGCAGGAACGGCGCGAGGCCCTGGGCGGCTATCTCCCCGCCCGTTATGAGACGGCCCCGCGCCTGGAAACGCCCCCCCTGGAGGTCTTCAAGCCCCTGCTGGAGGGCTCCGGCGACAAGGAGATGTCCACCACCATGGCCTTCGTGCGCATCCTCTCCCTGATTCTGCGTGACAAGGCCATCGGCAAGCGGGTGGTGCCCATCGTCGCCGACGAGGCGCGCACCTTCGGCATGGAGGGCATGTTCCGCCAGCTCGGCATCTACTCCTCCGTGGGCCAGCTCTACGAGCCGGTGGACGCCGATCAGGTCATGTACTACCGGGAGGACAAGCAGGGCCAGATCCTCCAGGAGGGCATCAACGAGGCCGGCGCCATGTCGTCCTGGATCGCCGCCGCCACCAGCTACGCCAATCATGGCGAGGCCATGATCCCCTTCTATATCTACTACTCCATGTTCGGCTTCCAGCGCATCGGCGACCTGGCCTGGGCGGCGGGGGACATGCGCGCCCGGGGCTTTCTCATTGGCGGCACCGCGGGCCGCACCACCCTGGCCGGCGAAGGCCTGCAACACCAGGACGGTCACAGCCCCCTGGTGGCGGCGACCATCCCCAATTGCCGGGTGTATGACCCTGCCTATGGCTACGAGCTGGCGGTCATCATCCAGGACGGCCTGCGGCGCATGGTCCAGGAGCAGGAGAACTGCTTCTTCTACCTCACGGCCATGAACGAGAACTATGTCCAGCCGCCCCTGCCGGCGGGGGCCGAGGAGGGCATCCTGCGCGGTCTCTACCGGGTGCGGATGGCAGGCGCGACCGGGGACCCGGCGGATGTTTCCGGGGCGCGGGAGATCGGGGAAAGGGGTAAACCCGATGGCGCAAATGAGGTCGGTGTTGCAGCCGGGGCCGGGCAACCATCGGGCGCGGGGGCCAACCCCAGGGACGCCGGCGCGACCGATCAGTCCACGGATAACCCCACGGCGTTGCAATCAGTCACGACGGTGCCTCGGCACGGGGCGGAGTGTGAACCCCGGGTTCAGCTGCTGGGTGCCGGGGCCATCCTGCGTGAGGTGCTGGCGGCGGCGGACCTGCTGGAGGCGGACTTCGGCGTCCACGCCGATGTCTGGAGCGTCACCAGCTTCAGCGAGTTGAAGCGGGACGGCATCGCGGCGGAGCGCTGGAACATGCTCCACCCCATGGCGCCCCCCCGCCAGAGCTACGTCAGCCAGCAACTGGCCGGGGCCCCCGGGCCGGTGATCGCGGCCACCGACTACATCCGCTCCTACGCCGAGCAGATCCGCCCTTATCTGGCCCAGCCCTACCTGGTGCTCGGCACCGACGGCTTTGGTCGCAGTGACATGCGCAGTCAGTTGCGCCGCTTCTTCGAGGTCAACCGCTGGTATGTAGCCGTCGCGGCCCTCAAGGCCCTGGCGGACGAGGGCGAGATCCCCGCCAGCCGGGTGCGGGAGGCGATCGAGAAATATCGCATCGATCCGGACAAGCCCAACCCGGCGACGGTCTGAACCCATCCGGCGACAGCCTGACGGGGCCTTGACACCGCCCGCACCTGATCCGTACGTCCTCGCGGCCTGGAGAACAATCGACGTGGCAACAATGCAAGAAGTGACCCTGCCGGACATTGGCGATTTCGCCAATGTCGAGATCATCGAGGTCCTGGTGGCCCCGGGCGACCGGGTGGAACCGGAGCAGTCCCTGCTCACCCTGGAGAGCGACAAGGCGACCATGGACATTCCGTCCCCGGCGGGCGGACTGGTCAAGGAGATCAAAGTCGCCATCGGCCAGAAGCTGAACCGGGGAGACCTGATCCTGCTGCTGGAACAGGACGAGGCTGGTAGTCACACGGCTGAAAGTGGAACTGGAACTAGCGCTGGAGCTGGAGCAGGGATTGAGGGTGTGGCCGGCGCCGGGCCCGCGACCAGACCTGGCACGGGCGAGACCGGCACCCTGAGTGGGGCCGCCGCTCTTGCTGGCGAGACCATTCCCGTTCACGCCGCCTCGGTCGGAGCGCCGGCGGACCCAGGCGTGCTTAGCGGACCTGCCGATCTGGCGACGCCTGTCGTCCAATCACATACCTCACTGCAGCAGGCGTTCACGGAGACCCCAACCCAGGTTCCGGGCGCGCCGCGCGGTGCCCCGACCGGGCCCCGGGCCCCAGGCGAGGCCGAGTACCGCCTGGCCCCGGTCCTGCCCCGCCCCGAGGAACTGGCCGCCATCGCCAAGGGCCGCAAGGCCCATGCTAGCCCCACGGTGCGCCGTTTCGCCCGGGAACTGGGCGTGGACCTGACCTTCGTCAAGGGCTCGGGGCTAAAGGGGCGCATCCTCAAGGAAGACGTCCAGGGCTACGTCAAGCAGGCCCTGACCCAGGGTGCCCCGGCACCCGCCGCCACCGCCCTGCCCTTCGCCCTGCCACCCGCCCCCGAAGTGGACTTCGCCCGGTTCGGACCCATCGAGATCCGGGAGCTGTCCCGCATCCAGAAATTGAGCGGGCGCCACCTCCATCGCGCCTGGCTGTCGATCCCGCACGTCACCCAGTTCGACGCGGTCGACATCACCGACCTCGAGGCCTTCCGCCAGGCCCAGCAAGCCACGGCGATGGCCGGGGGGGTCAAGCTCACCCTGCTGCCCTTCCTGCTCAAGGCCGTCGCCACGGCCCTGGGGCGCATGCCCACCTTCAAGGCTTCCCTCACCGCCGACGGCGAGGGGCTGGTGCTGAAGCACTACACCCATATCGGCGTGGCGGTGGACACCCCCCAGGGCCTGATGGTACCGGTGGTGCGCGACGTGGACCGCAAGGGCCTCCAGGACCTGGCCCGGGAACTGGTGGACCTAAGCCAAAAGGCCCGCGACGGCAAGCTGCTGCCAGCGGACATGCAGGGCGGCTGCTTCTCCATCTCCAGCCTGGGCGGGATCGGCGGCACGGCCTTCACCCCCATCGTCAACGCCCCCGAGGTCGCCATCCTTGGCGTCTCCCGCGCCGCTCGCCAGCCGGTCTGGCGGGAAGAGGCCGGGGCCTTCGTCCCCCGCCTGATGCTGCCCCTGTCCCTGTCCTACGACCATCGGGTCATCGACGGCGCCGACGGGGCGCGTTTCACCCACCTGCTGGGCGAACTGCTGGGGGACATCCGGCGCCTGCTTCTGTAGGCCCGAAGCCCAGAAAACCACCCCGGTCAATCTCGCCCTAAGAAAACAGCCGGATGTAGCGCGGAGCTAGGCCTTGCAGGCGCGGGCCGGGACGGGACGGGGTTCGCCGACAAATCGCGCCCGGCGATGCGCGATACCCAGCCCGCGCCCGCTATAATCCCCGGCCAGTCCCATCCCACGTCTGGCCACCCCAACTTGGTCGAGCGTTACTACGACAAATCCCTCCTCGCCGGCGCGGACTCACCCTTCCGCGCCGAGGGCTTCCTGCGGGACGGCACCCTGGCCCGGGAGGGCGGCGGGCACCTGCCCCTGGCCGAACTGCCCCCCTTCCTGCGCGCCCTGCTGGTCACCGATGGCACGGTGACCAAGATCCTCGAGGCCTATTTCTGGGAGCCGGTGGCAGTGCGCACCCTGGAGCAGGACTTCTGGACCACGGAGCGGCCGGTGGAATGGCTGGGCCTCGGGGCCGGGGAGCAGGTCCTGATCCGCCTGGCCCACCTCACCGGCACGGACAGCGGGCGGACCTATGCCGAGGCCTTCTCCGTCATCCGCCCCGACCTGATCCCAGCAACCTTCCGCCAGCGCCTCATCGACCGCGAGATCGGCATCGGCGTCCTCATCCGCGACAGTGGCCTGGAGAGTTACCGCGAGGTCATGGAGATCGGCATCGACCAGCCGGACCCGGGGGAGGAGCGCGTCTACCGCACCTATCGCATCTTCATTGCCGGTCAGCCGGTGATTCTGATCACCGAGAGCTTTCCCCTGGCCTTCTATGCCGCAGCCCGGGGCTGACCGCCCTGTCGAGCGCGATTCAATTTTCGGCATATGGAGCACGCCACCAAACTTGCCGGACAAGGGTCAAATCCGTAGTCTTGTACGGACTTGGCAGCGGCGGATCCGGAAAATGACACTCTGGGTCACCTTGTTCAGCCGAGTTGAGCAGGATCAAGTAGCCTCTGGCGAGCAGGACCGACCACAGGGATGCGGTCCTCAAGCCTTAAGGACATGTTCAGGTTATCCCCCGCCTGAGGCCACCCGAGCCGGTAGAACCGACCATAGATCAGCGATGGGGATAACCCGACCGGACCCGGTTTCTCCCCTCCGCACCCATCCCCCTCAGGCCATTCATATCAAGACAGGACCCGCGATGGACACCAGCCTCGATACCGCCCGCTTCAACATGATCCAGCAGCAGATCCGCCCCTGGGGCGTCACCGACGAACGGGTGCTGGCGACCCTGGCCGCCATCCCGCGCGAGCGCTTCGTCCCCGACGCCTATCGCGGCCTGGCTTACGCCGATATCGAGGTCCCCCTGGGCCAGGGCCAGGTCATGCTCGCCCCCAAGGTGGTCGCCCACCTGCTCCAGGCCCTGAGCATTGGCCCGGATGACCGCATCCTGGAGATTGGCACCGGCAGCGGCTATGTCACCGCCTGTCTCAACCACCTGGGCGGTGCCGTCATCAGTCTGGAGATCGAGCCCGAGCTGGCGGAGCTGGCGAAACGCAATCTGGGCGACAGCGACCCGCGCCGGCTGGAGATCCGCGTCGCCGATGGCCTCGCCGGCCACATCGACGGTGGTCCCTTCGACGTCATCGCCATCACCGGCTCCCTGCCCGATGCCAGCGCCCTTTCTGACCTGGTATCCCAGCTCGCCCCCCATGGCCGCCTCTTCGCCATCCTCGGCGAGGACCCCGCCATGGCCGCGACCCTCATCACCCATGGCCCCGAAGGCTTCAACCGCAAGTCCCTCTTTGAAACCTCCGCCCCCGCCCTGGCCAAGGCCCCGGAACCGGAGCGGTTCGTCTTCTGAAGCTGGCCTGCCGGGACGCTTGAGGCCAATGTCGCGTCCAGGTGGCTTGACTGGACGCATGCCGCTTGTTTCAGGTTGCCAACGCCGATGCTTTGAGGAGCCTGGCATCGGCAGGCATATGACTGCGCTCACCGCGACCTGAGCGCTAGCGACTCCTCCACCAGCGCGATCAGCCGGGCCAGGGCCCCACGGTTGCGCGTCACCACCCGCCGACCCTGCTCGCCGATACGGGCGCGTAGGGCCGCGTCGCCAAGCCAGGTAATCATCAGACGGGTAAGTTCCCCGGTGTCCGCCACCTGCACCGCGGCCCCCTCCGCCACTAGCAGGCGGGTGATCTCGGCGAAATTGAAGGCATGGGGACCAATGGCCACCGGCACCCCGACCGCCGCCGCCTCCAGCAGGTTGTGCCCCCCCACCGGCACCAGACTACCGCCGATGAAGGCGGCGTCGGCCGCGGCGATCAGCACCGGCAGTTCCCCCATGGTGTCGCCGAGGAAAACGCTGGCCTCCGGCCCGCAAAGGGCCCCGGTGGAGCGGCGCACCAGGCCCAGTCCCGAGCGCTGGGCCAGGGCGGCGACCCGGTCGAAGCGCTCCGGATGGCGGGGCACCAGCACCAGCAGGGCGCGGGGCAGGGTCTCCCGGACGTGGCGCTGGGCCGCCAGCAGGGACTCCTCTTCCCCCTCATGGGTGCTCCCCGCCACCCACACCGGCCGGTCGCTGCCCCAGAGGCGGCGTAGAGCCTCGGCCTTGTCCTCCAGACTGGCGGGCTGGCGCAGATCGAACTTGATGCTGCCCGTCACCCTGACCCGTTCCGCCGGCACGCCGAGGGCGATGAAACGCTCGGCGTCGGCCTCGGCCTGGGCCGCGACCAGGGATAGGCGGGCGAAGGTCTCCCGGGTCAAGCCGCCCAGGCGGGCATAGCCCCGGGCGGAGCGGGCCGAGAGCCGGGCATTGCCTAGGATCACCGGGATACCGCGGTGCTCGCAGACCCGCAGCAGGTTGGGCCAGATCTCCGTCTCCATCACCACCGCCAGCCGCGGCCTGACCCGGTCGAGAAAACGATTGAGGATCAGGGGCAGATCGTAGGGGACATAGACGTGCCGCACCCGGTCCTCGAAGAGGGCGCGTAGGCGCTCGGACCCCGTGGGGGTGGTGGTGGTGACCATGACCCCCAGGTCGGGATGCTGATCGAGGAAGTGCTTGATAAGGGGCGCGGCAGCCTGGGTCTCCCCCACCGAGACGGCGTGAATCCAGAGCCCGGCGGCCATTGGCCGGTCACCATAGAGGCCCAGCCGCTCGCCCCAACGGCGGCGATAGGCCGGGGCGCGCCGGCCGCGCCAGAGGAGCCGCAGCAGGGCCAGGGGCAGCAGCAGGTAGAGCAGCAGGCTGTAGAGCCGGATCAAGAGCGGGCGTCCGTCTGTGGTGCGGAGATCGGCTCCAGTCTAGCAGGTGGCGTAAACCGGCCAGATTGAGGTCCCAAGCAGCATAGCCGTCGCGATCCGTTGATGGTTTTCTCCGGGTCGAAACGGAGGTGTGGCAGGTAGTGCAACACAGGGTCCTCTCGTTCTTCAGGTGCTGGCGCCATTCAGACGCTGACGCCAGGTGGTGAGTTCGGGCGTGGGGGCATGCTTCAGGCCCAGCTTCCAGGCGAAGCCCAGGAGGCTGTCGCCGAAGGAGATCGCCTTGCGCGGCAGGACCAGGGGATGGTCCGCCACCGTGGCCGCGCCGCGCAGGCAGGTGGTGGCACTGACATAGCCGGCGGCGCGCGCGGCGCGGACCGCTTCCAGGTTAAAGCTGCCGAAGGGATAGCAGAGGTGGCGCACCGGGATCCCCAACAGGTCCTCCAAGGCCGCCTTGCTCTCGCTCAGCTCGCGACGTTGCTCCGCGGGCGCCACCTCCGCCAGACGGGCATGCGTGGCGGTGTGGGAGCCGATGGTCATGCCGGCGGCCTGGATCTCCCGCAGCCGACCGGCATCCATCAGCCGGGGGCGGGGACGGCCGGGCTCGTCGCCATACCACTGGATCGGCTGGCCCAGCCAGCCGCTGATGGCATAGACAGTGGCGGTGAAGCCATAGCGGGCCAGGACCGGCAGGGCGAAATCGGCGAAGTTGTCGTAGCCGTCATCGAAGGTCAGGACCACCGACCTGGCCGGCAGGGGCCCCGCGCCGCGCAAGCCGGCCAGGGCCTGGTCCAGGTCCAGGACCGCCCAGCCCAGGGCGTGGAGCAGGCCCATCTGGCGGGCGAAGCGCCGATGGTCGCAATAGTTGGCCCGATGCGCCCGCATGGGGGGGAATTGGCCCACCTGGTGATACATGAGGATGGAGATGCGGGGCGGCATAAGCGGTGGGTACGGCTCAGGGCCCCCGGCTGGCGAGGTGGCGGTAGAGTTCCAGGTAACGGGCCATGATTGGACCCTGGGCGAACTCGGCCTGGACCCGGGTCTGACCCGCCCGGGCCAGGTCCTGGCCCAGGGTCGCGTCCGTCAGGACCGCCCGGATGCCCGCGGCCAGGGCCTGGTCATCATCGCAGGGGACGCACCAGGCGTCCTCGCCGTGACGGGCGATCTCCCGCGCGCCGCGAAAGCCGGCCGTGACCAACGGCTTGCCCCAGGTCCAGGCCTCCAGGATGACGTTGCCCAGGGTCTCTTCCTCCCGGGAGGGGAAGACGACCAGGTCCGCAAGCTGGAAATAGGGACCCGGCTCCTGTTGCCAGCCGGCCCAGTGGATGCGTTCGCCGATCCCCAGTCCCTCGGCCTGGCGGCGCAAGGCCGGCCCCAGGGGACCGTCGCCGAGCAGCACCAGGCGCACCGGGCGACCGACGATGGCTGCCGGCAGCCTGGCCAGGGCGGCGATCAGGGTGTCCAGGCCCTTGACCGGAACGAAGCGCCCGGCCGTAGCCAGCACCCAGGCCTCCGCCGGCAAAGCCAGCTCCGCGCGCAGGGCCGTGATCCGCTCCGGCGGGACGGGCCGGGCGGGATCGACGAAGTTGTAGATATGGTGCACCCGCGCCGCTGGCAGGCCATTCTGGATCAGCCAGTCGCAGAGGCCACGGGTATTGCCAATCCAGGCATGGGCATGGCGGTAGGGATGAAGGGCGTAATACCCCCCGAGGCGGGCGACATGCACCGTGTCCCGGCCCGGACCCAGCCCCGACCACCCCCCGAACCCGTCCCCTGAGATAGCTCCTGGCATCCTCCCGGATGCAGCGTCTTGGCTCACGGCCGTGCCCCCAACCGCGCCGCCCGATGTGCGCAAGAAAGCTCCGCTGAGGCCACCCGGAGGGTCAAGGCGCGTGAGACGGGTGGCGCGGCCCATGTAGGTTTGGACGATGTCGGGTTTGACCCGCGCCAGCAGCCGGCTCACCGCCCGTCGCGACCAGGGGTCCCAGACGGTGCTCAGCGGCAGGCGGTGCAGGGGCAGCGGACCCAGGTCCAGGTCTTCCAACGCGCTGCCGGCGCGGATGGCCAGCTCCGCCGGGGCCCCGGTCTCCGCCAGGGCGCGGGCGAAGCGCGCGAACCAGCGCTCGGCCCCGCCTAGGGCCTTGCTGCCGATGATCTGCAGACTCAGCGGTTCAGTCATGGCGCCGCAACAACTCCCGATAGACCGCCAGATTGCCCTCCACCATGGCCGGGATGGAGAACTCGGCGCTCATCAGGACGCGCCCGCCGCGGCCCAGGCGCCGGGCCAGATCCGGGTCCCGCAGCAGGCGGGCGATGGCCGCGCCCAGGGCAGCGACGTCGCCGGGCGGTACCAGCAGGCCGTTGATGCCATCGCGCACCGCCTCGGGGATGCCGCCCACCCGGCTGGCGATGACCGGTACCCCAGCGCTGGAGGCCTGAAGGAGGGAGACGCCCAGCCCCTCCAGGGTGGCGGGATGGACCAGCAGGTCCAGGCAGGGCAGCAGTTCCGGCAGATCGTCGCGGAAGCCGCACAGCCGGACCTGCCGCGCCAGCCCGGCGGCGCCGATGGCTCGCTCCAGGTTGGCCGCCTCCGGGCCCTGGCCAAAAAACAGCACCCGTAAGTCGGGAAATTCCGCCACCAGGGGCGGCAGTGCCTGGAGCAGGAAACGATGGCCCTTGCGGGGGATGAGCTGGGCCACCACCCCGATTACCGGCCCCTCCAGGGGCACCCCCAGACGGTCCCGCAAGATGTGGCGGTCCCGGGGTCCGCCAAAGGCCTGAAAGTCCACCGCGCTGCGCACCACCCGCAGCTTCTCCCGGGGCAGGCCGGCGGCCAGCAGCACCTCACCGATCCCCTGGGAGATGGCGATCACCCGATCGTGCAGCCGATACTTGAGCTTGACCCGCCAGGCGGGCTCCGGGTTGTCCACCCGGCGCGAGTGGACCACCGGCACCTTGGCCAGACGGCCGGCGATACCGCCCATGACATCGGCGCCGATCCGGCTGTGCAGGTGCAGGAGGTCGGCCTGGAATTGCAGGGTGCGAAAATAGATGCGGGGGATCAGGGCCAGGTCCAGGTCGCCCTTCATCGGCATCGGGAAGACCTCCGCCCAGGGTTTGGCCGCCGTGGCGATCTCACTGCCGGCGCGGCAGATGAGACCGTTAGTGACTCCCCGCTGGGCCAGGCCCTCCAGCAGGTAGAGGACCTGACGCGCCCCGCCATAGAGATGGCGGCCGCCCTCGACATGCAGCACCCTCATGGTCGCCACCCTCTCCCGCGTGAGCGGATATTGGAAACCCCCTTCGACCCCTTCATGGCCTTGCCTCGACCGAGCCCGCCAAAGGCAGATTCCGTGCCGCGGCCAGGACCTCGTCCACCCCGATCAGCCGCATGCAGTCGTGGCGGCCCCCGCAGGTCGGCCGGCGCTTGCAGGGTGAACAGGGCAGGGGGTGATAGAGCACCCGGGCATTGGCGCGCCCCGGATCCAGATAGGGCCGGGTGGAACCGAAGAGCAGCAGGGTGGGTCGGCCGAAGGCGATGCCCATGTGGCTCAGGCCGGTATCGACGCCGATGACCAGTTGGCTGTGCTCGATGAGGGCAGCGGCCTGAAGCAGGCTGGTGTCGCCGGCGAGGTTGATAAGGTCCGCGACACCGGGCCAACTGGCCCCGTCTTCGGGGCTCTGGCCTGGCACCGATCCGGATACCAACGTCCCGTAGCGTTCCGTGCCAGCGGCCGGCTCAGGTAGCGGCACACCACTGTTTCCCTCGGTAGGCCTGGGTGCGATCGTCCCGCCGGTGCTAGGCTGGTATCCCTGCGAGTTAGCATGCCAGGTGCGATAGTGGGCTGCGATGCGCTCGGCCGCCGCGCGGTCCGCAGGCCCACCCAGCATCAGCACCGGCAGATCCAGTTCCCGCCACAAGCGCGCCGCCAGTTCGGCCCAGCGCTCCTCGAACCAGTGCTTCTGGGGACGGGTGGTGAAGGGACAGATCACGACATAGCCGGACCCCAATCCCTGCTGCAAGATCAGATCCCGGGCGAAGGCCCGCGCCTCCTCCCCCGGCACCAGGGTCATGGCAAAACCCTCCAGGGGTAGGCCCAGCCGTTCGGCCAGAAAGCGATACTCGGAGCCGATAGCCCGGGGATCGCCCCCGCGAGGGACGACGCGGGTCATCAGCCACTGGCTACCCTCTCGCGAACCCAGGCCGATACGCTCCCGGGCGCCGCTGAGCCAGGCGAGGAGACCGCTCTTGAGCAGGCCTTGGAGGTCCAGGGTCAGGTCGAACCCCTGGCGGCGCAGCTCGGCGCGAAAGGCGCGGACCCGCCGCCCAAGTTCCACCCAGCGCCGCTCCCGCCACAGGGCGCGCCATTCCCCCCGGGGCCAGGTGATGACCTGATCAAGGTCCGGATGGTGGCGCAACAGGGGTTCACATTCGGGTTGCGCCAGCCAGGCGAGATGGGCCTGGGGATGGGCACGCCGCAGGGCGGCGATGAGGGGCGAGGCGAAGACGATGTCGCCGATGGCGCTGAGGCGGATCACCAGAATGCGCGACGGCGGGGTCATCGGGGTCTAGTGCAGCGCCGCCGTAACCGTCACGCCGCCACCAGCCGGCACAAGGCCGCCACCAGGGCGGCGTCCTCGGCGCGCTCGGCCAATTCGACCCGGATGAAACCCAGACCCAGGGCCTCCTGGCGGGTACGCTCGCTGACCACTACCAGGGGCGTGGCCAGTAGGGGTGCCCGGCCGGCCTCGCCCAGCAACTGGAGCAGGTTGTCGAGGATCTCGCCACTGGTGGCGGTGACCAGTTGCACTTGGGCATCCCAGTCCGCCACCAGCCGCGCCGGGTCCACCGCGGGCAGGGCGCGCCGGTAGACCTCGGCGAAGCGCACCTCGGCACCCCGCGCCCGCAGGGTCTCGCCCAGCAGGGGGCGGCCACCCTCGCCGCGGACGATGAGGACCCGCTGGCCCCGCAGGTCCTGCAAGGCGGGGTGGGTGAGCAGGGTCTCGCTGTCATAACGCCCGGCGGGGACCAGATCCGGCGCGCGACCCGCGGCGGCCAGGGCATCGGCGGTGGCCTTGCCGATGGCCGCCAGGCGCGGACCCATTGGCAGGTAACCCCCGGGGAACAGGGGCAAGGCATAGTCCACCGCGTTGCGGCTGGCGAAAAACAAGAGATCCACCGGCGCGGCCAGCAGGCGACGGGCGGCCTCCAGATCCCCAGCAGGTTCAATATCGATGGTCGGGAAAGGGATCGGTCGGCCCCCAGCCATCTCGATCAGCCGGCACAGGGCCGCGGCCTGATCCTTGGGGCGGGTGACCAAGACCCCCCGGCCGGCGAGATCACAGGGTTCGGGCATGGCCATCCTCAGATGAACCCAAGCCAAGGCTCAGGGCTGGCATGCAGCCCCTTCGGGTACTGAAATTGACGGGGACTGTCACCACAACTTTCATGAGGGGTCTCGACGCACCCCAAAGGCTGACTGTCGCGGGTGAGGTCTTTCGCGCTGACTTTCATGAGGGGTTTCGCCACACCTGGGGTGGTGAGAGATCTGGCCTTTTGCACGCCAAGACACCCGTGGCAAGACTCAACAAGACGCCGTCTGCTCCATCGCCAGGGCCCTGAGGATGTCGCCAGCCCCCTGGGCGAGGAGGTCCTCCGCCACCCAGGTGCCCAGGGCCTCGGCCTGATCCCGGGGTAAACAATGCTCGGCGATCAGCACCCGGCTACCGTCCGGGGTGCCAACCAGGCCCCGCAGCCGCAAGTCGTTCCCCTCCAGCAGGGCATGACCGGCGATGGGCACCTGGCAGCCGCCTTGGAGGCGGCGGTTCATGGCCCGCTCGGCCCGGATGCAGTCCGCCGTGTCCGGGTGATGCAGTGGCGCCAGCAGTTCCAATGTGGGAGCGTCATTCTCCCGGCACTCGATGCTCACCGCCCCCTGACCAATGGCGGGCAGGCTCTCCTCGATGGTCAAGCGGGAGCGGATCCGCTCCGCGAAGCCCAGGCGGATGAGGCCGGCGGCCGCCAGCAGGATGGCGTCAAACTCCCCGCCATCGAGCTTGGCCAGACGACTGTTGACGTTGCCGCGCAGGGGCTGGATGTCCAGGTCCGGCCGCCGGGCGGTGAGCTGGCACTGGCGGCGCAGGCTGGAGGTACCGACCCGCGCCCCCGGGGGCAGGTCGGCCAGGCGCGCGAAACGGTTGGAGACGAAGGCATCGCGCGGGTCCTCGCGCTCCAGGATCACCGGCAGGTGCAGCCCCGCCGGCAACTCCACCGGCACGTCCTTGGTGGAGTGGACGGCGATGTCCGCCGTGCCCGCCAGCAGGCCCTGCTCCAGTTCCTTGACGAACAACCCCTTGCCACCGACCTTGGCCAGGGGGGCATCGAGGATCTTGTCACCCCGGGTGGTCATGCCCAGGATCTCCACCGCCAGGCCCGGGTGGGCGCGGCGCAGGGCCAAGGCGACGTGTTCGGCCTGCCACATGGCCAGAGGGGATTTGCGGGTGGCGATTCGGATGGTGTCGGACATCGTGTTCGGTTCCAGCGGAAAACGGCATCCTAAGCCGCCCCGGGGCGGCCTGCAAATTCCCACCTCCTCCCGCCGCCAAGGCTGACGCTCACTGCGCCTATCCCTACCTACCCCCCTCCTCGGCTGGCATGTGCTGAGGTAGCCATTCAGACCCCCTCTCCCCAGCCCTCCCCCGCCAGGGGGGAGGGAGCAAGAGAATCAGCGGCTGATGCCACCGAAGCCCCCTCTGGGGCAAAAGGGATCTGAACGAATGGGTGCTTTGGCAGCCAATGCGTCAGGCACTGACGCGTCCGTGTCATCCAATGAGGCCCTCGCCGCACGGAGGTCCCGATCATGCCCGACCAGCCTTTGCCCGTTACCAGTGAGCGTCAGCGACTCATACTGGACTTCCCCCCTTGGCAAGCGCCGGACCATCGGCCAGAACGAGCCGGGAAGACGCGCAACCATCTCTCCGCGGACGCTAACCCACCCGCAACCTCTGCTGTGGGAGACCCCCTACGGCCCCTGTTATGGCTGGCGCGCCGGGAAGGCCTGCTGCTGCTCGTCAACGAAAGCGGCGACGATCTGCACGCGGTCCGGGCGGAACCTTACGGCTACCACCTCCGGGACCGCATGCGCCTCCAGGTTACCGGCGACGGCGATGGCTTCGAATACCACCAGGTGCCCCCGGGCGGCGCCGTCCTGGTGGCTGAGTATGGCCCCGAGGCGTGGGACGTGATCTGTGGCGTCAGGCTGGCGGTCCAGGCGCCTCACCTGGGGTGCCTGTCGATCCATCCCCCCACGGCCAAGGGCGGCGTCGAGGAGACCGTCCTTATCTGGGCGCATGGTGGGAGCCCCAGTCAGGTCACGGTCCTGATAACCCCCTGCGGGCCCGCAGTCTTATAAGTGAGAGCTGGTATCCTTTGGTTCCCGGCTTACGGCTGGACCTGGAAGTGGCTATCAACCCGTGAGGGCGGAACTAACCCTGGGCATTTCGAAATGAACCTTCTTCCCTCCCTCAGAAATTGGTTACCGGACTTCACCGCCCTGCGCACCCTCTTACTGAATCCGAGCGTCGATGACCAGGAGCTGGAGGCCGCCCTGGAGGCCGCCCGACAACGCCAGCCCCTGCCGGTGATCTGGCTTCTGGGCAAGACCCAGGCGGGCAAGACCGCCATCGTCCAGGCCCTGACCGGCAGCCCCCTGGCGGAGATCGGCACTGGCTTTCGCCCCTGCACCCGCACGGCGCGGTTTTACGATTACCCGGCGGAGGCGCCGGTGGTGCGCTTTCTCGACACCCGTGGTCTGGGCGAGCGCGCCTATGACCCGGACGAGGATATCCAGTACTGCGAATCCCAGGCCCACCTGGTGCTGGGGGTGATGAAGGCCATGGACCTCGAACAGGAAGCGGTCACCCGCGTCCTGCGGCAGGTCCGCGGGCGCCACCCGACCTGGCCGGTGGTCATCGCCCAGACCGGGCTCAACGAGGGCTATCCCCCGGGACAGGGGCATGTCCTGCCCTACCCGTTTGACCAGGAAGACTGGCCCAGCCGCCTCCCCGCCGACCTGAGCCGCGCCCTGGTCGCGCAACGGGCGACCCTGGGCACATTGCCCGGGTCCGGTCCGTCGCGCTGGGTGCCGATCGACCTGACCCTGCCGGAGGATGGCCTGGAACCGACCGACTACGGCCTGGCGGCCCTGTGGGCGGCCATCGGCGCGGTCACCGCCGACGATCTGCGGGCGCGCCTGGGGGCCGATGCTGACGTCCACGACCTCCTCGCCCGCACCGCCCACCCGCACATCGTCGGCCACGCCCTGGCCGCGGCCGCGGTCGGCGCCTTGCCGGCGGTGGGGCTGGCCGGCGTCCCGGCCATCCAGGCCAAGCTTCTGCACAGCCTGGCCGCGATCTACCAGGTGCCCTGGAACGGGCGCCAGATCGCGGAATTTCTCGGCTTTCTCGGCACGGGCATCGGCATCGCTTATCTGGCCCGCCTGCTTGGCCGGGAGCTGATCAAACTCGTACCCTACCTTGGTCAGACCCTGGGGGCTGTGTACGGCGCCACGGCCAGCGGCGCGGTCACCTTCGCCCTGGGTAAGGCAGCCTGCTATTACTTTCGCAGTGTCCGCTGCGGTGAACGGCTTGATCGCACCACCCTGCGCAACCTCTATACCCAGGCCCTGACCCAAGGCACCGCGCTGATCAGGCGCAACCAACCCCAGGAGTCGCCCCATGACTGACATCCGGCTCAGTCGTCACGACGGCTTACGGCTGGCCGCCCCGCTGCTGTGGCTGGCGCCGGTGGCGGCCTTGCCGGTATTGGGTCTCTGGTGGCTGTGGCACAGCGGCCACCTCCTGGGGTGGCTGAGTGCCCTGCTCGGCTGCGCCGCCCTGGGTCTGGGGCTCCAGACCTGGCTGCGGCGGCGCGACCGGCACCTGCTGGCGGCGCATGAAACCGCCCCCGACCCCGACTGGCCGCCGCGCGACCAGGCCGCCTGGCAGGCCATCGAGGCCCTGGCCGCGACTCTCAGACCGGAGGACTGGCCCCTGGATGAAAGCCTCTGGCGCCTCGGCCATCAGGCCCTGGAACGGGTGGCGCGGACCTACCATCCCCAGCGGGACCAGCCGCTGCTGGAATTGACCCTGCCCCATGGCCTGCTGATCATCGAACGGGCCTGTCACGAACTGCGGATCGACTTGGCCGACAACATCCCCCTCAGTCACCGCCTGACCCTCGGCGACCTGGCGCGCCTCAACCGCTGGAAGCGGACCGCGGAGCGCCTCTACCCCCTCTATCGCGCCGGCCGACTGGTCGTGAACCCCGCCAGCGCCCTCCTGGCCGAGGCCAAGTCCGCCCTGGGTAACCGTGCCTTCGCGGTGGCCTGGACCGACCTGCGGCGCTGGTTGCTGCAGGAGTATGTCCGCAAGATCGGGCGCTACGCCATCGAACTTTACAGCGGTCGGCTGGTGCTGGACGAGCCGACCGCTGCCGACTTCACCCCACCCTCACAGCCCGAGGCGGAGCGGGAAGCCCGGGCGGCGGCCCTCCGGGCGGAAGAACCCCTGCGCCTCCTGGTCCTGGGCCGGGCGAATGCCGGGAAATCAAGCCTGATCAACGCCCTCTTTGGCGAGGCGCAAGTGGCGACGGACTGCCTGCCGGACCAGGCGTCCCCGGTGACCCCGTATCGGCTCGCACGGGAGGGCCTGACCCCGGCGCTGATTTTCGATACCCCCGGCCTCGACACCCCTGCCCTGCCCCCCAAGATCCTGGACCCGTTGGTGGACCGCGCCGACCTGATCCTCTGGGTCACCGCCGCCCAGCGTCCGGACCGGGAGCCGGAGGCGGCGCTCCTGAGCCGGCTGCGCCAGCGCTGGGCGGCCCACCCCGAACGCCATCCCCCGACCCTGCTGGTCGCGGTCAGCCACATCGACCTCTTACGCCCGCGCCAGGAATGGCAGCCGCCCTATGACCTCAACGACCCCACCCGCGAGAAAGCGCGGACGATCCGCGCCGCAGTGGAGGCCGTGGCCGCCGATCTGGAGGTGCCGCTCGACGCCGCCATACCCGTCTGCTTGGCCGCGGGACGCAGTTACAACGTGACCGACGGTCTCTGGGCGGCGATCCTGGCCCAGCAATCCGCCGCCAACCGGACCCGGCTCTTGCGCCTGCGCGGGGCGCAGCACCAGGCGGAGACCTGGGCCCTGCTGCGGCGGCAGTTGGCCAGCACCGGACGCTTCCTGCGGGGATTGCCGGGACGACTGCGGTGAGGGCACCCGCCGGCACCCGGGGGCTGACGCTCATCCTGTCCTCATCCCGGCCGGTGACCCAACAGGTCCGGTCTCTGCCGCCGGGCGGTCACTCCCGGGCCGGCTGGTTGGTTTGCCCCATGGCCGTTTATCGCACCTTGCCGTCAAGGGTATGTTCCTTACCGTTTTGTGACAACTTCTGTCGTACCGCTGGAATATCTTCTTCACCAAGGCCCACAGCGTTATCGACCCGTGGGCCTGGGACCAAGGGAAAAGGAGCCGCTTGTCAACTTGCAGCGGATAAACATGGCGCTGGCTACCCAGGTGGCCGGGGGCAGTGACTCGCAATCCGTCCTTTCAGGCACCGGACGGTCCTGGCACGTGGCTTTCGGTCCCCAGGGAACAGCCCGTTGCCGACGGAGCCAAGGTGCTGAACCTGTAGACCTTGGGGCTTAACAACAACACAAAGAGGAATAAGTGAATGAACCATCTTGAGCAACTCGTCACCCTGTCACGGCAAATTGGCATCGAGGCGGAACTACCCGCGGGTGACCTGGTGTGCGCCTTCGTCGGCGAGTGGAATGCCGGCAAGAGTTCGCTGCTCAACGCCCTGACCGGCATCGGCCTCCCGGCCCGGCCCACCTCGACCACCCGCACCCTGGTGAGATTATCGCGGGCAACCACGGACGAGGCCTCAGCCTCGCTCACCACCATGGACGGCGAACACACCACCTTCAGTGGGCTGGCGGCCCTGGACGTTCTGCAACGCTCCATGGAGCACCTGGCCGAAATCACCCTCCAGGCCCCTGGACTGGATATCCCCCCCGGGGTGGTCTTCGTCGATACCCCGGGCTTCAATGACCAGGATCAGATCGCCTCCACCCGGGCTGAAACCGTGCAGGCCGATGTCGTGGTCTTCGTCCTGCAGGCCATCGGCTCGGTCATCAACCAGACGCAGATGGACTTCATTAACCAGGTCCTGCTGACCAAGGGCAGCCTGGAGGACATCCTCTTCGTCGTCACCCACGCCGACCTGCTGGATCATCCCGGTGAGCGGGACGAAATCGCGGCCCGATACCGGTCCCTGTTTGGCGACCAGGCGGCCGACCGCCTCTTTCTGGTGAGCATCCCGGATCAGGGCGGGCTTGCACCCTTCAAGCAGCGGCTTTACGACCATCTGAACGAACGCCTGCCTCACCTGCTCCTGGACCGGCGCCGGCGGCTGGGCAAGCAACTGGCGGTGAAATTGCGCCAGGAAGTGGAACGACGCCAGGCCCTGCTGGCCGTGCAGCGGGACCAGAGTGCCGAACAGATCCACAACCTGGAGGAGCAGATCAGCGGGGCGCGCCAGCGCGAACGCGAACAGCGCCAGACGTTGCGCGACAATTACCGCCAGCGCCTGCGTGAAACGGAACGTCAGATCGGCGATGCGGCCGACCGGACCATCGCCGTGATCGAACGGCAGATGCTTGGCATGAGCCTGGAGCAGTTACAAACCAAGGGGACCGTCGAGCGAATTTTTGAGGAGGCCCTCCAGGCGGATTTCAAGACGGCGGTGGATAAGTATCTCCAGGAATTCATGCAATCCTTGCAAGGAGATGTGGATGGCGCCCAACGCTTCTCCTCGGACTTGCTGCGGGACCTCGCGATCGATCTGCCCGCCTACGATTCACCGCTGGTCAAGATCAGCGCCGAGCATCTGCTGCCCATCGCCGCCATTGGCTCGATCGCCCTCTTCGGCTGGTTGAGCATCCCTACCCTGGTGATGGGTTATCTCGCGCTCAAGGCACGCGACATGGGCCTGACGCGGGCTGATCGGACCGGCCTTTTCGATAAAATTCTGGAGTCGGGTCAGAACCTGATGACGGGCGCTTATCGCCAGGCGGTCGGGATGGCCGTCGCGCGCGCCATCACCGGGTACCGTGACCAGGTCATTGACTTTTTGCAACAAACAGTTTCGACGGTGACGGAACGGGCCCTCGCCCAGATCAACGGTGTCGAGACCCTGGAGCATTCCTACTGGCAATTGCGCAACAGCACCGACCTGGTCGAACAGGAGGCCCTGTTGGACCAGATCCGCTATGCCCTGGCCGCCAATGAAATCAACCAGCCCGCTTAAAGGGGAACTTTCATGACCGCTAAGCTCACGCACCGGGACACCCTGCTTGACCTATACCAGCAACTCCAGGACCACCCCTATCTGGGTAGTGGCACGGGGGAGCTTGAAGCCTTGGCGGGCGACGCCCAACATCTGCGGGCGGAAGTCTTCAAGATCGCCTTCATCGGGCGCTTCTCGGTCGGCAAGTCGCAACTCATCAACCGCCTCTTTCTCGGCGAGGATGTGCTGACCGTCAACCTCAAACCGACCACGGCGCATCTCATGCGCATCGGCTACGGTCCCCAACCCGCGCTATGGTTGCTGCCTTCGGCAGAAGAAAAACCGGGGGAGGAAGAGAAGCGCGAGGCCCTGGTGCCACCGGGCGGGGACGTTGATGCCATCTCCGCCGCGATCAAGCACCACACCACCCACCTCGGCAAGCCACGCCGTGGCGATGCCGGCCTTTTTCAGCTTGACTGGCCCAACGGTCTGTTCTTCAAGGACGGCGTCCAACTCCTCGACACCATCGGCACCGAAGACATCGATGACCGTTTCATCGACGAGACGTATGCAGCGATCCGGCAAAGCGATGCCGTGGTCATGATCCTGAGCATGCTCCAGCCCCTCACGGCATCGGAGCAGCGCTTCATCGACCAGCATCTGCAGGGTACTGGCAAAAAGGTCTTCCTGGTGGTCAACAAGGCCGATGGGCGCTCCCCCGAGGGACAAAGGGAGGTTCTCGACGATCTGCGCCACCGCTTCAGCGCCCACTACCGGGACAGCCAGGTGCGGGCGGAAGACCGGATTTTCCCCGTGTCCGCCAAGACGGGCGAGGGTCTGGACGAACTGCGCGAGCGGCTGGTGCGGTTCGTCACCGATGAACGGCTGGGGGAAATTCTCCGTAGCCACGGTTCGGGCTTGCAGTCCCGCCTGCAGGGCTGGCTCGTGGTGTGCCAGGGGGACTTAAAAAATCACCGGGACAAGAAGGCCGGGGACGAGCGCCGGTTGCGCGAGACGCAAGACGGCTTGCGTGCCCTGGCTGAGGGCCTGGAACGTGACCGGGAGCGGTTGGAGGACATTCGGGTCGACCTGGAGGGTGACCTCCATTCGCAGGTTAACGATCTTCGCCGGAATTGTGAACGGCGGCTGCAATCCTACCAACTGCAAGCCAGTAGCGTAGAGATCATGACCACCGATTTTGGCATGTTCTTTCAGAATGAGGCCAGCGAAGTCACCGACCGTCTGCAGCGCAGCGCTACCAAACAGTTACAAAGGCGCCTCGGTACATTGGCAGGCATTGATGCCCAGACCATCAAGATTCTCGCGGAAGGAGATCCGATCTCGTCCGCGGAAACCATCGATATCCTTCTAAAGACATCCGGCGGCGGCTCCATGCTAGCCGGCACTATCGCCACCCTATCCGCACTGCAGACGGCACTGGCCACCCCGATACCGTGGTGGGCGGCCGGTTCGAGTACTATGACCGCCTTAGCCGGAGCCCTGGTACCTTGGGCCTTGCCAGCCATTATCGGCGGCATTTTCCTGATTTGGGGAGGAAACGCCTTTAAGAGAAAGATGCGCGAGCAAGCCCGCGACCAGTTCCTCTCCGAGGCAAGACCACGTCTCGAAGCGGCCTGCGCCTCCTTAAAGGCCGATCTTAAAACCCAACTGAATGACTACATCACCCAGGCTTGGCGAGAAGCCGAGCTGAGGATCGAACGGGATCGCAAGGCATTGGAGCAACTCATTGCTGAGACCGACCTAACTGCCATCGAAGCCCAGATCGCCGTCTTGCACCAGGAAGAGCTACGTTTGACTGAAATCCACCGGGGACTGATTAACCTGCTCAAGGAGATCGACTGACGCATGGACGGGCATTGGGCTGACCAGATCATCCGGGACACTGACGTTCTTTCGGACGACCGCTACGCCCGCTTTCCCTTCAGCGACAATGTACACGTCCGGCGCCTGGTGGATGCTTATCAGCGCCTGGGCGCGCTTCATTTCGCCGAACCCCGGGTGGAGAGCGAGCGCCAGAACCTGCGCATCCGCATTCATAAAGCCTTCAAGCGGATGGAGGAGCGTCAGATTTCCCTGGTCGTGGCCGGCGGCTGGAACGCCGGCAAGTCCACGGTCATCAACGCTTTTCTCGGCGAATCCTGGATGCCGATGAACGTCAACCGGGAAACCGTGACGGTCAACCGCATCCTGGGGGGCGCGGAGCGGTACCTTCATGTCCATTTCCGTGAAGGACACCTTCCCCGCCAATTGCGCCACGCGTATCAGGATGTCGACTTCGTCCACTACAAGTTACGCGAACTTGGGGAAAGTCATCGCGAAGCTATCGAGCGCATCGACATTTGCTACCCAGGACACCCTTTTCTCACCTGGATGATGCTGATCGATACCCCGGGGTCGGATTTCTCCACGCGTGATGACCACGTCAGCCAACCCCTCATTGACGATGCGGATGTCCTGGTCTGGGTCATGCACATCGAGGGGCCACGCCAACATGACCTGGCCGCCTTGCGCGCTTTTCGTCGCCGCAATCCAGGTAGTCGCCTGCTGGCGATAGTCAATTACGCCGACTTGCTTGATGAAAGTGAATGGGAGGAGGTACTGGCCGATAAGCGGGCAACTTTGGGCGAAGAAGCCGATGCGGTCTTCCTGGTTTCGGCTCGCAACGATCTGGAGGCGCGGGGCACTGACCCCGGTTTCAGACAACTGCGTACCTATCTCAACGAACAGGTCCTTCCTGCCTACGGGGAGCTACGCTGGCGCAAGCCCAGCCGTCTGGCCAGTGACTGCCTGGGTCAGATCCGCGCCTTTGTTGAAAACGTGCGCCACCAACCTCTCAAGGCGGGAAATCCATTCCTTCTTGCCGGGAAGGAGTGCTGGACCGCCCTCGAACTGGCCACCACCGCCGGCCAGCACTGGGAACAGGCACTGGCCGAGTTGCAGGATGACCACCTCTCCCGTTGGTTGAGGGAAGAGTTGCATAATCCGCTTTTAGCCAAAACACTTGATGATCTGTGGAGCGATACCACCCTGAATGCCGATGCGCGGTTGCTGCACCTTCAAGTCTTGTTGGCACCGGAACGGCATTTGAGGTGGCACATTATCAGCCTGGAAAAGTCGGCGCTCATCAACCTGGCGCACCAGGCCAGACAGGATGAAACTGCGCTGGTAACCCTGATCCAACTCTACCATCGTCAGGTGCTCCGCCTTTGTGCCAACGCAGCGACGCATCTTTATGAGGATTACCGTCTGATCCAGGATGCCTGGGAAGCGGGATTGCGCCAGTGTCAGGCTGCCATATGGCCTCGGAAGGAACCGATAATTGCCGACTTCAACCAAAATCGGCTCTTGCCCTGGCTGTTGCTACTTCAACTGGAGGAGGGAACTGAAGCAAATCTCCGCCAGCAGTTGAACGATGTTGATGGAGTGGACCTGGCCTCCTTACGGCGGGTTCTCCCCTGGTATCGTAATCTTGGCGACCCTGATACCAACCCCGCGCTTCTTCCCTTATTGCAGGAATTATCCTGGACAGCCTTGCGGGAGTATCGTTGGAAGTATGCCCTACGGGATAATTCATCGACCAGTTACGAGAAGTTTCTGAAGCTATACCCTGAGGGTCCTTACAGCCTCTTAGCCAAAAAAAACATTCCAGATCGGCTCAGGGAGGAATTGATCACGGACCCCAATAATCCCCACCTGCGGCGCCACTATCTGCAATGGCGTACCAAGGCACAACGAGAGGAAGATTATGGAGAATATTGCATCCTCGGCATCCCCCTCAATATTGAAAAGGCCAATTTAGCAAGGGAGTTTGGTCCTTTACCTAACAGAAATATCTCACCGCAAAATGCCAGCCGGGAACTCTTAGGCGAATGAAGCGAACCGACCCCTTGTCCGTCGTTACGGGCATACTGGACCCACAGCAACTCGCGGACCAGGGGATAAGGCGTCCTGACGACTATTTGTCCTGCTTAAGGATGTCTACCGCATGACCTCTCATTGGACGGATGCACTGACCAGTCCCCGGGCGGAAGACGATTACGCCCATCTCCCCTTTGGCGACAATGTGCATGTCCGTCGTCTGGCGGACGCCGAACGCTGTCTGAGCGATTTGCACTTCGCCGTACCCGCCGTCGAAGCTGAGCGCCAGGCCCTGCTCAGACGGATCAGCGCCATTTTCAGCCGCATGAGCGAGACCCAGGTCTCCCTGGTGGTGGCGGGCAGTTGGAACGCCGGCAAATCGACGGTCATCAACGCCTTTCTGGGCGAGCGCTGGATGCCGATGAACGTCACGCGGGAAACGGTGACGGTCAATCGCATCCTGGCCGGGCGCGGCGACAACTGCGTGTCATCTTCCGCCCCGGCCACGAGCCCGCGCACCAGACCGACGACTACGCGGCCGCCGCGGAGGTCCATGGCAAGATTCAGGACCTCGGGGAACAGCACCGTGCTGCCATCGAGCGCATCGACATCCTCGATCCCGGCCATCCCTTCCTGACTTGGGTGGCGCTGATCGATACGCCGGGGCTGGATTTTTCCGTCCGTGACGATGCGGTTAGCCAACCCCTGGTCGTGGAGGCGGACGTACTGCTCTGGGTCATGCACCTGGAAGGACCGCGTCAACAGGATCTGGCCAGCCTCCACGCCTTTCGTCAGCGCAATCCCCATGGACGGGTGGTCGCGGTGATCAATTACGCTGACCTGCTGGAGGCGGAGGAACGGTTGGAAGTATGGGCCGACAAGCGGGACCGGCTCACAGGGGTGGCGGATGCGGTCTTTCTGGTCTCCGCCCTGAACGATCTGGCCGCACGGGACAGCGATGCCGGCTTCCGTCAACTGCGGGCCTATCTCAACGAGCAGATCCTGCCCGCCTATGGCGATCTGCGCCATCGGCGGCCAACTCGGCTGGTGGGGGAATTCCTCGCCCAGGCGTGGGCGTTCGCGGAGCGGGTTCGCGATCAACCGCTGCTCAAGGCCCGCCAAGCGTACCGGCTGGCGGGAAGGGATTGCTGGACGGCCGAAGCACTCGCGGGCGCCATTGCTCACGACTGGGATGCGGCCGTGGCGGGATTAGGCAATGGCGGCTTATGCCACTGGCTGCGGGATGACCTCAACGATCAGGGGCTGGCTCAGCACCTGGATGGCTTGCTGGCTGATCCCGTGCTCGACCATGATGAGCGCCTGCTGCGCCTTCTCCCCCTGCTGGCTCCTGGTAGGGCCTTAGTTTGGCGTGGCATCAGCCTGGAAAATGCGTCCTTGATCGAACTGGCCCGCAAGGCCCAGGGCAATTCTCCGGATGCCGCTACGGCGCGTGACAGCATCCAGCGAATCTATCAGCGCCGGATACTTGGCGCCTGCGCGGTCGCCGGATATACCGATTACGGCATTATTCAGGATAGATGGGAGGCAGCCTTCGGCCGTTGCAAAGCGGCGTTTAAAGCCAAGGTGCCCAAACTACACCTGATTGATGAAATATTACCGGATAGCGTTCTCCCCAGTTTGCTTCTCATGCAACTAGACGAGGAATCTCGCTTTTCCATGCAAAGCGAACTGGAGGCGGGCGATTTTCGGACCTTGTGGTACAACATCCCCTGGTTCCGGGATCTCAGAGACCCGGATGCTGACCCGACGCTCCTCCCCCTCCTGATCAAGCTGTTGCCTGCGGCCCGGAGAGAGTATCGCTGGCACCAAGTTCAGAAGAGCCGTTCTTCGGTACTCTGTGAGACTTTCCTTCAAGACTACCCCACAGGACCTTTCAGTTACCAGGCCAGGAAGTGGCTGCCTGACCTGCTGCGTAACGAACTGGTCAATGATCCCGAAAATCCCCCCCTTCGTCGCCGCTATCTGCAATGGCGAACGCCCGATCAACAGGTGCAAGATGGAAAAGATTGGTGCCTCGTCTTAATCGACATCCCAGTCGATTGGACAATGCACAGTCTGGCAATAGCCTATGGCCCTTTGCCAGACTGGGAGACGCCCCCGGCCAATCCCCGGCAAGTCTTGCTGGGGGAATGAGGCCCTCCTTGGCAGGGTTTCCAAGGTCTCGCTCAGCCGTATCAGTATTCGACGCAGTAATTCCCCCGGATGAAGTATCCTGACGGGCATGCATCGCCAACTTTGGGCACGGCTGCCGGGGCATTATCCTTCCATGGCACACAGTAATTGCCTTGAATCATATAGCCTGTCGGGCAATCATCATTCCTGACCATGGCAGGCTTGGCGCGTTCATCGGGGACGCAGTAATCCCCCCGGGCATAGTAGTGCGAGGGACATGACCCTACTCTGGGCACGGGGTCGGCCAGCGCGGTTCCGGTGAGTAGAAGGGAGGCAATCAGCAGGTTTTGGATCTTCATCGGAGGTGCTCCACGTTCGAAATCAGAGGCAACGTCATTGCGACCATGCGGCTTGTCCAGACGGGTATGGAACCTGTTGGTCCGCGTTTCTTGGCCGAGTCGGCCTTGGTCCTAAGGGCGGGGTCCCCAGCGGGGCCACCCCTCTCTGCTCCTGAGCAAAATGTCTTCGTCAGGCGGCGACTACCCTCAGGGGCGATTTAAGCGCAACGATACGTCACATCCTGACCGATCCTGCCGGCGTATACTGACCCGATGAGCGACCGGTATCACAGCCGGTAACCGTTCAGAGACCCCTTGACCGCCGCCCCCGAACCCGAGCAGGATGCCTCCCCATTCGCTGCCCGATGATCGCGTGCTCCTGACCCATGCATCTGAGTGACCACAGCCTCAGCCAACTTGACGAAGCCTATGTCCAGACCCTGGACGAGGGTCAGTGGCGTGGTTTGTCGCTGCGGCTGTTGGACGACCTGAAGGAAGCGCGGGAACGATTGCGGCAGAATCCCAACAACAGTTCGCGTCCAATGGCGGGTCTCTGAATGGTTACGCTGGAACTTAGGTTACTGACATGAACTCCCTAATTCTCGCTATCACATTTCTCGTATTTTTAACGATCGCCTATTTTTCGCTTAGATCGCTCATAAAGTTAGTACTCCGACGCTGCTATTCGTGGACAAATCAAGGGGATCGCCAATGGCTGTTAGGCGCCTACCTCTTAATGTTCATCTCGTTATTCCTAGATTGGGGAGTAAGGAAGTTCTGGATATTCACATGGGGACACTCAACGTATCTCGACTTAATTACCGAGTTTGGTTGGGTTTACGTTATTCTAATCGTTGGATGGATTTACCCTTTGGTCTTCCATCTGCGGACCAGAGGCCATTTGCGAAAATCGGATGTAGATATTGCGATCGCGAATGGCCGCATTGTCGGAGCGCCAACATCGCAGATCGCCGCGTCTGAGTTTGCCGCACTTCGAATTTACACAGCGTTTAATATGTCAGCGCCCTTGGTGATAGGTTTCGTGCAGAGCCTTTTGTCAAGACAATTAATGAGTTACGGAGTCATTGTGTATTGGATCGCTTCCGTGGTCCTGTTTGTTGCAGTCGAGCGTATTATTTGGCGCGCGGTATTGACACAAGAAGACCCTCCCCAGGCAAAGCCCGTCAATAGGCCATCCGCCCAGAGCGGGGCAGCAAAGCCTGAAGATGAAAACACGGTCATGCCCCCGGAAAAGAGCTCCGATACAGGGCTTGTAGCGCTGATTGGCGGACTTGTCATGCTTGCATTAGTCGTGTTGATGTTGATGGGGCAGCGAGAATCGCAACCCCCAGCCCAGACTTCACAGCTGCCTGCTCCAAGCCCGGATGATTTGGTTGCGAACGACGCCGAACGCTACCGGTTTCTGAGCGAGGACCTGGGTATCGTTGAAGACATCCGCACCAAGTTGCAATGGCAGCGGTGCAGCCTGGGACAGACCTGGACGGGCGCCACCTGCGCGGGGAAGGCAACAGGGTATACGTGGTACGAGGCCCAGCGCCTCAGGCCGGAGGGTTGGCGGCTGCCGAGGAAGGACGAGTTGGCCAGCCTGGTCTATTGCAGTTCAGGCAAGCCCGCTTACTGGAACCCTGTAGATGGGTGCGAAGGGGTTTACAGCCAGCCCACGATTTGGAGCGCGGCCTTTCCGAATACGCCTGAGACGTGGTTCTGGTCTTCGTCGCGGAGAGCCTATATTTCGGGGGACGCGTGGTACGTTACTTTCCACAGTGGCTACGTCGGCATCGATGGTAATGTCGGACAGAGGTACATTCGTCTCGTGCGTGACGGATAGCAAGAAGAATCGCGCCCCCCGGCCCGGACTACACAGCCGCCTGCCCCAAGCCCAGGTGATTTGGTCACGAATGGCGAGGGGAGCACGCTCAGCGACCGGGCAGGCTCCAACGCCCCATCACCCTTAGGGGCGGCATCGGCCGCTACCGGAGACGCCTCACCCCACGACCGATACCAGTTCCAAGGCGAGGAACAGGGTATCGTCGAAGACATCCGCACCAAGCTGCAATGGCAGCGGTTTAGCCTGGGACAGACCTGGACGGGCGCCACCTGCGCGGGGAAAGCTACAGAGTATACCTGGGTCGAGGCCCAGCGCCTCGCACCGGCGGGCTGGCGACTGCCGACGGAGGACGAGTTGGCCAGCCTGATCTATTGCAGTACTGGCTAGCCCGCCTACTGGAAGCCTACAAATGGACGGTGCGAAGGGGTTTTCGGCCGGCCTACGATTTGGAGCCCGGCCTTTTCGAATACGCCTAGGGATTGGTTCTAGTCTTCGTCGCCGTATGCCCACAACTCGGGCTACGCGTGGGGCGTCGATTTCTACGGTGGCGGCGTCGGCAAAGACGTTAAGTCCCACCAGGGATACGTTCGTTTCGTGCGCGGCGGACAGTGATTTTGGCCGCGTAGCGGCACTTTGGGCCCACTTGGCGCCCGCCGATCTAACCCAGCAATTCTAAATTTGCCGCCTGCGCGTAGAGGCCTGGCGAGGGGGTGGTGGCTGAGCAGGCTGGAGTGCCTCAAGCATAAAGTCCCATGGGTGATCCCAGGACGCGAATGGCAGGTAATGGGCCAGGGCACGGAGATGTTCGAAGAAGGTCCGCCTGGAAGTCATTGCGACCATGCGGCTTGTCCCGACAGGTATCGAACCCAGTGATCCGCGTTTCTCGGCCGAGTGGGCCTCGGCCCTAAGGGCGGGGTCCCCAGCGGGGACCCCCTCTCCGCTCCTGACCAAAATGTCTCCGTCAGGCGGCGACGACCCTCAGGTGCGATTTAAGCGCAACGATACGTCACATCCTGACCGATCCTGCCGGCGTATACTGACCCGATGAGCGCCCGGTATCACAGCCGTATCCAGCGCCTCCGGCGGCTGGAGACCTTATTGCCCCCCGCGACAACGACGGCCAGCGCTTGTCCGGACGCGGGGCGCCTGATGCACATCCTGGGGGATGAATACGGAACTGGCGATGGCCCCGCCCGTCGCCGGGCCCTCCAGCGCGATCTGCTGCAACTGCTCAAGGAGGGTCGCATCGCGGCGGTCAATCCGGGCGGCAAGCCCCTGCGTTATCGCCGTCTGGGCGATGATGTGACGGAAGACCCCCTGATTTGGCAATACACCCTGCAGCAGGTCAGGGACCTGATCGCCGAAGCCGTGCCGCAACGGCGGCTCGATGGTCTCTGGGAGCGCCTGCGCTATGAGTTCGACGGTCCCCTCCTCGACGACCAGCGTCTGCGTGTCGTCGCCGATAACCTGCGGCTGCGCCCGGCGGAACTGTGCCCGGCCGTTTTGACGGCGGTGATTCAGGCCCTCGCCCAGCACTTGGCACTGCGAGTACTCTATGAGGGTGCCGACGGCAAACGGGGGGAGGCCATCGTTCACCCCCAGGCCCTGATCCAGCGCGGTCCCATCCCCTATCTGCTGGCCCTGAAGAATGACGAAGCGGAGCCGGTGCGGTTCTACGCTCTGCACCGCATGATCCGTGCCGAGCTGCTGCCGGCAACGCCGGCCCGGGCGGCGGCAGGCTTCGATCTCGACCAAGTCATCGCCAGCGGCAAGATCGACTTTGGCCAGGGCCAGATGATCGACCTGGAACTGCGGGTTCGCGGCTATTTGGCTACCCTGTTGGCAACCTGCCCACTGAGCGATGACCAGCACCTGGTGGATGAGCCCGAGGGTTCCGATTTCCTGTTGCGGGTCACGGCCCGCATTCCGTCTACTGGCCAATTGCTGCGCTGGCTGCTGGGTGCCGGCGATAAGGTGGAGGTAATCGGTCCACCAGAGTTACGTAAATTGGTAGCCTGTCAGCATCGCAGGGCATCGGACATCTATAGCCAAATTCTGCCAACGCAGGATGCGAAAGACATGGCATAGCCAACGTCTGTTCGGCTACCGTCGTCGGTCTGGCTAAGGCCCGAAGCATGCCACGGGCCATTTGTTGTCCACCATCGTCCTGCGGATGATGAACACCGCGAGGTTCCTTTCTACCTCCGCCAGACCTCTCCCAGTATCTGGATTTGGCGGTGACCAGCGCTAGTCTTATCCTGGACCAGTTATTGGCACTATCAACGATGGCCAGTGCCTAGATTTAAATAGCAAAGAGTATGATCGTAAAATAGATTTTTTCTGATAACTCCGGTAATAATGAACATGATTGGTGATCTTTTTTCAGTGGAACGGGCATTGCCCGAAGGCGTACTGTATGGATTGTTGAGCGGCCAATACAGCCTTCATGGCGGCGTGATCCGTGACGCAGGGGGTCAAATCATTCGTCATCTGATACCCGCTGCAGAATCTGCATTAAATCCTTTTGGGTTTATTGAGAGTCTCCCCGGTTTATTCAATACATATCAGCTTCATAACCTCACCATGATGACTGAGCAATTGCTGGCAATCAGTACAGCCACCATGGCGATGTCAGGACTTGGGCTTGCGGTAAGTACGCTTGGCTTCGCCACACTGCATGGGAGTCTAAATCGGGTCGAAAAGACGCTCAAGGACATGGATCAGAAACTTGATTGGATAAAAAACTTTCTCGACTCGGAGCGGCGGGCCAGATTTCTGTCAGCTTTACAAGATCTTGATCATCTAACTGCAGATACTCATCGAAGAGAGCACATCTTACTTTCTTCGCGGGAAAAATTTGGCGAGATTGCTTTCCATTATCTTGAACAATGGAAGTTGACTACTGATGTCATGGAGTCAATGTCTTTTCAACATTATTACTGCGCGGCCTTTTTAGCACAGGCAAAATGTAGTGCCGAATTAGAGATGTACGATACTGCAATAAAAGAATTCCAGATTGGCCTACATAATTGGCAGAATAATAGTCGCACTTTCATTAAGAATAATTTCTTCCAAGAACAGCGTAGCCGGTTTTTGCTATCTTCTTACTCAGAGATAGCCCCCATCGCAAAAATCGCCGGATGGATGGATTTTGTCTATGAAGAGCCGCGTGGATACAATTGGCTAGACGAATTGCGTCAAGAGTTCAATCCGGAAAGCAGCATTTTCTCATTTCTATCTTGGTGGGATCGGGAAAATGAGCCAAAAAGACGTCGGAACGAGATTGCGATACTTGATAATCTCACCCAGCGCAATAATGTTCTTCAAGGATTTGAAACTCAATTTCGCTATTTCGCCGATCGCGAGATTAGACCCTCATCGCTCGAGCAAGCAATCAAGCCACTTCTGGATAATCATGCAGATCAAGATGTTTTGATTTTGACGTCTGCGTAATGCAAACCCCAACCATGGCAAATGGTGCTAGCGATAAGAACATGGTATAGGTGATCAAAACCACCAATAAAGCTCAAAAAGTCGCCCAAGCCCTGGACATGATAAAACCTGCCTACAATATAAATTGAAACCCTAAGAAGTTGATACTGCAGTTACTCAAATGATGCTTTCCCTCAATCTTCCCTTCAAAGTCGGTTTACTTATTTTAGCTATCAGCGCAGCGAGTATTCTGTGGAGCCAGACCCAACTCACCATACTGGCTATGGCCAAAATAAATCCAGTCCCTGAAACACGCCAATTGGTGAGCGAGAAGCGTTACGCCGAAGCCGCTAATTATCTCAACTTCTTCATGGCCTACGATTACGTCAAGGATGATCCAGATGCCAGGTCACTCCATGCGGATATCAAGGGAATCCGTAATGGCCTTTTTTATAAGATCAAGAAATTCGTCGGCGGCATTATGCTTGGCACAAGCGATGAACTGTCCGGTCAGATCGCTGGAGTGATCATGGATTTATTTGTCATCGGAGACATCCGTGATCTTGCCAGGCAATCATTTAAATGGTTGAAAGGGGATGATCCAGATGAGGTCATTATCGCTCTAGCGTCTATTGGCACAGTGGCTTCGATGGTACAGGTGTCAACTGGTGGGGCCAGTACGGCAGTCAAAGGCAGTACGATTATCCTCAAGATAGCCCGCAAGCGTGATAAGTTACCAACCTGGTTGATCAAGTGGATTCCAGAAGCCGCAGCTACTGTTACGAAAACAAAAAAACTGGATTCAGTGACCGACCTATTTGGCGATGTATACAGCCTAGCCAAGGTGAATGGCGGGATCAATCTGCTGGAAACGACGACGGATGCCACCTCCCTTAAGCGCTTGGCGCGGGTGGCGGACACCTTTGGCGATCAGACCGGCACACTCTATCGGCTTGGCGGGGATACCTTTCTAGACGTGGCCCAAAAAGCCAAAGACTTAGGTACGGATACCATCAAGTTGGCGGCCACCTATGGTCGGGAAGGCTTGCTCGTCTTGGACAAAGTCGGCGCCATCAACTTTGTCAAGTACAGTGCTCGTGGGAGCAAGATGGTTTACAAGGGCGATGTCATCATCATTCTTGCCCGATTGCTGGCCCACTTACCTCAATGGTTGTTGGCCATGCTAGTAGCGGTTGGTATTTGGGCATGGTTACCCTGGCAGACACTCTTTCGGCTTAGTCAGCGCTTCCGCCAGCAGCCGGTAGATGTTACTGAGTAAACACCCTGGATGACCTGCTCAACCCTTGACCATTAAAGTGGAAACAATGACCAGAGAATTTCCGGAAACGGTCAAACGGGCTCGCGTGCTTATTATGTGGTGTGATAAGTCACCATTATCTGCGCGGCCACATTGGAGGAGATTCAACGTTTTCAATTAAAATGTATAGACTTTTCCTAAAAATCGCCAGACTTAGAAAACCTCAATACCCCATTGATACATTAAAAATCCTTCATTTAAAGACATAATTTCATCTCACCATAATAATCTGGCAAGAGCCTGCCTTCTTGAATAGCGACAACACCCGCAAACGCCTCCCCATCGGCATCCAGAATTTCCGCGAAATCAGGGAAGGGGGGTTTTACTACGTCGACAAGACCGGCTTCGCGCTGCGATTGATCGACGAGGGCAAGTATTACTTCCTCTCCCGGCCCCGGCGCTTCGGCAAGTCGCTGTTCCTGGATTCCCTTGGTGAACTCTTCGCCGGCAATGAGCCCCTGTTCCGCGACCTGGCCATCCATGAGCGCTGGGACTGGTCCCGGCAGTTTCCGGTCATCCGCCTTAGCCTCGGGGCTGGGGTATTGCAGGATCGTGCCGCGCTCGACCGGCGACTAGGGGCCTTGTTGCGGCACATCGCCAGAACGCTGGACCTACGTTGTGCCGAGCCTGAAGATCCCGCTGGATGTTTCGCCGAACTGATCGAGCAGGCCCATGCCACCAGCGGCGAGCGCGTCGTGGTGCTGGTGGACGAATACGACAAACCCATCCTCGATAACATCACCAATCCCGCCATCGCCCGTGAGATGCGTGATGGCCTGCGCAATCTCTATTCGGTGATCAAGGACTCGGATGCCCACATCCGCTTTGCCTTCCTGACCGGGGTCTCCAAGTTCAGCAAGGTCAGCCTCTTTTCCGGGCTCAACAATCTCAACGATATCACCCTCGATAGCCGCTACTCGGCCATCTGTGGCTACACCGAGGCCGACCTGGACCAAGTCTTCGCCCCGGAACTGCCCGGCCTTGAACGCGAGGAGATCCGCGCTTGGTATAACGGCTACAACTGGACGGGAGAGGCGGTCTATAACCCCTTCGACGTGTTGCTGCTGTTTCAGAAGCGCAAATTCCTGCCCTTCTGGTTCGAGACCGCCACGCCGACCTTTCTGGTTGACATCCTCACGGAACGCCAGATCTGGCTGCCGGACCTGGGGCGACTGAAGACCAGCGCCGATCTGCTTTCGACTTTCGAGGTCGGCAACATCCCCACCGTGGCGCTGATGTTTCAGACCGGTTATCTGACCATCGACCAGGAAGAGGAAATCAGCGGCACCTACTATTACCGGCTGCGCTATCCCAACCGGGAGGTCTACCAGAGCCTCGCCGGTGCCCTGCTGCAGGCATGGACCGCCGATCCTCAGGCCCAGGTCAGTCAGCGGCTGGCCTTGTACCGGCTCTTGCTGGCCAATGACTTCACCGGCCTGGAAGCGCTGTTCACCGCCTTCTTTGCCAGCATCCCCAGCGACTGGTATCGCAATAATCCCATCGCCCGCTACGAGGGCTACTACGCCAGCGTCTTCTATGCCTATTTTGCTGCCCTGGGTCTGGACATCACCCTGGAGGACAGTTCCAACCAGGGTCGGCTAGACATGGCGGTGCGTTTCAATGGTCACCTCTACCTGTTCGAGTTCAAGGTGGTGGAGCTGGTCTCCTCCGGTGAGGCCCTGGAGCAGATCAAGGAACGTGGCTACGCCGACAAGTACCGCACCGCGGGTCTGCCCATCCATCTCATCGGCATTGAGTTCAGCCGCGACCGGCGCTCCGTCGTCGGTTTTGAGGTCGAACACCTCTGACAAGGGTCGTTGACCACATGCCAGGCGCAGTAGCACGGGGGTCTGGGTCTGGGTCTGGGTGCCTAAGCTCATCCCGACAAGCTCTGTCGCCATGTTCGGCTATCCTGGTCGCCAGCAGCTAATGAGGGGCGGATGCCTGCGTTTACGCTTCCGCGCCTTGCTGTCCTACTCGATCAATCCGCATACCGGAACGACCACCATGAGGGAATAGGCAATGAACAAGAAGCAACTGATAATCCTGGTCACCACCCTGCTGCTCGGCGTAGCTGCCAATGCGGGGACCGGCACCCCGCCCCAGGAACCGATCCTGGCCAGCAGCGGCATCAACAACTGCCACCAGATCTGCGCCTGGCGCTGCAATGGCACCCAGAACCAGTGCTACCGGAGCTGCCGCCAATATTGCCGATGACCTGGTTGACGGGAGTGGTTTCACCACATGATTTGCGTGAAAGTCATCGGAAAGTCTTTCATTATCATTGGCGTTGCCTGCCGCCTCATGCCAGTTTGCATGAAAGTCACAGGAAAGTCTTACATTATCAGCGGCCTGGCCTGCCGCTTCATGACTGTCAGGAAGACATAGCATGTCCTTGCCACCTGGTTACCTTCTGTTCATCCTGGTCCTGGCCGCCATGGTGCTCCATGCCCTGACCTGGCGCAACCGGCTGATCCGCCACCCCGTGACCGGGCGCACCAGGGCCTGGTGGCTCACCGCGGAAGCCAAGGCATTGATCGAACAACTCGGACTCAACGGAGGCCACCTGCCGGAACTGCCCCGCTGGCCAGGCCCGGTGCCACGCCGTGGCATGCTGGTGGTGCGGATCGACCCGCCCGCCGGCATCGCGGATGCCGCCCGCTATAGCCTCCATCTGGAGCGCCGCACCGGCCGGTATTGGCTCAAGCAGCGCGGCGGTATTCTGGGCGGGCTGATCGTCTTTGGCCCCGGTTCAGTGGATAAAGGCGAGGTCTTCCGGTAAGGGATACTGGGGATGGACGTGTCGGAAGGCGGCCAGTTGCCTGATGGCCTCGTCGCGTTGTCCGCTTGACCAACTCTGACGGATGTCCTCTATCCAGCGTTCCGGGTCGGCTAGATAGCTCTCGTCGGTTAGCTCAGGGAGCTCGCCGAATCCCTGGGGCACCACGTCGGTTATATGAGACTTCTGGCGCCGATCCCCGGCGGAATCAGCCATCGGCATCGCCTGGCGCCTTTCATCAAGCGGGTCATCAAGCTGGGCCTGATTCTCAGCTCGCTTTTTTGCCTGAGCCTTAGCCTGACCTATCGCCCCATCCCCAGTTAGCTCCATAGCCGGGGTTTGGGCAGGAGAGGGCGCCTTTGACAGATGCGCGGCGGCGGGGAGCCCCATGGCTTCCTCGGAGACTTCCTTGGCCACGACCTCCCGTTCCGGCTTCGCTGGCGGGGGTAACGGGGATGTCCGTGATGGTTGCGAAGGCTGCGATGGGTGGCTTGGCTGGTAGTCAGCCAGAGGCGTGGGAGCCATGCCGGTTACCCCCTGCATCGCGCTCTGTTCATCCAGTACCCGCAACACCAAACCCACGGTCAGCAAAATGCCGGCCGCCGAGGACAAGGGGATGGCCAGGCGGCGCCAGGTCCAGCGACCGTCCCCCATCGGGGGCAAACGCGGAGGCCAATGCCAATATTGGGGTCTACCCCAGCGTCGCGGCCAATCCCTGATCCCGAAACAGCCCCACGACCATTTCCAGCGCGGGGTCCAGTCCCAGAGCCGCGGCCAAGGGGGCAGGCAGCGCCGCGATGCCTTCCCCCTGGCAAAGGGGTTGACCCCAGGGGTGACCCCCTTTTCAGACTGTGGTTGGAGGGCCGCCTGGGCCTGGTCGAGGATGCGCCGGTCCAGCTCCGCCGGAGGCATTTGCGTCGCCCCTTGGCGATAAAGGGCGGACAAGCCAGGCTCGTCCAGGTTGGGGTCCGATTGATTAAGATAGGGATTCACAGGCAATCCTCCAGGGCCGCGCGCAAGGTCTTGAGGGCATAGCGCAGCCGGCTCTTGATGGTCTCCCGCCCGACCCCGGCACAGGCCCCGATCGCCTCCAGGCTCATGCCTGCCTCCTCGCGCAGAACAAAGGCCTCGCGCTGGACGGCCGGCAAGCGGCTGAGGGCAAGCTGCAGACGCAGGACGCAATCGGCATCGTTGGCGAGTTGGTCCTGGCTGGGGGCCGGGTCCGGTACCACCTCCAGATCCTGGTCATCCACCCAGGGCACCTGGCCGCGACGGTAATGGTCCACCAGCCGGTTATGGGCCAGGCGATAGAGCCAGGTTTTGAAACTGGCCTCGACCCGGTAGGTGCCGCGGACCCTGATCAGATTCGTCCAGACGTCCTGAAACAGTTCCTCGGCGATGGCCGAATTGCCACAGCCATGGAGCAGATAGCGGTAGAGGGGGCCGCGATGGCGTCCGTAGAGGGTCGCGAAGGCCTCGGCGTCGCCATCCCGATAGCCCAGCATCAGGTGTTCGTCGGAGGGTTCAGGCACGGTGGCTATCGGCAGCGGAGAAGGGTCCTCGCAACCTGGCGATTGGGGCCATGCGACTGAATGGCCCCATCTTGAGCCGGGCGGAACCAGCGATCAAGCGCCCTGGAGTGCCTGCGCCAGCTTGATCAGGCCGATGAACTCGGCCCGGTATCCGGAGGCATCCTCGCCCTTGGCGCCGCTGGCCAGGGTGACGATGTCCGCCAAGGTATAACCGTTCAGGCTCGTCCCACCCCGCAGGTATTGCCCGAAGGCGGCCACGGCGGCGGCGAAACGCAGGCGCTCGCTGGCACTTTCCAAGCCGGTCGGGATGGCAATGGCCTGGCTGATCATCGTGCTCTCCGTCTGCCCGGGCAGCTTGTAGCGCAATTTGAGGAAGGCCAGTTCCGTGGCTGTGGGTACGGCGGTGGCGTTACCCGCCGGGATGCCATTGGCGGTTGTGGGGGTAGGGGCGGTAGTGGGGGTAGTGGCGGTAGTGGCGGTCGTCTTGCTCTCCCCTTCCCGACCAGCGGTGGCTTCAGGCGCGGCGGCAGCCTCC
Organism: uncultured Gammaproteobacteria bacterium; assembly: GCA_937862735.1. GTDB lineage: Bacteria > Pseudomonadota > Gammaproteobacteria > Chromatiales > Chromatiaceae > M0108. The sequence goes on from CALMDH010000157.1 coordinate 41,473, forward strand.
GCCCTTGCCGCCGGTACGGTGCCATAGCGCAGGGGCTCGATGCGCGACGGCTGGCCAGCCAAGGTGATCTCATAGAGGGCAGTGACGCGATGGCCGGCGCCCACCTCCCCGGCGTCCACCCGGTCGTTGTTGAAAT
>CALMDH010000158.1:0-2721 GCA_937862735.1 uncultured Gammaproteobacteria bacterium
CGGAAAACAGGCGGGGAATCTTAGCGCCAAATCGCTGATGAGGGTATGGAAAAGGAGCCATCTAATGACCCTCGCCCGGGGAAGCCGACAATAGCCCCATGGACCCCGCTATTTTCCGACCGCCGGCCCCCCGGCCCGGGATGCACCGCAAAACCGATTGGCGACGGGTGGCTATGTGACGAAATAGGGGGGGCGGGAGCATCGGATAATCGTGCAATGTTAGAAGGTTGCCATTCCGTCCGTCTGCCGCATAATATGACCACTATTAAGGGCTGTAAGTGAGGCAGTCGCATGTCCGCCGCCGCTGAATTCCTCTCGGAGGTCATCACCGATCAGGGCAACATTGCCACCGATCGTCTGGCTGAGTTGCTGCATGTCACCAAGGCTGAACTTGCGTTGGCCACCGGACTGTCCCGTGATGCCGTCTCCAAACAAAGCCGCTTGTGTTCCCGTCAAACCCAGGCACGGCTCCGGGATACCGTTGAGATCATCAATAGGGTCACGCCCTGGACCGGTTCGGTGGGTCGTGCCTTTGCCTGGTTCCGCTCTCAGCCCCTGCCGTCCTTTGGCGATAAGACGGCTGAGGAACTGGTCAAAGAGGGACGGGTGCAGGCGCTTAAGGATTATCTGGCGCGCATCGCTGAGGGCGGCTATGCCTGAGCCGGTACCATTTTTGGTTGGGCGCTTGTCGGTGGGGGTAGCGTTGGCTTGAACCCGCTACCACCTGAACGGCTTTGGGCCGGTATTCTTTATCGCGCCCATCACCCCCGCTGGTCCTATGAGCCTACCTCGGGTGCCGGCGCCGCGCGCCATGGCGGGCGCTTCAATCGTCGGGGAGTACCGGCCCTGTACACCGCGCTGGACCCTAAAACCGCCTGGATGGAGGCACAGCAGGGCATGCCCTTCAAGGCGCAGCCACTGACGCTGGTCGCTTATCGTCTGGATTGTGAACCCATCGCGGATCTGACCGATGGCGCCGTGCTGGCCAGCGCAGGGATCGATCCCGCTGACCTTGCCTGTCCTTGGGAGGACCTGGTGGCGCGGGGTCTCGTACCCCCCAGTTGGCGCCTGGTCGATGCCTTGCTGGACGCCGGATTTCATGGCGCCATCGTACCCAGCTTCGCGCCTGGGGCCGCCCTGTCCCCTGAGATGCCTTGGCGGGGCCACTCGGATGCCAGCCTGGGCCAGGCTGTCGATTGGAGCGGGTACGGCCGCAACCTGGTGTTGTGGACCTGGTCCGATCAACCACCCTGCCAAATCCAGGTCATCGACGATTTTGGGCGCTTACCCCTCAATGACGCCTCTTGGCGCTGAGATCACCAAGGCATGGTCAGACCAAAGGAAGCATGCTGGCCGGGCCGCGAATCGGTTGGCGAAGGACAGCTATAGCCCACACTGGAGTGCGCCAATGCCTACACTGAATTGGATCGGCAAAGAGGCCGTCGTCAGGCATCACCGGGAGGTGCCCTTCCGGCTGCTGGAACCCGTGCCCGCGCTCTCCTGCGGTCCCGCCGACACGGGCAACCTGATCGTCCAGGGCGACAACCTGCATGCCCTCAAGGCGTTGCTGCCGCGGTACGCCGGCCAGGTGAAGTGCATCTACATCGACCCGCCCTACAACACGGGTAACGAGGGCTGGGTGTACAACGACAACGTCAACAGCCCGGAGATCCGCCGCTGGTTGGGCGAGGTCGTCGGCAAGGAGGGGGAAACCCTCGACCGCCATGACCGCTGGCTGTGCATGATGTACCCGCGGCTGGTGCTGCTCAGGCAGTTTCTGCGGGAGGATGGGGCCATCTTCATCTCCATTGATGACAACGAGGTCGGCAACCTTCAAGCCTTGATGCGCGAGATCTTCGGCACCGCTAACGAGATAGCCACCATCGTCTGGGAGAAGGGTAAGAAGGGTGACTCGAAGCTGGTTTCGGTGACCCATGAATACATCGTCGCCTTTGCCCGGAACAAGGCGCTATTGAAGGAACGGAATGTCAGGTGGCGACGGCGCAAACCCGGCATTGATGACGTGCTGGGTCATTACGAGGATCTGCGGCGTAAGCATGGCCATAACCACGTCGCGATCCGCCAGGAGATCATGGCCTGGTATCGGGCGATGCCCAATACCGATCCACGCAAGGCGCACAAGCATTACAACTGGTCTGACGACCGAGGTCTTTATTTCGCTGCGGACTTTGCTGGACCAGACGACGGGCGTGAGAGCCGGCCACGCTATCCCATTCCCCACCCAGTCACCGGGCAGCCCTGTGCCATGCCCTCCACGGGGTGGCGATGGGAAGAGGCCACCACCAAGGCGGCCTTGGCCGAAAACCCGCCCAGGATTCACTTCGGCAAAGATCACACGACCATCCCCAACCGCAAGAGTTATCTCTCCGAGATCAACGAGGAGCCGATGCTGAGCGTCTTCTACAAGGATGGCCGTGCCGCGACCTTGGAGGTGGAGTCCATGCTGGGAGCCGGCGCCTTCCCTTTCCCGAAAGATTCTGAAGTGATTGCTGATCTGATCGGGATGGTTGCGGCTCCCGGGGATATCGTCCTGGATAGCTTTGGGGGTTCGGGCACCACCGCGCATGCCGTGTTGAGGCTGAATCAGCATCTCAAGAATCCCCTGCGATTCATTTTGGTGGAACTGGACAGCCAGGTCGCCCTGACGTAACTATTCAGGTTGTACTTGCTTAACAAGCAGCTAAGCAAGTAAATTTCCCT
>CALMDH010000159.1:0-14136 GCA_937862735.1 uncultured Gammaproteobacteria bacterium
TGGTGGCCGGTCGTCTGGAAGACGCCCAGTCCTTCTTCGATGAGGCGCAACGCCTTTCCCCTGAGTTTTATCCCACCGCTAATGAAAATGCTCGAAAGGTGCGCACGCTCAAGGGAAAATAAATCAATAAAGGATTGTTCCTTCTGAGGTTGTCGAAATAGTATGTTGCCAGACGGACCCCGGCAATAAAATCGGATTATAGGCGTGGGTCACGGTGATGCGGATCGGATCACCTGGGTCCTGAGAAGCATTGGGTAAATTAAGTGCGACTTGGAAAGCACCCCCATGCCCTTTGATTTCATTTACATAGTTCTGGATGTCAGCTTGGTTGGCAGGGGCATCCGTACGGGTGTTGTCATCATCGTAAGCTTGATTGCCTCGCACCACTGCATATCGAAGCGCTTGTTGAGCCAAGTAATTGTTTATGTTGTAGGCATACAAGTACATCGAAATTTCCATCGTTGTCAGGATAAGAAAAAGGAAATATCCCACAATCAAAGCAAAATCTGCCATTGCAATCCCTTTATGGCGCTTTCTTCTCAAGCTCATCACCGTGCCGCCCTGATATTGGTTTATCGGTTTAATTTCGGATGCTTAGTAGGCCGCAACTAAAGCCCTTCTCGTAATCTGGTAGCTACCTGGCAAACCGAAAAAGTCCCAAAACAAGTCGAGTTGACTTGTTGCCGTCATTTCAAAAAAGACTTCAGCTCCATATACGCAATTTCGGATAAGGTTGACACCTGCACAAGCGCCTAGAGCACTGTTGCTAGGTTCTGAGTCATCATAGGGAGGGCAGCGGCAGTAGGTCGCGACATTGATTGTTGCACCATTAGGGGCCTCGGCCGCCGCAATTTGCCTCATGGTGTTAATTGTTGCCGTTGGAACAACGATATCCTTATCCGCATTGGTAATGGTCACGCCCGGTTGGTTCAAAAGACTTGCACCGGCCGTGGTACCCATCCGGACCGCGCTTTCGAGTGCAATACCCGTCGTTACGATCCTGACAATATCAGCGCTTCCTACTATGAGAAATGCCATAAAAGGGAGCAGAATCGCAAACTCGACGGATGCTGAGCCACGCTCTGATTGAAATTTATTCATTATACAATACTTGACTTTAGAGAACGAGAAAAGCAAAGGGCTCTTTTGGTGAGTAACAAGGATTTAACCCGCCATTATATGGCAGATATCTAAGTGTTGAGCTCTCCAGGTATAAATGATCTGAATAGAGAATTAGTGAGCCCCCTAATGTACTATCAGTGAGACTAACCGCGAACTCACTCCCTGAAGCATTCGGTGCGTAAATGTAAACTCCCGCATTAGCCACGCCACCGTTACTGCCATCAAGGATGCTATTGCTAATACGTAAATGTCCATCCCTAAATTCTTTAAAAAATTCTGGAGTATTATCCTTGGTACAAGGTTTTGTAGGACAATCTTCATTATAATGAGTGGAACTTATTGTCCCATCTCTGTCTTCGAAATAAAAGACATCGTCCGTGACATCCATGCCAGAAACAATCGGTTTTAGAAGTAGGTTCTTTCCGTCAGGTATATCCTCAATTGTCAACCCTCCACAGTAGGTGCCCGCACAAATGCCTCCACATCCAGGACCTGGAGGGGTAGATGATGGTGTGCGTGCTACGATGGCGTCAATATTATCAGGCGTGATGTGGCAGTTGACATAAAACCAACGAGTTTTTCCCCCCGCAGATCTTGGATACATGTCACACAAATTATCCTTCGTATCTGCCATCGGAGTTGACGCGCAATTCACGCCTACATCGGGATATTCCGGCACTGGTGGCTCGTAGCCCCTCAATAAACTCTCCGATACTCCCAACTCCGGACAAGTACCTCCATCTCTGCATGTGAAATCAATATTAGGGTTTGAATTAGCGCCTACTGCCTTGATCCAGTCGGCGGTTACTCCACTTCTGGCACCGGATGCGCTGAATACAAGATTGGGATCATCAGTGATTAAAAGCCCCCCTGGCTGCAAGATTTCGAATTCCGAATTATCTTTTAAACTAATGGTTTGAGGATCGTTTGATCCCTGCTTTTCCGTGAAATAGCCTACACAAGACTCGCCATTATCCCTTTCCTTAACTGCCGCCGTGGCGGAAATCCATACAGGTGGGAAGTTCATGAGATTCATTATTCTGCCAAAAATAGTGCTGACTTGAGATTGGATGGCAACGTGCACGTAAGCTGCCGAATCCTCTTTTGACCCTCCCGCTAATTCGCTCGCGTTAGGATAGTAGACTAATGGGTTAAACTTTCCTGGAATAGAAGCGGCGACAGCCGTTGAATAAGAACCAGGTGGTGAACTGGAGGGAGGCAGGTCGAAACAGGGGCCACCGGCCAAACCACTATCATCCTTCTCAGACGATATTGGGCAATAAGTGATCACCAAATCTGCATCAGCAATCCGGGGTGTGAGTCGGCTCGCGGCTTCTCGAACCGCTGCAAGGACATTGTCTGCTTTTTCTTTTGCAGTCATTTCTTCTTGTTGCAAATAAAATACTTTTTTTATGACATTGACGCCAGCCAAGGCTAGGGTATCCGCATCGGTTTGCGACCTCGCCCTCGCGGTATTGAAAACACCGACATCGTATGAAAAGAATAAGAGGCCAATCAGGGTTGTCAACAATACCGCCAGCCATACAAGGAAGGAGCCGGATTGCGATTGTGGTCCCCGGTTTTTTGAATTAAATATGGTAGTCATGGGATTTATCAATAAATTAAAGTGGTTGTGTTGAACGGGCCTCTTTGGGGTAGGTTCCACCATCCTGGTATCTGATAACTTTTGTCTATCTCGATGCCCTGACAATCATCCACATATTAAGTGTAGACTATGAATTGCACCCGATGCGTCCAAGTTGCGATGTCCGGTCACGGAATGGGAGCAGGCTGGTGAACAAGGTGAATGAATATCGTTTAGTCTTTAGAGGGATACCCCGTGGCTATGCGCTGCCAATGCATCACCAGTATGATCAGGATCAGGGGGCTAAAAAGCGGGAAGGACATCCCATCCCGCAGCAGCAGCGCGACCATGCCATAGAGCCATAGCAGCCCGAACATGACCAGGTCCCGCCCATCACCCGCGCGAAAATCCTGGACCAGGCAGACCAGACTGACGGCAACGTCATAAAAGAGCGTTTGCGGCGAGAGCCAGAGCACCAGGTGTGGCGCCAGTACGAACCGCTGGGGATCGCGCCGCATGTAGCCCACCGCCAGTAGGAGGAGGAAAGCCGCCAGGCCGTAAGCCCAGGGGAGCAGCCGCGCCCCCGCCCCTTGCCACGCTTCTCCGATCCAGTACATCAGTCCGGCCAGGGAAGTCATGTTGCCCGCGTTGATGGTGAAGTTGAGGTCACCGAATGCCGTCGCCGCTCGCAGCCAGATCAGGGGCCAGGTCGGGCCCTGTACCGGGATGCCGAGCAGGTAGAGGGCGAGAGCGCCGAGGCCCCAGCCCAGCAGAGCGGTTTTTTGCCCGCGTCCCAGGAGGAATAGCAACATCAGGGCCCCAAACTGGGGCTTGTACAGCATCAGGGCGGCGCTGAATCCCGCCAACCCGTGGTAGCCCTGCCGCGTTGCCCAGTACACCAGGGTGAAGAGGAGGATGGTCAGACTGGTGTTTTGCACGCCAAAGAGGGCCATTTGCAGCGGGGCGAAGGTGACGAGCAGTACCAGGACCAGGGCAAAATGTTCGCGCACGAAGGGGCTGGTCCGGCGGAGCAGTAGCAGGGCCCCCAGCAGGGAGGCGAACAGGATCAGGGATGCGACGACCTTGGCGGCCAGCGGGGTGAGGGCGGCCAGGGGAGCGAGCAGGAGGGCGAAAAAGGGCGGATAGGCGAAGATGTAATAGCTCCCGCCGAAATCCGGCCAGTGCCGGTTCTCCAGTTCCCGTTGCAGATCAAAGTCATAAAGTTCCGCCCCTCTGCCGGTCCAGACGAGCTCGGCGGCGGCGTAGAAGGCGGGAAAGTCACCGCGGAACAGGGCGGAACCCGCTGGCTCGCCCTTCAGCAGATACAGCAGCACACCGAGCATGAGGCCCAGGCCTAGGCCCAGGGTGATTAGGGCGAGCCTCTGGTGGGTGACGCTGATTTCTTCTGGCATCCGTTAGTCCCTCGCCGCGGTGGCCAACGGGCGCTGGGGGACGCCAAGCCGCAGAGTCAGCCAAGCACCTGAGCGGCCAGATCCAATCAGCATGCGGGCTCCTCCGTCTTGCTCATTCAAAAGCCTGCGCCGTGATACGCCAGTCTGGGTAAAGGTCTTCTTCCGGCCAGGCCAGCGGGCTGATGGCATTGAAGTAAACGACCGTTTTTAATTGGGGAAAGGATTCCACGGTGCGGAATAAACTGCCCAGCCATTCCCGCTGATCGGCCGGTTCTCCCGCGATCCCGAGTTCGGCGATCATGATGGGCCGGTCGAAGGGCGTGAGCAACCGGTACAAGGGCGTGAAGCGGTCGGGAAAAAGGAGGGCATGGCCCAAGTGCTCATGCTCCAGCGTTGAAGAGGTAAGCAAGGTGACCCCGACGTAGTCGGCATACGGTTTGCCTGGCCAATAATCCGCCAGCCCCGGATACCCGAGGGGTGACCAGACGTAATAGCCCTCCGTGACCCAATGACGGCATTGGGTCACGAAACGCCGATAAGCGGCGATGTAGTCTTCCGGGGGCTGGCTGGACCAGGGGTAATTGACCTGGGGTGGTTCCATTTCGTGACCCCAGCGAATGAAGACCGGGGCATCCAAGGCACCGATCTGGCGGCATGCCGCGGCGATGATCGGGTCATAGGTACCGGCGGCGACGTGGTGCAAATAACCTTCCGCGCCGCTGGTGTTGCCGTCCGGGTAGGGTTCAATGGTGATCATCAGCCAGCGTTGCCGTTCTTGCGCATAGCGGCCCATCTCCTCTAGCGTGGACTGGTCCGAGGTGCGGTGCGGTGCCAGCCAGGAAATGAACACATGCTCGATCGCAATCCCTTTCGCGGCACTGAAGGCTTTCGGGCCATTGCCCGCCGGTCGCGGGTCATGGACGCCGTAGTTGACATGCGCGTGTTTGTTGACGGGGAAGATCGGGTCCAGCAGGGTCCAGAGTCCGGCGGTGACGACGCTGACGGCATTATCCTGGTGGGCAATCAGGCCGATGATGGGTAACCACAGTAGCAAACCGATCAGGGCGCAGAGGAAGCTGCGGAAGGCCATTCACTGAGCTTCCGGGCACGGCGGGGTGTCCGCCGGGACGATGTCGGGGGCTGGCGAGTTCAGCAGGACGGCGGCAGCCAGGATGGCGTAGATCAAGGCATTGATGACGCTGAACAGCACATAACCCGCGGCGCTGTTGGGGTAGCTCAAGGTGGCCATGGCGCCGATCGAGAGCAAGGAACACAGGAGATAGGGCAGGGCAAATAGAAACGTGCTTGGCGGCGCGGTGGGGGATCCCGGCTTGGGGGTGATGTGGATCCTTGCCGATTGGTCCCGCCAGCGATCCCAGACCGCGATGACGCAGCCCGCCAGCGTCCAGGGCCAGCGGAGGGGCAGGTAACATAGCGCCTCCCAGGAGAGTATTTTGGCCGTGACGGGTCTGGTCAGGCCACAGCGCGTCAGGCAGAGATCGATGAGCCAGAGGGGCGCGATCAAGAGAGAGATGCGCCATAGGAAATCCAGGAATACCACCTTGACCAGCGGGGTGTGGGAGAGGATGGCGATGACGGGTAACAGGATCAATAACAGCATGAACAGGGACGAGAGGGGGTACCAGAGCTGGCTGAAGGCGAATTGCAGCTTGAGTCGCCAGGGCAGGCGCGGCCAATAGGTCGGGGTGTGTTTCAGCAGGATCGTGGTGATGCTGCGCGCCCACTGAAATTCCTGGACGGCAAAATCGACGAAGCTGCGGGGGCCATGGCCACGGGCATGTGCCTGGATGGCATGGACGCCGCGCCAACCGGCGGCGTTCATCATCAAGGTTGTGGAGTGGTCCTCCGCCAGTTCCGGCCCAAGCCCCCCTATCTCGCGCAGTGCCTGGGTGCGAATGCCGTAGTGGGAGCCAAAACACAGGGGGGCAAAGCCATGGGTGTAACCCGCCTGCTGGATCCCGTGCAGGTGTCCCTCCGCGTGTAACCGGCTTTTGGCAGACCAGCTCTGGTCGGCATTCAGATCACAGATGCTCGGCGCGGTGACATACCCGATGCGGGGATCGACGAACGGCCGCAGCATGTTCTCCAGATAATCCCGCTGGGGAATATGATCCGCATCCATCTGAATGACAAAATCATAGTGCTCGTAGCCGAACTTATCGTAAAAATGGGCGAGATTGCCTTCCTTGCAGCGGGCCTTCCGCGGCCAATGCGGGCGATGATAATCGTTGATGTCCTTGCGACTGCAGATCCTGACGTGGTGGGCGTGGCACCAGGCAAGGGTGTCCGGTGCGGGATCTTCATCCGCCAGCCAGATGTCGGCGGGATAGTGTTGGCGCAGCATGCCCTTGAGGGTTTCCTGAATGACGGTCAGGGGTTCCGCCGGGACCTTGGTGACGATCATGGCCACGCGCCAGTCGGCGGGTAGCGGAAGCTGGGGATTGGGGACCCGTGCCCGGAGCATGAAGTACAGGAAGTATGCCGGTAGCAGGGTGAACCAGAGTACTGGCAAGGTATTCAGAGTAAACAGCGCCAGGCTCACCCGATGATCGGGGTCGAACCACCAGTGATAAAAGTGCAGGAGCAGGACAAGCCAGATGAGGGTCAGACCATACAGGACGGCATGCTGAAACCGGGTGTAAGGTTGAACTAGCAATGACATCCGGTGGTATTCCATACCGTTAACTGACATGAAGGGGCACGCCACGAAGACCAAGCCTCCGGGTCCCGCCTGCCTTCCAGTACCAGGGCACCGAAGCGGCCGAGCAGGTGCCGGCAGTGAAGGTCATGATTTTACGGCCCTGGCAACCGGTGGCAAGGTGGATTGCCGGGGCGTACTATGTGAAACCAATTTGTAACGACGCCATTGGGCACGTTGCATGGCTGGTCTCGGCGCGGGTGTCGAGGGGGGGGTGGGGTGAGCAAGGCGCCGGCCGGCTGGTCAGGTTGAGGTCACCTTGCCCTCTGCTAGGGGGTGTTCTTGATTTCGTACCTGAGGTTTTCGGCGGTGTGGTTATTGAACCGGTTCTTTATGTTGCTGCCAGCGGTTGCCATGCTGCTTGCCGCGGGCTGCGCCACCCAGCAGGTGAGTAACGATCTGCCCGTGATCTGTGTGGACACGCCCCAAGTGGGTAAGTGTGGCGGAAAAAAACCGGGTTTCTATTACGACTATCCCAGTGATACTTGCCGCCCGTTCCAGTATGGCCCCTGCCATGGTCCCGTGCCGTTCTCCAGTCGGGACCAGTGCGAAACAACCTGCGTTGCCCGGGGTAAGTAGGGTTTCTGTGCTCGTAACCTTTCAGTTCCCCTTTCACCAACCGAAGGTTATGTCTGGCCCGCTGGTTCCTTGGGGTTATCCGGGCGCTTGAAGAGGAGGCCGTGGCACTTGGGGCAGGGCGGGATGTGCCCGGTCTGGGGCATGCGCAGCTCGGCGCCGCAGGCGGTGCAGATCAGGGTGCCGGGGCCGGTGATCTCCCCGGTGTGGTAGCCGACGGACTGGCGGGCCTGCCGCGCCCAGTTCTGAAGCTGGACGCTGGTCTGGTCGGCGACGCTGCTGAACATCTCCAGCATGCGCTCCTGCACCTGGCTGACGTCGAAGCGCCACCACTGGCGCAGGTCGGCGCCGGTGTCGGTCAGGTAGGCCGCGGCGTCCTTGATGTCGCGCTCCACGTATTCCGCCACCTTGGCGGCCTCCTCGCGGGTCAGTTCGCCCAGTTCCACCATGTTGTCGCGGGCCTTGTCCAGCAGCTCGCGCAGGGCGGGCAGGGTCTCCTTTTCCGCCTGCTCCATGGCGGCGTGGGTGCGCTTGAGCATCTCTTCATAGGCGTGGACCAGCCGGTCCTGGGTGGATTTGGGTTCGTCGGTCATGGCGGTCACCGGTTGGCGCTGGGGTGGGGCGGTTGGAGAATTGCGAGGTCGCGTGGTCGGGCGGAAGAGGGGGGTAGCGGTAGGACGTTAGGGGGTGTGTCGGGTCTCTGGTGCAAGTTTGACTGAACAGCGGGAAATGGCAAGGTGGAACCACCCTTCCTGCTTGAGCTGAACCAGAACAAGGCCCGATCAGCTTCATTCCGCATCTACTGGCGGGAGCGCAACCAGGAGGTTGAGTTCGTGGTGCTGGCTGGCCGGCGGTTGGTGGCAATCGAGGTCAAGAGCGGCTGCACGCTCCAGGTCCTGCCTGGTATTAAGGCCTTCAATGCCGCCTTCAAGCCCGGACGGCTCTTGCTGGCAGGCGGTGACGGGATTCCCCTGGGTGAATTCCTGTCGACACCCCTGACCGACTGGCTGGGTTGTGGGGGGCGCTGACCTTTCTTGCCCCTCCCAAGACCTACCAGCGTGATCTGAACTATTATGCCTGGGCCACTGGTTCCTTGGGGGTATCCGGCCGTTTGAAGTAGAGGCCGTGGCATTTGGGGCAGGGCGGGATGTGCCCAGACTGGGGCAAGTGCAGCTCGCCTCCCCGGGCGGTGCAGACCAGGGTGCCGGGGCCGGTGATTTCCCCGGCGTGGTAGCCGACGGCCTGCCGGGCCCAGCACCGGGTAAGTGATCGCCTGGGTGGCTGGGCTTGCATTCAAGTTTGTCCGATAGGAAATAGTGGCTAAGGGGTTAATCCTGACCACCTTCACATTTATCGCTCTTAGCCCCATACTACTTGTATCCTGACGTTCCAACCAGTACCGGAGCGGTGGAGGTGCCGCGTTAGCATCATGGGAATCCAGATGGTGGAATTCCAAGACGGCGTTTTATCCCGTTAACCTTCTTCCATGACAACTGTCAGAGGTAGCGCAATGTCGATTTTTACAAGGTTCATTATATCGATCATAAGTGCCCTTTTTTCCCTCCAACTAGCCGCGGCGCAGAATGATCGTGACGTGGTTGTCGTCAACAACCAGGGAATCCGTAATCTTACGGAGGCGCAACTTCGCTCCCTGCCTGAGGTCATCAATAAGTTACCTGCCCCTGATACATCCAGAATCTTTGTGGATGAAGACAATGTCTACGACGGGGTGCCAGGTATCATGACTCGGAATGGGATTGTTGAAGACATGGATAGCCGCGCGTTTGGTTCTTTTGGTATTCCTTACACAACTACCCGGGTGCAGGATGGCATCACAACCGCTTTGGGGGTTTGGAATGCGAATCGCCTCAGCACGACCTATCCGTATCGAACCGTCGGCAAGCTGACCTTTTCCGCGGGATACTGTTCCGCGAGTTTGATTCGTAGAAGTGTCATAGTTACGGCGGCCCACTGCATTCAGCGCTTCGGTACGGGCGATAACATCTACTCTAACTTCCAGTTCCGACCTGGCCACTATGGTGCGACAGGCGCAACGGCCAATCAGATCGCCCCCTATGGGACCTGGAACTGGCTCGGTCTGGTACGTCCTGCAAGTTGGGCCTACGGCACTGACGTTGGTTCCGGCTCGGCCCGGGACAACGACCTGGCGGTTATCGTCTTGGCCAAGAACGCGGCGGGCCGGTTTGTTGGCGATCTAACCGGATATATGGGCTACGGTTGGAATAATTATTCGTTCGTGTCGTCTTCTAAGACCGGATACAAGCTGACGGCGGCCGTAAGTTCCCTAGGTTATCCTGGTTTGATGGACCTAGGCAGAATTATGCAGCGTACGGACGGGCCTACCTATACCACTACCATCGGTGGCGCAGGACAGTTGTTGCAGGGAAGCAACTTTACCGGAGGTTCCAGCGGGGGTCCCTGGGTTGTTAACTTTGTTTCCAGTTCCCCAGTCCTGTCAGGCGGCGCCGTCCAGGGTACCCAATCGGGCATGGCGGTTGTGGGGGTGACATCATGGGGTACGAATGATCCCAATGTTCCCAAAGATAATTATTCCTCTCAGTTCCGTCAAAACTCGCGTTATCCGAGTTCTGACTACGGCGGATACGGAGCGGGTAATATCGCATCACTCCTGAATACGCTTTGTAACTCGTCCGCCCCTGGGGGCGGAACCTATAAGTCCCAAGGCTATTGCAACTAATCATTCTGAATTGGTGGGTTGAGGCGGACCAGGGGGGGGCGAGATGTTTAACGCTCCCCCATCTCCTTTTCTAACGCGAACGGCCTTGGGAGGGCGTATGGCTCTTCCGCTATTGAAATTCTGGAGGTGGCTATGTGGAGGATCCTCGGAACAATCTTGGCGTTATTGGGCATGCTCGGCGTTAGCCTGATGCCCTCTCTTGCCGGCTCCCTGACAGTTGATGATCTTCAAGGGACTTGGAAATTGGTGGAGATCGGATCTCACCCCATGCGGCCCAACTCCACAATGGCCTTGCCGGAATTTACTGTCTCCAGTGAATCGATCGCGGGATTTGACGGCTGCAATAATTTTTGGGGGCGCCTCGACCAACCGGGTAGCGTGGGCACTACGCGAATCGGCTGCCCCGAGGGTGTCCTGAAGCTGCCTTTGGATCTCAGCGATCCTTTGTCTCATCTGCGCAGCGGGCAAATCCATCAGGGGAGGTTGATATTGCCTCATCGTAACGCGACACCCTCGGCGGTATTCAAGCGGTTAGACTGAGTGCATTTGGGGAAGTCCCATCACCTGGCGGATCTGTCCCGTTATTGGATCAGCCAAGCTGCACTAACCGTTCAGATCCCCTCTCCCCCGCTACGGGGGAGGGAGCAAGAGAATCAGCGGCTTGAGCTAGTTAAGCCAGCCAAGCGGCATGGGGGTGTGAGCGTTTACTCGCTGCCGTTTCCTTTTGCTGCGGTATCAAGGATTGACCTGAATTCTGTCAAGCCATCCAAGGGCGACTGATCACCTTTCGGGAGATGGCGATGCCGAATGCAGCGGTGTTGATTTACCAGGAAGCTCGGACACTATCAGAACCTCTTTGCGCAGAAGTTTTTGATTTTATAAGTTTATTTACGTACCGGCCACCCACCATCGCCGGTGGCGGAAGATTGAGATGCCCGGCTGGCCACGTTGGAGGCCCTTTTTTCTATGGAGGCAAACTTAGCTTGACGAGCCGCCTCTCCAATGCCGCCAGATAATCCTCGGGATGCTGGCGGAACTGCCGCTGCAGAACGCGCGCGTGGCGGAGTCGGCCTAGACGTCGGCGCTCTTCGCGCCACAAGGCCGGATCGGCTTGGCCCAACTGCAGCGGCGAAGGGGGCTGCAGCCAGGTGAGGACCGCCGCCATCACCCGTACTGAGCCACGCACGATCAAACTGTGACTGACGACCTTGCGTCCGGTGATGCGCCGCTCCTGATGACGTAACGATCCAAACAGGTGTTCGAGATCGTTGTTGGTGCGCGGCAGTTGGGCGACCTCATAGGTGTGTAAAAAGCCCCGCCCAATAGTGCTGAGTGATCGTGAGAAAGTGCGTGCCCCCGTGGCGAATCGCCTCGCCGGCGGGGATCGTGACCAGCGCCGCTAAGCGCTCCCTCCAGGCCGCGTAGGATGTCCCCTCAATCGGCTGTTTTTAAGAAGGGGTCTGAACTTGTACGGGTGCTTTTGCCGAAGAGTGCGGTGTCGCCCTTGCTGCGGATCAGGGCAAAGTTCCTGTTACCGCCGGTCTGTTCGTAGATGACATCCGACAGTTCTTTCTCGGTGGCTGAGAGTTTCTTGCGGGCCGAGACCCGTTCCGCTTCAAGCAGACGCTGCTCGATCAGTTCCGCCTTGCGGGTCTGCATGGCGAAGTAGGTTTGCGCAAAGGCGATCTCCTGCTTGGCCGGATCGCCATTCTGGGCAATCAGATAGCAGGCGTAGCGAGTCAGTCAGCATGATGTCGCTGATCTCTCGCTGGCTACCGGAGCCGAGCTCGACCATTTTCCCGACGTCGGCAATATGGACGGCGATGTCGTGGCCCGACACCTCGCAGGCGGTCTTAGCTTTGGAGATGACATTGAGGAAATTGTCCCACTTAGTATAACCCAGCAAAAGCTGTAAGTCACGAGCCAGCCAATACTCGATTCCGTTTTCGGTCTCCTGGGCATGGCCCTCGAAGCTCTCCGTCAAGGTGTGGACCAGTTCAGGTTTCATCTTTCGCTCTCTTCTGGTTATTCATACGCCGCTAACCCTGAAATCTCCCGTCCACCCGCCTGCTTCTTCAGCAGCGGCGCCAGATCGTTCATCAACGCCAGCTCCGCCTGGCTGCGCGCCTTCCAGCCCAGCCCCAGCGGCGCGAACAACTCGCTCAACTGCTCGCCGTCGAAGATCAGCCGCTCCAGCACCCCCGTGACGAAGCCCCGCAGGGCCTCGGGCGCGAGGCCGTGCATCCCGGCCAGGGCGTCCAGCCCGGCCTGGGTCTTGTGCGCGCTGAACACCTGGTAGTCGCCCTTGATGTCCTCGATGCCGCCGTGCCCTTGGCCGGCTTCCAGGGTGTTGATGTAGGCAATGATATCCTCGCGCTCGTCCATCAGGTTGCTGCTGGCGCTAAGCAGGTTGATGAGCTGCTCGCGGCTCAGGGTCTGCTTGCCCGGCTTGGCCTGGCTGAAGCGGGCGTTCAACTCCATGATGTAGTCGTAGTCGATCACCGCCGAGGAGAAGAGCACGAACTCGAAGTCGAGTTGCTCGATGGTCTGCCGCGTGATGTTGCTGTCATCCCCGTCTTTGTCCTGCTGGGCCCTGAGGCGTTGGGCCGTCTCCAGATACATGCCCCGGAAGCCGCGCAGCGTCTCCTCCGGCAGGCGCTGCTCGATTTGTGCCTTTTGCGCTTCGTTTAGGTCGGTGTACTGGTCGAGCTGGGTCTTGAGGCGCTGCACCTCCTTAAAGCGGTTGATGAACTCGGCGCGGGCGAGGTCGCCCCGGAGGTTGGTGACCGCCTCGGGCGTGCAGGGCTGGCCCTGGGCCTTCATGAAGCTCTCCAGTTGCGCGACGGCGGTCTCCAGCTTCTCCATGACCTTGGGCGCGGGGTCCACCAGCCAGATCTCGCGCGTGCGCTGGGCGTCCTCGCCGGAGAAGAGCGCGATGGCCTCGTCGACTGCCGCTTGCTGCGCGCGGAAGTCGAGGATGTTGCCGTAAGGCTTGGTGTCGTTGAGCACCCGGTTGGTGCGCGAGAAGGCTTGAATCAGGCTGTGGTGCTTGAGGTTCTTGTCGACGTACAGGGTGTTGAGGTATTTCGAGTCGAAACCGGTGAGCAGCATGTCGACGACGATGGTGAGGTCGATCTTGTCTTTGCGCGGGACCTCGCTGTGGGGATACTGCTGATCCTTGATGCGCTGCTGCACGTCCTGGTAGTAGTAGCGATCAAACTCACCGGGGCTATGGTTGGTGCCGTACTGGGCGTTGTAGTCGGCCATGATTCGCTGGAGCGCGGCCTTCTTCTGCTCGGGCTCCTGCTGGTTGTCGGCCTGCTCCTGCGGCAGGTCTTCCTGCAATTGCCTCACGTCGCGGTTGCCCTCGGCGGGCGGGGAGAAGACGCAGGCGATGTTGAGGGGACGGTAGTTCGGGTCCGCGGCCCGGCGCTCGGCCTGGATCTCTTGGAACAGTTCGTAGTGGCGGATGGCGTCGTTGATGGACGCCGTGGCCAGCAGGGCGTTGAAGCGGCCGTGGTTGGTGGCGGCGGGGTGCTTGTCAAGGATGGCGTCGACGATGGCGCGCTGACTGAGGGCCGGGCTGGGCTTAGACTGGGGCTGGGGCTGGGGTTTTTTGCTCACCATTGCGGCCTGGTCGGTCGCGGCGGCTGGTGACGAAGGGGCGGCCTTGCCCTCCGGCTGGTAGTAGTCGATGTGAAACCGCAGCACATTGCGGTCGTCGATGGGGTGGGTGATGGTGTAGGCGTGCAGTGGCTTCTCGAAGAGGTCCTGGGTCGTCTTGAAGGTGCCGACGGTGCCGTCGATCTGCGTGTAGCTGGCGTTTTCTTCGAAGATAGGCGTGCCGGTGAAGCCGAAGAGCTGGGCCTTGGGGAAAAACGCCTTGATGGCCTGATGGTTGTCGCCAAACTGGGTGATCGCCTGGACGGCGTAGATCTGGTAAGGGCGCATGGTAACTACTCGCCCGGATCGCAGGCTTTTCGCTAATGGCGGGCAACCGGTA
>CALMDH010000160.1:0-21201 GCA_937862735.1 uncultured Gammaproteobacteria bacterium
TTGGAAATGGCTGCGCACGGTGTCCGGATCAATCAACAAGGCATCGGCGACATCCCTCACCCGCCAACCCGTGCCGAGCAGGATTACCGCATTGAGGCGATAAGCCTCACGCACATCGCGGACACGCTGGTGGGCCGCACGCAGTTCGCCGAGTTCCAAGGGGGTCAGTTGGTAATCTTGCATGTGGAACAGTTTACCAAACCTACCCGCAAGTTACCGAGGTAAAGTAAACCGATTTTTCAAATAGGACGGGTATATCTGCTTACTGCTAGATTCGCTTTTAAAGCGGTATCCTATTGGCGGAATCGTGCTATGGGAGACGAATCAGAGAATTCCTTATCGTCAGTTTATTGGTGATTACATACCTGGGCAATTTGCCAGACAGGTAGAAGATGGTCGGTGGGGGGCACCGAAATCACTTGTGTATGATGGTCAACAGCGTCTACAAACTTTGTATTCTGTACTTCGGCACAGATTTAATAATCGTATTCTTTATTTCGATCTTCTTTTCGATCAAGACGATGCCGAAGCAGATGAAACAGGTTTCCTGTTCCGAGATACCGGCGAGGAACCTAATCTACGTTACCTGCGTATGACAGAGTTATCATGCCTACAATGCAATGAGAACCAATACATTGCATTAGAAGATCAAGTCTTATGCGTCGCAAGCGATAACAAAAATAAGAGAGTTTTGATTCGACGCAATCTGAAAGCGCTTTGGGATATTTTTGTTGAAATAAATCACAAATCTATTGCTTTCTTTTCTGTAAGGGCGAATACACCAACAGAGGTAAACGAGGTTTTTCGTCGACTAAATACAGGTGGAGTAGCCTTGACTCAACTTGAACTTGTACTTGGCAAAATAAAAGCAAAGTACTCGGACTATGAAGAGAGGTTGTGGTTGGTTGCTGAGAAGATCGAAAAATCTAGCGAGATCAAATTTCCTTCAACATCAGTACTCCAATTTTTTCATCTATTAGTTAAAGATACAATTCGGATTGACGAGGGGCGCCTGGTAACGGCAGACATTGATACATTTCAGAATCTGTTGCAGAATGAGACAAATCCTTTGGTTGAACTTTTTTCGGGGTATCTAAGGACTATTTTAAATATTAATCATGCGTCGATTATTCCCCGCTGGCTGGCAATTTTGCCACTTGCAACTTATCTCACGATACGTCAGCGTCATGGGCACAATTGGCGTATCAGATCATTGTCAGCGCAACATCTTCAACTTATTCATCAATATTTTTTGCTATCACAGTTTTGCGACTGGAATACTCAAACAATGGTGAATGCTTTTTCTCAAGTGGCAAGTATTGCGGCAAGAGATGGTCTTGAATTTCCGTTGGAGCAAATAAGACTGATTGCCATTGAGAAAAACCGCACTGGCTATCTCAATGAATACCAGTTACTAAGTCAGCCATGGTTAGCCACGAAGATCCTTATGCACAAACGCTCTTATGTCTTTCACGAAAATAAGCCGCAGGTAGATCACATATTCCCGATAAATCTTGATGGTGGTGATGAGGCTTATCAGCATACTGTAGATGTCTTGTGGAACTTCCAACCAATACCTGCCGAAGTAAATAACTACAAACGCGCCCGACATCCAAGAGAGTTTTTTCAGAGTAAGGACGGCAGCAAGTACTGGAATTCATATGACTTCATTCCCTTGGCGGACCCTAACTCATGGACCGAATCCGATGCCAGCTTATGGAATGATTATAAAGCATTCATTACGTTTCGGAGGCAGAAGATGCTAGACGAACTTTTTAGGTTTTATGGACTAACTATTGCGTAAAAGAGGTTGGCGGTTAGCTCCTTCTGCCCTACATTCTGTGTTGCCGACAGTCATAGCCATGGTTGAGTTGCTTCTCAGGTATCTGGTCTGTCACGGCGATCTGTTCCCGTAAGCGGTAAAATATGAGTCCTCGACTGCGGGAGGTACGGTGATTAAAGCGATAGGTCCACAAAAAGTCGCGGGTGGTGGCGTGAGTTGTTCAATGGTGTACTTTACAATATATTGTGGCAGGAGGAGCTAGCCGCCCACCCTTTTTACTTTATTAGGCTTAATGAAACGTCTCTTTAATGCCAAATAACTCAGATTTATCATTTTCAACACGTTTGTCTGCCCATGAGATTAGTGTTGGAGCAATTTTTTCAAATCTATCTGCTATTTCAACAATAAGACCAGTTCCATGACATGCTCCCCATGTTGCCGCACCAACTATAATGTCTGCCAGATATGCATTGTTTTTTTCTGTAGTTACGGTCACCGTAAATTCACCATTATCATCCACTTGTTCTTCCCTTAGAAGATCATAACCTAAAGCAGCAGGATGAACTACATCACATAGAATTTCATATATACGATAATCAAATAAGCCAAGCTTATCTTCCATTCGCTTTGCGCGCCCTTTAATAAGAGTCATGATATTTTTTGCTGCCATTATTTCATTAGGAATTATCATATCTTTCCAAATACTGGTCCCAGTTTTACCTTTTTTTTCATTTTCATCTCCAAGATTCCCTGAATACATGCGTGTCCCCCAAATTCCGTGAACGATTGTTTGCTCGATTTGTGTCAAGCCAGCCACATCAAAAATTACTTTTTGGGGATCATCATAATTTTTTAATTTATTATAGGCTTCTTCAAACTTAGCAATAACATTTTTCTGCGTACTTGCGGCGGATATTCCTAGCTCCAAAAGGGCTCTGCTTGCGAGCGCCATTCCAATAATGTCTTTTAAATTAGAACAACGAAGATAATTATTAAGAATTCTCATGCCTTTTTCTTTAAAAAGCCTATTAAAATAGGCAGACATACTGAGCATATCCTTCCACCACATCGCTCTCCCTAGAGTCAAAAAACTGCGTGATTGAGTGGCTTCATTAGTCCTGAGATACATTTCCAATCGATCTTGAAATGCAACATCTTTATGAAAGGAAAATCTCTCCCATTTTGGCATTCTTGAGTAAAGATTAAAGAATGCCTCATAGAAATCCTCATGCTGCTTAAGGAATTGTCGTTGCTCCTCGTGAGTGAAGGGTAGTATAGGCAAAGCTCTTAAAAGAGCAGAATTATGCCATTGATCAACATGATGTTTCTTTTTATTTTGCGGCATTTGTCGTCTCCGTGTTGGCACACCAGGCTGGGCGTTCGGCTTGGTGGTGGGACGAGCACGCCTTACAGGACTCCTGCATCAACACTTTCGGCCGATTCCGAGTCAAATTCAACTCTTTAGCCTGCAACTGTAACCAGTTGTTGTGTGTCAGATTTAGTAGTAAGTGATCTGCGACTGCGGTCTGTACATCGGGACATATGCCTGGATACCCATTACTGTTGTATGCGCCATTGCCTCTCTGATGACCTCCTTCTTTCGACGAATTGACCCCGCAACCCATGTTGCAAGGGCATCAATGTCGAGAAGAATCGGGGAGACCTTTACATACGATGGTAATCGAGTGACATCTGAGGAGACAAGGTGTCCGCAAGTCCTACTCCTACCATTTGCCCCCCCAATTTCATACGGCACCCACCATGACTGAAATGTGTTGCGCGTAATAAGACCTAGGAGGTGCGTGGACCTGTTAAGTCCGTCCTCGATGCACTTCACTATAGCCACATCTTGGCCCGCTGCCGCAGCATCCTTCAGTATTAGATCCCGTTCGTCGAAATATATGTCCACCCCCATTTCAAGCAGGGCAGTGGCAACAACACGGGCCATGGACTTATCTTTACTGTTGTGCGAGATGAAAACGCAACAGGTACTAGCCGCTGCCGTCCTCCCATAATACTGGTACGTCTCAAATAGGTTTCTTCCAGCCATCACTTGACCTCAGGTTCGGTTGATTCTAAATCGGCTAAATCCTCAACGCCCGCCATGGCACCAAGCATCCGGGTGTATTTGCGGAGCTCACATTGCAATCCATGCAACTCGTCGCGGAATTGGCTACACTGTAGTTCGTCTGAAAAGGCGCCTGACAAACAGAGTCGATGCCATTTTGCAGTGAAAGGCCGCACAATCTGGTTTAAAACAGGGATTGCGATCTTGGCAAATTCCTGGGAGTCCCGGGTATGTGCCTTCAAGATGCTGCGGGTGAGATCAAAAAGTTTATGCAAACTGTCAAGCGCGGTCTTCTCATCGCCATGCTCTGGTGTAAGATGCTGAGTGGATATTCGCGTGAGAAGTTCTATATACAGTTCCCAAGCTGCAGCTTCATCCGAGGTGTTTGGTGCCCATTCCATCTCAAGAAACTTGAGATTGATTTTAAGTGAATTCATCTCCCAGTTTTCAAGCCATTTTCGCAGTTTCATGTTACTTCCTACTGCGTGACGTTACAGACTTTACACCGTGCATTTTTTTTCAAAATATCCTGTGCGTTGCGGATTAGATGCGCCCTATTGGTACGTGCGGAATAGGCGTCTTCAATCCATTCACCAAGTTGGTCTGCCGTCGATGGATAGGACCAGAACCGGGCGTAGCAGTTAGTGTGGCCCGATGTCAAGTTCGCTTCCAGACGCAGCGGAAGGTGGGCCCTTGATCCTTGGCTGGGCAGGATGATCCCCATCAAGCCATTGGGCGTGTACTCTCCCTGCCTAAGCGAACTTTTGATCTCCCAATCGACATATCTCCTGCTGTGTGTGCAGCTACCTAGCAATACGATTGTGACTGTCGTGTCGAGTAAGTATTTCTTCCGGATTTGTGTCATTACATAGTTGGTATTCGTGCTTTCGATGAAGTCGTCATTGTTGTTGGCTCCTAGCACATAAGGAGTAAAGATCTTCTGCTGATTCGCAAAATAGTCAATAAAGGCTTCAACCTCCCTTGAATCGCCCTTGTAGTGCGAGATGAAAACTCGTCGCTTAGTACCTAGATATGGCATTATCTTTCTCCTTCTTGCACCCAACATGCTATTGATATAATACGCTAAGGGCAAGTCACTAACTTATGTCAATCTTTGATGCCCTAAATTCGCAGTTCTGGGTGTCTCCCTGGCGTCCTTGCCCTCTGGGTCCAGTAGTTCCCGATATCCCCCCGCGTTAATCGTCTGATCGCTGATCATTCGATAAGTCATACGGCTGGCGCTGGCCATTTGTTCAGCGAAATCTTTCTTTGCCAGCACTACGGGGTCGTCGATTTGATGGGCACCCTTAACCTCGACGATGACCCAAGTGCCATCCTCCTTCTGGAACAGAAAGTCAGGGTAATATGAACGGACGGTGTGCGAATTGGGGTCGATATACTGGACGAAGAACTCCGACTGGCCATGAGTCAACATCCCCGTGAAATAGACATGCCGGATGCGTCCATCATTGAGGAGCTGCCAGAACAGATCGCGCTCGGGATTGGAATCGAAGGCGTAGGTGTCGAGGTGAAAAGACCGCTTAGGGGGGACCTGTGCCGCTGGGGGCTGGCTAGCCTCCACTACCAGGTCTGGGTGGGCACGCACCCGGTAATAGCCCTCCGCGGGGACCTTGACCAACTGCACCTCATACTCTTCAGTCCGTTCCGAGGGGTCGATGTCATACCAGGCATGGAACAGTCGCGGGATGATGTGGTCGTAAAGCACCTCGTTGGCCTCATTGACCTTGGCCACAACCGCCGCCGCGCCTTCCTCGGTTTCTTCCAGCAGGCGAGACACGCCTAGGCAGGGTTTGTTGAGATAGCGGGAAATCTCCGCCACCAGCGTCAGGGCAGAAAAGACACGCTGGCGCTTCAGGTGTGACAAATCCTCGGTGGTGGTCTTGGCCGCGGCCGCCGCAGACGCATCCAGGCCATGCTGGACCGTGTGGATGAGCTTGTAAGACTCCATGTCGATGTCCGCCAAACCGAGCCTGAAGCCCGGGGGTGGGGCCTTCTCCGTCAAGGCAAACTGCCGGTGAATGCGCCTTAGGCGTAGGGTGCGCGGGGGTGGTACGACCCGAACCTCGTAAGGACGCTTGCCATCATCCTTCTGGTTGAGTTGCTCGGCGGAGATGCGGAAATTCTGCTGGAGTTCGTCGTTGAGGATTTCCAGGTTGCCATGACCGAGGTACACCTGACCGGTGTGCTGGATGTCGCCAATTTGGCGTAAGCAGCGCATGGTGGCTTGGAGGACAAAGATCTTGGACTTGGGCTCACGGAACATGGCCACGCCAAACAAGGAGCGACAGTTCCAGCCCTCCCGCCCTTTGTTGACCAGCAAAATGAACTGCTTGTCGGATTGGGGCGTATCAAGCTGGTTGAAGGCACGGATGTCGTCATTGGTGGTCAGCTTGTCATCCCCGACGTTTACCAGGATGCGGTCGGTCGGTACGCCATAACGGATCAGGGCAGCCTCCACCGCCGGGCGTAGGTCCTCCTGGAGTTCCTTGATGGTGGAGGCAAAAAACGCCAGCTTGGGCAACATCCCTTCCGGGCGCAGGCCATGAACCGCGTCGAGGAAGTGTTTCACCACCACGTCCACGAACTCCACGTCACGGGTCGTGGTGTAGCCGTGCAGGGCCACCTGCTTCAGGTACTGGTTGTCGATGGCGGTCTTGAGACCGTAGGCATAGACCACCTCGGGGAGGATCTCCTGCCCGACGTAGGGTGTTCCGGTGTAGTTGTAGCATGCCACCACATGAGTCCCCGAGCGCTCCAGGCTCTTGGCCAGAATGTCGATGGTGTTGCGCAAGCTGGTCTTACGGTTATCCTCGGCGGCGCCAACGTCCTGTGCGAGGGGCTTGCCAAAGGCATGGTGGGCCTCGTCCACGTAGATCCCAATCTGCTCCAGCCGGCGCAGTTTCTCGAAGCGCTGGTTGGTGGTCAGGTCGGCCTCATCCTCCGGTTGGTCGAACCCATACAGGTCGGCGGCCTGGCCATAGACTGAATTAGCGTCAAAGGTCGCCGGGCCGGCGCCAAAGAGCGCGGCAGTAGCCGTCTTATCCGCATGCTGGCGTTTGAGGATGATCTTCTGAGTATTCGATACCACCAGGTTGAACCGGGAGCGGTCCAGGGTGTTGAGGGTGGTGCCCGCTTCTTCCAGGAAATGGAACTGGATGTGGGTGCGCAGGAAGTTGACATACTCCGGGGGGACCACTAGGGCCATGTCGAAGGTCTGGATCTCCTTGAGGGATTGCAGCACCGTGCGGTCGGGGGCGAACACCAATGCGTTATGACAAAAACGCCGGTCCTTGGGAAATTTGTTGGCGAGAATGAACTCGTAAAAGATGCAGGTTGCCATGAGAATGGTCTTCCCGGTCCCCATGGTCAGCGCAAAGATGTAGTTGGGGTAGGCCCGGGCAATGGCCTTCATGCGCTTGAAGACCGCCTTGTAGGCCGCCTCATCAAAGGTATCCAGAAAGCCCAGTTGTAACTCGCCTGGCAAGCCGATCTCCCGGCGATCTGCGTAGCGCCCCCGGCGGTGGTACCAATCATCGAACAGGTCGTGGACCTGGGGGTTGTCGGCAAATTCCTTCAGGAAAACGTAGATCTCCAGGGCCTCAAACTGCGGCACGCGCAAGTAGGACTTAGCGTTCTCGGGGTCGTTGAAATCCAGGAATTTCTTTGACAGATCCTTGTAGTGGGTTCGAATGGTGCCGCGGTTCAGTTCATAGAAGCGCCGCAGGTAGACGAAAAAGGCGAAGTCCAGGGCCGAAACCGTCTGGGCAGCCGCGGTCCTTTTAGCCATTGGGTAGCTCCATCTCCAGCGACTCCGCCAGTAGATCGGTGATCTTGATGCGGATGGTGCCAGCGTCATCCGGCACCGCATAGCTCCCCGCTACCAGCTCGTTCTTGCCGGGCAGGTCCACCACCGCGGGCGTGAGTACCGCCCCATCGTAGTTCCAATCCACCATGATGGACTCGACCAACTGGCGCCAATCGTCCACCTCCTCCTTCAACAGCGAAAGTTTCTGCAACAGGTTCATCGGGTAGAAGGCGCGGACTACCAGCCGTCCGTTCTGAATAACCACGTCCGCCTCGGCATCCCGCTTGAACTCTAGGTTGGCCTTGTCACGGAGGATATCGACAACCTCCACGTCGATCTTATAGGGTGCCGCTTCTTTGACCAAAGTGGCGGCCAAGTCCAGCTCATGGCCCATGCACACCAGAAGGACCTTCTCTACTGGCTGGCGTGGGTTATCCTTCTGGCGTCGCTCGAAGACTTTCCAGTCAAAACCTGCAGTCAATTCGCTAAGATCGGCACGGGTGGCGATCCGGTTGACCGGCATGATCTTGACCATCCGGCCATCCTTTTCACCGTCATATACCGAGGACGGGCCGAGGGGTTGGATCTCCAATGCCTCGATAAGGAGTTCCTTGGCCTGGACAGGGTTGCGGAACACGTGATAATTATTCACGTTAAAGACATCAATGCCTGGGTACACCAGTGGCACATTAAATACAGTTGACCAATCTTCTAGTTCAAAGATTAATTTATCAGTTTCAGATATTTCTTCTGCATTAGAGCGCAGCCCATTTTTAATTATTGGGCCATAATCTACAGAGGTGATTTCTTTTTGCAAATTTAGAATACGCTTAATGGCTGTTTGAATGGAGCCTAAATTGATATCGCTACCAATAAATCGTCGACCGTACTTATAACTTACTGCTTGCGTTGTCCCAGAACCCATAAAGCAATCAAATACTAAGTCTCCAGGATTTGAGTAAGCTAAAATAATTCGCTCTAGTACAGATTCAGGCTTTTGCGTTGGATAACCTGTGAGTTCAGTTAGATCAGCGGGTTGCAGCATTGGTAGACGCCAGACATCATCAATTGTTTTATGGGTTGATGTGATGTAAATTATGTTTCCATTTTCATCTTTGGCATTTACCAAAGACTGCGATTCTTTATCCCAGATTCTTTTGATTTGCCGTACTGGTTCACTTCTTTTCTCACGCAATTTATTGAAATGGAAATTATCAGATGTCGAGTATACAAGAACTGTATCATGATTAAATGCAAAACGGTTGATATTTCCCTGCATTTTATTATAATAATGCCAAATTATTTCATTCTTGAATGCACGAACCCCAAAGACCTCATCCAAAAGTGCCCGTATGTAATGTGATTTGTGCCAATCGCAGTGAATTGCAAAAACACCTTCGCTGGTTAGCAATTCCCGCATTAAAATAGCCCGCTCGTACATGAATTGAAGATATTCATCATTAGTCCAAACATCCGTATACTGCTTTTCTTCAAAAGCTGAGTATTCAGATGCCGCCGTCTTCCCTTTAGCCTTAATCTTCTTTTTATATTCGATCTTGGAATCAAAAGGTGGGTCTACGTAAATTAGGTCTATTTTCCCCCTAAACTCCTTCAGCAAATGGCTCATTACCTGAAGATTATCGCCCCAGTAAACACGGTTACGCCAACGATTGACATCAGATCCATACGATTCCTTCAACTGCGCAGGATAATACTGGGTCGATCGAAACGGCCGCTTTCCCCTCCAGTTGAGCATTGGGTAGCCTTGAATTGGCTCGAAATCATACTTATCCACATCAAGCATGCCATTGCTTGGTCTTTCGAGTTCAAGTTTCTGCTGGTCGCTAACATTGGCCATTTTTTGATCCGTTAAACCTGTTGTTGGGCTTTGTGGTCAAGCCAGTTACGCAATAAATTTTTAATCAGTGCTTGGGCATAATCAAGCTTCATAGGATTAGGTGGAGGCTCATTAGCTGAGTAACCGTGACGTGACTCATCCCCGCTTGCCTGCGGGTGACATGCTGTACGGCGGAATAGTTCACTTTCTTCTTCTGTAATCCAGCCACGTTGGGCCATGATCACTTCGCCGTTACATTTCTTTTTAATGCAGTCTTTTTTGCATTCCGCTCTGATGACTTCAAAAATTTTATATAGCCAAAACCAGCTATGCTCATTACGGCCCCACCAGCGTAAAAGATCAGCGATTTTCTGATCAGCCATACCCATTGAGAGATATACTGGCTCTAGATTTTTCTGTGGTGGAGGTTCAATCAGATTTCCTTCTCTATCGTAAACACGTCCAATTCCAGACGGCTTACCAATTAGCCCCAAGCCCTTGGCAATACCGAATATCTCTTTCGTACCATCCTCTCGGACGCGGAGAGGGCCACCAACTAAAGAGAATATTGCATTTTGGTTGCTTCTTAGGCGCAACACTCCATTAAGTGCGTCAATGATGCGCACTGCGAGGAGGGCAATCTCAGTAAATGAAGCAGCCACTGGGAACATTGGGGATTCTAGGAAGAATCTCTCACCTTCATTCACAATGCGAAATTCTGAGTCTTGTATATCATCATTGACCTGCGACAATAAATCTGGGACTCCAGTGATTTCTATTTGCCAGCGCATTCAAATAGCTCAGTTTTCTGTGAATTGCCAATTCTTGCTGTCACAATGCGCCCGCATATCGCACTCCTTGCAGAGCTTTGCAGGCCTCTCCTGGAGGCGATAATCCTGCCCCTCAATCCGGCCAACAACACGATCAAAGGTGGCGATCGTTGCAGCGATGGCCTTGTCATCCTTCTTGAAGGTAATCAAGGGATTCCCTGACTCCTCGCTGGTGTAGTACAGATGTGTGCGGGCGACCCGCTTGGCGGTACGCTCCTCGACTAAATGAGCGTAGATCTCCAGTTGCCGCTGGTAGCGGCGGATCTTCTCGCGCTCCCGCTCCAGGTCGGGTTTCTTCTCGCTCTTGAAGTCCACGACCTCCACAGTACCATCCTGCGCCCCCTGGATCAGGTCCACCGTACCGGTAAGGATGTAGTCATCCTTGACCAGTGAGATGTCGACCTCGGCGGCCACGACATGGGACCAGTCCCCATCCTGCCGACGTACATAGCGGCGGATCTGCTCCAACGCCACGGCCTGGATGTAGTCCGCCAGGTACACCCGCTCCCGCTGGCTGAGATAGCGGTAGTTGGTGTGGAACCACTCGCCAACCTGCGCATCAGTCACCCGCTCTGCCTCACCACGGATCACAGCCTTGTGGATATCCTCAATAGTCTGGTGGACCAAGGTGCCAAAGAGGATGCCCGAGGTGCGCACGGGGACAAAGTCCAGTTCCTTGAACCACCGGTACTGCTGGGGGCAGTTCTCGAATACGGTGATGTCGGAAGTAAAGGCATACTCCCGCTTTAGACGGGTCGGGCGGATACGTTCCAGGGTCAATTGCTCCGGGTGGAATGTATGATCTCGCCAATCAGGTAGGTGCCGCCACACTTCCTGAAACCACTTGGAGGGGGTCCGTCCATGGCCGTCTTTCTCGGCACAGGTAAGGACCAGCAGATTCTGGGCACGGGAGTAGGCGGTGTAGAAGAGACGCCAGAAGTCGAAATACTTGGTGTGCTCGATGGGCTCGAAGGGGGGACGGGACAAATAGCCCTCCTCTAGCACCTGGTCCAGTTCGGTGTACTGCTTGCGTGGGGAGGCGTCTAGCGAGCCCACCATGACGACGGGAAACTCCAGCCCCTTGGCCTGATGGATGGTCAGGAAGGAGACGCAACCGCTAGGGGCATACTCCGCAACATCCTCATACTCATCAATGCCGCCCTCCTTGAGAAAGCGCACATAGGAGTTGAACAGAGTACGGAGGTTGCTATCGAGGAACTCCGGGGTCAGCACCGAAACATGGTGCAAGTACTCAAACTTCACGAGCAGTGCCGAACATTGGGCGAGATTGCGTGCTGCCCTTTCATCGACCAGCCGGCCGCGGTCATCCTCCGCCAGGAAGCGGCTGAACAACGGGAACCGCAGCAACTGGTAGAAAAGCCCGGCAAAGGCATAGTCCGTGGCTCGGGTCAGGACCAGGTGTTGTTTGGCCAAGCCCCGTGCCCAGCGCAACAGGTCTTGATTCGCTGAGTCCCGCAATGCGTTCGAAAAAAGGGCAAAACATTGGTGGTCGTAATAGTCCCAGATGTCCAGACGCGCCCCCTCAGCCCACTGGCGCACCTGGGGAAATTGGGGGAACAGGAAAATCAGCGCTCCAAACACCAGCCGGACCTCTTCGCGCTCGAAAAACAGGTTGGAGCGAGGAGCGTAGATGGGGATTCCCCGGGCTTCCAATGACCGCGCCAGCTCCACGGCCTTGGCGTTTTTGACGGAGCGGAACAGAAACGCGACCTGGTTCCAATCCTGGATGGTGCCCCGGCTCTTGAGATCCCGCAGGAAAGTTTCCACGGCATCCGCCCACGCTTCTCCTTCGGGGGCCGTCACGCGGATCACGGTCGCGGTATCGGGGAAGGAACGGTCCGGGTCGGCCTGGATCTCTTTGCGGTAGCGAAAGGTGTGCCCGTCCACTGACCACTGTTGGGTTGCCATCCACTCGTTGTAGAACCGCACGATGTCTGGG
This sequence comes from uncultured Gammaproteobacteria bacterium, assembly GCA_937862735.1. GTDB lineage: Bacteria > Pseudomonadota > Gammaproteobacteria > Chromatiales > Chromatiaceae > M0108. Next base: position 12,305 of record CALMDH010000160.1, read on the forward strand.
TGCGACCGGTAGTTCGTGGTCAGCTTGACCTGGGCACAGTGCCGCCCCGGGAAAAGTTGTGGGAAGGTCAGGATGTTGCGGACCGTGGCGCCACGGAAGCGGTAGAGGGCCTGATCGTCATCACCAACTACGCACAGGTTGGGTTGATCGCCGCACAGCAGACGCAGGATTTCCTCCTGGATGGTGTTGGTGTCCTGATACTCATCGACCATTAGGTACCGCAGCTTCGCCCGCAAATCCGCCAGAACCTTGGGCTGTGCTCGCAAGAGCTGCAAGGTTTCAAACTGCATGGCCGCGAAGTCGAGCGCATTGTGCTCCTCAAGTTGCGCCCGCCAGCGCTCCAGGCAGGCTCCCAGAGCCTCGACCGCCGCATCACCAGATCTCAGCAACGGTTCTGGCTCTAAGGCCTCCTCGGTACCCTTGTTGAGCCACTTCATCAATGCTTCCGCTTGGGTCCACCGTGGGAGGTCCGGACGACCGAGGATATGCTCGGCTCCTTCTAGTTCTCGGTAGGCGTCCAGGTTCTGGTACAGGAAATACTGCTGTTCAAACTGGTCCCAGACATCATAGTTACGTTTCAGCCGAGTGAAATCCCGGTACTCATCGAGGATGCGTAGGCAGATCCCATGGATGGTGCCCAGGTACATCTCGTTGATGTTGAAACGCAAACCCAAGCCCAGCAGGCGGTTAGAAACCCGCGTGGTGAGTTCCGCCGCCGCTTTCTCGGTGAAGGTCACCACCAGCAGCGACTCCGGGGTCGCTCCCCGTTCGACGATGGTGTAGACCACCCGCTCGACCAGAGTAAAGGTCTTACCCGACCCTGGCCCGGCAATTATCAGCAGGGGGCCTTCGCCGTGCTCAATCGCCTGGCGCTGAGAGGGATTGGCGCTTGTTTCAAAAGGATGGTGACCAGGGTGCTCGTTCATGCTGGCACCACACCTGGCCTATGTTACTTTGGCCAGGGCACGATAGATGCTCTGCACCTTTTGAAGGGCCTCGATCAGAACCTCCGTCTGGGCCTGGTATCCAGGGTGCCCCGGGGCCAGTCGTTGCCAGTTGGCCAGCACAAAAGTCAGGCCACTGGTCATGTCCATCCAGTCGTTCAGTGCATCCCGGGGATTGCCCGTGGGACAGATGGCCTGTTCGAAGATGACCTGCGCCACCGTGTCCGGCGTGATGTCGTGGTGCATAACACTATCTCCTCTGAAGTGGGCCTGACAGCACATCCCTTTAAATGACGGGCCGCTGGCCAACATATGAATCCCGTTACAACTTATACTGCCACCCGTCGTCCATGCCCATACTCCTGAATCTAAGCTTAACGCTTAACCGCGCCCGGTCCAACCACCTCGATGTCTTCAAACATCAACAGGTCTATGCAGACCTGACAGTAATGAGAATTTAAGCTAGACAGTTAGAACTTCATCGCGCTCCGCGCCATTCATTTGTCGTTCCTGAGAGCGCCGAGATTCCTGTAACAACCGACACAGTGCAAGTCATAGTAGTCCGTGCCTCGCCAAGCTTAGCGTGAAAGTAACGGGAATGTCTTTCATGATCAGGGGTGTGGCTTGCCATCTCATGACAGTTAGCTCCGCCCGAAGGGGCATTGCGCCCTTTCGTTTTCCAGAGCCACGCCACTGAAAGTCCGATAATAGCGTGCACCACTACGGGTTGGCGAGCAATCGCTCATTCCTCAGGAAGTCATTGATTCTGCTTTGTTGATATATCAAGGGAAGGCGATGCGACACGTAGTCGACGACATAAAGATCGGCCCCAGTGCCTTCGCAGAATTGCCTCGCAGCAGAGAGATTCACATCGTCAGCGCCAATGTGAATCTCGATTTGCTGGGGTGCTGGGAATGCGCCCGCATCAGCCAGCGCGAGTAACTTTGAAGCTCGTGGAGGGTAGACAGCCCGCCCAATCCGCTGATCTCTTGCTGGACCGAGCACCGGCGCGAACAGAAGCACGGGACCCCGATGCCTGGGCCGAAGATCAGCGAGAGCGTGGAGGAGGAGGTACGCCCCATAAGATTCACCGATGGCCGGGCTTAGCGGCAGCCCGGTCAAAGCGGCGCCTACGGCTATCACTTGCTCGGAGAATGGCATACGGGTGAAGGGTCCTTCGAGCTCGTGCCCGATGCAGTGCCATCCGGCCGACTGGACCATTAGACTCAGAGTCTGGAGAGGGTGATTTCGGCCTGGGAGGACGTAGCAGGTTGAGGTGTTCAATCTAAGAATTGAAAATGAGCATTGTGTTGTACATGCAGCATATTGGCTTTCTGCTAGGCTTAGCTCTACATCTCTTCAGGCTTAACTTACCTAAATGAATAACTTATTCAAGCTTACCGTTGAAGCCTTCCAGAATGAAGGGCTTAGGCTCTCATCGCGGCATCTCGTCACTCTGGCAGGTTGCTGTCATCACCAGCCAGCGTTATTCGGAATAGCGCCATATGAGGCAGTCCAGTGGTGGCCTGAGGCTGAGAAACGTCTAAAAATCTTGGACGTTCTCCGAGCCACGCTCGAGATGCAGCCAAACACCAGTCGATCGATAGCGATGAGTTTTGCCGTTTCTTACGTGCGTATTGTGAGAAAACGCGATATTAGTCAATCACTTATATCGGTTGCCATGCTATCAACGAGTTGCGGATTATTGGATTGGAATCTAGGTGAGGAGGCCCTCAACATTCTGTCTGATCTCCATTTCGATCGCGATTTACCGATCGTTCTTGGCGAGGATTACCAGATGTATAAGGAGGTTGTTCGACTTCGAAAGGAGGTCGATGCGCAGGTGGATCAGATCATTCACCGCCTTAGGCGGTGAGCACCAGCTCCTGCTCCACAGAATGAAAGAAGCGTCTAAGTAAGCGCCCCTTGTTGGGAAAGATGAAGGCATAGACGTTAGTCTATGCCTTCATCAGCGTGGATCGATCGCTAACAGGACCCCATATCAGCCATAATTGGTAAAGATATTAGAACCAGCATTATTAGAGTGGTGATCAGTATTGTCTTTATCTTCATTATTCATTGCCCTTCAGTTTAGGAAGCACCAAGGTGCGGAAGTACTCAGTGCTGCGGAAGTACTTAAGATCCGGATCATCACTTATGGTTGGCATGCCCGGAAGCGAGTAGTCAGGGTCGGTCTCAAAACGCGGACGGGCCCGGATGAGCTTCTCGAAGGCCACTTTGCAGGTAGCTTCGGAGTGAGTGATGCTTGCTGCTACCAGATGATTATAGCCGGCCATACCATTGAAATGCTGATGATTCAAGACATAATTGAAGGAGACCATCAAATTGCTTTTGTTGATTTCATCCCGGGTTTCGTCGTTGTCCCGCGTACCACTAATCTGCTCTTGAAACGTCGCTGCGAAAGCATTGATGTTACATCGATGAGCCAAGACGAACAGAGCCACCGCGTCTTGACCGCTCACGGTGCTGGCCGCTTCGAAGGCGAGCTCCTTGGCCTGAAGACAGGCAGTCTTGATATCCTCCACCTTCGGTGCGCTCAAGCGCTTAACAAAGAACCGCAGATCGAACATTCCTCTCGACAGGAGATACGCTGCGCTGGCCCTAATGGTCTTCCGAGTAGAGCCCTCCAGGATAAGGCTCATGGCGGGAATCATGCCAGCAAGATAGTCACCAAATTCCTTCTTGGATAAGGTTTCCTTGAAGGTCTCATGGTTTTTAAACAGCTGCGATAGATCGCGAGCAAAGGGTAGCTCGATGACGAGCTCATCATGCATGTTGAGCAGAGTACGTCCAGTGCTGCATTGAACCCATGGCATATCTCGATGGGATAGATGGTTGATCAAAGTGGAGCGCGACAGGCGCATCTCCATGGCCGCTCTTGAGTTACTCCAGCCAGTCACTGCTCTGATGCCTTCCGCGAGCTCATACGTCGATCTCATGAAGATCCTCCTCACACGTTTTAGATCAGCATAGCAAGACAAACAGGTATCGGGTGTCTAACAGATGCGTGTAAGTTGGACACCTAGTTAGTCACCATTTTAGACACAATATAAATCAAACGGTTACCTATTAATAAGCGAAATTTAAGGTAGTCTTATGCTCACTGACCCGCTATAGGGATCAGGGACTCTGACTCGAAAATCTAGGAGAAGACATGAACTCATCAGTCATCCTCATCCTCTCGCTCGTCGCCTTCCAGGCCCACGCCCAGGAAGAGCGCAGTTTCACCATTCACCTTGGAGATAATTTGTCCAAGACGTGGACGACTTTGACGGAGCCTTCTAAAAAAGCCTTCGACGATGCGGTCAAGGAACGGGTTCAGAGGCTTGGACAAGGGGACCATTCGGCAGCGATGAACCCCTCAAACCAGCCTTTGGAGCATCGCAAAGAGACGACTTCAGGGAAGTGGACCTTGAACGACTACGGCGCCTCAATGTCTCACACGAAGCCCGGGACAACCAGCTCCGCAGCCGAGCGGGCCTTGGAACTCGCATCTGATGGTAACAAGGCTAACGAGAAGGCTGACTAGTATGAATAAGGCTGCTCTAATTACTATCTGCCTCTCCATGCTGGGATCGATCGAACTATTCGCTGCCGACATCCCGCTTGCCAATGAAAAGACTTCGTTGGGTGATCTGGCCATCGTGGTGAGTCTCCCGGATGGGGGGGCAACCCACCCAATCGACCTGATTGAGGGGGCTGGCATGAGTATTGATTTCCCGCCAGCTAACTCAGAAAGCACTGGCCCAGAAAATGGGGCCTCTGGATCGATTCACCTTCTTGAGAATGAGATCAAGATCACCGTTGGGGCAACGGTCGTTTTTTAAATACAGGGGGGGGAGCCTAGCAGACTCCCCCCCTTTTCGTGATCAGCCCTGTCTTTTCTTTATATATTACGATGATCATCGGCCCTAGAATGTGGAAACAATTAGGCGGCTTTTTGATGGCGCTAGGCCTTGGCCTAGGCCTGGTTTTGAACTTGATCACCGGCTACCCTGTGGTATCAGTGGAGGCGCCGCCCCCCTCCGCCGCGCCGGTGGTCCCCCTTTTTGAGGGCGGCCCCAGAGGCTCTTTGCGCGTCCTGACCTGGAACGTACTGGCCCCGGCATTCTGGGAAGCGTGGGTGGAGGCCCTGGGCTTGGGAGAAACGCCCGGGGTCCGCCGGGCGCGGGAGTTGTTGGCCGCCAGTCAGCGGCTGGGGGCGGACCTGGTCGCCTTCCAGGAGGTCACCGGCCCCTTTCTGCGCCTGGTCAGCACCGATCCCCATTGGCGGACTTACCACGCGACTTTTCAGGCAACCCCGGGCGCGGCGGCTGCGCCACCGGGGGGGTTGCTGATCCTCTCCCGCCATCCCATCACCCGTGCCCATTACCAGAAGCTGCCCAGCCCCTCCGGTCGCGCCCTGCTCAGCGCCCGCATCGCGATCGACGGCCAGGACCTCACCCTTGCCACGCTTCATCTGGAGTCGCTGCCCGAGGAGGCAACGGCGCGCACACGGCAGATCCAGGCCATCGCCGGCAATCGCGGTCTCGACAGCCGGCACCGGACCCTCATCGTCGGCGATTTCAACCATGGCGATGGGGATAAGGAACAGCGGTTGCCGCATCTCGCTGGGTGGCGGGATGCCTGGCTGACCTCACGCCCGGACCCGGATGATCCGGGTCTGACCTATGACATCGAGCGCAACCCGCTCGCCCGGGCCAATGCCTTCGCCGCTGAGCCGAGCCGCCGGCTGGATCGGATCCTCCTTTCGAGCGACCTGACACCCCTCGCCGTCGGTCTGGTCACGCCGGGGCCTGGCCCCGGGGCGGAACGGCCTCCTTCGGACCACTATGGCGTCTGGGTTGACATGCTCATTGACGGTACCTGACTGGGGGCCGTTAGAAAAGGACGATAGCCCTGGGGGGGCAGATTTGGCAGATGCGCCGGGGAAGGATGACGCCCAGGTACACGACTTGCTGGGAGGAGTTGCCGGTGGCGGTGTAGCCATGCGTTATTTCCCGGGGGAGACGTGGCTCAAATGGCCACTGATCCGAGACCAGGTGGGGTCGGCTAAGTAAATAAGCGGCTTACGGTATCGGGAAAGGCTCGGCCAACCGGGCTGCCCGCTGATCGGCTGCGATCAGCGTTGCTCAGATTTGGCTACATGGTGGCTACACAGGACCCTAGAAGGGCAAAAGGCTTAGGATTGTAAGTCCTAAGCCTTTGATTTTATGGTGGGCCGAGAAGGATTCGAACCTTCGACCAATGGATTAAAAGTCTCATGGTCCAGGTTCCCCCGAGCACGGGGGTAGGTGACCACCTAGCGGGCATCCCCTTTCCCTCCCGAGAAGCCCAGCGCCTGCAAGCTGGCGCGATCCGGCTCCCCGGTCGCCTCCCGTCCGGCCGCGGTCTGATAGCGCTTCATCGCCCGGCGCGACGCCGGCCCCCAATGCCCATCCGCCGCCCCCGGGGAATAGCCGGCCGCGGCCAGCAGCCGCTGGATCTCCCGGTAATCGGCGGCGGTCAGGGTCTGCGGCAGCCACCCGCAGGCGGCCGCGACGGCATCGATGGCCTGAGTGGCGCCGCGCAGATCGAAGGTGGACTCGCCGAGCGGACCGCGCGCGTCGGTCAGCCGCACGACGAGGGTGTCGGCGCGATAAACCTGGCGCAGCAGGTCGATCGCCGCGGACCCGAAGACCCCGGCCCCCTGTTTGGCCCCCAAAGCATCCCAGCGGGCAGAGCGCACCGGGCCTTCATCCAGGCGGTAGTCGACGGAGATCGCCGCTGGCGTGTTTGCGGGGTCCCGGTCGCCATCCTGGACGACGAGGGCGGCCGTTTCCTGATTCCAGCACCGGGCGGAGAACACCGGCCCATGCTGGGTGGCGCCGGCGATCTGCTGTGAATGGTTGGCGGCCAGCACCTGAGCGCGCCCATCCAAGGCCGACTTTTCGCGCTGCAGGCTCCACCAGCCCGCGATCGTGTCACCCTCCCGGTGGGCAAGGGCAAACCAGGGCGCGTGGTAGTCGATGTCCGGATAACGGGCATCGGCCCAGGGGGGCGCGGGCGGAGTCGCCGGGGCCTCAGGGGCCGCGGACGGGCCACCGGTGATCTCTTCCCCAGGGGCAGACGCCGCCGGAGAGGTCTCAGCTCCCGTCACCGCTGCCGGCACCACGGTCGCGGCAGGCTCTACCGCCGGGGCAGGCGCCGGCGCCGCGGCGGCCGCGGCCCCCGGGTCAGGCAAATGGCCGCTCGCCCAGGGCAGCCCGTATTGCGCCTGCAGATAACTCAACTGCAAGCGCGCCAGGGTCATCTTTTCCGCTTCCAGGCGCTGCGCGACAGCGACGCTCGGGCTCGCCCCCGGCGCCGGATCCGGCTCCGCCTCAAGCGCGGCGATGCGCGCCTGCGTGGCGGCGATCTCGCGGAACAGCTGCGTGGCGCGCTCCGGATCGGCCGGCTGGACCGGGACCACCAGAGTTTGCGTGGCGCCTCCGGCGGCGGCAATCTGCTGGTTTTCCAACAGCGCTTTGCTCAGTAACAGCACCTCTTTGCGGCCGGCCGCGGCGCTGGCGATTTCCGGCGCCGGTTGCGCAACGACGTCCAGATCAATTAGCGCGATCTGCCGCTCAAGGGCGAGGATCTCGGCCTTGATGGCGTAGTCTTCGGTGGCCAAAGCCGCCCCCATGGCGACGGCGAGCGGCAGCACCAGCGCGGGTAGCAAAGCAGGCATCGTCAGCTCCTCGGTAAAGAAAAAACGTCACTCAGACGCCTATCGTAGCGAAGAAATGTGCCAGCTGCATGACTACCGAGAACACGTTAACCTGCGAGCGCAAAAGCGCTAATAGTTTAATATGTCGGTAATGTTATAAAGACGGTTCAGGTAGGCTTCTTTCCCGCCGGTGCGTCGCTCAGAGGGGCGGGTGCCCGAGCGGTCTGGTACCCCTAGGGGCACGGTCCGCCAGGGTCTGGTAGCCCGCGAGCTGGGTACTGTCGCGCACCACGAGGTTGATTTTGGTGGCCAGCGGCGCGTCGCTACGTCGCCTTAAGAAGTTTGAAGGTTCATTCGTGAAACAGAAGGGTAGGCGAGGAATGGGAGGGTCGCACGCCGGACGAAAGCGACACAGTCCCAACGGTATAGTGTGTAGCGCCTGGCCTGAATAAAGCAAATAGCTAGACAGCTTATGGAGCCCCCTATACGTTCCGACCGAGATGGCCTATTGTGGGGATACGGGCCACCTTATGGGCGCCGCCCAGGCGGTCATACGCGTGAGCTGTTCCACCTACCCTGAGACCGAGATGTCACGCACTTTCCCCGCACTGAAGACGGCCCTGATCGCCGTCGGCCTGCTGTTCGCCACCAGCAGCCTGGCCGCGCTCAGCGCTCCGCCGGTGGCGCATGCCGGCGCGCCGACGAACGCCAGCACGACGCTCGCCCTCCTGACCTGGTGGGACGGTCACCACTGGGATCACACCCGGCATCGGGCGCCCTGGTGGCAGCGCGACCACCACTACCGCCACCACCAACATGAGCAGGATTGGCGGCGCTGGGAACATGCACCCCCCGCCGCCCCCGCGCCAAGGGCCGCCGCACGAGCGCCGGCCGGACGGCCCGCGGGAGGGCAAGCCCAGCCACCGCTGGTAGCCAGCCCCGCGCCCCGTCGGCAGGCGTGACGGGGGCCGCTCCCTCCAGCGGCGCAACGGCCCCGCACCTGCCGGCGGTTGGGTCCCACCGCGGCCCGCCCGACGCCGTGCCGAACCTCTGTCGCGGCCAATCTGAAACTAATGGAATGGTCCGTCCCGCTCCTCCAACGAGCCCTGAGCGGGCACAATGAGCGATGACAACTAAAGCCATCGTCAACCGAGGTAACGGAGCGGACCCATGACTGAGCATACCAAAGAGCAGTGCATCACGGTGATCGGCATCGACCTGGCCAAGCGGAGTTTTCACCTCTG
>CALMDH010000161.1:0-1662 GCA_937862735.1 uncultured Gammaproteobacteria bacterium
CGCACTTGCCCTCAATAAATGTTGACATCAGGTTGCGTCAAGCTAAATTAACAGTCAACGGTGTCCGGTTCAATTAGGCATGCGATGCTTTTAATGTCCTCTCTGAGCGGTCGAGAGGGACCAGGACGCCACCGTCGACCGGAGTTGGTTTTGATCCCCCCCTGCTCAGGAGGCGTTTACCGCCGCTTGGAGGCGCCCAATTTTTTTCACCGCCGCGAAAATAATACTTGACAAGCAGCTGGCGATGGGCTCGCGTTTTCTGTTGCAAAACAGCAACATACGGGAGCCTACCATGCTTGAACGCCTCAAGACCCTGATGCATCGCCTCACTCATCACACCGTCCTGGCTGACTTGCTCGACCCCGTGTCGCGGGCTTTGGCGCGGGTGCGCCAGGCGGCGGTGGGCCGCACCCTGACCATGCCCGATTTCATCGCGCTGGGGGTGCTGAGGCAATTGCAGGGCATCCCGACCCTGCGCGAGCAGGTGCAGACTTTGCTGCATCTGGACCCCGAGACGGCCACGCGGGGGCCCTTGGCGCGCTCCACCTGGTCCGATGCGCTGGCTTCACCCAGCCGACAGGCGGCCTTGGCGGGGGTGGTGCCGGCCTTGGTCAAGGAAGCGCTAGCGGTCCTGCCGGATCGCTTGGCCGACATTCCCGGACTGGGGGATCGCCCGGTGCGCGCCATCGATGGCACCTACCAGGCCGAAAGCGCTCATTTCCGGCGTTGCACGCCCCGCCAGGGCGGTGAAGATAACCCGAAGGGCCATGCCTGGCTGAGCTTCTATAACCTGCGTCTGGGTCTTCCCGAAGACGTCCGGGTCGAAACCCGCAGCCGCCACGAAACGCGGATCTTGCGCGACTACGATGAGGAGGCCCAGGCCCTGACCCGTGACCGCCGGGGCCTGTGGCTGGTGGATCGCGGTTTTATCGATGCCCCGTTCTGGGATGCCAAGAAACGGGCCTTGCAGATCACCCTGATCACGCGCATGAAAAGCAATCTCTGTATCCATTCGACCGAGGGCCTGCCCATCGCGGCTGACCCGGCCAATGCGGGCGTGCTTCACGACCTGCGGGTCACCTTGGCGAGCTCACGGGAGGCATGGCGCCTCATCACCTACCGCGCTCGCCGGGGCAGCGTGTTGCAATTCCTCACCAACGATTTCAGTCTGCTGCCGGGTGTCGTCGCCTTTCTCTACTTCCGCCGCTGGGAGGAAGAGAAGTGCTTCGATACCTGGAAAAACGACTTCGCTCAGGCCAAGGCCTGGGGTAAGGGCCGCGTGGCCATCGCCAATCAGGCGCGCCTGGCCATCATCACCAGCCTGCTGGTGGCCATCCTCCTCCACAGACGCCTGGGTGCCGCGGGCGCCCAGGATGAGAAGGCTTGGGCCAAACAGGAAAAGCGGCAGAAGGCCAAGGTGGATGACCCCGATGGCACTGATCGCCCAGACTGGACGGTCCCCTTGTTCCGTTATAGCGCTAAGGTGAGCCGGCAGGTCTTACGGTTCTTCAAATACTCTTTTCTTAAACCAGCCTCTCCTGGGCTCTATGAACGTGAGCTAGCGCCTATGTTGAAGGCTTACCTATGACTTTAACCGGACACCGTTGATTAACAGTATATTTCTGCAAACACATCGCATTTTCCTACTATGATGCTTGGTGA
>CALMDH010000162.1:0-4168 GCA_937862735.1 uncultured Gammaproteobacteria bacterium
CCCGTGTTGCGGCCACTTGCCTTGGTCGCTCAGGTTGACGGCCTTACACCCCTCTCCATGGCGGTTGACTTCGCCGGTACCGACATGAACATGGGTTACAACCGTGTCTCCCTTCAGCCCGTGGGGGATGGTCTTTGGCAAGGAGAGGCTACTTTACCGGTCTGCGTGCGTAATCGGATGACCTGGGAAGCGCGCGTACTGTTGCAAACGCAGGCCGGCCTCATGGCGGCACTCTTCCGATTCGATACCTTCAATTCTTCGCCTAGCGAGTAGCCTAAGCGGGCATCCGAGCCAGGTGCTCCTGCTTCCAGTAGAATTTCCCCCCTCTGTGTTGCCGGGTTGCTATCAGCCTAGCGGCCAGCCTGAGCTTGGAAATTAAACAGCTGGAGAACCCAATGCCCCGTTATCGTTCCCGTACCACGACCGAGGGTCGGAACATGGCCGGTGCTCGTGCCCTATGGCGCGCCACCGGCATGACCGACGCCGATTTCAGCAAACCCATCATCGCGGTTGCCAATTCCTTCACCCAATTCGTCCCAGGGCATGTGCATTTGAAGGACATGGGGCAATTGGTCGCGCGTGAGATCGAAAAAGCGGGTGGGGTTGCCAAGGAATTCAATACCATCGCCATTGATGACGGGATCGCCATGGGGCATGGTGGCATGCTCTACTCCCTGCCGTCCCGGGACATCATCGCCGATTCCGTGGAATACATGGTCAACGCCCATTGCGCGGATGCCCTGGTGTGCATCTCCAATTGCGACAAGATCACGCCCGGGATGCTCATGGCCGCCTTGCGCCTGAATATTCCCGCCATCTTTGTCTCTGGCGGCCCCATGGAGGCAGGGAAGGTCATTGCCCAAGGGTCCGAAATCCATCTGGATCTGGTCGATGCAATGGTGACGGCGGCCAACCCGGTCGCGAGCGATGCACAGGTTCAGGAATATGAACGTTCCGCCTGTCCCACCTGCGGTTCCTGCTCGGGTATGTTCACCGCCAACTCCATGAATTGCCTGACCGAAGCTTTGGGATTGAGTCTGCCGGGCAACGGGTCCTTACTGGCGACCCACGCCGCCCGCAAGGAACTCTTCCTTGAAGCGGGAAGGCTGATCGTCTCCCTGGCCCGGCGCTGGTACGAGGAGGACGACGAGCAGGTACTGCCGCGTACTATCGCCAGTCGTCTGGCGTTCGAAAACGCCATGGCCCTGGATATCGCCATGGGGGGGTCGACCAACACGGTCTTGCACCTGTTGGCCGCCGCCCACGAGGCTGGCGTTCAGTTTGGCATGGCTGACATCGACCGGCTGAGTCGACGCATTCCGAATCTGTGTAAGGTCGCTCCCGCTACCCAGAAATACCACATGGAGGATGTCCATCGTGCCGGTGGTGTCTTCGGTATTCTCGGCGAACTCGATCGTGCCGGCCTGATCCACGGCGAGGTTCCGACCGTTCACAGTCCGACCCTGGCCGCGGCCCTGGATGACTGGGATATTGCCCGCCCGGCTAGCGAAGTGGCCCGGGAGCGCTACCTGGCCGCCCCCGGGGGGGTCCCGACGCAAGTGGCTTTCAGCCAATCCCGGCAGTGGAACAGCCTGGATCTGGATCGCCAGACGGGCTGTATACGCGACCTCGCCCATGCCTACAGTCAGGATGGTGGGTTGGCCGTGCTGTTCGGCAATCTCGCGGAGCATGGCTGTATCGTCAAGACGGCGGGGGTGGATGAGTCCAATCTCAGGTTTGAGGGGCCAGCACGCATCTTCGAGAGCCAGGAAGCGGCGGTGGAGGCCATTCTCGCGGACCGGGTGCTGCCCGGCGAAGTGGTCCTAATCCGTTACGAGGGGCCCAAGGGTGGCCCCGGAATGCAGGAGATGCTCTACCCCACCAGCTATCTGAAGTCCAAGGGCCTAGGCAAGGCCTGTGCCCTGATTACCGATGGGCGTTTTTCAGGGGGGACATCGGGGCTGTCCATCGGCCATGTCTCCCCAGAGGCGGCGGAGGGTGGGACCATCGCCCTGGTGGAAGATGGCGACCGGATCAGGATCGACATTCCCAACCGCCGCGTCGAACTGCTAGTCGATGGGGCCACGCTGGAAGAACGTCATCGCGCCATGGCAGCGCGCGGGGTGGACGCCTGGCGTCCCCGCGATCGCCGGCGTGTGGTGTCGGCCGCCTTGCAGGCCTACGCGGCCCTGACCACCAGTGCCGCTCGCGGGGCGGTCCGCGATCTCTCCCAACTCGGCTGATCACCAGGGTCTAGGAGGAAGCTATCCGCGTCTAGGAGACTGTCCGACTTAGCTTCTTCATGTGCACCTACCCGCACCGCAGAATGGTGCGGGTAGGATGCCGAGCCGGATTTACCAATAGGAGAAGGGTGCCGAGCGGTTGTGACCTTTAAAGCCGCGGATTCTGGGCCAACACGGCCGCTGGCAGATTGAGCTTGGCGGCTCGCTCCACGAAGAACCGGGCCAGAGCCTGCTGCTCTAGGGCGTAAGCCGCCGGGTCGCTCCAGGTCGAGGCCGGGTCGAGGATGGCGTCGGGTACGCCGGGACAATGCTTGGGTACCTCGAAGCCGAAGACCGGGTTGGTCTCGAAGGCCACCTGGTTCAGTTCCCCACTCTGAATGGCCCGGATGATCGCCCTGGTGACGGGGATGTCGATCCGTTTGCCCACGCCATATTTACCGCCCGTCCAGCCCGTGTTAACCAGCCAGACCGGGACCTGGTGCTGGCGCAGCTTCTCCATGAAGAGGTTTATATAAATGGCATGGGGTCGGGGAAAGAAGGGTTCGCCGTAAAGGGCGCTAAAGACGGGTTCCGGTTCCTTGACCCCCCGCTCGGTGCCCGCCACCTTGGCGGTGTAGCCCATGCTGTAGTGATAGGCGGCCTGCTCCGGCGAGAGGCGTGCCACGGGGGGGAGGACACCAAAGGCATCGGCCGTGAGGAAGATAATGCAGGAGGGGTGACCAGCCGTTCCGGAGGCAATGGCATTGGGGATGGCCTCGATGGAGAAGGAGGCCCGGCCGTTCTCGGTGTAGCCACCATCATCGTAGTCGATATGTCGGGTCAGGGGATCCCAGGCAACGTTCTCCACCGTCGTACCGTGCCGCTCGGTGGCGGCATAGATGAGGGGCTCATCCTTGGCCGACAGCCTGATCGTTTTGGCGTAGCAGCCTCCCTCGAAATTGTAGACCCCGTCCTCGCTCCACCCGTGCTCGTCGTCGCCGAGGAAGAGGCGGTCCGGGTCCATGGACAGGGTGGTCTTGCCGGTACCGGAGAGCCCGAAGAAGACGGTGACCGCGCCCTCGGGGGCAACGTTGACCGAGGCGTGCATGGGGAGGACCCCTTGCTCCGGCATCAGGTAGTTGAGGACGGTGAAGATGGACTTCTTGATCTCCCCGGCATAGCCCGTGCCGCCGATGAGGATTAGCCGGCGGCTGAAGTTGAGGAGGATGAAGTCATTGGACTGGAGGCCCAGTTCCCGGGCCGTGGGCTCGTCAAGGCCGAGGTTGGGCAGGCCGATGATGTTCCATGCCGGCTGGAATCCCGGCAGTTCCGCGTCCGAGGGCAGGATGAACATGTTGCGGACGAACAGCGCCTGCCAGGCGGATGTGCCCATGAACCGCACCGGGATGCGGTAGCGCGAGTCGGCCCCCGCGAACACATCCTGGACATAGAGGTTGTAGGCGCGAACATACTGCTGGACGTGTTTGAACACGCCATCGAAGGCCTCTTCGCTGATGGCCTGATTGATGTTGTTCCATTGAACCTTGTCCCGGGTCGTCCCGTCAGTGACGATGAAGCGGTCCTTGGGCGAGCGACCGGTATGACCGGTCCGCACCGCGAAGGCCAGGTGGTGGAGCAGATGCCCTTCACGGTTTTTGACGGCCTCTTCCACCAGTCGGGGGGTAGGCCAGCGAAAGCAGGTGACGTCCGGGCTAATGCCCAGATAACTCAGGTCAACGGTACCCATAAGAATCTCCGTAACAAGGTTGGCTGATGGTGATGAGAAGGCCCCAGGGAGGCCCTTACCTCCTTGGCGGTCAAGGTGGGGGAGCGCTTAACCGTATAGACCCCCTTTCCTCAACCCGCCACCAGGGGGTAGGGAGGAAGCGAATCAGCAGCTTGTGCCGCCGAAGCCCGCCCAGGGCGCGAGGGGTCTTATGGAATAC
>CALMDH010000163.1:0-3529 GCA_937862735.1 uncultured Gammaproteobacteria bacterium
GCCTCTGCGGCTGCGGGACTTCGCCCCTCTGCCACGCCGGCCAGACGCCCGCGCCGACGCCTACCGGGGACTACCGGCCTTCGCTTCGCTCTCCATGGCCGGCAGCGGCCGAGCTGTTCACCCCGCCGTGTGTGCAACAATCGGGTGCCTTGCACGCCCAAAACCGGCGGCCACATGCTCCAACGCCAGGGCGGCAGTTTTTATAAAACACTCTTGATGTTTTTTTATGGTGCGCTATATTTCCACTTAGCGCCAGTAGCGCGGGGCGGCGGGCGCCCCGACCTGGCGCCCATCCGGGGGGATTACGATGGACCAGCGCGTCATAGAATCGGCACCACTGCTCACCGCCACCGTCCTGCACGGACGCCTGGAAGGCCTGGTAGGGGAAATCCACCTCGCCCAGACCTTCCGCAACGCCGAGGCGGTGAACATCGAGGCCGTCTTCACCTTCCCCGTCCCCCCGGAGGCGGTCTTGCTGGGGGTGGAGGTGACCCTCGACGGCCGGGTGCTGCGCGGCCAGGTGCTCCCGGCTGAGCAAGCCGAGGAGGATTACGAGGAGGCCATCGTCAGCGGTGACGGCGCCCTCCTGTTGCAAAGCGCCGGGCGGGGCCTCTACACCATCAACGTCGGCAACCTGCTGCCGGGCCAGGTGGCCGAACTCGACTACCGCTACGCCCTGCTCGGCGTCTGGGATGACGATCTGTGGCGACTGGTCTTGCCCACCACGCTGGCGCCCCGCTATGGCGATCCCCACCAGGCCGGGCTGGCGCCCCATCAGGTGCCCCAGGTCGCCCTGTTCACCGGGCACCGCTTTACCCTGGACCTGGTTCTGGGCGGCAGCCTGCGCCAGGCCAGTGTCGCTTCCCCCTCCCACCCACTCTCAGTCATCCCGGAAGCAGGGGGGCAGCGCGTGCGCCTGGCCCAAGGTTCCGCGCCGCTGGACCGGGACCTGGTCCTGCTCATCCGCGCGGCGGCTGACGCCCGCGCCGGCCAGGCCCTCGTCGCCCGGGACCTGACACCCGGGGTGGGCGATACCCCGCCGGAAACCGTCGTCCTCCTCAGCGTCCAGCCCCAACTCCCGGTGGCGGCGGACCCGGGCGGGCACGACTATGTCCTGGTCGCCGATGCCTCCGGGTCCATGGCCGGCGACAGCATCGCCCAGACCCGCGAGGCCCTGCTGGCCATCCTCGACCGCTTGCAGCCGGCGGACCGCTTCAATCTCATCGTCTTTGGCAGTGCGCCCGCGGCCCTGTTCCCGGGCCTGGTAGCGGCGGATACCGCCCACCTGGCCCGCGCCCACCACGCCATCCGCCACCTCCAGGCCGACCGGGGCGGCACCGAGATCGGCGCCGCCATGCGGCTGGCGCACGGTCACCGCCAGGACCGGTCCCTGGATATTCTGCTCATCACCGACGGCGAGGCCTGGGATACCCAGGAAATGATCCGCTTCGCCCGCCAGACCGGGGATCGGATCTTCACCCTCGGCGTCGGGGCGGCGGTCGCCACCGACCTGGTGCAGGGGCTGGCCCAGGCCACCGGCGGCGCTTGTACCCTGGTCCACCCCAACGAGGCCATGGGTGACAAGATCGTGCGCCAGTTCGCGCGCATCCGCGCGCCCCGCGCCAGCGTCACCCTGACCTGGCCCGGGGTACCCCGCTGGCAGTGGCCCGAGGCGGAGGAGTCGGTCTTTGCCGGTGACACCCGCCATTGGCTGGCGGGTTTCACCACCCCACCGACCGGGCCGGTTACCCTGACCTACACCCTGGCCGATGGCACCACCCACGCCCAGACCCTTAACCTGCAACCCTGGCCGGAAAGCGCCGGGGCGGATACCCTGCCGCGCCTGGCCGCCGACCGGCGCCTCACGGGGCTGGACCAGGCGACGGCTACCGCCCTGGCCGTGCGCTACCAACTGGTATCACCCTACACCCACTTTGTGCTGCGCGATCCACGGGACGCCGCTGAACAGGCCGACACCCTGCCCCAGGTGCGGCAGGTTCCGCATCAGCTGGCCGCGGGATGGGGCGGGATGGGGTCGGTGGCCTCGGCCCAGCCGGTTTACGCCCCGCTCCCACCACCGTCCGCGATGCCGCAGGATAATGATCTGTCGTGCCTGTTCAGCACCGGGCCAGCGAAAACGTCCTCCCGTGGCGGTATGTCCAAGCGGGCAGCCCGGGCCGCGTCGTCCCGGATCATGTATGGCATCCCCGCTACGCCGGTCCGGTCCCAGCCCCCGGCCCCGCCCCCCTTCTCCGCTTTTCTGGTGGCCCAGGCCCAGCGCCTGGCCGATCCCCAGGAGCCCCTGCCGACGCTGGCGGATCTGCTGGGTGCGGATCTCCCGGAGCCGCTGGCGGACGAGATCACAGCCCTACTCGCCCAAGGCGCGGCGGCAGGCCCGGTGATCGCCGCCGTCCTCTACGGTCTGTTGCTGCGGTCTGCCGCCGGTCGGGCCGCTCCCCGGGAGACCCTGCGCCGCCTGCGCTTCATGGCCACCCGCGGTCTGCCCCGGGACCAGGTAGAGCGCCTGGTCGCCCTCGCCAAAAGCTGTCCGCCCCCAACGTCATGAACCCTGAACCAGAAGTATCGCCACTGGAGCCGGCTGCGGCACCCCAGCCGGAGCCGACCTTTGGCATCGACCAACTCTGCGCCCTCAGCGGCGTGGTGCGCCGCACGGTGCGCTTTTACACCCAGAAGGGCCTGCTCGATCCCCCCGAGGGGGCCAAACGCGGGGCGCATTACACCCGCCGCCACCTGGAGCAGCTCCTGCTGATCCGCAAGTGGCAGCAGGCCGGGGTCTCCCTGGAGCGTATCGGCCGCCTGCTGCGCGGGGATCTCAGCGAACTGCCCCCGCCCACCGCGCCGGGGA
The DNA here is from genome assembly GCA_937862735.1 of uncultured Gammaproteobacteria bacterium. Classification (GTDB taxonomy): domain Bacteria; phylum Pseudomonadota; class Gammaproteobacteria; order Chromatiales; family Chromatiaceae; genus M0108. The sequence goes on from CALMDH010000163.1 coordinate 2,867, forward strand.
CGGTGGAGGTGTGGAGCCGCGTGACCCTGCGGCCCGGCCTGGAGGTCCATCTGGAGCCGGGCCGGCTGGGGCTCGACCCGGAACAGGTGCGGTTGCTGCTGGCGCGGATTGTCCGGGTCGTGGCGGAGCCCGATGACCTGTCCGCGGTCTAGATCCACTGCCCCTGGCGGCCCGGCCGTCAACCGGTTTCCGGCCCGGCAGACGCCCGCTGCGTCACGGTGGGGCGTTTTGCGCTAGGTCAGGGTGTGGCGTCTCCTCGCCCTGTTGCCCCAAGACCGTTTATCGTACCTTGCCGTCAAGGGTATGATCCTTGCCGTATTGTGACAACTTCTGTCGTACCGCTGGAATACCTTCTTTACCAAGGCCCACAGCGTTATCGCCTCGTGGGCCTGGGACCAAGGGGAAAGGAGCAGCTTGTCAACTTGCAGGGGATAAACATGGCGCTGGCTACCCTGTTGGTCGGGGGCAGTGACTCGCCATCCGTCCTTTCAGGCACTGGACGGTTCTGGGACGGGGCTTTTGGTCCCCAGGGACCAGCCCGGTGCCGACCGAGTCAAGGCGCTGACCCTGAGAACCTTGGGGCTTACCAACAACACAAAGGGGAATAGGTGAATGAACCATCTTGAGCAACTCGTCACCCTGTCACGGCAAATTGGCATCGAG
>CALMDH010000164.1:0-6522 GCA_937862735.1 uncultured Gammaproteobacteria bacterium
TCGGGTGGCGGAACTGGACGGCGGACAGGTTCACCGCCACCACCAGGTCCGGCCAGCCCGCGGCGCGCCAGGCGGCGGCCTGACGACAGGCCTCCCGCAGGACCCAGCGGCCGAGGGGGACGATGAGTCCGCTCTCCTCGGCCACGTCAATGAAGTCCCCGGGCGGCACCAGCCCGACACCAGGCCGTTGCCAGCGGATCAGTGCCTCGGCGCCCAGGACCCTGCCGGTGTCCAGTTCGATCTGGGGTTGGTAGTGGAGGACGAATTCCTCCCGCTCCAGGGCCAGTCGCAGGGCGTCACGGGTATGGATGAAGCGCGTCAGGGCGTCGTTCATCGCCGGCTCGAAGAAACGGTAGCCATGACGGCGGTTGCGCTTGGCCTCGTGGAGGGCGGTGTTGGCGTTGCGCATCAGGGTCTCGCCGTCCAAGCCATCCTCGGGATAGACCGCCACGCCGAGGGAGAAGGTGACGTGGACCTGACGGCCATCGAGGTCGAAGGGGGTGGCGCATCGGTCGAGCAGGCGGTCGCAGACCGCCGCGATGTCGCTCAACCACTGGCTGGGGTGCAGTTCCGGTAGCAACACCAGGAACTCGTCCGCGGAGAGCCGGCACAGGGTGTCCACGGGCCGCAACTCCTGGCGCAGTCGTCCGGTCAGGTCCTGGAGCAGCCGGTCGCCCAGGGCATGGCCATGGGTATCGTTGATGTACTTGAACTGGTCCAGATCGAGATGGAGCACGGCCAGATGAGTGCGATGATGGCGGGCGTCCGCCACCTCGTGGGCCAGGCGATCCCGGCCCAGGAGCCGATTCGGCAGGCCGGTGAGGGGATCGTGATAGGCGAGGAATTCGATCCGCTCCTGGGCCTGGCGCTTACGCTCGGTGATATCGCGGGTGATGCCGAAGAACTCCAGGAACCGTCCCTGCTCGTCATACAGGGCCGTGCCCTTGACGTCGGACCAGTTGCGCGCGCCGTCCTTGCGGATATTCTCCAGCTCGGCATGGAATTCAAAGGGTTTGCCCGCCTGCACGGCGGCGATGCCCTGTCTCATCCCCTCCTGTACCAGATCCCAGGCCGCCGGGGAATAGGTCTTGGTCGGCGGTAACCGCAGATACTCCTCCCGGGTATAACCCAGGACCCGCTCGACGGAGGGGCTGATGTAGGTCATCTCGCCCTGGGCATTCAGGGCCCAGATGACGTCAATGGAGTGTTCCGCCAGCAGCCGGTGACGCGCCTCGCTGAGCCGCAGTTCCCCCTCCACCCGCCGACGCTCGGCAATCTGGGCCTCCAGGTCGGCGGTCCGCTCCACCACCCGCCGCTCCAGCCCCGCGTTGAGGGCCAGGATCTCCCGGTCGCGGTCGAGGAGGGCGCGAAAAAAACGGGAGATCAGTAGGTACAGCAAACTGGTGGTGATGAGGATGAAGAGCCAGCTCTTGGCCATGCCCAGCCATAGCAAGCTCTCCGGGTCCCGGATCAGGAACGCCAGCAATTCGTCGCTGAGGAAGATCCAGAGGACCGAAAACAGGACGTAGAGGGCGACAAACCTGACCAGGTAGCGGTGGCCGAATAGGGTGGGAGCCGGATCGGTCTTATCCTCCACGCGCACGCTCGCCGGTGCTGGCTCGGCGAAGGCAGCCCCGGGGTTAGGAGAAGCCCCAGAGGTAGGGTTGGTAGCCATCATGCTTCCTTTGAATTGGCTTTGATTCAGTGGGCTGGCATCCGTCAGGACGTGACCAGCCATTGTTCGAGCGTTTCCAGATATTGGCTTACCTCAGCCGCATTGTGCTCCAACAAGGGTAGACATGGGAAATATCGCGCGCGTGCCATGGCTGCCCGTAATCCATTGATATTTCGGTCTATTTATAAGCTGCTAGCCCGAGGATGCGGGGTCCGTTTCAGCGACAAAACCAGCGTCAGGAGATTCGACGTCGACGCGACGAATCCGTGGTGGGCATAGAAGGCCGCGGCCTTCTCCGACAAGGCATGCACCAGCAGTCCGCGGACACCCAGAATCAGGCTTGCGGCCCGCGCACGCTCGACGGCATCGCGCAGCAAAGCGACCCCGAGACCCCTTCCCTGCCAGGCCCGGTCGACGGCCAGGCGCCCTAGAACTGCCATCGGCACGGGGTCAGGCATGTTGCGCCGGATGCGGCCGGGGGCCTCGCGCAGCGCCAGCGCGCCAGAGGCCAGGCAGTAATAGCTGACCACCGCTCCCGTGACCGAAACGACATAGGTGCGCGAGGCGCCGCTGACTTGATTGTTCCAGGCACGGCGAATCAACCAGTCGTCAAGCGCTTGGACACCGGAGCAGAAATCCGTGACACGATGCGTCTCTGAGAGCGGGGCCGGGGCCTCCAGGGTCAGGTCTTCCATGGGCTGGGGGCTTCCATCAGGCGCTCGTATCCCTCCCCAGCGGGGGGCTGGTCCAGTATGGCCAGGAAGTGCTCGTAGGTCTCCCGATCAACCCTGACCAGGGTCTGGTCGAGCAGCGTCTCCTCGGCGGCCCGCCGGGCGGCGTCGATCATGAAATCGGAGCGAGACCGGCCCTGGACACTGGCGGCCTGATCGATCAGGTCGCGAATCTCCTCCCGCACCCGAAGGTTGACGGCGCGGGTGGTCGGTTCCGGGTTGGCGGTTGCAGGCGAAGCGGGCATGGCGCACCTTGGTTTTGAGTTGGACCGCGAACCGCGGCTTGGATACACAGTGTATATCGCGCACGCGCTCGATCGTACTTCTTCTGCTTGGCTGTTTCTGGCACTTTTCGCGCTCGGCAGCGCCTCGAACCCACTGCCGCTGCCTCGGGCTTGGGCGCGGGATCTCGGTCGCGGCAAGGCAAACAGGGTAAACTTCGCCCTTTCTCGCCGTACCCGCAGGACCCAGCCCCGTGAGCGATTACAAGAACACCCTCAACCTGCCCAACACCGGCTTCCCCATGAAGGCCAACCTGGCCCAGCGGGAACCGGAGCTGCTCGCCCACTGGGAGGCCATGGACCTCTACGGCCAGATCCGCGCCGCCCGCACCGGCTGCGAGCAGTTCATCCTTCACGATGGCCCCCCCTACGCCAACGGCGACATCCACATCGGTCATGCCGTCAACAAGGTGATCAAGGACATGATCATCAAGTCCCGCACCCTGGACGGCCTGGACGCCCCCTATGTGCCGGGCTGGGATTGCCACGGCCTGCCCATCGAGCTCCAGGTGGAAAAGAAGGAGGGCAAGCCCGGTGCCAAGATCAGCGCCGCCGCCTTCCGCCAGGCCTGCCGCGCTTATGCCGCTCGCCAGGTGGACGGCCAGCGCCGCGACTTCAAGCGCCTGGGGGTGCTGGGGGATTGGGCGAATCCCTACCTGACCATGGACTTCGCCTTCGAGGCGAACATCATCCGCGCCCTGGGGGTGATCCTGGCCAACGGCCATGTCCACAAGGGCTACAAGCCGGTGCACTGGTGCATCGACTGTGGCTCGGCCCTGGCCGAGGCGGAGGTGGAGTACGCCGACAAGGAATCCATCTCCATCGACGTGCGCTTCCCGGTCCTGGACGAGGAGTCCCTCTTCACCCGCTGCCACTCGGTGCCCAACGGCCGCGGTGAGGGGCCCCTGTCGGTGGTCATCTGGACCACCACCCCCTGGACCCTGCCCGCCAATCAGGCGGTGGCCTTCAACCCCGAGCTGGAGTACGTCCTCATCCAGACCGACGGCGACCATGGGCGTGAGCGCCTGATCCTGGCCGAGGGCCTGATGCGCGACACCCTGGACCGCTGGGGCATCGACCGCTACCGCGTCCTCGCCTACGGCCAGGGCCACGCCTTCGAGGGGCTCAAGCTCCAGCATCCCTTCTATGACCGGGAGGTGCCGATCATCCTCGGCGAGCACGTCACCCTGGACGCCGGCACCGGCGCCGTCCATACCGCCCCCGGCCATGGCCTGGAGGACTACCTCGTCGGCAACCGCTACGGCCTGCCGGTGGACAACCCGGTGGGTGGGGATGGGCGCTTCCTGCCCGACACGCCGCTGTTCGCCGGGGAGCATGTCTTCACCGCCAACGACAAGGTGGTGGACACCCTCAAGGCCCGCGGCGCCCTCATCCAGGCCAAGCGCTTCAGCCACAGCTACCCCCATTGCTGGCGCCACAAGACCCCCATCATCTTCCGCGCCACCCCCCAGTGGTTCATCGGCATGGAGAAGCAGGGGTTGCGGGAGGCAGCCCTGCGCGAGATCGAGCACGTCACCTGGACCCCCGACTGGGGCCAGTCGCGCATCGAGGCCATGATGCGCAACCGCCCGGACTGGTGCATCTCGCGCCAGCGCACCTGGGGGGTGCCCATCCCGCTGCTGGTCCACAAGGAGACGGGCGAACTGCACCCGCGCACCCCGGAGCTGATCGAGGAGGTCGCCCGGCGGGTGGAGGCCCAGGGCGTCGAGGCCTGGTTTGCCCTGGACGCGGCGGACCTGATCGGCGTCGCCGGGGCGGCGGAGTACGAGAAGGTCCACGACACCCTGGACGTCTGGTTCGACTCCGGCGTCACTCACGCCTGCTGCCTGGAAAAGCGGGCAGGCTTGCGGTCCCCGGCGGACCTCTATCTGGAGGGCTCCGACCAGCATCGCGGCTGGTTTCAGTCGTCCCTGCTGACCTCGGTGGCCATGTACGACCGCGCGCCCTACCGGGGCGTCCTCACCCACGGCTTCACGGTGGATGCCAAGGGCGAGAAGATGTCCAAGTCCAAAGGCAACGTGGTCAGCCCCCAGGACGTGATGAAGACCCTGGGCGCCGACATCATCCGCCTCTGGGTGGCCGCCACCGACTACCGCGGCGAGATGAGCGTCTCCGACGAGATCCTCAAGCGCACCGCCGACGCCTACCGGCGCATCCGCAACACCGCGCGCTTCCTGCTCGCCAACCTCAACGGCTTCGACCCGGCGGTGAACCGCGTCGCGCCCGCGGACATGATCGAACTCGACCGCTGGGCGGTGGACCGCGCCTGGCAGCTCCAGGAGGAGATCGTCGCCGCCTACCGCGACTACCAGTTCCATTTGATCTACCAGAAGATCCACAACTTCTGCGTGGTCGACCTGGGCGGCTTCTACCTGGACGTCATCAAGGACCGCCAGTACACCACCCCCACCGAGGGCCTGCCGCGGCGCTCCTGCCAGACCGCCATGTACCACATCGCCGAGGCCATGGTGCGCTGGCTGGCGCCCATCCTCAGCTTCACCGCCGACGAGATCTGGCGCTACCTGCCCGGCGAGCGGGAGCCTTCGGTCTTCCTGGCCTCCTGGTACCAGGGCCTGTTCGCCCTGGACGCGGCCGATCCCTTCGACCGTGCCTTCTGGGACCAGGTCCTGGCGGTGCGGCTGGCGGTGGCCAAGCCCCTGGAGGCGGCGCGCCAGGCCGGGCTCATCGGCTCAGGCCTGGACGCCGAGCTCGACCTCTACGCCGCCCCGGAGCTGGCTGCCACCCTGGACCGCCTGGGGGACGAGCTGCGCTTCGCCCTCATCACCTCCGCCGCCCCGGTCCACCCCCTGGCGGACCGTCCCGCCGAAGCCCAAGACACCGAGCTGGCCGGCCTGGCGGTGCGGGTGCGCAAGTCGGCCCACCCCAAGTGCGTGCGCTGCTGGCACCTGCGGCCCGACGTGGGCGCCGATCCGGCGCACCCGGAACTGTGCGGGCGGTGCGTGGACAATGTCGCGGGGGCAGGGGAGAAGCGGCGTTTTGCCTGAGACTCATCTTCACCCATGAAGCTCATTACCAACCCCACCATGGCCCGCTGGCTCTGGCTGTCGCTGCTGATCGTCATCCTCGACCAGGCCACCAAATGGCTGGCGGAGGCCCTGCTGGTGCCCTTCCAGCCCGTGCCCCTCATGCCCCTGCTCAACCTTACCCTCATGTATAACGAGGGCGCCGCCTTCAGCTTCCTCGCCAACGCCGGCGGCTGGCAACGCTGGCTGTTCGCCGGCTTTGCCCTGGTCATGACCACGGTACTGGCCATCTGGCTGTTGCGGCTCGAAAAGGGGGATCGCATAACCGCCGCCACCCTCAGCCTGATCATCGGCGGCGCCATCGGCAACCTCATCGACCGCGTCCAGACCGGGCGGGTGGTGGACTTCATTGATTTCTACGTCGGCACCTGGCACTGGCCGGCCTTCAATGTCGCCGACAGCGCCATCAGTGTCGGCATCGTCTTCCTGCTGATTACCAGTTTCAGGGCTGAACTGGCCCGATGAAAATATTAATCGACATACTGCATCCGGCCCACGTCCATTTCTTTCGCAATTTCGCGCGGGAAGCCATTGCCTTAGGGCACCAGATCAGGATCACTTCCCGCGGCAAGGAAATGACGACCTCCCTGCTAGACGCCTACGGGCTCGAACATCGTCAACTAACTGACCAAAGTCGCACGACAAAAGGGCTCGCAGTCGAATTGGTCAAACACACCGCAATGCTGATGGCTGAGGTCCGCCGCTTCCAGCCAGATGCAACGGTGTCCGGTTCAATTAGCCAAGCAATGCTTTAAATGCCCTCTCTGAGC
>CALMDH010000165.1:0-2892 GCA_937862735.1 uncultured Gammaproteobacteria bacterium
TCAGCTTGAGGTAAGTGCCATAACCGATCACCACCTCGGCCTCGGCGATGGCCTGGCGGGCGCGCAGGGTCATGTGTTCCGGGTTACCGGGACCCAGGCTGACCAGGTAGAGCTTGCCTTGGCGCGGGGAGGGGGCTTGGGGCGTGGCGGTGCCCACTTCGGCAGTGGGTGGAGCTTCGGGCTCGGCAGGGTGGACTACCACCTTGGGCGGATTACCTAGCTGGTCCTTCGCGCTGGCACGGGATTGCTGGGGCAAGGCGGGACCGCTGGCTTTGGTCTGGATGCTGGATTCAGGGGAGTCAGCAGGTACAGCCATGCCGCTGGGTTTAGCGAGAACGTCACGGTAAAGTCCTTCATTATCAGGGGTATGGCACGCCGCCGCATGAAGGTTAGTCGTCACGGTCAGTTGTCGGGCAATGGAGACCGTGGCGTGCTTGCCGTCGGGCCCGCGGTATTTGAACTTCTCAAGCACCAGTGTGGCCCGGCCGGTGCCTGCCTGGTCCTGAGATCCCCTGAGGTCTGGCATCCACGGTTCCGGCTGAGAGGATCCAGACTCCCTCCCCCCTGGTGGGGGAGGGTCGGGGAGAGGGGGAGAGGACCCGGCCGCCAGCAAGGCCGCCGCCTCGGCCACCGCCGGCGTCCCCATGTGGGCGAGCACGGTGGCGGAGGGATTGGGCACCGACACCTGGGCCAATTCAGCGGCGGAATAGAGGCGCAGGGGCCAGCCATGACCAGTCGTCAGGGCCAGGATGGCGGGCTCGTCGCCCTTGCGGTCGATAGTGGCGACGCCAGCGACCTGGTCGGGGTGGGCGCCGCATTGCGCCAGGGCCAGGCTCACGGCCGCGGCCAGGGTCTCCGGTGCGGTATGTCGGTCGCAGCCCAGGCCGAGGAAGAGAGGAGGGGAAACTGTCTTCTCGTCCCTCTCCCTAGGGCCATTCCCCTGCTTATTGCCTTCCCCCTCTCCCCAACCCTCCCCCGCGAGGGGGGAGGGAGCCAGAGCTGATGGTACCGCGTTGCTCTTACCTTCCTCGGCGGCTTGCCGGAATGACTCCAGTCGGTGGGGTGACCCCAGGGGACCGGCTGTATCCATGCCAAACCCAGTGAAAGGTTCCAGAGCGGCGGTCCATTGTTGAGGGTCAGTGTGGCCGGTGTCAGCGCCCCACCGTTGTTGAGGGTCAGTGTGGCCGGTGTCAGCGCCCCACCGTTCCTGCTCGGGGGGCCGATAGACAATCAGGCGCTCGGCAAACTGCGTCCACAACTTCGGGGGGACATCCCGTCGGGTAATCCACAGCAGGCCGCCATAGCGCTCCGGGTCCGGGATGTCCTCAAGACGATCGAAACAACGAATATTGGCCGGCAGCGGGGTCTCGCGGCGCCACCAGTCACGACGGCCGCACTCCTGGATCAGGGCGATGGGCTCGCCATTAACGACCTGGGCGGAGACGCGGGTGACGTTGAGCTTGGGGGCCTCCAGCCGCCAGCCGAATTCCCGACCAAGCAGGTCGACCGCGAGGGTCTGGCCAACGTCCGAGGCGGTGGTGATGACCGCGGTGGCGCCGATCAGCCCGGCGATGCGCTCGGCAAAGGCGTTGGCGCCGCCGACGTGGCCCGACAGGGCCGGGATGACGAAGCGCCCGGCCTCGTCGATCACCAGCACGCCGGGGTCCCGGTGCTTTGAATGGAGGTGGGGGGCGATGAGGCGGGTCACCGCGCCCAGGGAGACGAAGAAGACCAGTTGGTTGCAGGCGGCGAAAAGGGGCCCGACCTGGTCGCTCAACGGCCCGGAGTAGGGCAGGACCCGGGTGCCTGCTTGATGCATCCCGGCGAATTTTTCCGGGACATGAATATTGATCATCCCCGCGGCCGAGTCCTCAGTCTGGAGAAGCCGGGCGAGGGCGGTCGCCTGCGTGACACCCTGGCGGGTGATGGCGACCAGGGCAATGCGCGGGATGAAGGGAGTTATCGGGCTGGCCAGAGCAGCCGGGTCGACCGTAGCAGCCGGTTCGACCGAGGCAGCCGGAGCAGCCGGGGCGGCAGATGCAGACAGGGCAGCCGGGGCGGCAGGTTTATCCGGGGTGACGGCTGGCGTCATGCCCCTTCCTCCTCATCGGGCGTCTTCTCGCCGGGCGCCTTCTTGCGACAACCGCGTAGGGTTGCGCCTTTGGCCCGGTGGGGGTTGTGCACCAGGAGCAGGGACAGGTAGTTGACGGTCTCGCCACGGATCTGAGTCAGATCGTGGACGGTACGCTCCTCGGGACAGCCGACCTTTTCCACGAAGCGGGCGTGCTCCAGCAGGCCGCGCCGCTCCAGCAGGGCGATGATGTCGTCGAGGAGGGGCTTGACCTTGAGCAGGACCAGGGCATCGAACTCGTCCAGCAGATGGTCGATGGTGTGCACGCCATAACCCGCGGGGAGGATGGCCAGGGTGTCGTCGGCATCGGCCAGGGCCACCCCCAGGTGGGCGGCGGCGGCCTGGTAGGAGGTCACCCCGGCGATCACCTCGACGCGGACGGCCGGGTCCAGGGCGGTGACCGTCCGCGCCAGATGGCCGAAGGTGGAGTAGGTGGAGGCGTCGCCTTCCACCAAGAAGCAGACGTCCCGGCCCCGCTCCAGATGTTCCAGGACGGTCTGGGCCGCCGCCAGCCAGTGCTTGGCCAGGATCTCGGGGTTGTGGGTCATCGGGAAGCAGAGGGGGAAGGCATCGTCCGGCACCGCCAGTCCGGCGCGCTGGACGATGTCGAGGGCGAAGCTGTCCCCGCCCCATTTGCGGACGGGATAGGCCCAGAGGCTCGGGCTCTGGCCCTGGCCATGTTCCTGGCCTTTTCCATGACGTGGGCCTTGGCCCTGAAGCAATTCCCAGGCGCGGCGGGTGATGAGTCCCGGATCGCCGGG
>CALMDH010000166.1:0-3106 GCA_937862735.1 uncultured Gammaproteobacteria bacterium
TAGCCGCCACTCAGGGCGCGCACGACGGTGACGCTGCACGGGGCCTCCGCGACCACCCGGCTGGAGACGCTGCCGAGGAAGCGGCGCAGGGCCGAGCTGCCCCGGGCACCCATCAGGATATGGTCGGCGTGGTCACGGCGGGCCTGCTCGACGATGCAGGCGGCGGCATCACCGCCGGTGAGGACGTGAAAACGGATGCGCTCGGGGGGCAGGGCCAGGGGCCGGGCCCAGTGATGCAGGGCGACGAGTTGGGCGGTGTGGAAGCCACGGGCCAGCTCAGCGCTCTCCTCCTGCTCGGTGAGCAGGGAAGGCTCCAGGACGCCAACGCAGGTCACCCGCCAGTGCGGGTCCAGGGCGATGAGGCGGCGCAGGGCGAGGCGCAGGGCCTCGGCCAGGGCCTCATCGTGGGATTGGGTGTCGATCGCCACCAGGACCTGGGGCGCCCGCGCCAGTTGTCCCGCGGGCTTGACGGCCTGGCTGGCCTCGGGCTGGCGCTCCGCCCACCAGCGTTGCAGGGCCAGGCGCAGGCCACCGGCGCGCAGCCGCTGGCCGCGCTCGCCGACCACGACCTGCTCCGGATGGGCCAGATCCCCCGCCAGTTGCGCGGCGGAGGCATAGCGGCGCTCCGGACGCACCGCCAGGCAGCGCAGGATGACCTCTTGCAGCCAGGGCGGGATGGCGGGGTTCAGGGCGCGTGGCGGCAGGGGATCGAACCAGCGCCGGCGGTGCAGGCCCCAGGCGCTGGCGGCGGTGCCGAAGGGATAGCGCCCGGTCGCCAGCCGGTAGAGGATGGCGCCGGCGGCGTAGAGGTCGCTGCGCGGATCGCCGCGTCGGCCCAGCACCTGCTCCGGGGCGATGACCGCCGGGGTGCCCAGGGGGCCCTGACTCTCCGCGCCGGCCAGGTCGGGCAGATCGCCGTGGCGGGCGAGACCGAAATCGATCAGCGCCGCCTGGCCCTCGGGCCGGAGAATCACGTGGGCCGGGGTCAGGTCCTGATGGACGACGTTCTGTCGGTGCAGGGCGTGGAGGGCATCCGCCAGCAGCAGGCCCAGTCGGGCGACCTCTTCGCTCGACAGGGGGGCGGCGGCGGCCACCTCCTCCAGGGAGGTCCCGGGGATGCGCTCCAGCACCAGCCAGGGACCCTGCTCGTCCTCCCCCTGGGCCGGGCAGCGGGGTACCTGGGGGCCGGTGAGGCGGGCAAGCACCATCTGCTCGGTCTCGAAGCCGGCGTAACAGGCGGGGTGATTGCCGAAGGCCAGCCGGGGGCGTTTCAGCAGCCAGCGCTGGCCAGCGGCGTCCTCCAGCGCGAATAGCTCGGCCATGGCCCCGGCGCGGAAGGGGCCGAGGAGCCGGTAATCCGCCAGGCTGTTCCCGGTCACTACCAGCCCTCGCCGAGGCGCTGGGCGAGCACCTCCGGCAGGCCGGCGGCGCGGATCTTGGCGGCGGCGCTCATCCAGTCGTAGGGCACGCGCTGCCAGGTCAGTAGCCGCCTGGCGGTGTCGAACAGGAGATAGGCCGCCGCCGGGTTGCCATCCCGGGGCTGGCCGACGGACCCGGCCAGGGCCAGCCACCGCCGGCCCGGGGTCAGGGTGATGGCGCTGCCGGTCTGGGGGACAAAGGCCGCGACGCCCTCGCGGTGCGGTTCCCGGATGGTGTGGAAGAGCAAGGGGTGATGGACGTGGCCGGCGAAGATCAGGCTGGCGCTGGTGGCGGCCAGGCAACGACGAGCCGCCCGCTCGTCGCTGACGTACTCCCAGTCCGGGGGCCGCTCGGCGCTGGCATGGACGAAGAGGGTGCCGTCGCGCTCGACCGTGTAGGGCAGGCCGGCGAGGAAGTCCCGCTCCGCGGCGGACAGCCGGGTCCGCGTCCAGAGGGCGGCCTCCCGCGCCGCAGCGTTCATGTCCAGACAGAGGCCCGCCAGGGCCGCCTCGTCGTGATTGCCGCGCACCAGGATGGCCCCCGCCGCGGCATGGCGCTGGATGATCGCCAGGCAGGCCTCGGGGTCGGCCCCGTAACCGACGAGATCCCCCAGGAAGGCATGGGTCTGCGCCCCCTGGCGTTCGGCATGGGCCAGGCAGGCGGTCAGGGCCTCCAGGTTGGCGTGGATGTCGGCGAGGATGGCGAGGTTCATGGCGGGTATCCGTTCAGCCCTTTCCTGCCCTGGGGCTGGCTTTGGAGGCACCAGCCGCCGCTGCTACAACTCCCTCCCCCCTGGCGGGGGCGGGTCGGGGAGAGGGGGAATGAACGATGGTCATGGCGCGAACGCTAGCACGAGAACCAGGCCGAGAAAAATGGCGAATTCCCCAAGGCTGACCCAGAGGATCAGGCGCACGATCCGCCGCTGACGGGGCGGGAGGCCCGGCAGGAATCGCGTTTGCCACCAGCGCCAGCCAGGCAGCCAGCCCCAGCGCTGGCGGGCGAGCAGATGCCGGCGCAGGGCCACCACCCAGGGTACCAGGCTGCGGTCCACCGCGGCGAGGCGGGGGTCCGCGGGGTCGGTGATCCGGGGGTAGCGCTCGCTGAGGATGAGGCGCGCCCCCATGGCCAAGTGCTCGACGGTGAAGACCGAGTCCTGCTTGAGGCCCACCGTGTAGCTGAAGACTGGACCCTGGGGCCGGTCAGCGCGGCGCACCACCGTCTCCAGGCGCTGGCCGTTCAGCTCATTGGTCGCCGTGAGGCGAAAGCCGTCCGGCAGGAACTCCCAGCGCTCGATCTCCAGGTGCGGGTTGAGCCGGAAGAGCAGTTCGGTGTTGGCGAGAAAGGCCAACAGCTCATCGGCCGTCAAGGGCAAATCGGTCTGGGCCCGCGCCTCGTCATGGTCGCTGGTCTCCCCACCGGCGGGGATCACCGGACTTGGGACGATTATCCCATCGCCGTGCGCGATCATCGGACGCGCGTCGCATACCACCCCAGTGGCCGGCATCACCTGACTTAGGTCTCTTTGCCCCCCACAGGGCGATATCAACGGACTGGGGAAGCTTGTTTCCTCGCTTGACGGTATCAGGGGACTTGGCTGGCGTGGCTGAAAACCTTCCATGATCGGTGGTTTGACGGCCTCAGGGCCGCGGGGCGATCAGCAGGGGGCAAGTCAGGCCCCTGACCAGTG
>CALMDH010000167.1:0-15928 GCA_937862735.1 uncultured Gammaproteobacteria bacterium
TTTGCGGTGCCGGCCATGTCGGTCAGCAGTTGGCGCTACTGGCAAGCCAGGCCGATTTCCAGGTCCAGGTCCTGGATGACCGGCCCGAGTTCGCCCGGCGGGAGCGCTTTCCCGCAGCGGTCGAAGAGGTCCTGACCCTGGCCTCCTATGACCAGGCCCTGACCGGCAGGACCCTCGACGGTCACAGCCTGCTGGTGATTCTCACCCAGGGGCATGCGAGCGATTGGCACATCCTGCGACAGGCCATGGGCACGGCGGCGGGTTACATCGGCATGATCGGCAGTCACCGCAAACGGGATACCCTCTATGCCCGCCTGCGGGCGGAGGGCTTCAGCGCCGCCGACCTGGAGCGGGTGCGCTGCCCGATCGGCCTGGCCATCGGCGCGGAAACCCCCCTGGAGATTGCCGTGAGCATCCTGGCGGAATTGATCCAGTTTCGAGCGAGCCAGTTAGCCGACTCATCTGCGGTACCCGCCTCATCTGAGTTGTCCCCCACATCAGAGATGTCCCCTTCATCTCCCGCATCTCCGTCATCTAAGGCAGCCCACTCATGCCGGGTATTTCCCCCATATAGGCTATCCCCCCCATGAGGGAACCCCTGGCCGCCCTGGTACTCGCCGCGGGTCGTTCCACGCGGATGGGGACCTTGAAGCCCCTGTTGCCCTTTGGAGACCTGACCGCCCTGGAACAGGCGGTGCGGCGCCTCCAGGAGGGTGGGGTGAGCGATATCCGGGTGGTCGTTGGCCATGGTGGCGCCACCCTGCGGGCTGCACTACCGGACCTGCCCGTGCGCTGGATCACCAACCCCGACCCTGACCGGGGCATGCTGTCGTCGGTTGTGGCGGGCGTCGCGACCCTGCGGGCGGAACGGGACGCCTTCCTGCTGCTCCCGGCGGATATCCCCCTGGTCCGTCCGGCCACTATCGCCGCCCTCCTCGCCGAGTGGCGCCGCCACCAGCCCCCGCCGCCCGTGCTTTATCCCCTCTACCGGGGGAAGCGTGGCCACCCCCCCCTGATAGCCACCTACTGCGTCCCGGTCACGATGCCCGCGGATACCCCTGGCGGTCTGCGGACGATTTTGCGGGCCTGGGACTCCCAGGCCCGGGAGTTGGCGGTCGATGACCCCGCCATTTTGCAGGACTGCGATACGACCGCGGATTACGCGCGTCTGCTGGAGCTGGGTGGGTTTGGGCTGGCATAGCCAGAACGAGCCGATGATTCTCTTGCCCCCTCCCCCCTGGTGGGGGAGGGTTGGGGAGAGGGGGTCTGAGCGGTTACCTCAAGGCTTACGAAGAATCAGGGTATTTTTCCCAGCCTCTCAGATCTCAGCTAAACCGCTCCACCTGGGTATCACCGGCCAGCCGCAGCAGCAGATTCCCCGCCACCTGCCGCCGGTAATCGGCCTCGGCGCGCAGGTCGTCGATCGGTTGGACGGCCTGGCGCGCGAGCTGGGCGGCCTCGGCCAGCACGGCAGGCGTCAGCCGCTCCCCCAAGAGCCGCCCTTCCACCGCCGGGCAGCGGATGACGGTCGGCCCGACGCTGCCCCAGGCCAGGCGCGCCTCCGCCACCCGCCGTTCGGCATCGAAGCGGATCAGGGCCGCCAGACTCACCAGGGAACAGGCCAGGGCGTTGCGCAGCCCGACCTTCTCGAAGTGGTGCCAGGAGCCAGGCGGGGGGGTTCTGACATACACCGCGCTCAGGATCTCACCGGCCCCCAGAGCCGTCTGGCCGGGACCCCGGATGAAGTCTCGGATCGGCAGCCGGCGACTGCCCCCCGCGCCGAGGATTTCGGTGTCGGCATCCAGCACATAGAGGGGTGGCAGGGCATCCCCCGCCGGGGACGCCGTGCACAGGTTGCCGCCCAGGGTGCCCATGGCGCGGATCGGCGGCGAGCCCAGGGTGGCCAGGGCCTGGGCCAGGACGGGCAGGGCCTGGCGGATGCGCGGCTCGGCCAGCAACTCGCGGTGCGTGCAGCCCGCGCCCAGGCGCAGCCAGTCGCCCTCCGCGCGAATCCCGCGCAGGGCCGGGATCCGGCCAAGGTGGACCAGGGCCGGGGGGTCGATCAGGCCGGCGCGGCGCTTGACCAACAGGTCGGTGCCGCCGGCGTAGGGCAGGGCGTTGGGATGGGCGGCGAGGACTTGCCAGAGCGCGTCCAGGCTGGTGGGGGTGAAGACTGCGGTCATGCGGACCGCCCCTGGTCACGCAGGGCGCGCGCCGCGGCCGCCACCGCCTCGACGATCATCTGGTAGCCGGTACAGCGACAGAGGTTGCCGCTTAGGCCGACACGGATCTCCTCGGGGCTGGGGTCGGGATTGGCGCGCAGCAGGTCCACGGCGGCGAGGATCATGCCCGGCGTGCAGTAGCCGCACTGGACCGCGCCCAGCTCGACGAAGGCCTGCTGCACGGGGTGGAGTTCCTCCCCCTGGGCCAGGCCCTCGATGGTGGTGATCGCCTGGCCTTCGAGCTGGGCGGCCAGCAGCAGGCAGGCCAGCCGCGCCTCACCGTCCACCAGGATGGTGCAACTGCCGCACTCGCCGGAGCCGCAGGCCTCTTTGACCCCGGTCAGGCCCAGCTCCTCGCGCAGCAGGTCCACCGCCCGGCGGTCGGGGGGGGCCTCCAGCTCCAGGTCCTGGCCGTTCACCTTTAACTGGATTTTCATGGTCTTTCTCCCGGTACAGGACCTGGCTGGCCAACACCCGCCAGCACCCTCTGCGGCTTGAAAGGCCCCTGGTGCAGACGCAGGCCCAAGGCATCCTCGATCGCCCCGGCGATGGCGGGCAGGGGGCCGTTGACGCCCACCTCGCCGACGCCCTTCATGCCGAAGGGTCCGGTCTCCTCCACCGTCTCCACCGCCAGGGACTGGATCGCCGGCAGGTCCAGGCTGGTGGGAATCAGGTAGCGGGCAAAGTCGGGGTTGAGGATCTGGCCCTCCCGCAGGCGCAGCTCCTCGCTCAGGGCATAGCCGATGCCCTGGGCGACGGCGCCCTGAACCTGCTGGGCGAAGTTGCGCGGGTTCAGCACCCGGCCGGCCTCGGTGACCGCCAGGTAGTCCGTGACGTCTACCTTACCGGTCAGCTCGTCGATCTCGACGCGGGCCAGATGGGCGGCGTAGGCGAAGAAGACGTGGGGGAAGCCGATGAGGAAGGCCTTGCCCGTGGCGGGGACATCCTGGGCCACCGGCATGACGAACTGCTCGATGCTGACGCGATCCGCCTCCGGCAGCAGGGCGGCGATCCTCCCCAGGGGCAGGTCGCGGCCGGTCGGCATGTGCCGCACCTTGCCCGGCAGCAGGGCCAGGCTGGCGAGCTCATCCACGAACAGGAAGAGGCTGGCGCGCTGCAGCAGCTTGGCCTTCATCGCCTCGCAAGCGCGGATCAGGGCATTGCCGTAGGTATAGGTGGTGCGACCGGCGGAGGAGGAACCAGAGGGCAAGGCCAGGGCGGTATCGGGCTGCACCAGCTCGATGGCCGCCGCCGTCTGGCACAGGACCTGGCCGGCGATCTGGGCGAAGGCGCTGGCGTTGCCCTGGCCCATGTCGGCGACGGCGTTATAGACGCGGAAGGTGCCGGCGGAGGTCAGCTCGACCTTGGCGATGGCGGCGTCCGGCAGGCCGCGACCATAGCCCATGGCGTTGAAGACCGCGGCGATCCCGACCCCGCGCCGCTTGAAGGGCGGGGCCGCTGCCTGCCAGGCGCGTCGCTCCCGCCAGAGGGGCTGGCGGCTCAGGGTCTCCAGACAGGCGACCAGGCCGGTGGAGTGGACCTGGGTCACCCCAGCGCAGTTGCGGTCCCCCCGCCGCAGGGCATTCTGGCGGCGCAGGTCCAGGGGGTCGCGGCCCAGGGCCGCGGCTAGCCGGTCCATCATGCCCTCGAAGGCGAAGCTGGCCTGGCAGACGCCGAAACCGCGCATGGCCCCGCCGATGGGATGGTTGGTATAGACCGCCCAGCCGCGCATGCGGGTGTGGGGGATGCGGTAGGGGCCGCCGGCATGCTCCAGGCCCAGTTCCATGACCTCGCCGCCCAGGTGGGCGTAGGCGCCGGTGTCGAAGTGGAGCTGGCAGTCGAGGGCGTGGAGGGAGCCGTCGGCCAGGGCGCCCAGGCGATAGCGCAGCCGCGCTGCGTGGCGCTTGTAGCCGGCGATCATGGCCTCCTCGCGCTCCCAGACCATCTTCACCGGCCGGCCCCCGGCGTGCAGCGCCGCCAGCGCCAGCAGACATTGCACCGTGGCCCCGTCCTTGCCACCAAAGCCGCCGCCCAGGTAGGGGCAGATGACCCGGATGCGCAGCACGTCCAGCCCCAGGGCGTGGGCGATCTCGAAGCGGTCACGGAAGGGGGCCTGGGTGGAGACGGTGAGGGTCAGGACCCCATCCGGCAGCAGTTGCGCCACGCCGTTCTGGGTCTCCAGGAAGGCGTGGTCCTGGAAGGGGAGGTGAAACTCCCCCTCGACGACGACGGCGCAGTCCGCCCAGGCCGCATCGACCTGGCCGGCGACGATCTCCGCCGCCAGCAGGCAGTTGCCCCGGTCGTGAAGTGACGGTGCCGCCGGGTCCAGGGCGGCATCCACATCCAGGAGCGGCGGCAAGGGTTCCAGGTCCAGCTCGATCAGCGCCAGGGCGCGGCGCAGGGCTGCC
Source organism: uncultured Gammaproteobacteria bacterium (assembly GCA_937862735.1). Lineage (GTDB taxonomy): Bacteria > Pseudomonadota > Gammaproteobacteria > Chromatiales > Chromatiaceae > M0108. Next base: position 4,631 of record CALMDH010000167.1, read on the forward strand.
CGATCCTCCGCCAGGATCAGGGCCACCGCCTCCCCGGCATGGCGCACCAAATCCTCGGCCAGCACTGGCTGATCCTTGTGGACGATACCCTGGCGGTTGGTACCGGGCACGTCGCGGGCGATGAGCACCGCCAGGACGCCGGGAACCGCCCGGGCCGCTTGGCTCTCCACCCCCCGCAACCGGGCATGGGGCACCCCGGCGCGGCGGACGCCGGCCCACACCAGCCCCGGCGGGTAATGGTCGCTGGCAAAGCGTTCGGCCCCGGTGACCTTGGCACGGGCATCGGCGCGGGGCGCGGCCTGGCCTATCTCCAGCATCATGGCGATGATTCTCCGGTGGGTGTGCGGACCGCGGTCAGGAAGCCCAGCCCCAGGGCAAGGATGGCGGCATTGGCGACGAAGAGGGTCCCGACCGCGCCACCCCCGGCCAGGAAGAGCCCTCCCAGCCAGGGGGTGAGAAAGAAGCCGGCGTCCATCATGAACAGGGACAGATTGGTGTTGACGCCACGCAAGGCCGGTGGCGACCGCTGGAAGAGGAGGGCGTTGAGCAGCGGCAGGGCCAGGCCGACGCCGAGGCCATAACACAGGCCCAGCGCCTCCAGGCCCGCCTCGCTGGTGGCCAGGGCCAGGGACGGGACCGTCACCACCAGCACGGCGGTGGCAAGGATCAGGAAGAGCAGCTTGGGGAGGCGGTCAAGGACCAGACCGCTGGCCAGGCGCAGGGCGAGGATCATCGCGGTGGAGAACAGGAAGAAATCTCCGACGGCATGACCCTCCAGGTGACCGCCAAAGTCCTTCAGAAAATAAAAGACCGCGCTATAGCTGAGATAAAAGCACAGGTTGAAGGCCAGCAGGGCCCGCACCGCCGGTTCCCGCAGGTCCGCCACCAGCTCGGCGCAGCTGGGACGGCGGGTCAGGCCCTGGCCCAGACCCGCCAGGGCCGCCTCCAGCCGGGGACCCCCCCAGGCCAGCAGCAGGAGGGCCGGGATCGCCAGCAGCGCCACCCCCGCATAGAGGTTGGCCGCGCCGCCGAACCAGGGCAGCAGCCGTTCCGCCAGCGGCGGCATGATGGCGTAGGGCAGGAGGGTCGTCAGGCTGAAGAGGCTGAAGCCCTGAGCGCTCCGGTCCTCCGGAATGAAGCGCACCACCAGGTTGATGCACGCCGAGACCAGCACCACGAAGGCAGCCCCATGGAAGATGCGCAGCAGGGCGAGGCTGGGGACGGTCAGGGCCCAGCGATAACTGACCAGCACCAGAACCAGCAGCAGCAGGCCCGCCAACAGCACCCGGGTCGCGTTGCCGACGCCGATGAGGGGGATGAGCACCAGTCGCAGCACGAAGGCGGTGAAGGGTTCCAGGCCCAGCAGAAAACCCCGCCACTCCGGGGCGATGCCGATCTGGCCCAGGTAGGCATGAAAGCCGTAGAAGACCGCCAGGTTGCAGAAGGCGAAGAAGGAGATCCCCGCCAGCAGGCTGAATTCTAGGCTGAGGAGGGGGCGGGGACTGGTCTCGTCATGCATGGCACGGGGACCCTTGCCGCGTCACCGTCTAGCGCACCAGCGTCCGCAAGGCGGCCAGCAGGCCATCCATGACCGCCACCCGGTCCAGGCTGACCCGGATCCAGTTGGGAAAGCGGAAGCTGGTCATGGACCGGATCATGAAACCCAGCCCCATCAGCCGGCGATAGGCCAGGGTGTCGCTGAAGGGAAGTTGGATCATGACGAAGTTGCCCTCCCCCGTGACATAGGGCAGGCCCAGGCGGCGTAACTCCTCCCGCAGCAGGGCCTTGCTCTCCCGGACCAGAGCCCGGGTACGCGCCAGGTGGTCGTCATCGTCAAGGGCCGCCTCCGCCGCCAGTTGCCCCAGGGCATTGACGGAATAAACGATACAGGTGCGGCGGATGGCATCGACCAGCTCCCGCTGGCCGGCGAGATAGCCGATCCGCAGGCCGGCCAGGCCATAGGCCTTGGAAAAGGTGCGAAAGACGACCAGGTTGGGATGCTCATCGATGAGCGCCATGCCGTCGGGAAAGTCCTCGGCCTCGACGAACTCGCGATAGGCCTCGTCAATGACCACGACGCAGCGGCCCGCCACCCGTTGCAGAAAACGCCCCAGCCGCTCCCGGTCCCAGTACTGGCCAGTGGGATTGTTGGGGTTGCAGACGAACAGCACCTTGGTCCGCCCATCCATGGCCGCCAGCATGCCCTCGTCGTCGAAAGCGAAATCCCGCAGGGGGATGAGGCGCGGCTCGATGCCGGAGAAGGTCGCCACCCATTCGTAGACGGCGAAGGTACGGTCGGCGGTCACGATATTGTCGCCCTGCTCGCAGAAAGCCTTGATGACGAAGGCGATGACCTCGTTGGCGCCGTTGCCGACCAGGAACTGATCCGGGTCCTTGCCAAAGCGGGCGCCCAGCCGCTGGCGCAGGTAATAGGCATCGCCGCTGGGGTAGATGGCGGCCCGGCTGGGGTCGAAGGCGCGCAGGGCGGCCTGGGCGGCGGGCGGCGCCCCGAGGGCGTTCTCGTTGTTGTTGAGCCGGTGAAGCCGCGCGCAGCCATAGAGCCGCATCAATTCCGCGTCGGGCTTGCTGGGGATGTAGGGCTCGAAGCCGCGGACGTAGGCTGGCTGGAGGGCAGCCAGGTTCAGGCCGTTCACCCTGCCCGAACCTCCCCGCCCGCGGACTGACCGCTGGGCGGCTGGCCAGCGACCGCTGACCCATCCTCACGACCCTCTCCCCACACCACCCTTTGGCCCGGCTGCTCGCCTACTGGTAAGACGCCAGAAGGGGCACCAGCCGGATGCTCCCCAACCGCCGCCGCAGGCTCGTACTGGAACAGCAGCAGATCCCCCTTGCCGGCATGGGGCAGCAGGACGGTGGGGCGAAAACCGGCGGCCAACACGGCCGGGGTAAAGAGGGTCTGCCAGGCGTGGCCCAGGTCCATCTGGAAAAAGAGATTGTTCAGGCCCTCGCCACGCAGCATCTCCAGATGCCTGGCCAGGTTCTCCGGGGCATCCCGCCCCCACCAGACGGGCGTCAGGGTGACCTCATCCGCCAGGCGGTTGAAGGCGACGGTCAGCACCGAATAGGGGGACTGGCTCAGCACCCCCTCGCCCACCGCGACCAGGTCCCGGGCGAAGGCCAGCCGCCGGTATTCAGCCTCCAGGTAGGGCCGCAGGGCGGGGTGCGTCCAGGTCAGGGCACCCAGGTCCTCCAGCAAATGCCGATAGTAGACCGGGATATCCGCGATCCGGTCGCCCCCGTAATAGTGCTTGCGGGCGCCAAGGACCTCGAAATAACCCGGGGGCAGCAAGCTGGTGGGATAGCGGTTGAGCAGGCCATGGCCGGGTTGGCGCGCCAGGGCGGCCAGAAGATGATCGAGGAGGAGCTGGGCCGTCGTCGCCGGCTGGCCGAACAGGTAGGGGCCGAAACACTCCACCAGGCGCTCGCCGCGCCCCTGCCAGAGCAGGCCACCGCCGATCCGCCCCGCGGCATCGACGGCGATGAGGGCCCGGCAGGCCCCCGCCGCCAGCATGTCCGCGACCTTGGCGGGGCGGTCGAAGTCCGCGGGCAGCATGCCGGGGGAGTTCGCGTTAACGCCCTGGAGCAGCAGATACAGCTCCGCGGCATCCGGCACGCGACAAGCGATGGCCGGCCGCGCCGGGGGCGGTGGCGGACCCGCCTCCAGCGGGGGATAGACCTTGTCCTTGCTCAGGGTCAGGCGGAAGAGGCCGCTCTCATGGCGCAGGCGCAGATGATCGACCTGGCGTGCGGCGATCAGCAACCCGATCGCTGGCGGTAATTCCTCCCCGGTAACCTCGACCCGGGAGGTCAGGTTGAAGAGACGGAGATCCAGGTCGGTGGTGGCAAAGAGGATATCCAGGGTCACCTGGTAGAGACAGCCACGACATTCCACCCGCAATTCGCGCCCGCGAGCCGGGCCGCCGGTGAGATAGGAAAAGATCTCCTCCGCCGCCAGCGTCAGCGCCAGGGCCTCGCCGGTCCCCAACCCCTGGGCCCGGGCGGCCTCCTCCACGAATCCGGTCAAGAGATGCAGGTAACGCGGCTCCAGGCTGATGTCGAGCCGGGTCCGGGAAAGGTCAGTGGATGGGGGGTCCATGGGCGTCAGCACTCAGCGCTGGTGAAGAAGAAGATTTTTTCACGGCCTCTAAAGGGGTACTCAGGCTCAGGACCAGGGCGTGAAGAAAAAACCGTGATGGCCTCAATATAATAGGCCGGTGTCCGCCCGCTAGCCTGGGGGCTTGCCAGATCAGCGGAAAACGCGACGGCTCGGGTTAGCGTCGAAGGGGATGGCTACTCCAGGTTTTGGATCTGTTCACGCATCTGCTCGATCAACACCTTCATATCCACGGCCAGGCGAGTGACCTCCAGGTCCGAGGACTTGGAGCCCAGGGTATTCGCCTCGCGGTTCAGCTCCTGCATGAGGAAGTCGAGGCGGCGACCCACCGGCTTATCGCTGGCGACCACCGCACGCACCTCCTGGACATGGGCCTGGAGACGGTCCATCTCTTCATCCACATCCATGCGCTGGGCGAGCAGGGCCAACTCCTGCTCCAGGCGATTGGGGTCCAGCTCGGCACGGACCTCATCCAGCCGATCGAGGATGCGCTGGCGCACCTCCGCCATGACCTGGGGCATCCGCTCGCGGACCGTGGCGACGCAGGCCAACAGGCGGTCGCAGCGCTCGCGGATGAGGCCCGCCAGGCGCTCACCCTCCCGGGCGCGGGAGGCGACTAGGGTGCTCAGGGTCTGGTCGAGTAAGGCCAGGGCCTGTTCTTGGACGGGTCCCAGATCCGGTTTTTGCTCTTCCAGGACCCCGGGCCAACGCAACAGGTCGAAGGGTTCGGGGGCCGGCGGCCGCCCGAGCCGCGCGCCCACCTCGGCGCCCGCCGCGAGCAGCAGTTCCAGGTAGCGGCGGTTGATGCGCAACTCGCCCGCGACGGCGGTGGCCGGGGCGAAGCGCAGGCTGGCGTCCACCTTGCCGCGGTCGAGTCGGGCGCCGATGCGCTCGCGCACCGCCATCTCCAGGGCGCGCAGATCCTCTGGCAGGCGGACGAAGGTCTCCAGGAAGCGGTGATTGACGGAGCGCAGCTCCCAGGTCAGTTCGCCCAGTTCCCCGGTCAGGGTCTCGCGGGCGAAGGCGGTCATACTTTTGGACATGGGCTGGGTAGCTCCTACCGAGGGCGCGGGTGGAAGAGAGGGGGTGAAAGTTTTTCGGCTGCCTTTTCTCAGGGGGGCTGTCCACACCCCTGGTGATTAAAGAACCTGGATGAAGGGAGTTCTACGAAGGTGCTGTCACCCAGGGCGGTGTCTTTCCTGCCAGCGATGAAGCTCCTGCCCCCTTGCCGACGCAGGAGCCCAGTCAGCATGTTCGTGAGGTTGATGATAACCCAGACCAGGTATTTGACCTGGGTCCTGACAGGATTGAAGATGCCGCCCTGAGCTGTTTCGGGGTCAACAACTCCATCTTTCCGCCTGTTAGCCTTTACGCCCTATCGCCCCATCTCCTGATCGTCTTACCGTCTTACCGCTTTTCGCTTTTCGTCTTTCATCCCATTCCGCCGCCAGCCGAGTCACCACCATGCGTCCATCCCTGCGCCGCCCCGACCAGATGCGCGACCTGCGCTTTACCCGGGGTTTCACCCGTCACGCCGAGGGTTCGGTCCTCGCTGAGTTCGGCGATACCCGCGTGCTATGCACCGCCAGCATCGAGGAGCGGGTCCCGCCCTTTCTCAAGGGCAAGGGCAGCGGCTGGATCACGGCGGAATACGGCATGCTGCCCCGCTCCACCGGCGAGCGCACCCCCCGCGAGGCGGCCAAGGGCAAGCAGGGGGGTCGCACCCTGGAGATCCAGCGCCTCATCGGCCGCTCCCTGCGCCAGGCAGTGGACCTCAAGGCCCTGGGGGAGCGCACCCTGACCCTGGATTGCGACGTCATCCAGGCCGATGGCGGCACCCGCACCGCGGCCATCAGTGGTGCCTGGGTGGCCCTGCGGGATGCGCTGCAGAAGCTCATGGATGGGGGTAAGCTGGAGCGTGACCCCCTGACCGCCCAGATCGCCGCCGTCTCCGTCGGCGTCTACCAGGGGGTGCCCGTCCTCGACCTGGACTATGCCGAGGACTGTACCGCCCATACCGACATGAACGTGGTGATGGACGGCGAGGGCCGTTTCGTCGAGGTCCAGGGCACCGCCGAGGGCGCCCGGTTCAGCCGCGCCGAGATGAACGCCCTGCTGGACCTGGCCGAGGCCGGCATCCGGGACATCCTGCTCGCCCAGCGTGACGCCCGACTCCCCTGAGGTTCTTGCCAAACCCGCAGGGACCAGGCGCGCCTGGCTCGATCCCAGCGCGGACGAGGCAGGCCCGGCAAGCCTATTCGGACCAGAAAGCCGAAAACGGCTCAGTGATATTGATATCTCCCGCGGATGAACCGCATCCACGGATAACCGAGAAGTAGCCCATGTCCAAGACCCATCACGGCGAATCCATCGTCCTGGCCAGCAGCAACGCCGGCAAGGTGCGGGAGATCAACGCCCTCCTCGCGGACGAGGAGATCCATGTCATTCCCCAGAGTGCCCTGGGGGTTCCGGAGGCGGCGGAGACGGGGCTGAGCTTCGTCGAGAATGCCATCCTCAAGGCCCGCAACGCCGCCGCCCACAGCGGCCTGGCGGCCATCGCCGACGATTCCGGCATCGAGGTCGACGCCCTGGCCGGGGCGCCGGGCATCTACTCCGCCCGCTACGCCGGCCCGGGGGCCTCGGACCTGGACAACCTCAACAAGCTGATCGAGATGATCCGCGAGGTCCCTCCCGAGCAGCGCACCGCCCGCTTCCAGTGCCTCATGGTCTATCTGCGCCATGCCGAGGACCCGACGCCGGTGATCTGTCAGGGCACCTGGGAGGGCCTGCTCCTCGACGCCCCCCGGGGCGATAATGGCTTCGGCTACGATCCCATCTTCCTGGTCCCCAGCGAGGGTTGCACCTCGGCCGAACTGGACCCGGCGACCAAGAACCGGCTCAGCCACCGGGGCCAGGCGCTGAGCAAACTGGTCCGCTTCCTCAAGGGCGAAGCTTGATGAACCCCGACATGTCCCTCTCCGTTCCGGAGCGCCTGGCGGCGGTCCGGGCGCGCATCGGGGCCGCGGAGACCCGGTTCAGTCGGACCCCGGGCAGCGTCCGGCTGCTGGCGGTCAGCAAGAAACAGGAGGCCGCGGCCATTCGCGCCGCCCATGGCGCCGGTCAGCTCGCCTTCGGCGAAAACTACCTGCAGGAGGCCCTCGCCAAGCAGGCCGACCTGGCCGACCTGCCCCTGGAATGGCACTTCATCGGCCAGCTCCAGACCAACAAGACCCGTCCGATCGCCGAGCACTTCGCCTGGGTCCACGGCCTGACCTCCGCTCACCACGCCGAGCGCCTGTCCCGGCAGCGTCCCCCCGACCTGCCCCCGCTGAAGGTGTGCCTGGAGATCAACATCAGCGGGGAGGACAGCAAGGGCGGGGTCCCGCCGGCCCAGGCCGCCGAACTGCTGGCCGCCTGCCGCCAGTTGCCTCACCTGGAGCTGGTCGGTCTCATGTGTCTGCCCGCCCCGGCGGTGGGCGAGGCCGCCCAGCGCCAGCCCTTTCGCGCCCTGCGGGAGCTGCGCGACCTCCTCGCCAGCCCCGACTGCCCCCTGCCCGTCCTGTCCATGGGCATGTCGGACGATCTGGAGGCGGCCATCGCCGAGGGCACGACCCTGGTGCGGGTAGGCACGGCGATCTTTGGGCCGCGTCACTAGGGTCAGCGGCAGTAAAATGCCCCCCTCAGAATCGCGCCCCTCGCGGACCTCGCGCTCCCCTGCTTCAGGGCGAGGTTGGGTCCGGCGCTCGCCGTCACTTAGGATGCCCCCGCATGACCGTTTGCAACCGCCCAAGGAGGCGCGGAACTCACAAACTGATGTGCGCTGGCGACAGCTACGCCTCTTCACCGAATAGACCAGGAACTTGAGAGACATGACACGCGAGACGATCGCCTTCATCGGGGGTGGCCACATGGCCAGCAGCCTGATCGCCGGTTTGGTCAGCGATGGCTACGATCCGACCCATCTCCTCGTCAGCGAACCCGAGGCCGACAAGCGGGACCAGCTCGCCAGCCACTACGGCGTCCGCGTCACCGCCGACAATGCCCTGGCCCAGAGCGAGGCCGACGTGGTGCTGCTGTGCGTCAAGCCGCAGATGGCCCATGCGGTCTGCACCGGCCTGGGCCAGGCCCTGACCACCAAGGTCCCGCTCTATATCTCGGTGATGGCCGGCATCCGCGAGCAGAGCATCCAGGCCTGGCTGGGCGGGGGGCATCGCCCCCTGGTGCGCACCATGCCCAACACCCCGGCCATGATCCAGGCTGGGGCCATCGTGTTGCACGCCAGCCCCGAGGTCAGCCCCGGCCAGCGCAACCGCGCCGAGACCATCATGCGCGCCGGGGGTCTGACCCGCTGGGTGGAGCGGGAGGAACTCCTGGATGCCGTCACCGCCGTCTCCGGCAGCGGCCCGGCCTATTTCTTTCTGCTCATGGAAGAACTGGAAAAGGTCGCCATCGACCTGGGCCTGGACACCGAGAGCGCCCGCCTGCTGACCATCCAGACCGCCCTGGGCGCCGCCCGCATGGCGATGGAAAGCAGCCATGATCCGGCGGAACTGCGCCGGCGGGTGACCTCCCCCGGCGGAACCACCGAAAGCGCCCTGCGGGTGCTGATGGCGGGCGATTTTTCCCGCCTGATCGATGAGGCGGTGCGCGCCGCCCAGGCCCGTTCCGCGGAACTCTCCACCCTGCTGGCCAAAAGCTGATGAGCGGTAACTATCTCACCAATCCCCTGATCTTCCTGATTCAGACCCTGGGCGGGCTCTATGCCTTCGTGGTCATGCTGCGCTTTCTGTTGCAACTGACCAAGGCCGATTTCTACAACCCCCTCTCCCAGTTCGTGGTCAAGGTCACCAGCCCGGTCCTGCGCCCCCTGCGGCGGTACATTCCGGGTTTCCGGGGCATGGACATCTCCTCCCTGGTCCTCGCCTGGCTGGTGCAGACCCTGGTGCTCTTCCTGGTCGGGGTCCTGGCGGGCCTGGGCCTGGCCGCCCTGGGCGCCGTCCTCTGGTCCCTGCCCGCCCTGGTGGAGCTGACCATCGACGTCTTCCTCTACGCCGTCATCATCCGGGTGATCCTGAGCTGGGTCATCACCGACCCCTCCAACCCCATGGTCCATCTACTCTACACCCTCACCGACCCGGTCATGCGTCCGGTGCAGCGGCGCCTGCCGCCGATCGGCGGCCTGGACCTGTCACCCATCGCGGTCACCATCGGTCTGATCTTGCTGCAGATGCTACTCCTGCCGCCCTTGAAGCTGCTCACCGGCAGCCCCTTCTGATCTCAAGCGCAGCGCCGGCGTCGCCCCTGGAAGCGAAGGTTCGCTATACCGGCGCCCATCGGTGATCAACGACGATCAAAGCCAATCAGGGCGATCAGCCGCTATCAGAGGCGATCAGCATGAATAACGCCGATTGGTACCGGTGGGAAGGCGAGGATCTGGTGCTCAACCTCAAGGTCCAGCCCCGGGCCAGCGGCGACGCCATCGAGGCACCGGCAGGGGATCAGCTCAGGGTGCGGATTACCGCCCCGCCGGTGGACGGTAAGGCCAATGCCCATCTGGGGCGCTTTCTCGCCAAATGCTTTGGCGTGCCCCCCTCCCGGGTCGAGGTAATTAGCGGCGCCCTGGGGCGGCACAAGCGGGTTCGCATCCGCCAGCCGGAACAACTCCCCTCCTTCCTGCCCCCGCGTAGCTAGCCGTCTTGACCCCCCTCTCCCCCACCCTCTCCCGCCAGGGGAGAGGGAGCTTGAGAATCAGCGGCTTGCGCTATCGGTGCCAGGCCCGGCGGCAGAGGGCCTGAAGGCTTCCCCGCGCCGAAGCCCTTTCAAAGCGGCGGTCCCGCCATCAGATCAGGCCCCACATCGTGGAGGGGCGCCATTGTCGACCGGGCTTGCGCGCCGCCCCTTGTTCCGCTTTTCGAAATCCATCCATCAGGCGCGCGACCGCGCATCCTGATCATCCCGTTGGAGAACACCTCATGAAACGCCCGTCATTCCTTGGCCTGCTCTGCGCCGCCGCCCTGCTCCTGCCCACCTGGTCCTTCGCCGAGAACAGCACCCGGGTGGACGGCTTCACCATCCATCACAACGCCATTTCCGCCGACACCCTCTCGCCCCAGATCGCGACCACCTACGGTTTCCAGCGCAGTAAATACCGGGGCCTGCTCAATGTCGCCGTGATCCGGGAGGCGGCCGGCACCACCGGCACCCCGGTACCGGCCCTGGTCAGCGCGGACATCGTCACGGAAACCGGCCAGAAGGCGCCCATCGTCATGCGCGAGATCCGCGAGGGTCAGGCCATCTATTACATTGGGGAATTCCTGGTCCAGAATGCCCAGACCCTCGACTTCGCCATCGAGGTCAAACCCCAGGGTAGCGATAAGCCGGTGCAGATCCGCATGGAGCAGGAGTTCTTCACCGAGTGAACCAACCCTTGCGCCTTGGCGCGCTGGTAGGTCACGGGCTGAGGACTGCCTGGTTCTTCTGAAGTCTTATCGGCTTATCAGAAGGCTGGTGAACCGCTTACCCGCGGTTCCGTACTCAGCCACCGCCAGCTCTGTGATCACCCATACCAGTTGACCTGGGACTATCGCAACCCAACGCCAGCGCTCAATCGGAACCTTTACCGCTTCAGCCCTGGAAGAATTGCCACAGGGCATGGAGCCCAAAGCCAAGTACCAGCAGCCCGGCCAGGCGGCGTAACCAGACCTGTTCCGTGAAGCGCGCCGCCAGGCCCGCCAGCATGCCCATGCCCAGCAGGGTCGGCAAGGTGCCCAGGCCGAAGGCGAGCATCAGCAGGGCACCCTGGACGGCGCTGCCGGCGGCCAGGGCCCAGATCAGGACGCTGTAGACCAGACCACAGGGGATCCAGGCCCAGACGAAACCGACCCCCACGGCCTGGCCCAGGGACTGGATGGGCAGCAAGCGCCGACCCAGGGGCTCGACGCGGCGCCAGAGCCCCGTGCCCAGGGCCTCCAGGCGGGCGAATCCCGGCCACCAGCCGGCCAGATACAGCCCGAGCAGCAGCATGAAGAGAGCCGCGATCAGGTAGAGGACGCGCTGCAGCGGCAGGGCCTGGAAGGCCGCCTGCCCGAGGCCGCCCAGCAGGGCGCCGGCCACCCCATAGCCGCTGATCCGACCGAGATTGTAGGCGAGTTGGTAGGGCAGCA
>CALMDH010000168.1:0-7376 GCA_937862735.1 uncultured Gammaproteobacteria bacterium
GCGTCGGCGGCCAGCCAGTCCCGCGCCTGCCGGTCGCTGACCAGGGCGGCTCGGCCACCATCCATCCAGGCCCGGAACTGGTCCGCCCGATCCCCGGACATGGTCAGACCGACCTCGATCAGGTCCAGGTCCGGGGCCACCCAGACCACGGCTCCCTGGGCGAAGAAGCGCTGCAATTCCCGCCAGGGGGCGGTGGCGGTCTCGCCCAGGAGCTTGGCGCGGAGCAGGGTCTGCGCCTCGTCGTCCCGGTTAGGCCCGTCCCTATCTGCCACCATGGCCTCAGGCCCGATGGCGCAGGAAGTAGTTCAGCAGGGCCGTCGTCGAGGCATCGTGCCCCTCTCCCACCTCCCCGCCCTTCATCTCGCCCAGGATGACCCCGGCGAGTTGCTTGCCCAGCTCGACCCCCCACTGGTCGAAGGAATTCAGGCCCCAGATGATCCCCTGGACGAAGATGCGATGCTCGTAGAGGGCGATCAGTGCCCCCAGGGCGCGGGGGTCGATCTGCTCCGCCAGGATGGTATTGGTCGGCCGGTTGCCGGGGAAGGTGCGATGGGGCACCAGGGCCCTGATCCGCTCCGGGGCAAGCCCGGCCACCTCCATCTCCGCGCGGGCCTCCGCCGCCGTGCGCCCGCGCATCAGGGCCTCGGTCTGGGCGAAGAAGTTGGCCATTAGCTTGGCCTGGTGGTCCCCGATGGGGTTGTGGCTGCGGACGGCGGCGATGAAGTCCGCCGGGATCAGTTGGGTGCCCTGGTGGATGAGCTGGAAGAAGGCGTGCTGACCATCGGTGCCCGGCTCGCCCCACACCACCGGCCCGGTGGTGTAGGTCACCGGCAGGCCCTCGCGGGTCACGCCCTTGCCGTTGCTCTCCATGTCCGCCTGCTGGAGATAGGCCGGCAGGTATTTGAGGTACTGGTCATAGGGCAGGACGGCATGAGTCCTGGCCCCGGCGAAGTTGGCGTACCAGACGCCGAGCAGCGCGAGGATGACCGGCACATTGTCCTTGAGGGGCGTGGACTGGAAGTGGTCGTCCATGGCGTGGGCGCCCTCCAGGAGCTGGCGGAAGCGGTCCATGCCCACCGCCAGGGCGATGGGCACCCCGATCACCGACCAGAGGGAATAGCGCCCCCCCACCCAGTCCCAGAACTGAAACATGTGGCGCGGGTCGATGCCGAAGGCCGACACGGCAGCGGCATTGGTGGAGACGGCGACGAAGTGATCGCGCACCGCCGCCGGGTCACCCAGGTGCTTGACCACCCAGCGCCGGGCGCTCTGGGCGTTGGTCATGGTCTCCTGGGTGGTAAAGGTCTTGGAGGCGATGATGAACAGGGTCTGCTCCGCGTCCAGTTGGCTCAGGGTCTCGCACAGATGGGTGCCATCGACGTTGGAGACGAAGTGGACGCGCAGATCGCTGGTCTGGTAATGGCGCAGGGCCTCGCACACCATCAGGGGTCCCAGGTTGGAGCCACCAATGCCGATATTGACCACGTCGCGGATGGGCTTGCCGGTGAAGCCGGACCAGTCACCGCTGCGCACGGCGGTGACGAAGCGGTCGATCTTCTCCAGTTCGGCGTTGATGCCGGGCATGACGTCCTCGCCATCCACCATGATGGGGTGATTGGCGCGGTTACGCAGGGCGACATGCAGGACGGCGCGGTCCTCGGTGTTGTTGATGTGCTCGGCGCGGAACATGCGACGAATCCAGCCGCCGAGGTCACGGGCCTCGGCCAGATCGAGCAGCAGGCGCAGGGTCTCGTCGGTGACGATGTTCTTGGAGAAATCGACGAAGAGGTGGGGGGCGCGGCGCGACAGGCGCGTGGCGCGCCCCGGATCGGCGGCGAATAGGTCGCGCATCTGGACTGCGGACATCTGCTTCCAGTGCGCCTCGAGGGCCTTCCATTGCGGGGTCTCGTTGACTAACGCCATGACGGCGGACTCCTGACGGCTGGTGGCGCTCCGCCCACCCGCAAGACACCGGGCACCGCGCAGCGCCGAAAGCAGGCCCAGTTTCCATTCCCGAAAGCTTGCGGCGCGATGACCGCGCGGGCCCTTTTATGCTAGTTTGTGCCCTTTTGCGGGCCAGGGGGCTGATTCTACCACCAGGCGGCGATCAGGGACGCCTGCCCGCGTGCGCCAGAACGGTCTTCGTCATAATCCTGGCCGGATCGCGTGAGGTTGTGGCCCGCCCGCTACCCTTGAGGTAGCGGCGCCTGGTCTCGCGGGAAAGGCCCAGCATGGGAGCGCCTCGCCATCGACGCCCAATCCTCCACCAGTCGCCGCCGCATCCTGTTCGCCAGCAGCGAGGCCCATCCCCTGATCAAGACCGGTGGCCTCGCCGACGTGGCCGGAGCCCTGCCCGCCGCCCTGCGCGAGATCGGTCACGACGCCCGCCTGATCATCCCCGCCTACCCCCAGGCCCTGCGCCAGTTACGCGAACTGCGGCCCCTGGGCGACGTCCGCCTCCCCCTCATGGGGCGTACGGCGCGTATCCTGGGCGGGCGCCTGCCCAACAGCGAGGTGCCGACCTACCTGGTGGAGGCCCCGGAACACTTCGCCCGCGAGGGCAATCCCTACACCGACACCAGCGGTCGCGACTGGGGCGACAACGCCGACCGCTTCATGCTCTTCTGCGAGGCCATCACCCGCATCGGCCTGGGTTGCCCGGTCCTGGACTGGCGCCCGGAGCTCATCCACTGCAACGACTGGCAGACCGGCCTGGTCCCCGCCCTGCTCCATGGCCAGCCGGACCGCCCCGCCACCGTCTTCACCATCCACAACCTCGCCTACCAGGGGCTCTTCGACCGCGCCACCTTCGACCGGCTGCACCTCCCCGAGGTGTTCTGGACCCTCCACAGCCTGGAGTTCCACAAGCAACTTTCCTTCATCAAGGGCGGCATCGTCTTCGCCGACCGCGTCAACACCGTCAGCCCCACCTATGCCCGTGAGATCATGACCAGGGAGCTGGGCTGCGGTCTGGACGGTCTCCTGACGGGGCTGGGCTGGCGCTTTTCCGGCATCCTCAACGGCATCGACTACCGCGCTTGGGACCCGGCCACGGATAGTCACATCCCGCAACCCTACGACGCGGACAGCTTCAGTCTCAAGGCGGAGAACAAGCTGGCCCTGCAGCGGGAGTTCGGCCTGCCGCGCAACGAGGAAGCTCTGGTCTTCGGTCATATCGGCCGCCTGGTCCCGCAGAAGGGGGCGGACCTGATCCTAGGGGTGCTGCCGCGACTGCTGGCGCATCCCAACACCCAGTTCATCCTCCAGGGCTCCGGGGAGAAGGCGACGGAGAAGGCCCTGCTGGCCGCCGCCCAGGCCCACCCCGACCGGGTGGGTATCACCGTTGGCTATGACGAGGCCCGGGCCCATCGCATCGAGGCCGGTAGTGACGCCTTCCTCATGCCCTCCCGCTTCGAACCCTGCGGCCTCAACCAACTCTACAGCCTGCGCTACGGCACCGTGCCCCTAGTGCGCCGCACGGGGGGCCTGGCGGATACGGTGATCGACGCCGGTAGCGCGGGGATCGAGCGCGGGGAGAGTACCGGCTTCTGCTTCGGACCGGCCACCCGGGAGGGTCTTTGGGAGGCGATGGAGCGCTGCATCCACCTCTATCGGGATCAGCCCGAACGCTGGCGGCAACTGGCCCTCAACGGCATGGCCCAGGACTTCAGTTGGACCGCCAGCGCGCGGCACTATGAGTCGCTGTACGACCAGGCACTGGCGGGGTAGGTCGGCCAGGATCTGGGAGGCCACGCCAGGAATTGTTCAGCGATAACTGGAGGTTATCGCTTAGTCTTACCCCCTCTCCCCAACCCCTCTCCCACGAGGGGAGAGGAGCTGTCTTGCTCCCTCCCCCCCTGGCGGGGGAGAGGGGGTCAGTCAATCGCGGCCACGCCCTCCCTCCCCCCTGGCGGGGGAGGGGGTCTGAACGGTGCCGTGAGTTCAGGAGAGCAGAGGGGGTCCCGGATCAGAGCAGCTCGGCAACGATCTCACGCTCACCGAGCAGCTCCTGCTCGGTCACCTTCATACGTTCCTTGCCGAAGTCAGTGACCTCCAGGCCCGGGACGATCTGGTAATTGCCCGCCTGGCAGGTCACGGGGAAGGAATAGACCAGGCCTTCCTGGATGCCGTAGCTGCCGTCGGAATGGACGCCCATGCTCACCCAGTCGCCCTCGGGGGTGCCGAGGAACCAGTCGCGCACATGATCGACCACCGAGGCGGCGGCGGAGGCGGCGGAGGAGGCGCCGCGGGCCTCGATGACGGCCGCGCCCCGGCGCTGGACGGTGGGGACCATGACATCCTTGTACCAATGCTCCGCCACCAAACTCATGGCCGGCTGGCCCTTGACGGTGCAGTGAGTGAGGTCGGTGTGCATGGTCGGGGAGTGGTTGCCCCAGACGATCATGCGCTTGATGTCACCCGGCAGGGTGCCAGTCTTCTTGGCCAGCATGCCGATGGCGCGGTTGTGGTCCAGACGGGCCATGGCGGTGAAACGCTCCCGGGGCAGGTCCGGGGCGTTGGCGGCGGCGATCATGGCATTGGTGTTGGCGGGGTTGCCGACCACCATGACGCGGACCTCGCGGGAGGCGTAATCGTTGATAGCCCGCCCCTGGGTGGAGAAGATGCGGGCGTTCTCGCTGATCAGGTCGCTACGCTCCATGCCCTTGGTGCGGGGCTTGGCGCCCACCAGCAGGGCGTAATCGGTATCGCGGAAGCCGACCTTGGGATCGTCCGTCAGCACCACGTCATGGACCAGGGGAAAGGCGCAGTCCTCCATCTCCATGCCGACCCCGCCCAGGGGGCCCATGGTCATGGGCAGTTCCATCAGTTGCAGGATGACGGGTTGGTCTGGACCAAAGACGTCGCCAGCGGCGACGCGGAAGGCCAGGGCATAACCGATATTACCGGCGGCGCCGGTGATGGTGACCTTAAGGGGCTTTTTCATGGCTTATCGCATCCTCTCATGCCAGCTTCGCGTGGCTGGACTGGGGCTAGGGCTGGGGCAAAAAAATTCCGGCTGGCCCGGGCCGCCGGAGGGTCGCCGGTCAGCGGAAGGATGAAGTTCCGCGCCGGGTCGAAACGGTGATTCCCGAACTGGGCGGAGCGGACCCGACGGCGGGCCTCAGGCCGCCTGCGCCGGGATGGCGTCACCCGTGCGGATGACGCGATTGTGCTCGTCGAGGTAGACCAAGCTGGGGCTGAAGGCCGCGGCCTCGGCGGCATCCATGGCGGCGTAGGCGCAGATGATCACCCGATCGCCCGGGGAGGCCTTGTGGGCGGCGGCGCCATTGACGGATATGACCCGGGAACCACCCTCGGCGCGGATGGCGTAGGTCGTGAAACGCTCGCCATTCGTGACGTTGTAGATCTGGATCTGTTCGTACTCGCGGATTCCCGCCAAAGCCATCAGACGCTCATCGATGGCGCAGGAGCCCTCGTAATCGAGCTCGGCGTGAGTCACGCAGGCACGATGCAGTTTGCACTTGAGCAAAGTCAGTTGCATGGGGGAAATCCTCTGGCGGACCTAAGGCAGAAGCCGAAAAAAGCAATGGGCGACATTGTATTTCAAAATGGCGGGCAAGTTGTCAAATTCTGCTGCGCCGCAACATAACCCGGTTCAGCGCTCGACGCGCAGATTGTCGATCAGTCGCGCCCGTCCCAGGCGAGCCGCGGCCAGGACCACCAACTCCCGATCCCCCGCCTGGGGGAGCGCGAGATCGGCGGCACGGCGCACGCTGAAGTAATCCGGACCGAAGCCAGCGGCGGCGATCTCCTCCCCCGCCTGGCCCTCTACGGTGGCGATGTCCTGGCCCTGGCGCAGCCGCTCGGCGCAGCGCCGCAGCGTCTGGTAGAGGGCCGGGGCCCGGGCCCGCTCCTCCGCCGTCAGATAGCCGTTGCGGGAGCTCATGGCCAATCCGTCGGCCTCGCGCACCGTCGCCAGGCCATGGACCGCGACGGGCAGGCTCAGGTCCAGGGTCATGAGGCGGATGACCTGGAGCTGCTGGAAGTCCTTCTCGCCAAAGACCGCCAGGTCTGGCTGGACCATGTTGAACAGCTTGCACACGACGGTGGCCACGCCGACGAAATGGCCAGGCCGGCTGGCCCCGCACAGGATGTCCGAGATACCCGGCACCTCCACCCGCGTCTGCTCCGCCTGACCCCGAGGATAGACGGCCTCGACGGTGGGGGCGAAGAGCAGGTCGGTCCCCGCCCCGGCCAGCAGTTCCTGGTCCCGCGCCAGGGTACGGGGATAGGCGGCTAAGTCCTCCTGGGGCCCGAACTGGAGGGGATTGACGAAGATGCTCACCACCACCCGCTCCGCCAGGCGACGCGCCTCGGCCACCAGGGCCAGGTGACCGGCATGGAGGTTCCCCATGGTGGGGACAAAGCCGATCCGCTGGCCCGCGTGGCGCCAGGCGGCGACCCGCTCGCGCAGGGTGGCGATTCGTTCGCAGGTTTCGAGGGTCATGGGTGCGGCTCAGTAGGCCGTCTGCTCCGGGCCGGGGAAGGTCTCGTCCCGCACCGCCGCCGCGTAGGCCGCGACCGCCGCGGCCAGGCTGTCGCGCCCGGCCAGGAAGTCCTTGCTGAAGCGCGGCGCACCCCGGGGATTGAGCCCGAGAAGATCGTAGAGCACCAGGACCTGACCATCGCAGCCGTTACCGGCGCCGATCCCGATCACCGGGATGCGCAGGGCGCAGACGATCTCCCGGGCCAGGTCCGCCGGGACGCATTCCAGGACCAGCAGCCCCGCCCCGGCCTCCTGCAAGGCCACGGCATCCTCCAGGATCGCCAGGGCGGCAGCCTGGTCGCGCCCCTGATAACGGTAACCACCCAGGCGGTGGATGGACTGGGGCAGCAGGCCCAGGTGGCCGCAGACCGGGACCCCATGGGCGGTCAGGCGCTTCACCGTCTCCACCAGATGGGCCCCGCCCTCCAGCTTGACCATCTGCGCCCCGCCCTCCCGCATCAGCCGACCGGCGCTGGCCAGGGCCTGCTCCGGGCTGGCATAGCTGAGAAAAGGCATGTCCACCACCTGAAATGCCCGCCGGCGCACCCGCGCCACGCAGGCACTGTGATAGACCATCTGCTCCAGGGTCACGGGCACCGTGGTCTCCTGACCCTGCACCACCATCCCGAGGGAATCCCCCACCAGCAGGACGTCCACCCCCGCCTCCTCCAGTAGGCGACAGAAACTGGCGTCGTAGCAGGTCAAGGTGACGATGCGTTCACCCCGCTCCTTCATGGCGGCCAAGGTCGAGCGGGTGACGGGTTTGGTAGTCATGGAGGGCATCTCGGTGAGGGATGGCTGAGGCGGGTCCTGGCGGGGCAGTCGGGCGGTCGGGCGGTCGGGCGGTCGGGCGGTCGGGCGGTCGGGC
>CALMDH010000169.1:0-9679 GCA_937862735.1 uncultured Gammaproteobacteria bacterium
TGGCCACCAATGAAGTTGTCGTAACGGTCGCGGAAGTTGACGACGGCGCCGGGGGTGTTCGGATTGGCGTAGATCATGTGGAGTCTTCCTCGCTTTGTTGGTGGTGTTGTTTTTGTGAACAAATCAATTTGGTGCCCGTATTCACCAGCTCAAGTGCCAGCGGACGCGCGGTCTCGGGCCTGGCCGCGCAAACCGTCATCAGGGGTGCGCCCCACCCCTGCATGATGAAAGACTATGCCGTGGCTTTCACACTAACTGTCATGATGGGGTAAGCCACACCCCAGCAGATGAAAGGCTCCGTTGGTGTGTTTCACGCCAACCGTCATCCGGATTCTCCCTCGCACCCCTGATGATGAAAGATGGCGTTAGTCCCAGGTGGTGATCATTCTCGCCAAATTTCATGCGACCCGGATGCCGGGGGTACCGGCCTCCAGGGTGCCGATGCGGACCGCCTGGCCGAAGCCCGCCGCTTGGTAGGCCGCCAGCACGGCCGCTTCCTGTTCCGGGTTGCAGGCGACCAGCAGGCCGCCGCTGGTCTGGGGGTCGCATAGCAGGCGCCGCGCCGTATCCGGCAGGCCAGGGTCGAGCGTGACCTCGGCGCCGTAGCTAGCCCAGTTGCGGTCGATGGCCCCCGGTCCCACCCCGACCTCGAGGAAGGGCAAGGCTGCCGCCAGCCGCGGGATGTTCGCCCAGTCGAGGCAAGCGGCGACCCGTGAGGCGCGGCAGATCTCCAGCAGATGGCCCAGCAGGCCGAAGCCGGTGACGTCGGTCATGGCATGGACGCCGTCCATGGCCCCGAGGGTCATGCCGACCTTGTTGAGCTGGGTGGTGGTGGCCAGCATGGCGGCATAGCCCGGGGCGTCGAGTTTGCCCTGCTTGAGGGCGGCACTGAGGATGCCGACCCCCAGGGGCTTGCCGAGGATGAGCGCATCGCCGGCTTGGGCGCCGTCGTTGCGCTTGACCCGCTCCGGGGACACCAGACCCATGACCGCCAGGCCGTAGATGGGCTCGGGGGAATCGATGGAGTGGCCCCCGGCCAGGGGAATGCCGGCATCCCGGCAGACGGTGGCGCCCCCAGCCATGATCTCCCGCACCACGCTGATGGGTAGGGTGTTCACGGGCATGCCGACGATGGCCAGGGCCAGGATGGGGGTGCCACCCATGGCGTAGACATCGGAGATGGCATTGGTGGCGGCGATGCGGCCAAAGTCCGTCGGATCGTCGACGATGGGCATGAAGAAATCGGTGGTGGCCACCAGGGCCTGGCGGTCATTGAGGCGGAACACCGCGGCGTCGTCGGCGGTGGCGCTGCCCACCATCAGGTCTGGGTGCTCGAAGCCGATGGACAGCCCCTTGAGGGCCTCCTCCAGTACCTTGGGGGCGATCTTGCAGCCGCAGCCGCCGCCGTGAGTCAGGGTGGTCAGGCGGGGTACGGCCGGGGCGGCAGCTTCCTCAGTCATGGTTTCCTCGATCATGGGTGGGTCCTGGTTTAAGTCAGCAAACAGCCTGGGGTTCCGGGCCAGGCGGGCTCCCTTGGATACAACTAAGGGGGATTGACAGGACGGGTGGCAAAATAGCTACCCGTAACAGCACAGGATAGGGGCAATATCAGGCGACTTGGGCAGACCGGCGGGGAATGGGTATGGGAGTAAGCTATTGTTTTAAAGTGGCGGAAGGGCGTGGGAGTCGAACCCACCCAGGACCGTCTGACGGCCCCAACCGGTTTTGAAGACCGGCCGCCTCACCGGATAGCGATGCCCTTCCAGTTGTTCGCCGCATCAAGGTGGATTGTCCCCGCTGGGCGCCTCCAGGTCCAGCAGGCTGTCCCGAAAGACGCGATGGTCATCGCCGATGCGGCGGGTGTACCCGAGGCGGTCGAGGAATTCGAGGATCTGGATGGCCACCTTACGCCCGGTGCCGATGCGGTCGCGGAAGGGGGCGGCCCGAGCGGCGCCGTCCCGCTCCGCCAAGTCGGCGGCGATGGCCGCCAGCCGGGCCACGGCCTTTCGGGTGAAGTAGTGGTCCTGGGCGACCAGAAAGACCTCCCCGAGGCCCACCAAGCGCTTGAGTAAGCGACGCACCTGGTCCTCTTCCCGATCCAGGCTACGGGCCAGGTCACGCACCCGGGGCGGGTTGAAGGGGGTCTCCGCCAGGCGCGGGGCGATGGCGGTGCGCCAGAGGGCCTCCTCCTCGGCCGTCAGCCGCAGTTCGTGACTGGGAAGGTGCAGCCAGGGGCCGGTGCGGACGACGGCGCCATCGGCGATGAGGCCGTCCACCAGGGGGCCGAAGAGGGGGCGCGCCAGGTTGGGCGCGGCCAGACGGCGCAGGCGCTCACGATCCGGGCCCAGGTAGTCCGGGGCGCGGGCGTGCTCCGCCGCCAGTACCGCCAGCACCCGCTCGCGCCACTGGCGCCACTGGTCGGCCGTGAAGAGCATCGGGCCGGCGGGCGTGCTCAGGGCCAGGGTATCGGGCAAGGCGGTGATGACCGTCTCGGTCCCGGGGTCCAGGTTCCACTGGGCGATGAAGCGCGTCACGTCCAGTCCCAGCGGGGCCTGCGCCAGGGCGGTTGGGAGGGCCGCCAGGGGCGGCTGGCCGGTGAAGGCACCCAGCCAGGCCCGGCGCTGGGGCTTGCGTCGGCCGCGATTGGGCGGCGCCAGGTCGAGTACCCGCGCCCCGCCCAGGGTGCGGCGGGCGGATTGGTCGCGGAGGATGCAACGATCGCCGTTGAGGGCGGCGATGGGTCGCTCCAGGACCAGATCCGCCAGGCCCTCCTGGCCCGGCGCCAGGCTCTCCCCCTCCAGCAGGCCCACCCGGGCCATGACATGGGCGGCGCCCAGGTGCAGATGCACGGGGGTCCAGTGGCGCAGGGGCCGCTCCTCCGTGGCCAGGAGCCGCACCGCGACCGAGAGGCGGTCGGTGGGGAAATTCAGCGCCGGATCGAGGACCCAGTCGCCCCGGCGGATGTCCCCGGCGTGGAGATCATGCCCCGCCAGTTGCAGGGCGCAGCGCTGGCCCGCCATGCCAACCGCCACGGGCCGGTCCTGGGCGCGCAGGCCCCGCACCCGCACCTCGCAGCCGGCGGGAGCGAGCAGCAGCCGGTCGCCGGCCCGCACCTCCCCGCTGTAGAGGGTGCCGGTGACCAGGGTGCCGATGCCGGTGAGGGTGAAACTGCGGTCGATGGCCAGCCGGCAGCGGCCTGGACTGTGCTTTCTCACCTGAGCCACTACCGCGGCCAGATGGTCTTGCAAGGCGGCGACGCCCTCGCCGGTGAGGGCGCTGACCGGGAAGAGCGGCTGGCCGGCCAGCGCGGACCCGGCGAGGAGGGCGGCCACCTCGGCCTCAGCCGCCCACCGCCGTTCCGGGCTTACCCGGTCGATTTTGGTCAGGGCGACGGCCCCCTGGTCCAGACCCAGCAGATCCAGGACCTGCAGGTGCTCGCGGGTCTGGGGCATGGGGCCATCGTCGGCGGCCACCACCAGCAGGACGAAGTCGATCCCCGTAGCCCCGGCCACCATGGTGTGGACCAGCTTTTCGTGGCCGGGGACATCGATGAAGCCCAGGACCTCGCCAGAGGGCAAGGGCTGGTAGGCATAGCCCAGGTCGAGGGTGATGCCGCGGGCCTTCTCCTCCGGCAGGCGGTCGGTGTCGACGCCGGTGAGGGCGCGCACCAGGGCGGTCTTGCCGTGGTCGATATGGCCGGCGGTCCCGATGATCATGGCCGCGCCCCTGGCTCAGCCGCCCCCGGGCCGCCTCGGCTGATCGGGCCTGTCGCGCCGCCCTCGGTGACGAGTTGCACGGTGCCGGCGAATTGGGCATCAGCAGCGACCGGAGGACTTTCAGCGAGGGTGGCACTGGTGGTGTGATGCGAGCCCTCCCCTGACTCGGCATCAACGGTGACAACCAGGCCCCGGGCATCGTCTTCGCCCAGGGCAGGCTTAGCGGGAACTCCCGCCGCCACCACACCGGCCGGTTGAATCCCAACCAGCAAACGCAACTGCTCCCGAAATCCCGCCTCGTCCTCCAGACAGCGCAGATCCAGGCGCAGGGCATCCTCGGCGATGCGGCCGATGATGGGTCGGGGCAGGCCCCGCAAGGCGGCTTGGAGCGCGTGCAGCACCCCGGCGCGGGTGCCCTGGGGCCGGATCACCAGAGCCTGACTCGGCAGCCGATCGACGGGCAGGGAGCCGCTGCCGATCTGGCTCAGGACGGGCTCGGCGCTGACAACCACTGGCCAGTTCGCCAGGGCTTGCCGGAGGGCGGGTAGCAGACGCGTCGCCAGGGCGGCGATGTCCTCTTGGGGGCGGCTGAGCAGCCGCAGGGTGGTGAGGCGCTCGGCGAGGCGGTCCGGATCCCGATAGAGGCGCAGCACCGCCTCCAGGGCGGCGAGGCTGATCTTGCCCAGCCGCAGGGCGCGTTTGAGGGGGTTGAGCTTGATCGCGGCAATGAGGTCCTTGCGCCCCACCAGCAGCCCGGCCTGGGGGCCGCCGAGGAGCTTGTCGCCGGAGAAGGCCACCAGATCGGCGCCGGCGGCGAGGGTCTCCCGGGGGGTCGGTTCGTGCGGCAGGCCCCAGCGCTCCAGGTTGGCCAGGGCGCCGGAGCCCAGATCGACGACGAAAGGCAGACCCCGCTCATGGGCCAGGTTGGCCAGTTCCGCCTCCGGCACGGCCTGAGTGAAGCCCTGGATGGCGTAGTTGCTGGCATGGACCTTCATCAGCAGGGCGGTGCGCGGGCCAATGGCGGCGGCGAAGTCCCGCCGATGGGTGCGGTTGGTGGTGCCGACCTCGACGAGCCGGGCGCCGGCGCTCCGCATGATGTCGGGGATGCGGAAGGCGCCGCCGATCTCGACGAGCTCGCCCCGGGAGACGATGACCTGCTTCTTGCGCGCCAGGGAGTTGAGCAGCAGGAAGACGCCGGCGGCATTGTTGTTGACCACCGTGGCGGCCTCGGCACCGGTGAGTTCCCGTAGCAGGTCGGCGACCAGGTCGTCACGGTCACCGCGCCCACCCGAATCCAGGTCGTATTCCAGGGCGCAGGCCTCGCGGGCGGCGGTGACCAGGGCCTGGATGGCCTCCTCCGGCAGGGGCGCCCGGCCTAGGTTGGTATGCAGCACGGTGCCGGTGAGGTTGAAGACGGGCCGCAGGCGCGGGGCCAGTCGCGCGGTGAGGCGGGCGGCGAGTTGGGGGACCAGGCTGGCCTCGTCCATTGGCTCCCTGGCCAGAGAAGGCTCGTCCAAGGATTTATCGGCCAGATTGGCCTCGTCCAACGTGGCCTCGGTCACCGGCTTGCGAGCCCACTTGGCGCGGGCCTCAGCCAGAAGCTCGCGGACGGTTGTAACTACCGACTCCCGCCCATGAGCCGCGATCAGGCTTTGCACGCCTGGCCAGCGCAGGATGAGATCTACGCTGGGTGGACGCCAGAAGGCTGGTCCTTGACCAGGGTGCGGGTTTACCGATGTCCTATCCCTCGGGGTCATAGCATCTCTTGAAACCGACTCTGGCCACCCTCGGCGGTTTCAGTACCCTGCCATAGCAACAGATTGAGGCCGGCGCGGGCGAAGCCTTCCTCGCCCAGCAGGAGGTCCAAGGTCAGGCTAGCCAGGTCGTCGGCCAAGGGCTCCGCCAGGTGGTCCTTGTCGAGGCGGCAGATCTTGAGGTAACCCTGGCAGGCCGGGCAGGCCTCGGCGCTCACCGGATCGTCCTGGCGCCCCTCCAGGTGGTAATAACCCAAGTCGCGGTCGTTGCCGCACTGGCTGCACTCCGCCCGCACCCGATGCCATTGGCTGTTGCACAGGGCGCAGTGGAGATAGCGCAGGCCGGCATCCTCGACCCCGGCGCGGATGACGGCGGCCACCGGCGGCGAGCCGCATACCGGACAGAGGGCCTTATCGGCAGGTGGAGCGACCTGGTCCGGGGTCAGATGGGCGGCCAGCCGGGTCCAGTGGACCTGCAGGGCGGCACCGATGAAAGGGGCGGTGGCCAGGTCGAGGCCAGTGATATCGTCATCAAGGATGAGTCGGGCTTGGGACTCGGTCCAGTCCGGGGCGGCTAGCGCCGCATCGGTCAGGGGCTGATCCCCATCCTCCTGATCACCCTCGTCCTCAAACGCCAGGGGTAGGGAGGGAGTCTCCGTCTGAGTGACCTTCCCTGGCTCAGCCGTCACCTTGGTCCCGGCTCCTATGGCGGGCGCCTGGGCGAGGCGCCTCAGGGCGGCCTGGGCCATGGGGGGCAGGGCGGGATCTTGTTGGATCTGCGCCACCAGCCGCGCCAAGACCGGGCGCCAGCTCGGGTCCAGCGCCCAGCCCGCCGGGGCCAGGGGCGCCATGCCATGCTCCTGGCAGCGTTGCAGAAAGGCAAGATCGGGCAGGGGGATGTCCGGGTAAGTGTCAAACAGCGCCTGCTGCGCATCCGCCAGGTTGGCGGAAAACAAGAGGAACTCACCCAGACTGTGACCCTGGGCCAGTTGGCGCAGCCGGTTGGCGCGCTCGGTGAATAGGCGGCCGCCGGGCAGGCGCAGCCGGGGGTAATCCCCGCTGCTGGGGTTCATGCCGGAGGGATCGGCCGGGATGGGAATATCCATGGGGCTGGTCACTGGTGATCTGGCTCTCTGGGACTTGCCGTCCTTTTGGGAGCAAACAAAAACCGGGCGGCGAGGTTGCCGCCCGGCGAACAGGGGACCCATTCCCGGGTCCCCACAGCTGAGTCGAACCGCTGATTAGGGCCCAGGGTTACTCATTCCCCGGTCATCTGCCGGAACCAGGCGCGATGGTGCTGCTTGGCCCAGGCGCGGGTGACCCGGCCG
This sequence comes from uncultured Gammaproteobacteria bacterium, assembly GCA_937862735.1. GTDB lineage: Bacteria > Pseudomonadota > Gammaproteobacteria > Chromatiales > Chromatiaceae > M0108. The sequence continues at coordinate 6,799 of CALMDH010000169.1, forward strand.
TACCACATGGCGCGGATGGTGCCCTTAGTCCAGATGGCGGCGTAGGCGTGGACGAAGATGAGGATGATCATCAGCGCCGCGGTGGCCGCATGCACCACCGCCGCCCAGCGCACGAACTCCACCGGGAACTGGAACCAGTCGCGCCAGAGGACGACGCCGGAACCGGCCAGGGCCAGGACGCACAGCCACAGCAGCCAGTAGAGGAGCTTCTGGCCGCCGTTGTACTTGCCCTGCTCGGGCATGTTGTGGTCGTCGCCGTCGATCATCTCGCCGATGCGGCCCAGCCACTGGAAGTCCACCTTGCCCATGAGGTTGAGCTTGAAGAAGCGTATCCCCAGGATCAGGAAGGACAAGGTCATCAACACCCCGAAATAGGGATGGAGGATGCGCGTCCAGGTACCGCCGCCGAAAAGCTGGGTCAGGGGCCAGAAGGCCGGGTGGAAGAAGGCCAGGCCGGAGAGGGCGAGGAGGATGAAGCTGATCCCCACCGTCCAGTGGTTGGAGCGCTGCGAGGCCGTGTAACGGACCAGGTCTTTGGGGTCGCGGATCATGAATTTTCCTCCTTCTCCAGTTCCTTAGAGACCTCATTGGGACCTTTGGTCACGTAGTGATAGAGGCTGGCGAGGACGACGGCCGCCATGCCGGCGATGGTCAGCGGCTTGGCGATACCTTTCCAGATCTCCACCTGCGGACTGATGGTCGGGTCCTTGGGCAGGCCATCGTAGAGCCCGGGCTGATCCGCATGGGGCAGGACGTAGACCACGTGGGTCCCGCCCACCCCCGGGGGATCGTAGACGCCCGCCTGGGCGTAGCCCCGTTCCTTGAGGTCGGCGACCCGTTTCTGGGCGTGGGCGAGCATGTCCGCCTTGCTGCCGAAGCGGATGGCGCCGGTGGGGCAGGCCTTGGCGCAGGCCGGGGCCTGACCCACCTCCACCCGGTCCGAACAGAGGCTGCACTTGTAGGCCTTCTTGTCCACCGCGCCGAAGCGGGGGATGTTGAAGGGGCAGCCGGTCAGACAGTAGGTGCAGCCGATGCAGTGCTCCTGCTGGAAGTCCACGATGCCGTTGGCGCGCTGGATGATGGCCCCAGGGGCGGGGCAGGCCTTGAGGCAACCGGGGTCGCCGCAGTGCATGCACCCGTCCTTGCGGATCAGCCACTCCAGCCGACCCTTGACCTCCACCTCGCTGAAGCGCATCAGGGTCCAGGTCTCCGGCCCCAGATCGGCCGGGTTGGTGTAGACCCCGACGTTAGTCCCAACGTCCGCGCGCAGATCGTTCCACTCGCCGCACGCCACCTGGCAGGCCTTGCACCCGATACATTGGGAGATATCGATGAGCTTGGCCACCTCGAGGGTCTCGCGCACCTGGGGCATCTCGGTGGTGGTCGCCGAGCGCCGCCTTATATCAAGCGACTGTAATGACATGGCAACCTCCCTAGACCTTCTCGATGTTCACCAGGAACGCCTTGAACTCGGGCGTCTGGGAATTGGCGTCGCCGACGAAGGGGGTGAGGTTGTTGGCCAGGTAACCCGGCTTGGTCACCCCCTTGAACCCCCAATGGATCGGGATGCCGATGGTGTGCACCTTGCGGCCGTCCACGTTCAGGGCCCGGATGCGCTTGGTCACCACCGCCTTGGCGATGACCTGACCGCGCTTGGAGCGCAGCCGCACCTTGTCGCCCGCGGCAATGTTCTTCTCCCGCGCCAGTTCCTCGCCGATCTCGACGAAGGCCTCTGGCTGGGTGACGGCATTGAGCTGGGCGTGCTTGGTCCAGTAGTGGAAGTGCTCCGTCACCCGGTAGGTGGTACCTACGTAGGGGAACTCCTTAGCGGTGCCGAAGGTGTCGGTGATGCCCTCGAACAGCCGCGCGACCGGATTGCTCTTGGCCGCCGGGTTGTCGGGCTGCATGGGGTTGGTCTCCAGCGGCGACTCGAAGGGCTCGTAGTGCACCGGCAGGGGTCCCTCGACCATGCGCGCGGGGGTGAAGAGCCGGGCCACGCCTTCCGGGTTCATGATGAAGGGCATGACCCCCTCGTGCGGCTTGGCGTCCGGCCGCATGTCCGGCACGTCGTTGCCGCCCCACTTGTCCCCCAGCCACTTGATCACGGCGCGACTGGGATCCCAGGGCTTGCCCGCCAGGTCGCAGGAGGCGCGGTTGTAGATGATGCGACGGTTGGCCGGCCAGGCGTAACCCCAGTTGAGGGTCTGGCCCAGACCGCTCGGGTCGCTGGGATCGCGCCGGGCCGTCAGGTTGCCGGCCTGGGACCACATGCCGCAGTAGATCCAGTTGCCCGCGGCGGTGCTGCCGTCATCACGCAGGTGGGCAAAGGTGCTCAACTGCTCGCCGCCCTTGGCCAGGATCTTGGTGGCATCCTTGGGATCGAAGACCTCCCCGAGGGCCTTGCCCGAGATCTCCTTCGTCAACTCCTCCGGATGCGGGTGGGTGGGGATCAGGTAGGGCCAGGCCAGGCCTTGGATGGCATCCGGGAAGGCGCCGCCCTCGCTGGCATAGAGACCTTTCAGCCGGGTGAACAGGCTGGCCATGATCTCGATGTCGCTCTTGGCCTCGCCGGGTCCCTCCGCCGCCTTCCAGTGCCACTGGATGACGCGCCCCGAGTTGGTAAAGCTACCGTCGTCCTCGGCGAAGAGGGTCGCGGGCAGGCGGAAGACCTCGGTCTGGATCTTGGCCGGATCCACATCGTTGAACTCACCATAGTTCTTCCAGAACTCGCTGGTCTCGGTGGCCAGGGGATCCATGACGACCAGATACTTGAGCTTGGCCAGCCCTTCCGCCACCCGGGCCTTGTCCGGCACCGACGCCAGCGGGTTGAAGCCCTGGCAGAAGAAGCCGTTCATCTTGCCGCGGTACATCTGCTCGAACA
>CALMDH010000170.1:0-7973 GCA_937862735.1 uncultured Gammaproteobacteria bacterium
GCACCGACGGCTTCGAATTCATCGAGTACGCCGCGCCCGACCCGGTGGCCATGGGCGCGCTGTTCGAGCGCATGGGCTTCAAGGCGATTGCGAAGCACCGCCACAAAGCCGTGACGCTGTACCGGCAGGGCGGCATCAACTTCATCCTGAACGCCGAGCCCGATTCGTTCGCGCAGCGTTTCGCGCGCCTGCACGGTCCCAGCATCTGCGCCATCGCGTTCCGCGTGCAGGACGCCAAGGCGGCCTACGAGCGTGCGCTGTCGCTGGGGGCCTGGGGTTACGCCGGGCAGGCGGGCCCGGGCGAGCTGAACATTCCGGCGATCAAGGGCATTGGCGACTCGATCATCTACTTCATCGACCGCTGGCGCGGCAAGAACGGCGCCAAAGACGGCGACATCGGCAACATCGGTTTCTACGACGTGGATTTCGAGCCCCTGCCCGGTGCGGAGCTGAACCCGGCGGGTTTCGGCATGACCGTGATCGACCACCTGACGCACAACGTGCACCGCGGCCGCATGGGCGAGTGGGCCAGCTTCTACGAGCGCATCTTCAACTTCCGCGAGGTGCGCTACTTTGACCTGGAAGGCCAGCAGACCGGCATCAAGAGCAAGGCCATGACCAGTCCTTGCGGCAAGATCCGCATCCCGATCAACGAAGAGGGCAACGACAAGGCCGGCCAGGTGCAGGAGTACCTGGACCGCTACCACGGCGAGGGCATCCAGCACATTGCGCTGGCCACCGAGAACCTGTACGACACGGTGGACGCGCTGCAGCTCGGCGGCATGACGCTGCTGACCACCAGCGACACCTATTACGAGCTGCTGGACCGACGCATCCCCGGCCACGGCGAAGACCTCGAAGCCCTGCGCCAGCGCAACATCCTGGTCGATGGCACCCCGAGCGAGCTGTTGCTGCAGATCTTCAGCGAGAACCAGCTGGGGCCGATCTTTTTCGAGTTCATCCAGCGCAAGGGCAACGAGGGTTTCGGCGAGGGCAACTTCAAGGCCCTGTTCGAGACCATGGAACTGGACCAGATGCGACGTGGGGTGCTGAAGGGCTGACGACAGCACCGCACCACAAACCATGCGGCGAGGGCACGCCGGTGACCGTGCCACAAAGGCGGCGGAAAAAGAAGGCGTCCGAGCTTCAGTGCCCCAGTGCCAGCAACTCCGCCGAATCCAACGCGCCTGAGCGTCCCGGCAGGGACAACAGCGCGCGCCGGCCGACCTGCACCCCGCCCGTGATCCCGCGCAGCATGGCCAGACTCGCGGCAATGGGCCAGCCCATGGAGCAGGCCTGCTTCTGCAGCAGCATGGTGGCGGTCACCACGTCGCCGACAGGCAAGGTCTGCGGCGCTGCGTCGTGCAAGGGATCCTGGAGCCTGGCGAGCGTGACCGGGCCGCTGTGCAAGGCCACGTTGACTTCGAAACGCGGGAGCTGGCGTTCGGGGTAACGTTCGTCCAGGTACTGGCGGATGCCGCGCGCCGAATCGGCCAGACCGAGCGCCGCGCGCGCGGCGCGCAGGCCGTGGCTGACCGAGCGGGTGTCGGCCGCGTCCACATAGATGGCCAGCAAGCCCTCGCCGACGAACTGCATGTGGCGCGCGCCAAACAGGTAGACCGTGTCGCCGGCGCTGCCATAAAAGCGCTTCACCAGTTCGGCCAGCTCCTGGCTGTTCAAGCGCTCCGACACGGCGGCGTAGTTCGGGATGTCCACGAACAGCACCGTCGCCTCGGCAAACCGCTCGTCCGCATCGCTGCCGCTGGCGGAAGGCCAACGTTCGCTCAGAGCCTTGGCCAGGCGTCGTTCATACAGTTTTGACAGTTCACGCGTCTGCGTTTCAAGGGCGGTCCGCACGGCCTCGTCAACCGCGAGGTCTTTCGACGCCGCATGGATGTCGCGTTTGCGCAGTTGCGCATTGACCGCTTCGCGCAGCTCCGCCGGCCGGAACGGCTTGGTGATGAAATCGTCCGCTCCCGCGGTCATGCCGATACGCATGTGCACGCGTTCATGCAGGGATGTGAGCAGAATCACTGGGACGCCCGAAAGCCGTGGATGGCGGCGCACGGATGCGAGCATTTCAAACCCGTTGATGCCCGGCATCTGGACATCGCTGATGATCAGGTCTGGCGGCCGCGACTCGAGCAGGGCCAGCCCTTTTGCAGCGTCCTCGGCGGAAACCACCTCGTGGCCCTCCTTTCGAAGAACAGACGCAATGAGCGTGCGCGTGCCCGCGTCGTCCTCCATCACCACAATCAATGCCATTCGACGTCCTGTTCCTTTGCCCGCATGGCCACTACGACGGTCATCACCATCAACCCACCCGATCGGTGCGCGGCTCCCCAGCGCTGCAAAAGCCTCATGATGCCCGAATCAGGTCCAGACAGAAATCCATCACCTGCTGGTTGGCCGTCAGTTCAACATGACCCACGCCCGGCGCCAACCGGTTGTCGGCACCTTTGAGGGTCGCCGTGCTGGCTGGAAAGACGATGTTGTCGCAGTTGCTGTACCAGCAGGTGAACCGGGTTGCGAGCCCCGGCGGTTCACCGGCTGATAGCGTCTGCAGCCATGGGCTCGCGCGGCGCATCTGCCGACCGTTGGGCGCCCGGGCAAAACGCGCCAGCCAGGTGCCATGGTGGGGCGTGCCCAGGGTCACGATGTGGTGGACCCGCATGGCTGCCCCAGCGCCACCGGCGCGCAGCCACGCCCGGGCGGCCAGCCCGCCCATGCTGTGGCACACCAGGATCGGTGCCCGCCCTGTGGCGGCGCTCACGCGGTTGACGGCTTCCTCGATGGTCGCCGCGTAGGCATCGATCGGTCCCCAGACCGGTTCCAGCGTGACCGCCGCGAATACCCTGCCCTCGGCGTTCAATGCCTTCATCCAGGGCGTCCAGACGCCCCGGTTGCACATGAACCCGTGAATGAACACCACGCCGGTTGTCGCGGTGCCCATGCATGCCAACCGATCCGCGACGGCTCCCGCTTGCACCGGTTGCAGCCAGCCGAACACCTTCAGCGAAACCTTGGTTTCCCGAAACCAGGCGCGAATCCATGCCATGAAACTGGCACGCGGGGATGGGTCGTCCCGGTTGACGACGGCGGCCATCGCGCATTCCGCAGCGAGGACGGCCGCGTACACCAGTGCCGGGGCCCAGACTCCAGCCAGGGCCAACCCCGGCGGCTCCGCACGGAACCACCACCACCAGGTGCCCGCCGTCAAGGCCAGCAAGCCCCAGATCCCGCGCAACATCCACGCCAACACGACCGCCCTCCGGACCAAGCCATTCACCAACGATTGAACGCCCAAAACCGGCCTGAAGCCGGTACGCGCTCCGTCAAGGGTACCGAACCCTCCAGCCGTGGGGATAGAGTCTGCACACCACTTCGGACAACCGTGCTGTGTAGACTCGTTCCATCATGGAACCTGCCCAAATCATCCGGGACGCTGTTGCCCGTGTCGCCGGTTTTCGACGGCAATGCAACGATGATCCGGCCCTCTCACGCGGCGTCGCCGCCATCAAGGGCTTTCAGGCCAGCCGCTTTGCCGGCACTTACGCAGACCTCCTGGCGGACGACCGGTACCGCGACGCAGCACGGTTCTTTCTGGTCGAACTTTACAGCGACAAGGACTATTCCGAGCGTGATGCCCAGTTCGGTCGCATTGCCGGCGGCCTGCAGGCCCTGTTCACCCAGCATGCCGTGGCAACGGCCGTCTCTCTGGCGCAACTGCACCTGCTGACCGAAGAGCTGGACCACGCCATGGCGCGCGCCTGGATCAACGCGGAACCCGTTGCGCCGGCGTCTTCGACCGCACGCTATGCGATGGCCTGGCGCTCGGTGGGCCGGCGCAGCGACCGGGATCGGCAGCTGGAAACCGTGCTCCAGATTGGACGCGACCTGGCCCGACTGACCCGACTACCAGGGCTTCGCCTCGTACTCAGGATGATGCGCAAACCGGCCCATGCCGCCGGGCTGGGTTCATTGCAAGATTTCCTGGAGGCTGGCTTCGACACCTTTGCCTCCATGACCCGCCATGCCCAAGGGGTCGACATCTTCCTCTCCACCATCGAACAAAGGGAGGCCGGGTTGATCGATACCCTGTTCGATGAAAGCCCTGTCGCCTGCGCGACCAAACTGGATGCCATCCTAGGACAAGTCCGGTAATTCCTTTGGCGTACCGCCGTCAGAATGGATCCAAGGAGTTCACATGGACAAGTTCTGGCTGAAAAGTTACCCTGCAGGCGTCCCGCATGACATCGACCCCGATCAGTACGGGTCGTTGACGCAACTGCTTGAGGAGTCGTTCCGCAAGAACGCCGCCCGTCCTTTTTCGGTCTGCATGGACGAGTGGATGTCCTATGGGCAACTCGATGAGCTGTCGGCCGCACTGGGAGCCTGGCTGCAAAGCCGCGGCTTGGAACGTGGCGCCCGGGTTGCGATCATGCTACCCAACGTGCCGCAGTTCGCGGTCACGATGGCTGCCGTCTTGCGCGCCGGCTACACCTGTGTCAACGTCAACCCGCTGTACACCGCGCGGGAGTTGGAGCACCAGCTCAGGGATTCAGGCGCAACGGCGATCGTGATCCTCGAGAACTTCGCAACCACCCTGGAGGAAGTTATCGAGACCACTGCCGTCAAGCACGTCGTCCTGACCGCGATGGGCGATCTGCTGGGCTTCTGGTACGGGAAATGGATCACGTTTGCAGTTCGGCATCTTGCGAAGATGGTTCCGGCCTTCAAATTACCCTTGAACGATGAACGCTACGTCACCATGTTTCGGCGTGCGATTGCGGACGGCGCCTCGCGGAAACTCCAGCCGAGCGCCGCCAACATGGACTCGATCGCGTTCCTGCAGTACACGGGCGGAACCACGGGTCTGTCCAAAGGTGCCGTCTTGACCCACCGCAATGTGGTGGCAGCCATCCTCCAGGCCGAGGCTTGGTTCACGCCGGCGCTCAAAAAGGTCGGAGACGTCAGCAAGACCAACAACATTGCCGCCTTGCCCCTGTACCACATCTTCGCGCTGACCCTGTGCTTCCTGTCCATCCGGTGGGGAGCGCACATGACCTTGATTCCGAATCCGCGGGATCTTTCGGCTTTTATCGGCGTGTTGAAAAAGCGACCATTTCACATGCTGCCAGCGGTCAACACCCTGTTCAATTCCCTTCTTACCCATCCGCAGTTCAAATCGGTCGATTTTTCACACCTCTGCGTGTCGCAGGCGGGTGGTATGGCTGCCTCCGAAGGGACGGCTCGCCATTGGTTCAGGGCAACGGGTTGCCCGATGATCGAAGGCTGGGGCATGAGTGAGACCTGCGCCATCGGCACGAACAACCCGGTCACCAACTCCGAGTTCACCGGTTCGATTGGGCTGCCACTCCCCGGGATCGAGATTGCAATCAAGGACGAGCAGGGCCTTTCCCTGCCGCCGGGCGAACACGGTGAGATTTGCATCAAAGGCCCGAATGTGATGACCGGCTACTACCAGCAGCCCGCCGAAACCTCGGCCGCGTTTACCTCGGACGGATTCATGAAGACCGGCGACATCGGCGTCATGGACGCCAAGGGCTACACCCGGATCATCGACCGCAAGAAGGACATGATCATTGTCAGCGGATTCAACGTCTTCCCCAACGAGTTGGAAAACGTGATCTCGCTGTGCCCCGGTGTGGTCGAATGCGCGGCCATTGGTGTGCCGGACGCCAAACAGGGAGAAGCCATCAAGGTGTTCGTTGTGAAGAACGATCCACTGCTTTCGGAAGACGATGTTTCGAGGTATTGCCACGAGCAGTTGACCGGGTACAAACGGCCGAAGTACATCGAGTTCCGCGACGAGCTTCCGAAGTCCAATGTCGGGAAAATCCTTCGCCGTGAGTTGCGGCATGCGAAGTAGCCAGCTTCGGTACGTCTGAGCGCCCAAAAAGTAAAACGCCCAGTCAGGTTGACTGGGCGTTTTGGCATAGTAGCCTGACGATGACCTACTTTCACACGGGAACCCGCACTATCATCGGCGCGGAGGCGTTTCACTGTCCTGTTCGGGATGGGAAGGAGTGGGACCACCTCGCTATGGTCATCAGGCATAACTTGTTGTTGTACTGACGAGGTCAGGACAACGAATTCATAGAGTCAATCAGCTTTTTTGGTTTTGACTGCGTCACTTGGCATAACTTCCTTGATCGAGCGATCAAAGTTATAGGGTCAAGCCGCACGAGCAATTAGTACTGGTTAGCTTAACGCATTACTGCGCTTCCACACCCAGCCTATCAACGTCCTGGTCTTGAACGACTCTTCAGGGGGCTCAAGGCCCCGGCAGATCTCATCTTGAAACGAGTTTCCCGCTTAGATGCTTTCAGCGGTTATCTCTTCCACACTTAGCTACTCGGCAATGCCACTGGCGTGACAACCGATACACCAGAGGTGTGTCCACTCCGGTCCTCTCGTACTAGGAGCAGGCTTCCTCAAATCTGCAGCGCCCACGGAAGATAGGGACCAAACTGTCTCACGACGTTTTAAACCCAGCTCACGTACCTCTTTAAATGGCGAACAGCCATACCCTTGGGACCGGCTACAGCCCCAGGATGAGATGAGCCGACATCGAGGTGCCAAACACCGCCGTCGATATGAACTCTTGGGCGGTATCAGCCTGTTATCCCCAGAGTACCTTTTATCCGTTGAGCGATGGCCCTTCCATACAGAACCACCGGATCACTATGTCCTGCTTTCGCATCTGCTCGACTTGTCAGTCTCGCAGTTAAGCACGCTTATGCCATTGCACTATCGTCACGATGTCCGACCGTAACTAGCGTACCTTCGAACTCCTCCGTTACGCTTTGGGAGGAGACCGCCCCAGTCAAACTGCCTACCATGCACTGTCCCCGATCCCGATAAGGGACCCAGGTTAGAACCTCAAACACACCAGGGTGGTATTTCAACGTTGGCTCCATGCGATCTAGCGACCGCACTTCAAAGCCTCCCACCTATCCTACACAGATCTGTTCAAAGTCCAATACAAAGCTACAGTAAAGGTTCATGGGGTCTTTCCGTCTTTCCGCGGGGAGATTGCATCATCACAAACATTTCAACTTCGCTGAGTCTCAGGAGGAGACAGTGTGGCCATCGTTACGCCATTCGTGCAGGTCGGAACTTACCCGACAAGGAATTTCGCTACCTTAGGACCGTTATAGTTACGGCCGCCGTTTACTGGGACTTCAATCAAGAGCTTGCACCCCATCATTTAATCTTCCAGCACCGGGCAGGCGTCACACCCTATACGTCCACTTTCGTGTTTGCAGAGTGCTGTGTTTTTAATAAACAGTCGCAGCCACCGATTTCTTGCAACCTCATTGGGCTCCAGGAGTAAATCCCTTCACCTACTAAAGGCACACCTTCTTCCGAAGTTACGGTGTCAATTTGCCGAGTTCCTTCTCCTGAGTTCTCTCAAGCGCCTTAGAATACTCATCTCGCGCACCAGTGTCGGTTTGCGGTACGGTCGTGTGTAGCTGAAGCTTAGTGGCTTTTCCTGGAAGCAGGGTATCACTCACTTCGGCTGCAAGCAGCCTCGTTATCACCCCTCATCTAAGCCCGGCGGATTTACCTACCAGGCACGACTACAGGCTTGAACCAACATATCCAACAGTTGGCTGAGCTAACCTTCTCCGTCCCCACATCGCACTACACATCGGTACAGGAATATTGACCTGTTTCCCATCAGCTACGCATCTCTGCCTCGCCTTAGGGGCCGACTCACCCTACGCCGATGAACGTTGCGTAGGAAACCTTGCGCTTACGGCGAGCGGGCTTTTCACCCCCTTTAACGCTACTCATGTCAGCATTCGCACTTCTGATACCTCCAGCAGGCTTTACAAGCCACCTTCGCAGGCTTACAGAACGCTCTCCTACCACTCACAGTAAACTGTAAATCCGCAGCTTCGGTAACTGGCTTAGCCCCGTTACATCTTCCGCGCAGGACGACT
>CALMDH010000171.1:0-4053 GCA_937862735.1 uncultured Gammaproteobacteria bacterium
AAAATCCGGGGATTTTGGCCTGGAGGGCGGGGCAGAATGACAAAGATGGGCTAGGCTGTCATTGACCAGGCGCAGGCTGTCCACCATGGCCTGCAGCTCCCCGCGCAAGTGGCGCACCTGGTTTTGCAGGCGGCTCACCTCTTCCGTCTCCGGCACCGGCATCGCGCTCAGATGCAGATCCCGGGCGCCGAACAAGTCGGCTTGGGCCGGGTTAAAGGTCGTTCTCATGGCTGCTCTCCGAAACTCGCGCCTTCTCAAAGGGTTAGGCGATTCCCCTACTTAAAGTGTACCTCCCGGCCGGGCTTGCGCAAGGGTAAAAACGCGCAAAATCAGCGGCTTGCAACGTGAGGGGCGGACCGGAGCCAGGGGCGGAGAAGGGGCGGCGGAAACGGGGCCAGGACCGGCCAGGACGCTCTCTAGCGCGCGGGCGGCGGGAGGCGAAGGGAGAAGATGCCCGGGAGGCCCGGGGGCCAGCTCAGGCGGAGGCGCGGGCCTGAAGGCCAGGCATAAAAAAAGGGGGCCTCGCAGCCCCCCCTCGGGTTATGCGGTCACAGCTCCACGAAATAATGATGGTTCTCCTCGCCGTACCCGCCGCCGCCGGTCAGGTCCCGACCCATCCAGTCCCAATCCACATAGCTCAGCAGGCGCTGAAGGTCGGCGTCCTGGCTGTCGAACGTCCCCCGCTCGGCCTCCAGCTCCAGGGCGAAGTCGGCAGGCCGGTCAAAGGTCCCGACATACGCCTCGGAGATGTTCTCCGGGCTGATCCCCAGGGCGGCGCCGGCCTCGAACACCTCCAGCGGGAGGCGGCTTTCAGTGAACGCCTCGCGCCAGGTCCAGAAGTCCGCGGACAGGTCCCACTCCCCGACGTATTCCCGGGGCACCCCCTCGAAGTCCGCCACGATCCACTCCTCGCACAGGTGCCCGGTCTTCTCGGTCAGCTCCTCCAGCCACTTGGCCCGGGCGGCGGCAAAGTCCTCCTGGTCGGCGTAGTCGTCCAGGTCAAACGTCTTCGGCACCAAACGCCCGTCGTTATAGGCGGACAACTCATAGAAGGTAATCGTCGTGCTCATGGCTGCTCTCCGGTCTCTCTCGTTAAACCACGGCGTCCCACTGGTCGGTGAGCGTCCAGTCCGGCATCCCATCCACGCGCTTGCCCCAGCGGATTTTCCCCATCAGGCACTCCATGTCCCAATGGCTCACCAGGCGGCGGCCGTCCACCCGGCGGACCAGGGTCTCGGCATAGGTCACCCAGTGCTCGCAATGGGCAAAGTCCTGGATCTGCGTCTCGTCCTGCCCGGGCCGCGTCCAGCGCAGGCGCTGGCCCGGCCGCAGGGTGATCTTCACGGGCTGCTCGTTCGCCGTGATCCAAAATCTCGCGTTCGCGGTCATGGCTGCTCTCCGAAACTCGCGCCTTCTCAAAGGGTTAGGCGATTCCCCTACTAAAAGTGTACCTCCCCACCGGGCTTGTGCAAAGGGAATCTCGCGATATTTCAGCGGCGTACACTTGAAAGGGAAAAGCACCAGGGGCGGCTTTAAGGGCAAAAAAAGGGGGCCTCGCGGCCCCCGCTCTCGGTTCGGTGTCTGGCTCGGGTCACCTCACAGCAGGCCCCGCTCGGCAAAGCTCAGCACGTCCCGGCCGACGATGAAATGGTCCAGGACGCGGATCTCCACCAGGGCGAGCACGTCCTTCAGGCGGGCCGTGATCCTCTGGTCGGCCATGCTCGGCTCCGTGTCCCCGCTGGGGTGATTGTGAGCGAACATCACAGCGGCGGCGTTCACTTCGAGCGCGGCCTTCAGGACCTCGCGCGGATGGACTGAGGCCCCGTCGATGGTCCCGTAAAAAAGTTCGCGATACTCGATCAGGCGATGGCGGTTATCCAGGAACAGGACGGCAAAGCACTCGCTCTCACGTCCCGCCAGCTTGGCGGTCAGAAACTCCCGGGCGGAGTCGGGCGAAGTGAACAGGGACCCACGGCCGTAGATATACCCGACTGCACTCTTCGCGGCGGCCAGGATCTCTTTCGGGGTCGCCGGCCGATACTCGCCGGACGCCTCCAGGACCATCAGGGTCGCGGTGGAAATGGCGCTCTTCTTCATGGCTGCTCTCCGAAACTCTCGCCTTCTCAAAGGGTTAGGCGGTTCCCCTACTTTGAGGATACCCGCCAACCTCGCTTTGGCAAGGGTTTCTGCGCAAAATAATTCAACGCGATCAAGCACTTAGATGAGAACGCACGGAGAAGTGAGGACGACGGTCAGGCATGGGTCTAGGACGCGCCAGGACGGGCCTGGACGCGCGGGGGCGTCGGAGCGATAGGGTTAGATGGCGAAGGCCAGGAACGTCTTGGCGGGGCGGGGGCGGCTTGCCTGGGGCTGCGCTGGGCAGGATGAAAGGGCGGCGACTCCCATAAAAAAAGGGGCCTCGCGGCCCCTTTTGATTACCTGGAATCGGTTACTCTTCGGCTTCTGGCTCGAACATCTCGTCCAGCTTCTCGACGCACGCCAGGACCTCGAACTCGTCGAACGGGTCACCGACCCCGATCTCCTGCAGAATCCGGGCGCAGGTCAGGATGAGTTCGCGCCGGCACTCGCGCTCCTCGCACTCATTAAAGCTCTGGTCCTCGGGGTTCAAGGTGGCGAGGTTCGCGAAACAATCGCCAAGGTCGCGCAAGGTATTCTGGAATCGGCAATAGGGCATGTTCATCGCGGCTCTCCGGAACTCGCGCTTATTCAAAGGGTTAAGCGCTTCCCCTACTTAAAGGATACCCGCGGGCCTGGCTTGCGCAAGGGTTTCTGGACGAAAAGTCACACCTTTTCAACCGCCTATCCAGGCGCGTCGAACCAAAGTGGAGAAGAGCGCCAGCATAGGGCCAGGACCTCCCAGGACGGGCCAGGACGCGCTGGCGGGGCGGACCGATAGGATTGGATTGGATAGGGCGGGAACGGCCCGGCGGGGCGGGGCGGCGCCCAGCGCCTCACCTTGGCACGGCGCCCGGCTGATCGCCCTGGATGGCAAGGGCCGGCGTCGCGAGCGGGACGCTTGTCGTCTGGCTCCTCAGGGCGCCCGGCTCAGCACGCCGCTTGCCGCTCACAACACGTCTAAGCTGTTGATTTAATTGGGTAATGCGCTATGCCTATGATTTTGGGGTCCTTTCTCGCGCCTCTGAAGGGGGAGGTTGCCGGCCGCCCGGCGTCCCCCTAGACGTAGAAATTGCATTTCGCTTCTGTTTCAAGATGCAACACCGGGCCTAACCATCGGCGGAATTGGCCTGGATTAGGCGCGGGTTGGCCTGGCTTGGCGGAGGCTTATGGCAGAAGATCCCTAGCTCCGTAGACATCTTCAGAACCGCTAGGGGAGTCCTGGCGGACCTCGTTAGACCCTCCATAGATATCTACGGAGGGTTATGCGCTCGGGGCCTGCCTTGGCTGGTAAGTTCCCTGTTGAAGGTCACTTGGCCACACGCGCTCGGGGTCCTGGTGGGGGGGTCACCCTGTCCCATTGCAACACCCCTACCAAGAGACAAATGCTTCTCCGTGTCCTGTATCCCCTTCCCAGTCGTGATAAACACCCGCGGAGGGTGAGTTCACCCAGCCGTCAAGCAGGCGGAACGGGAATCGCAGAAACCCGTGGTGGGGACAAAAAACCCGGAAAGGGCCTCCGGGGGTGGTGCCAAAAGTATCAAAACCCCTCTGGACGGGAGTTCTGATACTTTTGAGACCCCCTCCCCAGGGCCTTTTGGAAAATCGAAGGCCCATGAGCGTGGGGACATCGGCTCAGCCACTGGTCCCGGTTCGGAGATGACCTTGCTCATGGAGATAAAAGTGACCAGCCCATGCGCCCTACGGCCAGCGCGGTTGACCTGATCTGGGGAACCAGGGGGAAGCCAGTGATCTGCTCCCGGTGGAGGCAGGAACTCCGGGAGGAAAGTAAAAACGGCTGGTTTAGAAGCAATGCCATTAACTTAAGCAAGATATTGATTATAATAACCTAATCTTAAAACCCCCCCTAACCTGGAGCCAACACCCCATGCGCATTCAAAGCAAGACCATTACCCC
>CALMDH010000172.1:0-2483 GCA_937862735.1 uncultured Gammaproteobacteria bacterium
ACCCGCAAGTTACCGAGGTACAGTAAACCGATTTTTCAAATAGGACGGGTATAATAAGCTCCTTCCACGATAGATCGATTCTACCGCCAGGCAGTGAACCAGCAGAAACGTCGACTCATCTTCGAGCGCCTGCGCGCGGCCAATCCAGCGCCCAGAACCGAACTGAATTATTCCAGCCCCTTTGAGCTCCTGGTGGCGGTCATTCTCTCCGCCCAGGCCACGGACAAGGGCGTAAACAAGGCTACAGCCAGCCTCTTCCCCGTGGCCAACACCCCGCAGGCTGTACTGGAGCTGGGTGAGGAGGGTCTCAAGTCCCACATCCGGACCCTCGGACTCTATAACGCCAAGGCGGCCAACATCATCAAGACTTGCGCGCTACTGGTCGAGCGACATCGCGGCCAAGTGCCAGAAGAGCGGGCCGCTCTTGAAGCACTTCCGGGTGTCGGGCGCAAGACTGCCAATGTCATCCTCAACACCGCATTTGGCCATGAAACCCTGGCAGTGGATACCCACATATTTCGCGTAGCCAACCGTACCGGTCTGGCAACCGGCAGGTCGCCCCTGGAAGTGGAGCAAAAACTGCTGCGCCTCTTGCCCAAGGAGTTCCTTCAGGATGCCCATCACTGGCTGATCCTGCACGGGCGATATTTTTGCGTGGCCCGCAAACCTCGCTGCTGGGATTGTCTTATCCAGGATCTATGCGACCACTACAGCAAATCTCTCCAGCTTAGCGATCACTTGCCTGTTAGCAGGTTAGACAAGATTTGACCTGGCGGTGCTAGATTAGCATGCATGAGCACGGATGGACGTCGGGCCGCAAAAAGGCTATTCTTTGCACAGATGCCCGTTACGACCTTATCGGGTATCGGGTTGTCCCTACAGCGCCTGTAGCTCAGTGGATAGAGTACTGCCCTCCGAAGGCAGGGGTCACTGGTTCGAGTCCAGTCAGGCGCGCCAATCACTTCTGAGCCGTAAAAAGATCCCATCAACGGTTCGATGACGCGGCACATCCTCCAACGAGTTGACGAACAAGGCGTTAAGCCCTGCCGATAAGCGAACATCATCAGGTCGATATCTGCGACGACATGGATTTTGCTGATGATGGTATTTGTGTCGAAGAAATAGCGGCAAGTCCTTCAAATCCAAGTCTACTTGCTTGAACTCATCGTGTAAACGATGAATATTTGGATCAGGCAACCAACACCATTTAAGTTTTCCCATCTAATAGTATAGATGTTTTAGGTTGGCTCTTCTTGGTATGTGTTATTTGTCAGTTGGTACAAAAAAATGATTGTAGATTTTTCCGAAAGTAAACCATCTGATAAAAAAATATTATCGGATTTCTGTATCATAGGCGCTGGTCCCGCTGGTATTTCCCTGGCACTACGTCTCTCGGAGCAGGGAAAAAACGTTTGCCTGCTAGAGGCCGGAGGGCGAGAGTTTGTTTTCTACAAAGAACAAGATCCTTATGGAGGAGAAAACATCGGGCGACCTTATGATTTTACCACGACCAGAGTGCGATCTCTGGGTGGTACGTCGAACCACTGGGGTGGTTGGTGTCGCCCTTTGGACCCAATCGACTTTAAGAAAAGAGATTATATCGCGCTCAGCGGGTGGCCAATTGCCTATGATGACCTCCTACCCTACTACGAATCTGCCTTACATGTTTGTGAGGTCAGCACCGCCGGAATGGGTTTAAAAGCCTTTGACCATGATTTTACCGAATCGAGTTCCTTGTCGCAATTGATTGAAGGGTTCAAAGCCAAAAATTTTTTTTTCAGCCCTCCAACTAGGTTTGGAACCCGATATCAAGATGAATTGAGTAAAGCAGAGAATATTGCTTGTTACCTAAATGCGACGGTAACCAGTATTATGGAGCTTGCCGGAAATATTGTCGGCATCACAGGGCTTGATCCGGAAGGAAATCAATTTTCTGTCGAATCTAATACCTATGTACTAGCTGCTGGTGGAATAGAAAATGCTAGGTTGCTGATGATTAACAACCTAGCTAATTCTAGTGGATATCTAGGTACCTGCTTTTCCGATCATACTGGTGCAACGATCGCGGCAGCCGTGCTAAGTATTAGTAATAGATACACACTATACGACCGACTCATTGGTGGGACAAAGACTATGGTATCCCCCCATCTTTCCTTCACCGAAGATCTAATGGTGGAAAATGAGTTGATAAATTTTGGTATGGTGCTTAAATCCATAAGCACAACGGATGGTATTGTCGAGGGAATTGTAAATATGCGTGGACTTCATCGACAGGATCGCGGGGATTACTTCAGTATACTGGTGCGTATGGAAAATACCCCAAATAAAGATAGCAAGATAAGTCTCTCAAATAATAATGACATTTACGGCATGCCGCAAATTAGGCTCGATTGGCGGCCTAATATGTATGATTTTGAGTCTTTACAAAGAATAAGAGGCTGTCTCAATATTAGTTTAGACTGCCAATTCACCATTACCTATAT
>CALMDH010000173.1:0-6460 GCA_937862735.1 uncultured Gammaproteobacteria bacterium
GGGCGGGATGGGTGGTCAACATCGACCAGCGGAGCTGACGGGCGTCGGGGGCGGTGCAGGCGCACGCGTTGCGGGGTGCGGGGCCTCACATCCGCGGTGCCGCGTGCCGCCGGGAGATGAGTGGGATCGCCCCTCTCCAGACCCTCGCCCGCCATCGCGACGCCGGCGAGCCACTTTTCCCCAGCGCCTGTGGATAACCTTGTCGATAACCGGTGGCAACCCGCCGCCAGGCGGCGTCACGTCAAGGGTGGTGCGGTTCTGATCAGCGACTGGCCAACCCCGGTCGACCTCAAGCCCTTCAAGCGGTTATGAATCGGCCTGACAAATCGACCACCGGTCTTGACTTTTTTGGACGCTGATGGTGAACCCTGTGCGCAACTCAGAAATAGCCCCGACGCCCTAACACCGCCCTGGCCAACAGCGAAACGGGCAACATCGCTGGACCGGCGCCGGGCAGTAGGATGATCTGCGCTAACAAACATGCCACCGCCTACCGGCCTAAGGAGGAGGTACCCGAGGAGGCAAATGGGAAGGCCTACGGGGTCTGGAGTGCTTCCTTCAATCGGGGACGGATGTAGCGCTGATGATGCGATGCAAATTTCGGGTTAAGGTCGCAAATCAGCCGAGCGAGGTACGAGCGTCGGCTGTGCTACGGCGGTTTCCTTTTAGCTGGGACGCTGACTCCTTGAAGTGGAAACTTGATAATGTCATGGACCAGGCCTGCGAGGGTTACGTGAAGACCTCGGAGCAGGTCAGTGGCACCTCGGTCACTCACACCAGGCCCAGCAAGGAACAACGCCAACTTCAGCATGTGATGCAATCTTATTTGAACGCGCCGTCGTCAGCCCCTGGAAACTGCTATGAAAAATCCACAGATGGACACCCTCTGCCCCGGCTGCTTCGCGGACAAAGGCCATACCAACCCTTGCCCCCACTGCGGCTATGACGAGCAGGTGGGGCGTGGCCCGCTGCCCCTGCCGCATCGTACTTTACTCCAGGGGCAGTTCGTGGTCGGGAAGGTATTGGGCAAAATCGGCGGCTTTGGCATCACCTATCTCGGCTGGGACCAGCACCTGGAAACACTGGTCGCTATCAAGGAATACCTCCCGCGAGACTTGGCGGGCCGATCATCTGACCGGGCCACCGTGGCCATCCACTCCCAGGATGAAGGCGAGCCCTTCCGGTACGGCCTGGAACAATTCCTACGCGAAGCGCGCACCTTGGCCCAACTCGACCATCCCAATATTGTGCGGGTACGCCACTTCTTTGAGGCCAACGATACCGCCTACCTGGTGATGCACTACTACCAAGGACTATCCCTGGCCGAGTACGTGGATCAACAAGGGGGACGCCTGGCGGAGGAGCCGGCCCGACAACTGATGCTGCCGATCCTGGACGGCCTTCGGGCGGCCCATGCCAAGAACATCCTGCACCGCGACATCAAGCCGCAGAACATCTATCTGGCTCACCTGGAATCGGGTGGAGTCAGACCCATCCTGCTGGACTTTGGTGCCGCCCGTCAGGCCATGGGCGAACACAGCCGCTCCCTGTCGGTGGTCCTCACCCCGGCTATGCTCCTTTTGAGCAATATCACCGTCGGGGCAAACAAGGTCCCTGGACCGACGTCTACGCTGCCGCCGCCATCCTCTACCGCCTAGTCACCGGTGAAACCCCTCCAGAGGCCACCGAGCGCCAGGCCCAAGATGACCTGCGCCCCGCCACCGACTTTGGCGTCAGCTGCCCATTAAGTGATGCCTTGGCTGCGGGGCTGGCGATGGTACCCGGGGCTAGACCACAGACGGTGCAGGCGTTTCAGTCGGTCCTGATGGCCATTGCAGCCCCGATTACAGCCCAACCGGCCTCCAGTCGGCCCCCGAGTTCAGACTTTTCCAGCCGCCGGGGTCATGCTGGCATTGTTCCAGTGGTAAGTGTGATCCCAGACATGTCGGTCCTGATGGCCGGATTAGCCTCGACGCTAGCCCAACCGGCCGCCAGTCGACCCCCAAGTTCCGGCTTCTCTGATCGCCGGGGTCATGCTGGCACTATTCCGGTGGTAAGTGCGATCCCAGACATGGTGTGCCTGCCAGGTGGCCGATTCCTGATGGGCTCACCTGACAGCGAGGCTGGGCGCAGAGACAATGAAGACCCTCAGCACTGGGTCCAGGTGCCTCCCTTCGAGATCGGCCGCTATCCAATCACCTTCGCCCAGTGGGATGCCTGCGTAGCAGCAGGCGGCTGTATGCACAAGCCGGATGATGAGGGCTGGGGCCGTGGCCAGCGGCCTGTCATCAATGTTTCATGGGAGGATGCACAGGAGTATGTCCGCTGGCTGTGCCGCGAGACCGGGGAGCGCTGGCGCCTCCCGACCGAGGCCGAGTGGGAGTATGCCGCGCGAGCGGGAACCACAACCCCCTTCAGCACCGGCGCCTGTATCACGACTCATCAGGCCAATTATGATGGGAACTACGACTACAACAATTGTGGTGCAAAGACCGGGGTCTTATTAGGACAGACCCAGTCGGTTGGGAGTTACCCGCCGAACCCCTGGGGGCTGTATGACATGCACGGCAACGTCTGGGAATGGGTGGAGGATTGCTGGCATGATAGTTACTTAGGAGCACCAGCGGACGGTAGCGCCTGGACGAAAAACTGCTTCTGGGCTCGGGAATACCGGGTGCTACGCGGCGGTGCCTGGCTCTACGTCCCAAGGTACCTGCGCTCCGCCTACCGTGGCAGGAACGACCCCGGCAACCGGTACTACGGCAACGGTTTCCGTGTAGCCAGAACACTATTTTTTTGAGGTAGATACTTGCATATTTGCCTTAGACAAGGCCAGGGGGTTACTTGAAGCCCTTGTATTAGGCTAGTGGTAATTATGTCACGGACGACAGGCGCGTAAGGGTTGCGATCATTTTTATCGAGTACTGCATTGTTATTGAAGGCGTTCACCAGCCCCGGGAATCTGCGATGACAACTCCAAACCCTGACACCCTCTGCCCCGGCTGCTTCGCGGACAAAGGCCAAACCAACCCCTGTCCCCACTGCGGCTATGACGAGCAGGTGGGGCGTGGCCCGCTGCCGTTGCCGCATCGTACTTTGCTCCAGGGGCAGTTCGTGGTCGGGAGGGTATTGGGCAAAATCGGCGGCTTTGGCATCACCTACCTCGGCTGGGATCGGCACCTGGAAACGCTGGTC
Organism: uncultured Gammaproteobacteria bacterium; assembly: GCA_937862735.1. Taxonomy (GTDB): domain Bacteria; phylum Pseudomonadota; class Gammaproteobacteria; order Chromatiales; family Chromatiaceae; genus M0108. The sequence continues at coordinate 3,196 of CALMDH010000173.1, forward strand.
GCAATCAAGGAATACCTCCCACGCGACTTAGCTGGGCGCTCATCTGACCGGGCCACCGTGGCCATTCACTCCCAGGATGAAGGCGAGCCGTTCCGTTATGGCTTGGAACAATTCCTGCGCGAGGCGCGCACCCTTGCCCAACTCGACCATCCCAACATCGTCCGCGTACGTCACTTCTTCGAGGCCAACGGTACCGCTTATTTGGTAATGCAATACTACCAGGGCCTGTCCCTGGCGGAGTATGTGGACCAACAAGGCGGGCGCCTAAAGGAGAAGGCGGCCGTTCAACTGCTGTTACCGGTCCTCGATGGACTGCGGGCGGCGCACACCAAGAACATCCTGCACCGCGACATCAAGCCGCAGAACATCTATCTGGCCCGCCTGGAATCAGGCGGGGTCAGGCCCATCCTGCTGGATTTTGGTGCCGCCCGCCAGGCCATGGGCGAGCACAGTCGGTCCCTGTCGGTCATCCTCACACCGGGCTATGCTCCTTTTGAGCAATACCACCGCCGGGGCAAACAAGGTCCCTGGACCGACATCTACGCCGCCGCCGCAGTGCTGTATCGCTTGGTGACGGGTGAGGCACCGCCGGAGGCGACCGAAAGGCGGGAGGAGGATGAACTCAAGCCCGCAGCGAGTTTTGGCGTTTCGCGCGCCTTGAGCGATGCCCTGGCCGCTGGGTTGGCCATCACCCCGAACGCACGGCCGCAGACGGTGCAGGCCTTTCATGTGTTACTGATGACCACCAGTGCGACGCCCCAGGCGCAGCCAGCATCTACGACACCGCCCCAACCCGCGTCCCAGCCTGAACCCTCGCCACCGCACCGTGACCCTGAGCCCGCTTTAACTGGCCAAGTGGTAGTTCCCTCAAGCATGGGAGCAAAATTCCCAACCTGGTTGGGGATGGCCGTTCTCATGGCCACCGCGGTCATGGGGAGTTACTGGTTGGCTCAACAGCCAGAGACTCCAAAGCCATCTTCCTCTCAGCCCGTTCAAGTGGCCCCACCCTTAGCCTCATCCCCCCCTGTTGCGCCACCCGCGACCACCGCCCAGCCTGCCGCCAAGCACAGCCAATTCGTCGTCCCCGAAATGGTGACCATCCCCGCGGGTAGTTTCCTGATGGGTTCGCCCGCAGACGAGCCTGAACGAGCGAGCGTTGAAGGGCCACAGCATCAGGTCAAGGTCGCGGCCTTCGAACTGGGAAAGACCGAAGTGACCTTCGATGAGTGGGATGCCTGCGTTGCAGCGGGCGGCTGCCAACACCAGCCGGACGATGCGGGCTGGGGTCGCAGCCGACGACCAGTGATCAATGTCTCCTGGAACGACGCCCAGACCTACGTAGCTTGGCTGAAGCGGGAAACTGGGGAGCGTTGGCGTTTACCCACCGAGGCCGAGTGGGAGTATGCCGCGCGAGCGGGAACCACAACCCCCTTCAGCACCGGCGCCTGCATCACGACTCGTCAGGCCAACTATATCGGTAACGACGACTACAACAACTGTGGCGCCAAGACGGGGGTTTACTTGAGCAAGACCCAGCCGGTGAAGAGCTACCCACCGAACCCCTGGGGGCTTTATGACCTGCACGGCAACGTCTGGGAATGGGTCGAGGATTGCTATCACGATAGCTACAAGGGCGCACCGACGGATGGTAGTGCCTGGACGCAGAGCCCCTGCCCGGGTCGGGTGCTGCGCGGCGGCTCCTGGGGCACCAGCCCCTGGGCCCTGCGCTCCGCCACCCGCAGCAGGAGCGTTCCCGGCGGCCGGTACGGCAGCGGTTTCCGTGTAGCCAGGACGCTTACCCCTTAATCCTTAACTTCTTTACCTCTTAGCACAGGCGCGCGATGAACATCCAAACCGGTGGCTGGGACTGGGGGATTCCAAGGGAGGCCTCGCCCCCCTTGGTCGATTTTTTTTCGCCCCACTCAACCCAGCCTTCAGGCGCTCATGACCCACATGTCCGACTCAGCCCGCCGCACCGGACCCGCCTTGGAGGCGCACCAACGTTTCCTGCTCTGGCTGATCCCGACCCTGGAGAAATTCCCCCGCGCCCAGCGCCTCCTCCTCGGTGACCGCATCGAATCGGCCGCCCTGGATGTGCTGGAGCGTCTGATCGAGGCGACCTACACCCGCGGGCGTCACAGCCTTCTCCAACAGGCCATCTGGGGCTGATCAAGCTGCACCTCCTGCTGCGCCTGGCCCATGCCTTGCCTCATCTCCGATCACTACCTTCCAGGGCCGTGATCAATGCCCCGCATACAACCGATTGATCAGATTCGTCAGGGTATAGTGCCCGGCATCGTTCACCGCCAGTTCCTCCCTGACCTGCACCAGGTTCATGAAGAACACCAGGATGGCGCTTTCCACCAGGGCGACCAAGGTGGTGTAGAAACTCACCCCCAGGGCCAGGGCGATCTCGCCCAAGGGTTGGACGCCAGCGCTGGGATCGATCATGGCCAGGGCCAGGGAGATGCCGATGACGGTGCCGATAAAACCGACGGTGGGGATGGCCCAGGTTAGATACCGCAACAGGTTGTAGCGCAGATCGACCCGATGCATCAGTAATTCCAGGCTGGAATTGAGGACGGATACGGTCTGGTCCACCGAACGGCTGGCCAGGAACTGGAGGATGCAGAGGTCGATCAGGCCGGGGAGAAACCCACGCTCCCCATCGTGCAGCGGGGCCACCCGGGCGCGGATCGGCGGCAGATCGTGGGACTGGAGGACGACGCTGTACTCCTCCGGCAGCAGGCCCTGGGCCAACAAGGCGCGTTCGTGAGCGGCGGCACGCCAGCGGCGGAAGACTTCCCCCAGCCCCAGGAACAGCAGCAGGTGGGTCAGGTTCTGGATGGTGAAGGGGTAGAGGAAGGGATAATTCGGCGGTGGGGTGCCTTGATAATCCAGGATCACCAGCGCCGCCGCCCCGCCCGGAGTCAGCAGTTGGCTCAGCACACCGATGAAGAGCACGGTCACCAACACGGCGATCAGCAGGATGGCCCAGGCGCGGGGCCGGTCCCACAAGAGGGCATAGAGGGGGTTCATCGGCCGCACTCCGGGCATGGTGCATGGGCGGTTTTGATACCGCCACAGGGACAGCGCAGCAGGTGATGCCCCTTGACGCGCGGCGCTTCGGGCTCGCCGGGCGGCACCCCGAGCACCCCGGGCACCGGAATCGCGGCTTTCAGCCGCAACGCCTCGATCAGGTCACGCAGCGCCATGGTCACGCCGCCCAGGCGTATCTGGTCCAAGGGGGACACCAGGCTCTGGC
>CALMDH010000174.1:0-51764 GCA_937862735.1 uncultured Gammaproteobacteria bacterium
TCATCGGAGGACTGCTTCAGCTCGTTCGCCAGCTTGAGCGAGGCGCCAGAGCTTTCGGCGAAGGCCATGAGCGCCTGCTCGTCCCGCAGGAGCAGGCCAACGGCGATCCCCATGGCGCTGAACAGGACCAGGTAGATCAGGGAGATGAGTCGCAGCAGGTCACGGATGGCGAAACGTCGCGGCCGGCCCCGGGCCAGCCAGAAGACCAGCCCCAGGGCCCCCAGCAACAGGACCAGGCTACCGAGCCCCAGGGCCAGCAAGGGGGCCTGAGCGAAGGCTAGCGCGTGTGGATCGAGCATGGCTCGGTTTCTCCCTCCAGCACCTGATCGCCCAAGGCGGGACCTTGGTCTGTGCTATCTGATGGTGTCATCTTCCGGGCCCCGGGTGGGGTCAGTCGGTTCGGCAAGACAGACAAGATTGCGCCCGCCCGCCTTGGCCGCATAGAGGGCATGATCCGCCCGCGAGATCCAACTCTCACTGCCCTCACGCCTCCCCAGGGCGGCTACCCCGAAGCTGGCCGTGACCTGGCCCACCTCCGGGAACGGATGGTCGGCGATCAACCGGCGCAGTTTTTCCCCGACGCTGAGGGCGGCATCCGCGATCGTATGGGGCAGCAGCAAGATAAACTCCTCACCCCCCCAGCGCGCCAACACATCGCCCACCCTCAGGTTGGACTGGACCAGCCGGACAAATTCCACCAACACCTGGTCACCGACATGATGCCCATAGCGATCATTGATGGCCTTGAAGTGGTCGATGTCGAAGATCAGCAGGGCCAGGGGTTCGGCGTAGCGCCGCGCCCGGGCCAGGGCGACCTCGACCACCTCTTCGAAATGCCGTCGGTTCCAGGCGGAAGTCAACGGGTCCGTGGTGGCGAGTTTGGTCAGTTCCTCATTGGCCTGCACCAGCCGCTGATTGGCACTCTCGGCGTCATCGCGCGCCTGTTTCAACGCCCATTCGTAATGCTTGCGCAGGGCGATATCCTCTTCGAGCGCCTGTTGGGTGATGCGTAAGTCGTACTCGAAGCGCTGGGCATTCATGACAATCTGGCCAAGCGTGACCAGCAGCATACGTACGATCAGCGGGATCAGAAATGACGCATGCAGAACCGAACCGGGGTCAAAGCCAGGGATAGGCAGGGATTCCGGCATGAACATCACGGCGTACCAGAGTCGGCTGAGATTGAACACCGCGAAGGCACCCCAGAGCCCGGCCAGCACCCATTCAACGGCGCCGAAAAAGGCGGGGCGCCGTCTCGCCAGCAGCCAGACCAACCAGATATCGAGCCCGCCGGCATAGAGTGAAATGAGGGCGATGCGGGCGTTGAGACTGGGCGCGGCGTAGAGAAAGTACGCCATCAGGACACAAAAGGAGAGCGCGGCGAACAACCCCCAACGCCAGGGGTAGGGTCGTTCATCGCGAAACCGACGCGTCCCCTGGACGTAGAGCATCAGTTCCAGGAGAAAGAAACAGCCGGGCAGAATGATGGCTACCCACAGGGGGGCCAGGTCCCGGCTCAGAATAAAGAGGACGGCCAGGGTGTGGAAACCGGAGCCGGCTAGCCAGTAACCAAAGCCGGGGTAGGTACGCCGGGTCCAGAAGATCAGGGCCATGCCCAGGCTGGTGGTCAGGGCGACCACCAGGGTGGCGATGATCAGCGTTTTGGTATCCATTCGGCCTCGGCGGATCTTAGGGGCCCCCTCAGGTTCAGAGGGTGGCGGCGATGGGGTGGCGGCGATTTTGGCCTGGCCGCCCGAAGCTCAGGGGAATTCTCCAGCCACCGGAGGCCGAGGAACGAGGAAGATCCCTTCCTGTTAAGGCCGTTTAAGGCCCTGCCCCGACCTCCAGGCAGACATACTTGATCTCAAGATATTCATCGATACCGTAGCGGGAGCCCTCGCGACCCAGGCCGGACTGCTTGACGCCGCCGAAGGGGGCAATGGCGGTGGAGACCAGGCCGGAGTTGACCCCCACCATGCCATACTCCAGGGCCTCGGACACCCGCCAGGCGCGGGCCAGGTCCCGGGTGTAGAAGTAGGCCGCCAGGCCGAACTCGGTGGCGTTGGCCAGGGCGATGGCCTCCGCCTCGGCGGCGAAACGAAACAGGGGCGCCACCGGGCCGAAGGTCTCCTCCCGCGCGACCAGCATCCCCGGGGCCAGGTCCGCCAAGACCGTCGGCTGGAAGAAGGTTCCCCCCAGGGCATGCCGGGCCCCCCCGGTGAGCAGGCTCGCGCCCTTGGCCAGGGCATCGGCGATATGGGCCTCCACCTTTTCGACCGCGGCCTCGTTGATCAGCGGCCCCTGCACCACCCCCGGCTCCCGGCCCGGACCCACCTTCAGCTCCCCGGCCCGCTCCGCCAGGCGCGCGGCAAAGGCGGCATAGATACCGTCCTGGACCAGGAAGCGGTTGGCGCAGACGCAGGTCTGGCCGGTGTTGCGGTACTTGGACTGGATCGCCCCCTCCACCGCCGCCTCCAGATCGGCGTCGTCGAAGACGATGAAGGGCGCGTTGCCGCCCAGTTCCAGGGACAGCTTCTTGAGGGTGTCGGCGCACTGGCGCATCAGCAGCTTGCCCACCGCCGTCGAGCCGGTGAAGCTCAGCTTGCGCACCACCGGGTTGCTGGTCAGCTCCGCGCCGATGGGGCCGGAATCGCCGGTGATGACGTTGAACACCCCCGGCGGGATGCCCGCCCGCTCCGCCAGCACGGCCAGGGCCAGGGCCGAGAAGGGCGTTTCCGAGGCGGGGCGGGCTACCATCGTGCACCCGGCCGCCAGGGCCGCCCCGACCTTGCGGGTGAGCATGGCGGCGGGGAAGTTCCAGGGGGTGATGGCGGCGCAGACGCCGATGGGCTGTTTGAGCACTAGGATGCGCTTGTCCGCCTGGTGGGGCGGGATGATGTCGCCATAGACCCGGCGCCCCTCCTCGGCGAACCAGTCGAGGAAGGAGGCGGCATAGGCGATCTCCCCCCGGGCCTCGGCCAGGGGCTTCCCCTGCTCGGCGGTCATGAGCTGGGCCAGGTCCTCCTGATGTTCCAGCATCAGCCCCTGCCAGCGCCGCAGCCGCTGGCCGCGATCGGCGGCGGTCAAGGTCCGCCAGGCCGGCCAGGCCGCCTCCGCCGCGGCGATGGCCCGCCGCGTCTCCACCGTCCCCAGATTCGGCATCTGGCCGATGACCGCCCCCGTCGCCGGGTCCGTCACCGGCAGCGTCCGCCCCGCGTCACCCGCGACCCAGGCGCCATCGATGTAGGCCCACTGGCGGAAAAGGTCCTGATCTTGTAGCTGCATGGGTTGCTACTCCATACCCGCACAGCCGGGTGACGGTACTGGCGGTTTCGGATTGGTGACGGCTGGCGACGACAAGCGGGGGTCGGTCATGAAAGTCTCCAGGGTAATGGGGGTTAAGCCTACGGCAGCGTTTCCACCGCAAACCCCACCAGCGAGCGCCGTTCACGGCTGAACTCGATGCCGATGAGGTGGATCGGCAGCCCTTCGGCGCGGTATTTGTCGGCGTAGCCGCGGTCCTTGATCTGCTGCAAGGCCGCGCCCTCGGGGGCGAGCTCCACCACCTTGAACTCGAACAGCCAGATGCAGCCGTTGAAGCGTAGGCGCAGATCCAGGCGGCCATGGTGGCTGGCGTCCTCCGGCACCAGGTCCAGCCCCAGGGCGGCCAGGTGACTGTAGAAGACACTGGCATAAAAGCCCTCGAAGCGGGCCAGATGGTTGCCGTCGTGCCATTGGTGGGGGATGGCGTCGAACAGGCTGGTGATGTGCCGGCGCAGGGCGTCGAAGTCGCCGGCGACGAGGATGTCGTAGAGCCGGCTGGCCAGCTCGCTGGCTAGCCCCGGCTGGCCGATCAGCGCCTTGGCCAGACTGTCGTTGAGCGCTGCGCTCACCTCCAGGTTCGGGTAACCCAGGCTGTACTCCCAGCGCGCGCCGATCTGGCGCGAACCGGTAAAGGTGAGATAGCCGGTCTGCCAGAGCAGGGCCTCGGGGGCGAGCTGATCGACATCGAAGGCGGACAATAGCGCCTCGTCACCCCGCAAGTGGGCCAGTCGGGGCGTAAAGAAGCCCCGCTGGGTCAGCACGTCGACCAAAAAGGTCGGTGTGCCGGTCTCGAACCACCAGGGGCGGAACTGGCGCTCGCGAAACAGCAGCAGCACATCGAAGGGGTTATAGACCGCCTTGCCCAACCAGTTGTAGCCGTTGTACCAGGCGCGGATTTGGTCGCGGTCCAGACCCACCAACTCGGGGGCGAAGACCTGATCCAAATCAGTCTCGGTGTAGCCGCAGATGGCGGAATAGTCGGCCGACACGGTCAGATCGAACAGGTTGTTCAGCCCCGAGAACAGGCTGACCTTGCTGAACTTGGAGACCCCGGTGAGGAAGGCAAAGCGAATATGAGCATCCTGGCCTTTGATCACCGAGTACAAATTACGCAGCCCGTCGCGCATCTCCCGCGCAACATCGGGGTCGGTGATATTGTCCAGGATCGGCTTGTCATACTCGTCGACCAGCACCACCGCGCGCTCGCCATAGCGGTCATGGGCCACCTCAATCAGCCCATGGAGGCGACCGGACAGGCTGCGGTGAGGGCCGCTGACGCCCAGGCAAGCCTCGTTGTCCGCCAGCAGCTCCGCGATCTTTTCATCAAGCTCCGCCCGGTTGCGCAGCACCCCCTCGGCAAAGCTCAACCGGATCACCGGAAAGTGCCGCGACCAGTCCCAACGCCCCTCGGCCTCCAGTCCCCGGAACAGGTCCTGATTAGCGTTGAAAAGTTCCGCCAGCGTGTCCAGGAACAGCGACTTGCCGAAGCGCCGCGGGCGGGAGAGGAAATAATGCGTCCCCTCGGTGACCAGACGCAGGGCATAACCGGTCTTGTCGACGTAGTAATAATCCCCCTCGCGGATCTTGCGAAAGGTCTGGATGCCGATCGGCAGGGAGCGGCGGATCATGGCATGGGAGGGTGTCGTGGGTGCCCGGAAGAAGGGGGGCCGATGATCAGCGTTAGATGACCTTGGAAAAGCCGCCTTGAGCCTCGGGGCCATTGCGGTAGGCGTCGAAGGCCATGCAGATGTTGCGGATCAGCAGCCGGCCGCGGGGCAGGACGCGGATGCCCTGGGCATCCATCTCCAGCAGGCCATCGGCCTCCATGGGCTTGACCCGGGCCAGGTCGGCGGCGAAGTAGGCGCCGAAGTCGATTCCCCAGCGCGCCGCCACCTCGGCGTAGGTCAGGCTGAAGTTGCAGATCAGCTTGGTGATGGTGTCGCGGCGGATCTCGTCGTCCCGGCTGAGCTCGATGCCGCGGAACACCGGCAGGCGCCCGGCGTCGATGTCGGCGTAATACTCCGCCAGCTCCCGGCGGTTCTGGGCGTAGCTGTTGTCCACCTTGCCGATGGAGGTCACGCCCAGGCCGATCAGGTCGCAGTCGGCATGGGTGGAGTAGCCCTGGAAGTTGCGATAGAGGGTGCCCTCGCGCTGGGCCCGGGCCAGTTCGTCGTCGGGCTTGGCGAAGTGGTCCATGCCGATATAGACATAACCGGCCGCCGCCAGCCGTTCCCCGGTGGCTTGCAGGATGTCCAGCTTGGTCTGGGGCGGCGGCAACTGGTCGGCGTCGATGCGCCGCTGGGGCTTGAAGCGCTGGGGCAGGTGGGCGTAGTTGAACACCGACAGCCGGTCCGGGCTGAAGGCCAGGACCTTGTCCAGGGTGCGGGTGAAGCCCGCCACGCTCTGGAAGGGTAGGCCATAAATGAGGTCGATGCTGATGGAGCGGAAACCCTCCGCCCGCGCCGCCTCCAGCACCGCCAGGGTCTCGGCCTCGGTCTGGATGCGGTTCACCGCCTGCTGCACTTGGGGCTCGAAGTCCTGCACCCCCAGGCTCATGCGGTTGAAGCCCAGCCGGCGCAGGAGGGCCACGCTCTGGGCGTCCGCCTCCCGGGGGTCGATCTCGATGGAGTACTCGCCGACCTCGTCGTCCGCCAGGTCGAACCAGCGCCGGGTCTGGTCCATCAGCTCCCGCATCTGGTCCTGGCTGATGAAGGTCGGGGTGCCGCCGCCCCAGTGCAGTTGCTCCACCCGCCGGCCCCGGTCGAAGAGGGCGCTCTGCATCTCCAGCTCCCGATAGACCCGGTCCAGATAGGGTTGGGCCAGGGTGCGATCCTTGGTCGCCACCTTGTTGCAGGCGCAGTAGAAGCACACGGTGTCGCAGAAGGGGATATGAAAATAAAGCGACAGGGGCCGCCCGGCCTGATTGCTCCGCGCACAGGCCGCCCGGTACGCCGCTGGGCCAAAGCCATCGTGAAACTCCACCGCCGTCGGGTAGGAGGTGTAGCGCGGGCCGCTCTGGTCGTAGCGGCGGATCAGGTCCAGGTCAAAGTCGATACGCTGGTCAACGGCCATCGGGGTCCTCCGTCTCAACGTCCAGACCACGGCGATGGGTCTCGTTGATCTGTTTCAGCAAGGGGTGGAAGGGGATCTGGTCGGCGAAACGGTTCGCCACTTCCATGAAGGGCAGGTCCTCCCGCCCGAAGAAGTAGGTGCCCGCCCGCATCCGGTCATAAAGGCCCTGGATGCCCTCCTGCAAGGGGTCGAGGAAGGCGGGAAAGCGCCGCAGGTCCTCCAGTTCGAACTCCAGGCAATCCCGCAGGTCGCCGACCTCGAACAGGGCCTGGCGCACCCACTCCACATATTCATCGGCCGTCTTGGCCCGTCTCAGGGTCATGGTCTGGTCAGCTCCCGGGCAAACAGGGGTTGAAACTCCAGCAGGCGCGCCCGGTCGAGGAGAAACACCCCCTCGCCGCCGCGCTCGAATTCGATCCACATGAAGGGGATTTCGGGGAAGCGGGCCTCCAGGGCCGGGGCCGTCATGCCCACCTCCAGGATTAACACCCCGTCTTCAGTGAGGTGGGCCGGCGCCTCGTGGAGGATGCGCAGCACCAGTTCCAGCCCGCTCTCGCCCCCCGCCAGGCCCAGGCGCGGCTCGCGGTGGTACTCCGGTGGCAGGGCGGCGAGCTCCGCGGCGCCGACATAGGGGGGGTTGCTGACGATCAGGTCGTAGCGCTGGCCCTCCAGCCCGGCGAAGAGGTCCGACTCGATCACCCGCACCCGGTCCTCCAGGCCATGGGCGGCGAGGTTGCGCGCCGCCACCGCCAGGGCGGCGGGGGAGACGTCCGCCAGGTCCACGTCCGCGTCCGGCAGATAGACGGCGGCGGCGATGCCGATGCAGCCGCTGCCGGTGCACAGGTCCAGCACCCGCGCCAGGGTCTCCGGCTCCACCCAGGGGCCGAAGCCGGTCTCCACCAGTTCCGCCAGGGGCGAGCGCGGCACCAGCACCGACTCGTCGACGTAAAACTCCAGGCCGGCGAACCAGGCCTGATGGGTCAGGTAGGCGGCGGGGACGCGCTCCTGGATGCGCCGCTCGAACAGGGCGAGAATGGCGACGCGCTCCTCCTCCGTCAGCCGGCAGGCGCGGTAGGCGTCCGGCAGGTCCGGCGGCAGGTGCAGGGCCGCCAGCACCAGGTGGGTGGCCTCGTCCAGGGCATTGTCGGTGCCGTGGCCAAAAAATAGCTCCGCCGCGTTGAAGCGGCTGGCGCCCCAGCGGATGTAGTCCAGGATGCTGACGAGGCCTTCGGGGGGGCTAGGCATGGTGTCGGGTGGTGGTCGGAAGCGGTGGGGGAGGGCCTGGGGTCAGGCCAGGGTGAAACGTGAGGGGGCGGGGCCGGCCTTGGGGTGAAAGTCACGGCAAAGTCTTTCATTTACAGAGGCATGACGCGCTCCCGCTAGATGGTTAGCGTGAAAATCACGGGAATATCTTTCGTTATCAGAGGTGTGGCTTGCCGCCTCATGCCAGTTAGCGTGCATCACACCGGCTGAGCCGTTCATATACCGAGCGATGGCGAGACCCTGACGAAAGTTAGCGCGGCCGGCTGGCCTTGGCCTTGCCGGCCTTGGCCTCGGCCAGCAGGACGGCATGCTTCTCCAGCCCGCGGGAGACCAGGTCGGCCAGGCTGATGCCGTTGAGGAAGCGATAGATCTCGTCACTCAGGTGATCCCAGAGGGTATGGGTGAGGCAGCGCTCGCCATCGTGGCAATCCTCGCGGCCGCCGCAGCGGGTGAATTCCACCCATTCGTCCACGGCGCAGATGATATCGGCGACGGTGATCTCCGCCGAGGCCTTGCCCAGGTAGTAGCCACCGCCGGGGCCGCGGACGCCACGCACCAGGTGCTTGGCGCGCAGGGCGGCGAAGAGTTGTTCGAGGTAGGAGAGGGAGATGCCCTGATTGGCGGAGATGTCGGCCAGGGTGACGGGACCCTTTCCCTCGTGCAGGGCCAGGTCCAGCATGGCCGTGACCGCGTAACGGCCCTTGGTGGAGAGTCTCATGGTGTAACCTCGGGAAGCTTATGGAAACTTGGGGGAACTGGGAAGGGGAGGGGATAACTGGGAAAAATTGTAGGAAATAGCATACCCAGAGGCCAAAAAAACCGTCAAGCTGTTCCTTTAATTACGCCTCGGGGTCGAAGTGGTGGCCGCTGCGCAGGCAGTAGGCAAGCCACTTGGCGAGGAAGAGGTTGGCGCGCCACTTGGCCTCCAGGGCCGGGGAGCGATAGTGCTTGTGCAGGGGGAGGGCGGTTTGGCGCAGGTCGAGGATTTCCACCTGGCGAGCGTCATGGTAGGCGCGCAGCAGGGCGTCGGGGTCCGCCTGGGGGAGACGGTGCGCCAGGCCGTCGCCGTGGGTGAAAAAATAGGTCAGGCGTAGCAGGCTGGTGTAGCGGGACTGCTCGATGACCTCCAGGTGCAGGTCCATGCCGTCGGCGCCGCTGGAGCGGTAGTCACCGCGCCAGCGGGGCAGGTCGGGGGCGAGGCGGCGGAGGCGGGCGTAGTTTTCCTCGCACAGGTGCATCAGGTCGCCGACCCGCGGACGGGCGGGGGTCAGCAGGCGGTCGAGCCAGGGATAGTGGGTGCGGGGTAGCCGGGTGGGGGCGGCGAGATTGCTCACGGTTCGGGGCTGGCAAGAGGGGCGGAGGCCGTGGGCGCGCCGCCCCACCGTCGCGCGTGGGGCCCGAGGGCGGTCATCAGGCCGCGGACTGCTTCTGGGTGGCCACCTGGTGGTGGACCTCGGCCATGTCGAGTTCACTGGCCTTTTGCAGCAACTGGCGGAAGGAGCCCTCGGGCAGGGCCCCGGCCTGGGAGAAGATGATGATCTGCTCACGGAAGATCATCAGGGTGGGGATGGAGCGGATCTGGAAGTGCGCGGCGATCTCCCGCTCCTCCTCGGTGTTGACCTTGGCAAAGACGATGTCGTCGAAGTCCGCCGAGACCTTGTCGTAGACGGGGGCGAAGGAGCGGCAGGGTCCGCACCAGGGCGCCCAGAAGTCAACGATGACGAAAGCGTTGTCCTTGATGGTCTGCTCGAAGTTGGCTTGGGTGAGTTCGACGACGGCCATGGGCGACTACCTTATTGCATGCCAGGGGCGGGTGGGGGAAGCTCCGAATGGGCCGGCATGGTAACAGAAAGGTCCCGCGGGCGGCAGGCTGGGGGCGGGCCAAACCGGGACTTGGCCTCAGCCCCCGGTGGCGGCACCGCGACCACGCGGTGGCGGGTCATCAGGTAGCCGAACGGGCTGGCCGCTACCCGGGCTGGTTGCTACCGCGGGGGTCCGTAAGGACTGATTGGCGCCTGCTTGCCAGCCTGGCCCGGACTCAGCCCGACAGGTCCCGACTCAGCCCGCCAGCTCCCGGATCAGGGCCCCGACCCGCTCCACCCGTCGGGCCGGGTCCGCCAGGTCGATGAAGAACTTGAGCTTGTCCCCGCCCTCCATCCGGAACTCCTTGGGCCGGCTTTGCATCAACTGGATCAGCCGCAGGGGGTCGATCACCGGTTGCTCCCCGAACAGGATGCGCCCCCCCGCGGGGCCGGCCTCGATCTTGCGGATGCCCAGGGGCTGGACGGCCAGCTTCAGCTCGGTGATGGCAAACAGGTTGCGCGCCGGCTCCGGCAGCAGGCCGAAGCGGTCGATCATCTCGACCTGCAACTCCTTGAGCTCCTCGGCGTCGGCGGCGCTGGCGATGCGCTTGTAGAGCACCAGACGGCCGTGGACGTCGGGCAGATAGTCCGCCGGCAGCAGGGCCGGCAGGCCCAGGTCGATCTCGGCGCCATGGTCCAGGGGCCGGTCCAACTCTACCGTGCGCCCGGCCTTGAGGGCATCCACCGCCCGCTCCAGCAGGTCCATGTAGAGGCTGAAACCCACCTCCTGAATCTGGCCGCTCTGCTCCTCCCCCAGCAGCTCGCCGGCGCCGCGGATCTCCAGGTCGTGGGTGGCCAGGGTGAAACCCGCCCCCAGCTCTTCCAGGGACTCGATGGCCTCCAGGCGTTTCTTGGCATCCGCCGTCATCACCCCCGCCGGGGGGGTGATGAGATAGGCATAGGCGCGGTGATGGGAGCGCCCCACCCGGCCGCGCAACTGGTGCAACTGCGCCAGCCCCAGTTTGTCGGCGCGGTTCATCAGGATGGTATTGGCGCTGGGGATGTCGATGCCGCTCTCGATGATGGTGGTGCACACCAGCAGGTTGAAGCGCTGGTGGTAAAAGTCGCGCATCACCCGTTCCAGATCACGCTCGCGCATCTGGCCGTGGGCCACCTGCACCCGCGCCTCCGGCACCAGGGCCTGGAGCTTCTGCGCCATGTTCTCGATGGTCTCCACCTCGTTGTGGAGAAAATAGACCTGGCCGCCGCGTTTCAATTCACGCTGCACCGCCTCCTGGATCAGGGCGTCGTTCCAGGGGGTGACGAAGGTCTTGATCGGGTGGCGCGCCACCGGCGGGGTGGCGATGATCGACAGGTCGCGCAGCCCGGCCATGGCCATGTTCAGGGTGCGGGGGATGGGGGTGGCGGTGAGGGTAAGGATGTCCACCTCGGCGCGCAGGGCCTTGAGGCGCTCCTTGTCGCGCACCCCGAAGCGGTGCTCCTCGTCGACGATCACCAGCCCCAGGTTTTTGAAGCGCACCGTAGGCTGCAACAGCTTGTGGGTGCCGACCACGATATCCACCGTGCCCTTGGTCAGGCCGTCCATCACCCCCTGGGCCTCGCGGGCGGTGCGGAAACGCGACAGGTTCTCCACCTTCACCGGCCAGTCGGCGAAGCGGTCGGAAAAGTTCTGATAGTGCTGCTGGGCGAGCAGGGTGGTGGGCACCAGCACCGCCACCTGGCGGCCGCCGTTGACGGCGACGAAGGCCGCGCGCATGGCCACCTCGGTCTTGCCGAAGCCGACGTCGCCGCACACCACCCGGTCCATGGGCTGGGTCGCCGCCATGCCATCGAGGATGGCGTCGATGGCCCGCGCCTGGTCCGGGGTCTCCTCGAACTCGAAGGCGGCGGCGAAGGCGGCGTAGTCCTCCCCCGGCGCCGGGAAGGCCACCCCCTGGCGGGCGGCGCGGCGGGCGTAGATGTCCAGCAGCTCCGCCGCCACGTCGTGGGCCTTCTGTGCCGCCTTGCGCTTGAGCTTGTCCCACTGATCGCCGCCCAGGCGGTGCAGGGGGGCGTTCTCCGGCGAGGCCCCGGTGTAGCGCGAGATGAGATGCAGGGACGACACCGGCACGTAGAGCTTGTCGCCCCGGGCGTATTCCAGGGTGAGGAACTCGGTGGTCAGGCCGCCGACAGTCAGGGTCTGGAGTCCCAGATAGCGGCCGACGCCATGGTCCTCGTGGACCACCGGCGCCCCCGCATGCAGCTCGGTCAGGTTGCGGACGATGGCGTCGCCGTCCCGGGCGCGGGCCTTCTGGCGGCGTTCCTGGCGCACCCGCTCGCCGAAGAGCTGGGTCTCGGTGACCAGGGCCAGGTCCTCGGCCGCTAGCCACAGGCCCTGCTCCAGGGGCGCCACGGTCAGGGCCAGGGGGGTCTTGGCCGCCAGGAAGGCCGCCCAGCCCTCCACCGGGGTCGGGACGATGCCGAAGCCGCGCAGGTGGTCCGCCAGCAATTCCCGTCGGCCGGTGCTCTCCGCCGCCAGCAGCACCCGCCGCCCCGGCGCCTGGAGGAAGGCCTTGAGCGCCGCCGCCGGCTCCGTCGCCCGCGCCTGGATCGCCAGGGGCGGCAGGCTGGCGGTGGCGAAGTTGGTCACCGCGGCGAAGCCCTTGCGCCGCTCCGGCACCTCATGGTTCTGGTAGAGGACCCCGGTCAGGCCATTGAGGCGGTGGGCCAGCGCATCGGCGCCCAGCCACAGGTCGGCCGGTGGCAGCAGGGGCCGTTCCAGGTTATGGCGGCGCTGCTCGTAGCGCTGCGCCACCCCGGCCAGAAAGGCCGCCGCCGCCTCCCGGCAGCCCTCCGCCTCCAGCACCAGGACCTCGCGGGGCAGGTAGTCGAACAGGGTCGCGGTCTCGGGGAAGAACAGCGGCAGGTAATACTCCAACCCCCCCGGCGTCCCCCCCGCCGACACCTCGCGATAGATGAGGCTGTGCTGGGGGTTGCCCTCGAACCGTGCCCGGTAACGCTGGCGAAAGCCCGCCACCGCCTCCTCCCCCAGGGGATACTCCCGCGCCGGCAGGACGCGGATGGTCGTCACCTTGTCCTTGGAGCGCTGACTGTCCGGGTCAAAGGTGCGGATGCTCTCCACCTCCTGGTCGAAGAGGTCGATACGGAAGGGCTCCCGGCTGCCCATGGGAAAGATGTCCAGCAGGGAGCCGCGCACCGCGTACTCGCCATGGGCGATGACCTGGGACACGCACTGATAGCCCGCCCGGTCCAGGCGCAGCCGGGTGGCGTCGATATCCAGCCGCTCCCCCACCGCCAGCACCAGGGAGTGGCCGTCGACATAGTCCCGCGGGGCTAGCCGTTGCAGCAGGGTCGCCACCGGCACCACCAGCACCCCGGCGCGCAACCCCGGCAGCCGGTGCAGGGTCAGCAACCGCTCGGAGATCAGCTCCGGCAGGGGCGAAAAGACGTCATAGGGCAGGGTCTCCCAGTCGGGGAAGCCCAGGACCGGCACGGGGGGAGGCTGATCCGCCTGGGCATCCTGCCCGGTGCGTGGCGCAGCCTTGGTAGACTTTTTTCCAGACGAGGTCGACTCCGCCCCACCCTCGCCGGTGCCGTTGAGGAAAAAACCCAGTTCCGCCGTCAGGCGCGCCACCCCCTGCACATCCGGCGTCACCGCCAGCACCAGGCACTGGTCCGCCATCGCCGCCCTCGCCATGGCCAGGGCCGCGCCGGCGCCGTAAAGCTGGCCCCACAGGTGACGCTCGCCGGGCAGGCGAGGCAGGGGAGGGTACAGGGGCGACGGCGGGGGGGCGACGGACATCAGGGGGAAAACCGCGGGGTCAAGGGTAAGAGTCAAGGATTAGGCCAGAAATTCTCGCATAGGCCACCCCATCAGGCATCTGTCGCGGCCACTCCCGGTTGATTCACGGCCGTCGGGGCCAGCGACTTTCAGAGCGCGGGTCCATCACAAGCCAAGTGACGGTTGCTCTATCGGAGGCATGCTGCCGGAAATATGCTTCCCGGGCCATAACCATCTTGCAACCGAAGGCAACTGCCATACTGGGAGAGACCAACGCGGCAAGCTGCGATTGTGAGGGCATTCGGTCCCCCTTTGCATCTCTCCATCCGCCCGGATATTGGGCGATAATGACCAAAGTGAATTTGTCCGTGGATGTGAATAAATGATTGATCTGCATTGCCACATGCTGCCCGGCATCGACGACGGGCCGACGGATCTGACCACCTCGCTGGAGATGGCCCGGGTTGCGGTTGCCGATGGCATCACCCTGACGGCCTGTACCCCACACATCTATCCCGGGCTATATGACAACGACGCCAGGGGGATCGCGGCGGCGGTGGGCCGTTTTCGTGAGCACCTTGAGGAGGCCGGTATTCCCCTGGACATTACCCAAGGGGCCGATATCCAGATCGTGCCGGAATTGCTGGAAGGGCTCAGGTCGGGCCGGTTTCCGACCCTGCACGGCTCTCGGTACTTTCTCTTTGAGCCACCGCACCATACCGTGCCGCCGCGCTTTCTGGATACCGTCTTCGATGCCCTGTCAGCGGGTTATGTGCCCGTGATCACTCACCCTGAGCGGCTGACCTGGCTGGATGATCACCACTACGGTTGGTTTCTGGAAGCGGCACGGATGGGGGCCTGGATTCAGGTTACCGCCGGCGCCGTGACGGGGCGTTTTCGGGATCAGCCCCAGTATTGGGCCGAGCGCCTGCTGGATGACGGGGTAGTGCATCTGTTGGCCACGGATGCCCATCATCACGCGCGGCGCCCGCCACTGCTGGCGGAGGGGCGGGAGGCGGCGGCGAAATGGGTGGGTCCCGAGGAGGCGGAACGCCTGGTCAGCGATCGTCCCCGGGCAATTGTGGAAAATCGCGATCCGGGGTCGATCACCCCACCATCGGGGCTGGGTGGAGAGAGATGGCGGGGTTCAGTCGCTCACAACCCCGCGGAGGAGGGGGGGCTATCGCGACTGATGAAGAGGTTATTCCGGAAATCAGCCTGATGCGTGATTCACGGGCCGAGTCCTTCCCGTTCGAGGTTAAGGCGGGCTTTTTCAGGCATTCATGAAGAGTTTTGCGTGAGACGGATGCGGAAGGATATCAGTCGGGTGCCAGCGGCCGGGGTGGGCTCAAATTCGATATGGGGTAGCGAAACAACCCTATCTGGCATGGGTAGGCAAACATTGCTCTGTAAATGAAAGACATTGCTGTGGCCTCCACGGAAAAAAGAAAGCCCAAGGTTGGATGCCTTGGGCTTCTAATCCGCAAACCCCGAAAGGGTTAATGCATTTTACAGAATCGGGCTGGGGGGATCGTCATCGTCATTGTTGTTCTCGTAAATGATCCATCCGGTGGCGCCAACCACGACGACACCAGCGGTGATGGCGCCTGCAAGGGTCATGTTATTGGCGGCGAGCCAAGCATCCAGGGCTGACTTTTCAGTAATGACGGTCTGCGCCTGAACCATGGGGGGAGTATTACCGCTGGCCACCGCGGAGCGAGGATCGAAACTGTAAACGCCGGCCCCCTGCAGGGCACAGGTGCTCATTTTCTGGACGACAAGGACACCCATGTCTTTTAGGGTGTACTGACAACCATCGGCGAAGCTGACGATGGCCGAACTACCCTCAAGGACCATGAGGCGGTCGCCTTCTTTCAAGGTCATCCCCTCACGGGCGGGTAGATAGCGAGCATCCTGGCTGGCGATGGCGTTGCCATCAACACGGCTGATCTTGGCGGTGGGTACCGGCTCCGCGGCAGTGGCGAGACTCAGAAAACCGAAGCTCGACAAGAGGGCGATCAGGGGCTTGTTTTTG
This sequence comes from uncultured Gammaproteobacteria bacterium, assembly GCA_937862735.1. Classification (GTDB taxonomy): domain Bacteria; phylum Pseudomonadota; class Gammaproteobacteria; order Chromatiales; family Chromatiaceae; genus M0108. Next base: position 15,299 of record CALMDH010000174.1, read on the forward strand.
ATTTTCATACTGTTTCTCCTGTATTCAGATACTGTGAATCTCGCTGGATCCTCGCCGACTAACTTTTCCAGCACTGATAGCATCCTAGATGGGGCGGCTGTCAAAGTCAACCTTCAGGGCAAGGTCAGAAAGCATGGTGGAACAAAGGGCAGGGTTACTGGCCTCCTATTCCTGGGCCTGGGTTTCCCCGGATGGGGTTTCCGACTCCTGGTCGGGTTCCGGAGTTACCGCGGTCGCCTCCGCGGCGTCGGATTCACGCTCCCGGGCACGTTCGTCCGCCTTGGCCGCGGCGGACAGTCCACTGGTCCGGCGAATGGCCAGTTCATCGAACCAGATCTCTCCCGTTACCCGCTGTTCGTGGGGACGGGAACTGGCGGATTCGAGGCGGATTTCCTGAAGTTGGCACTGGTCGGGAACGGCGAAGTCCAGGGCAAAATCGCGCCATTTTTCCGAGCCAAGAAAGCGCTCGCTGTGACCAAGTACCAGTCCGGAGGGTTGCAGGCAGGCAAGCGTCCAGCGCAGTCCGCCTTGGGTGGCAAGACTGTCGGCACGGATCTTACCGCTCAGGCGGTAGGTTCCCGGGTCGAGAAAGAGGGCCTGCCGAAGATGGTGAAAACTGCCCTCATGGTTACGAAACACCATTTGCAGGGCACGTTCACCGCTGACACCCAGGGTGGCGGCGGTATTGGCCGTGACCTGGCGGAGGGGTGTCCATCGCCAATCAAACCCGCCGGTGCCCAGGGGAATCTCGAAGCCGCCGTTGTGTAACAGACCCATCTCGCGACGCTCCCGCTCCGTCAGACCGGCGATCCAGGTCAGGTAGGCCTCGGCGATCTGGCCGTCCTTGAGAAGGCGCTGCATATAGGCCTGGCGTTCCGGCAGGGTCAGGGGATGCTGGGGGGCCAGGGCACGCAGGCCATAGAGAAAACGGACCGTGTCCAGGTCGGTCGCCCGCTGGGCGACGCGGGCAAAGAAATCGGGCCACCAGGACGGGAATTCCTGAGCCAGAGGGGCCAGTGCTACCCGACCGACGGGGTCCTCCGCCAATTTCAGGAAGGTATCCAGCACGTCCTGATTGGCTTCTTCCCTGGCCAACAAGGCTTGTGACAGCAGTTGCAGGCCCCGAACCACCTGGCCGCGGTTCAGCCAGTACATTGCCGCCCGGCGCAGGACGGCGGCCTTGACCGGTTGGAGGGCCACAGCCTGCTCGGCCAAGGCATCGGCGGTGCTGGTATCCTCACGTGCCAGGGCCAGTTCCGCGAGGCTGAGCAAGACCATGCCCCGCGTGGGGTCCTGCCTGAAGGCGGTCCGTAACTGGGCCTCGGCCTGATCGGGGGCATTCGGCATCTGGACGGAGGCCTCGATATACAGGGCCTCGGGGTGATGGGGGCGAAACCGCAGGACCCGTTGCGCCGCGCTGAGATCACCCTTATCTACCTCGGCCATACCCTGGGTCGCCAGGCCTTGCAGAATGATTTGCCAGGCCAGGAATCCGGCAAGGAGGACCATCAGGCCGCGCCAGATCCAGAGTCGGGTACCGTTGGTGACGTTAACCGTGGGGTTCGGGATCATTTGACCTGATGCTCCATACGTATGATCTTCCACTTGCCACTCAAGGCGATCAGTTCCAATTCAATGGTGCCGCTGAAGGCCTCCCAGGGTTGGGTCTCGTTCTGGCGGACCTTCACCTGGATGTTACCCCGGCCGGTCAACCGGCCATCCGCGGTCTCCCGCCAGCGGAACCCGGAGATTTCAGACTGCCGGTAGGGGGTACGGGCGAAAAATTGGCGATAGGTGGATCGCAGCTGAGCCTGGCCGGTGCCCTCGGTGAAGCGGGCATCTGGTGCAAAGAGGCTGACATAAGCCTCCAGGTCGCCAGTGATATAGGCTTGGGTGAAGCGGTTCAGCAGGCGATCGGCGTCCTTGCGCGGGGGCTTCGCCACTTGTTCCACGGCGGTCTGATTACTGGTCTCCAGGGCCGGAGGCTGAGAAGAGGCCGGTGCCGGGGCCTGAGCCTGGGTATGGGCAGGGGCGACTGGCTTCTGCTGCTTGGCCTGCTGTTGTTTCAGGGCCTCGAACTCGGACTGGAGTCGTGCCTGCGCCTTAGCAAGTTCCTGTTGTTTACGGTCGGCCTCGGCCTGGGCGGCAAGACGTTCCCCCTCGCGACGTTTGGCCTCGGCTTGTTCACGCTGGGCCTGTTCGGCCTTGAGACGTTCCAGGGCCTGACGCTCGGCCTTGAGTTTGGACTCGGCCAGGGCGGCCTCTTCCTGCTTGCGCCGCGTTTCGGCCAAGGTGGCCTGGCGTTCCTCCGCTTGCAGCCGGGCTTGCTCCTCCTGCCGTTTGGCCTGTTCAGCCTTTTGTCGCTCCAAGGCCCGGCGTTCCGCCTGGAGACGGGCCTCGGCCTCGGCAACCTGTCGTTGGTGACGCTCGGCCTGCGCCTGGGTCGCCAGGCGTTGCGCCTCAAGGCGTTGGGCCTCTTCCTGGCGCTGACGGGTCTGTTCTTGCTCCAGCGCCACCAGGGCCAGGCGTTCAGCCTCGATGCGCGCCAACTCCGCGGCGATCTCCCGCTGGCGTTGTTCGAGGGCGATTAGGCGGTCCGCCTCCTCCGTGGTGGTAGTCGGGGGGGGCGGTGACTGATCTCTGGAACCTGATCCGGCCGCGGTGAGGGCGCGGCCCGGGGGAGTTAGCTCCATGCTGGTGGTGACAGGCCGGTCAGCAGGTATGGCGGGCACGGGAGTTGTCAGGCCTGGGGGACGCGACAGGGGGGGAGTGGTGCCCTGTAGGTAGGATGGCTGGCGTTCGAGGGGGACTGAGGGTGCCTGCCGGTCAACCGCCATCTGCAACTGCACGGTGGTGGGACGGAGCAGATTGAACAGGACGAACCCTGCTACCCCCAGGATCAATAGCAGGGCGGCGGCAAGGAGGGTCCGGCGGGTCAGGCGCTTCCAACGAGCAGGCCGGGGTACGAGGGCTTCCCGGGGGGCGATCAGGGGTTGCGGCTGGAAATAGCGGACGAGTTCGGCCCCGATGTCGGGTGCGGGCTGTAAATCCTCCTCGTCGACTTCCTTATCATCGGCGCTTGGTGCCTCGCCGCGCAGGGCATGGTAGGCACTGTTGAGGCGTGAAGCATATTCCGTGTCCAGTTCAGATAGGTTTGACCGGCGATCCGGATGGAAGAGGCGGATTAACAGTTGATAGTGCCGGCGGATCTGGGCCGCTGGCGCCTCCGCTTCAAAGCCGAGCATGCGCCAGGGAGTGGCGCCGGGGGCCAGCAGGATCTGGCGGATCAGAAAGCGCCCGGCGGCGAGGACCTCCTCGGGACTGGCGTTCAAGGCCGCCGCGGTGGCTGGAAGGTTGCGGGGGGCCAGGGCGGCGCCAAAGGCGGGCATCATGGCGGCAAACCCGGCGGGCAGGGGATGGTGGACATCCGCCAGGCGGGGATACCGCAGGGGCTCACGGTAGTAAGCCAGCGCGAACTCGATCAACCTCCCATGCATGAATGACGCATCCTGAAGCGATGGACCTGAGGGACGATTATCAATCCCCGGTAGGGCCTAGGGTTGCCTGGCGGGGATAGATGGGTGAGGGAACTGGGTCGCTCCTGGCCTCAGGCCCCCGCCTTGTCGGGCAGGGCCTCGGTGTCGGACTTGTTCCCGTAGGAATAGGTGTAATGGTAATCGTAGCTGTAGCCATACCCGTAACCATAGCCGTAGCCATAACCGCCACCGGGACGCCCGGCCATGGTCATGACGGTGCCGATGACATGGGCGTTGGCGGCCCGCAGGCGCTTGATGGCACCCTCCAGGGCGCCGGCGCGGGTCTCCGCGGTCTTGATGGCGAAGATGGTGGCGGTGGACAGGTTGGCCAGCACCAGGGCATCGGCCAGGCCGATCACGGGGGGACCGTCGAGGAGGACGTAGTCGAACCGTTCCACGGCCAGGTGCAGCAGATCGAGCATCTTGGCGCTGGAGAGCAGTTCCACCGGGTTGGGCGGCAGGGGACCGCTGGTGATGGTGAAGAGGCGGGTGATCTCGGTGGCCCGAGCGATGCGGGCGGGTTCGATGTCGCCGGCCAGGTAGTTGGTCAGGCCCTCGGTGTTGGGCAGAGCGAAGGTGCGATGCAGGGAGGGATTGCGCAGATCGGCATCGATCAGCAGGACCTTGGCGCCGGCCTGGGCGAAGACCGTGGCCATGACCACGGCGGTGGTGGTCTTGCCCTCGGAGGGAGAGGCGCTGGTGAAGTGGCAGATCCGCGGCGCGCCCTCGGAGGTGGAGAAGAGCAGGGAGGTGCGCAGGGAACGGGCCGCCTCTGCCAGGGGGCTCTTGGGATCGCGATTGACCAGCAAAGGCAGTTGTTCCCCCTCAAGGCGATGGTCCTCGCCGCTGGCCATGGGCGTGAGACCGAGCACGGGCACGCCAACCCGACGCTCCGCGTCCTCGCTGGTCTTGATGCTGTCGTCCAGGGTCTCGAGAAGGTAGGCCAGGCCCACACCCAGCAGGATTCCCAGGGCAAGGGCGATGGCCAGGTTACGGGGCAGGCTGGGTTTGAAGGGTCGGGCCGGGGTCACGGCGGCGTCGACCACGGATACGTTGTTGGTGCCGATGCCGGCGGTGACGCCGACCTCCTTCAGGCGTTGGAGCAGACCCTCGTAAAGTTCCCGGTTGGTGTCCACCTCCCGTTTGAGAGTCTGGTGGTCGGTGCTGCGGTCCTGCAGGGTGAGGATCTCCTCCTTGATCTCGGCGATGCGCTGGTTGAGCTTGGCCTCCTCACGCTGACGGGTCTCGTACTTCAGCCGGATGCTGTCGGCGATGGCGGCCACTTCCTTGGCGATGGTGCGGTCGATGTCGGCAATCTGACGCTGCAACTGCTGCATCTTTGGGTAGCCGGGTTTGTAGACCTCCAGGTTCTGCTCGTACTCGGCCTGGAGTTCGGCGCGCCGCCCCTTGAGCTTTTCAATTGCGGCGCTGTCCAGCATGCCGGCGACCCCGGGGTTGTCGGCATCGCTCAGGCCCATGTAAGCGGCCTCGGCCTCGATGCGGGCGGCCTCGGCCTTGACCAGGGAGGTGGTCATCTCGTTCAGCCGTGCCATCAGAGTGGAGAGGCGGTTCTCGTTGTCGATGATCTCGCGCTCCCGGGCGTACTCCACCAGGCGCTTCTCGGAGTCCTCGAGGTTGGCACGGGCCTGCTGCAGTTGCTCCTGGAGGAAGCGGGTGGCATAGGAGGAGGCCTCGAAGCGACGCTCCAGATTCATGTTGATGAAATTGCTGGCGAAGGCATTGGCCACCGCCGCCGCCTCGGCCGGGCGTGGGCTGTCGTAGGAGATCTTTACCAGCCGGGAGTTGCGCACCGGGTCGACGGTCAGATTTTCAAGCAGGGCCTTTTCCTGCGCCTCGGGCGAGGGCTGATCCGTCGTATCGCTGGTCTGTTGATCGACGGCCTGGGTACTGGCCCCAAGAACCCCGGCCAGCCAGGTCTGGAAGGAACTGAACAGATCACCAAAGAATGAGGAGGTTTCATCCTCGGGCTTCCGCTGGGTCTGAGGTTCCAACCCAAGTTGGTCGATCACGCGCCGGGCCAGATTCCTACTCTTGAGAAGCTCGTACTGGGTCTGATAGAAGTCGGTTCCGGAGCGAGAGTCCTCATCGGGGGACACGCTCTTGTAATCGACCACTTGGCCCTCCTGGCGCTCAATCTGCAACAGTAGGGTACCGCGATAGATCGGGGTGGTGGAAAAGGTGTAGATAAGACCTATCAGGACGACCAGGGCCGTGGCAAGGAGCACGGTGCCCTTGCGACGCACCAGGATGCCCCAAAGGTGGCGAAGGTCGATGAAATCCTCCTCATCCTTCGCGGGTGCGGATGAGGTGGAGACCTCGGTGGCGGGACGTAGCGCCAGGGCGCGCTGGCCGGGCGTTGCCAAGTGGCCTCGCGGGGGCAGGGCATCCGCGGGAGCCGGGGGTTGCTCAATGCCACTCATGACTACATTCCGATTGGAGCAATGGAGAGCTTGCCGAAGATCCGGTCGAAAAAGACCAATGTCCCAGACTGGGCGACATGAATCGTGTCGCCACCGACTAACAGCGGATCGGGAGTGGAACCATCCTGGACGGCATCAAGGTCAATGATGTATCCCCGAATGCCGTCACGCTCCGTTTTACGGAAGATGACCGCTTCGTCCTTGGCAGTGTTCTTTACGCCGCGGGCCTGGGCAATCGCCTCCATCAGGGTCATGGAACCCTTCAGGGGGAAGACGCCAGGTTGATTCAAGTCACCAACCACGGTGATTTTCTGGCTGGCGGATTCCTCAACGAAGAGGTTCACCTGGGGGTTTTGCAGATAATTTTCAGCCAGACGGTGGGTGATGAGTTGTTCAGCCTCTTCCTGGGTAAGCCCCGCGACCTTGATGGCACCGATGAGCGGCAAAAATATCTCCCCGCTAGCCATCACCCGTTCCTTGGTCGACATTTCCGGCGCCTGAAAGACCTCAAGCTGGAGCAGGTCCCCTTCGCTGATTCGGGGGATGGCCGCTGGCCCTGGGTCTGGTGGAATTCCATTGATGGTCGGGACAGATCTTGCGTCACCGGTCGATGTCGCGGTGGGCGGGGGTGCATCATCCGCCGGACCCGTTACCCCGCCAGAGGACTTGCAACCTTGGAGGACGATGATGAGTGCCGTTAGGGCGGCGAGACGCGTGAGTGAATGATGCAAAGGACTGATCCCACCGGCTGTTGAGTCGGCTTAAGACGCGCTGATTAAAGATTGTGTGGATGTTGAGGCTTCGGGTCGCTTGGCAAGGGGCTGATGTTTGCTTGCCACGATCTTGTTGGGGTGACATCGGGATGACACCTGACGATTACGTCCAAGTCAACTTACCACACTCATCATTGCATTTGCCAGTGTCAGGAGTTGTTCTGGGTCCTGTTCGAGATGAATCACCGGTTCAGCGGGCCCGAATGTCGGATTTTGTCGGATTTTGTCGGATTTCGTCGGAATACAACTCATTAAATAACATGTAATTTTTTCTGAATTTCCGCTTGCGCTTCCTGCGTCGTTCGGCGGACAATGGATGTAAGTGATGTTAACTTGGCCCAGGTGGCGACTTCCCTGCCACAGTTCCTAGACTCAACGCCAAAATCAATGGAAGCCTCATCCCACGTCCGCCATTCGTTGCGCAGCCAGGCCATTTTTTTCTCCTTGCTCGTCATCATCCTCTTCGCGCCCGTGTTTCGCGCTAGCGTGCCGGCCCTGCCGCTGATGGCCCTCCAGTTGGCCAGCGTGGCCTTGTTGGCCATCCTCGCCTGGGCGCCGGGACGTCTGCGACTCAGGTCCCCGGAGTGGCTTGGGGTGGGCTTCCTCCTCGCGTTTCCTCTACTTTACTTGATCCCCTTGCCCGGGGGCCTGATCGAGGGCGTACCTGGACAGGCCCCTTATCGCGCCACCGTGAACCTGGTGGCGGGCGAAGATCAGCCAGGTGCCAGTCCGCTGTCCCTGGTGGCCTACCTGACGCAGGCAAGCTGGCTGATGCTCCTGATCCCGGTGGCCGTGTTTCTCGCCACGCGCCAGTTGGGAGAAAACCAGCAACTCAGGCTGGTTAAGGCCCTGTTTGTCATCATCGGTTTCCAGGCTCTCTTGGCGCTGGTGCAGTATGGCGCCGCGCAAGGAGGGCTGTTGCTGTTTGGTTTCGACCCCTCGGAGAGCGGCGCGGCGGGCACTTACCGCAACCGCAACCATCTCGCGGGCCTGTTGGAGATGACGCTTCCCCTGGTTTTGGCCATGCTGCTGTTTTCCCTGGGGCGGGAAACGCCGGACCGCAAACGTGGCTGGCGGCGCAAGGTCTCCTTCTTTGCCTCCCTCAGCGGTCACAAGGCCCTCGCCTATGGGGCGCTCGCGGTGCTGGTGGTCCTGGGTATCGTCTTTACCCGCTCCCGGACGGGCATCGCCCTGGCCATGCTGGGTATCCTTTTGACCACCTTTCTGTTTTCCCGCCGGATTGGCGGCGACAACGTCTATGGTCCCACCGGCACCCTGGTGGCGATCGTGATGGGAATCGCCGTCAGTATCGGCCTCGCGCCGGTGCTGGATCGATTCTCCGTCGGCGGGGCCCTGGAGGACATGCGCTGGACGATCTACGACGCGTCCATCGAGGGCCTGGCGACCTTCCTGCCGTTTGGCAGTGGTCCCGGGACCTACGTGCAAGTCTTCCCCGCCTTTCAGCCCTTGGAGCTAGGCCCCTGGCTGATCGATTTCGCCCACAACGATTACCTCCAGTGGCTCTTCGAGGGTGGCATGCTCGCGGCCCTCTTGATGCTCCTGCTCCTGGGTCTATATTTGTGGCAGTGGACGCGCATCTACAGTCGTGACCGCTGGTCCCGTTATCGCTTCGTCCAGGTTGCCGCCGGGATTGGCCTTTTGATGATGCTGATCCACGAGTTCCTGGACTTCAATTTACACATCCCGGCCAACATGGTCTTTTTCGCCCTGCTTGCCGGCATCTTCTTCTCTGATCCTGGTCAGGTAGATGAAAGCAGAGGTCGTCGCCGGCACAAGCGGCGCACCCCGAATCTGGCCAGCGCTCCCGCGGCGGAAGGAGCCGCCAACTCCTCTCAGGCAAGCCCGCAGGTCCAGGAACAGATCCCCAATCCGTTCCTCGATCCCGTCTCGGAAAAGCCGTCATGATCCTGAGGCTCAGACCCTTTGGTTGCCTTGTTCGCCTGAAGTATTTTCAATCCTGACAACGAGATCGCCATGGATGAGAGATTATTTCTGGTAGCCAGTTTGACCTTTCTTGTCACGCTGATACTGCTGCTGTTCCTGATGCCCTTGGCATGCCGTATCGGCTTGACGGACCACCCAGGGGGTAGAAAGCTACATGCCAGACCAACGCCACTAGTGGGTGGCATTGGTATCTACCTTGGCTGCGCCTTTGCTGGGCTCTTTATGCCGGTAGGACTGGAACGTTATCTCATTCTCCTGAGTGCCGGTGGGATCCTGGTGCTGACCGGGGCGGTTGATGACCTGCTGGATCTTCCGGTAAGGCTGCGTATGTCCTTGCAGATCCTGGCCAGTATGGTCATGAGTCTGGTGGCGGGGGTGGTGCTGGTTAACCTGGGGGAACTCGTCATACCTGGTTGGACCCTGTCGCTGGGGATGTTGGCGGTGCCGTTCACGGTCTTTGCCGCCGTAGGGTTAATCAATGCCATGAATATGAGCGATGGTCTTGATGGCTTGGCGGGGGGGTTGGCCTTGATCAGCCTTACAGCCCTGATGTTGATCGTGATCCAGGCCGGCGCGGATCAGTATTACATTAAGTTACTACCTTTAATGGCCGCTGTTTCGGCTTTCCTAGTGCTCAATTTACGACCACGCCAGCCGGCCTTGGTGTTCATGGGGGATGCCGGAAGCCTGTTTCTCGGCTTCACCCTGTGCTGGTTTTTTATTCGTTTCACCCAGGGCCCCGCACCGCTCATGGCACCGGTAACGGCCTTGTGGCTAGTGGCCTTACCGCTTATTGATACCCTGGTCATCATGGCGCGGCGGATCGCGAAGGGGCGATCCCCCTTCGCGGCGGATCGTGAGCATTTACACCATATCCTGCTGGCGGCGGGTTTTTCACCCAAGGCAGTGCTGGGCATCATGCTCTTGCTCGCCACGGCCGCGGCCGGGGTAGGTTTGTTCAGTCATTTCCTTCACGCCCCTGACTTCGTCATGTTTTGGGGCTTCATGCTATGCCTTGGCGGGTATCATCTGCTTATTTCCCGTGCCTGGCGTCTCAAGCGCTTCATTGGACGGGAACTGACACATGCCCACCAACCGCGATTGCTGATCCCAGCGGAGATCGTCTCCCCTCCCGGCGCTGGAAGCCAAAGGGGAATGTGAGATGTTGGGGTTAGCCGGCGATCAGCCGGGCGAGTTCCTGATCGCGGGGCAGGTTGACGACGCTGGCGAGCTGGGTTTTGGGCACCAGGAGGACGGCCTGGCTCTCCCAGCCCATGGCGGCGGGGGTGCCGGTCAGGCGACGTCCCCGGTAGTAGCGGGCCATGGTGATGAGGCCGGAAAAATCACCGATGAAGTCGGTGATGGCGACGTGCAGCCCGGTTTCCTCGAAGGTTTCCTTGATCGCCGTGGCTTGCAGGGATAGGCCGGCATCGGCCCGTCCCTTGGGATAACTGGCCTCGCAGCCAGCGAATTGGTTGGTGGGGCAGACGACCCACACCCGCCCGTCCACCTCCTCGATGATTACGCCAGCGGCGGGTCTTTTGCCTTGGGCCGCGAAGGGTGGTTCCTGAATGCGCGGGTTCAGGCCGGGGACCTGGGACCAGCCGGCGCGCTCGGTTGGTGCCTCCAGCCAGGGCGTGAAGGGGATGCCGTGGAGGGCGGGGGGGACCGGGCCGTCGGGGAGGAAGGTGGCGATGGCGTCAGGTCGATACCAAGCGCTCTCGAGGCCTGGGGGGTGGGGGCGAGCGATCATGACGGGCTCTCCCCGGTCGTTGGGGCGGGGGTGTTTCACCTCAACAGCTCGAGGACCTGTTCAAGCTCGTGGCGCAGTTGCTGGATGATCTGATGGCTCTGGCTGGCATCCTGCCGGGCCGTGTCGCCAGTGAGCTGCTGGCGGGCGCCGCCAATGGTGAAGCCCTGCTCGTAGAGCAGGTTGCGGATCTGGCGCACCATGAGGACGTCATGGCGTTGGTAATAGCGGCGGTTACCCCGCCGCTTGACCGGACTGAGCTGGGGGAATTCCTGTTCCCAGTAGCGCAGGACGTGGGGTTTGACCCCACAGAGCTCGCTGACTTCACCGATGGTGAAATAGCGCTTGCCGGGGATCGGCGGTAGCTCGTCCCCCGGGGTGAAGTCGCCGCTGCTACTGCTCGGTTCCAACATAAGCTTCCACCCGCGACTTGAGTTTCTGGCCGGGGCGGAAGGTCACGACGCGGCGGGCCGTGATGGGGATTTCCTCGCCCGTCTTGGGATTGCGGCCAGGGCGCTGTTTCTTTTCGCGAAGATCGAAATTACCGAATCCGGACAGTTTTACCTGCTCGCCTTTCTCCAGGGCAACCCGGATCTCCTCGAAGAATAACTCCACCATGTCCTTGGCCTCGCGTTTGTTGAGGCCAAGTTGATCGAAGAGGTAGTCGGCCATGTCGGCCTTGGTCAGTGCCATCGCGTCAGTCTCTCAGTTTTGCCCCAAGTTCCAGCCCCAGCCTTTCAAGGATCCGGCTTAGGGTAGTTTCCACTTCTTGATCGGTAAGTGTCTGAGAAGTGGCTTGTAAAATCAATCCCAGGGCAAAACTTTTTGTCCCCGGGGGCAGGCGGTCGCCCTCATAGACATCGAACAGGATCAGTTCCCGCAGCCATTCGCCGGCGGCGTCCATCAGGGTGTCGCGCAGGCGCTGGTAGGGTAGGTCGCGGTCGACCAGCAGGGCCAGGTCACGACGAATGGCGGGGAAGCGCGAGATGGGGCTGAAGGCGGGCAAGACCCCGTTGCGCAGGCCGGTCAGGTCAAGTTCGAAGAGGTAGGCGTTACCGCCGATATCCAGTTCCGCCGCCAGGGCCGGGTGCAGCATGCCGATGAGGCCCAGGGTCTGCACATTTACCTCGGCCTGGTGCCCGGTTGTGGGTGGTCCCGAAGTTACCGCGGGCTCCGGGACAACCTGGCGCGCGATGCGGGCGGCCTGACCGGGGTGCAGGGCCGGGTGCTCGGTGGGCAGGAAGCGGAAGGTGCCGGGGGCGCCGGTCAGGCCCAGGAGGGCCTCGACGTCGGCCTTGAGGTCGAAGAAGTCGCAGGCGCGGGCGGCCTCGCCCCATTGCTCCGGCCCGGCGGTGCCCAGGATGAGGCCGGCGAGCATGGGCTCCTGCCGCAGACCGCTGGCGTCCTGACGGAAGCGCAGTCCGCTCTCGAAGAGGCGTAGCCGCCCCTGCTGGCGGGCCAGGTTGCCGCGGGCGGCCTGGACCAGGCCGGGCCAGAGGCTGGTGCGCATCGCCGAGAGTTCGGCGGAGAGGGGATTGGCCAGCAGCAGGGGCGTCTGATCGGGGTCGAGGCGCGCCTGGAGCTCGGGGCTGACGAAGCTGTAGGTGATGACCTCGTGATAGCCCCGGTCGACCAGGGCCAGGCGGGCGCGGTCGAGGTCGAAGGCCGTCTCCGGCGGGGCCTTGGTGGCGGAGGAGGCGGCGGCATGGCTGGCGGGGATGCGCGTGTAGCCATGCACGCGGCCAATCTCGGCGATGAGATCAACCTCATGCACCAGGTCGAAGCGGCTGCTGGGGGCCAGGACCTCCCAGCCCGCGGCGGTGGGCGTCAGCTCCATGCCCAGGCGGGTGAGGATGTCGACGATGACCTCGTCGTCCAGGCTCAGGCCGAGGAGGCGGCGGATGCGCTCGCGGCGCAGGCTGAGGCGCTGGCGGGCCGGCAACTGCTCCGGGGCGACAGCCTCGACGATGGGGCCGGGCTCGCCACCGGCGATGGCCAGCAGCAGGGCGGTGGCCCGTTCCAGGGCCCGGACCTGGAGTTCCGGGTCCACGCCGCGCTCGAAGCGGTGGGAGGCGTCGGTATGCAGGCCGTAGCGGCGGGCCTTGCCACTGATGTGGGTTGGGGCGAAGAAGGCGCTCTCGAACAGGACGTCGCGGGTCGTGGCGCTGACCGCGGTGCCCGCCCCGCCCATGATGCCGGCCAGGGCCACGGCCTGGGCGGCGTCGGCGATGACCAGGGTGTCCGCTGTCAGCTCCACCGTCTCGCCGTTGAGCAGGTCCAGGGGTTCACCGGGGTTGGCCAGCCGAACCCGGATGCCCCCCGCCAGTTTGGCGAGGTCGAAGCCGTGCAGGGGCTGGCCCAGTTCGAGGAGGACGTAATTGGTGACGTCTACCACCGGGTGGATGGGGCGCAGGCCGGAACGGCGCAGGCGCTCGCGCAGCCACAGGGGGGTCTCGGCGGCCGGATCGATGTTGCGCACCACCCGGCAGGCATAGCGCGGGCAGGCTACCGGGGCCAGTAGTGCTACCGGGAAGCGGTCGTCGCGGGTGGCGGCGACCGGCGTCAGGGGGGGGACGCACACCGGGACCCGGTTGATGACGCCGACCTCCCGCGCCACGCCGGCCAGGCTCAGGCAGTCGCCGCGGTCCGGGGTCAGATCCAGTTCGATGCAGACGTCGTCGAGGTCCAGCCAGGCGCGGAAGTCCGCGCCCAGGGGGGCGTCCGCCGGCAGGGGCAGGATGCCCTCGGCGGTCTCCGCCAGCCCCAGCTCCGCCGCGGAGCAGATCATGCCCAGGGACTCGACCCCGCGCAGCTTGGCGCGCTTGATCTTGACCCCGCCCGGGAGGGCGGCGCCCAGGGTGGCTACCGGCACCCGCTGACCGGCGGCGACGTTAGCGGCGCCGCAGATGATCTGCAGCGGTTCGCCCTGGCCCAGGTCGACCCGGCAGATGCGCAGCTTGGCGGCATCAGGGTGGGGCTGAACCTCCTGGACCAGGCCGATCTGCACCCCCTGGAAGGGCGGGGCCGCCGGGGTGATGGCGTCCACCTCCAGACCGGCCATGCTCAACTGCTCGGCGAGGGCGGCGGTGTCCACCGGGGGATTCACCCACTCGCGCAACCAGGCTTCACTGAATCTCATCTGCCTTTACCTGACTTGAACGCTGGGGACCGTCCTGCCGAACCGAATGGAACCGGACCGGGCCCGCAAGAAACTGGCATCGGTGCCATCAGGCGAACTGGCGCAAGAAGCGCAGGTCGTTCTCGAAATAGAGCCGGATGTCGTTGATGCCGTAGCGCAGCATGGCTAGGCGCTCCACCCCCATGCCGAAGGCATAGCCCAGGTAGCGCTCGGGATCGATGCCGACGTGGCGGAAGACCTCGGGGTAGACCATGCCGCAGCCCAGGACCTCCAGCCAGCCGCTCTGCTTGCACACCCGGCAGCCGGCGCCATTGCACATGACGCACTGGATGTCGACCTCCGCCGAGGGCTCGGTGAAGGGGAAGTAGGAGGGGCGGAAGCGCAGTTCCAGGTCGCGCTCAAAGAAATTGGTGAGGAAGTCGTAGAGCACGCCCTTGAGGTCGGCGAAGCTGACCTCTTCGTCGACCAGCAGGCCCTCGACCTGATGAAACATGGGGGTGTGGGTCAGGTCCGAGTCGCAGCGGTAGACGCGCCCGGGGGCGATGATCTTGAGGGGCGGTCCCTGGTTTTCCATGACCCTGATCTGCACCGGCGAGGTGTGGGTGCGAAGCAACCGGTGCTGGTCGAAATAGAAGGTGTCGTGCATGGCCCGCGCCGGGTGGTGGGCGGGGATGTTGAGGGCCTCGAAGTTGTGGTAGTCGTCCTCCACCTCCGGGCCTTCCGCCACCTCGAAACCGGCATTGGCGAAGAGGTGCTCGATGCGGCGCAGGGCGCGGGTGATGGGGTGCAGGCCCCCGGGGCGTTGACCACGGCCCGGCAAGGTGACGTCGATCCGCTCACCGGCCAGGCGGGCACGCAGGGCCTCCCGTTCCAGGTCGGCGCGGCGGGCCTCGATGGCCTCCTGGACCTGGACCTTGGCCTGGTTGATGGCCTGGCCGGCCCCCGGACGCTCCTCCGGCGGCAGGCGACCGAGTTGCTTGAGCTGCGCCGTCAGCAGGCCCGCCTTGCCCAGGTAGTGCACCCGGACCCGATCGAGGGTGGTCAACTCGCTGGCCGCGGCGATCTCTCCCAGGGCCTGGGCTTGCAACGCGGCGATACCAAGTCCGGTTTCTGCGTTCATGGTCACTGCTCGCTGTGTGCTGTCGAAGGGAGGGCCTGGCCGGCGAAGAAAAAGGGGAAAGGCGCTGACCTTTCCCCTCCCTGATCGGACCGCCCGCGGGGGTCGTCCAGGCCGGGCCGGAGGATGGCCGGCGGGACGGTTTCCCGGACGACGGCGACGGGATCAGGCGCCGGCGGGCAGGGCGGCCTTGGCCTGGTTGGCGAGGGCGGCGAAGGCCTCGCTATCGTGGTAGGCGATGTCCGCCAGGACCTTGCGGTCCAGTTCGATCCCCGCCAGCTTGAGGCCGTTGATCAGGCGGCTGTAAGACAGGCCGCACTCGCGGGCGGCGGCGTTGATGCGGGCGATCCACAGGGCGCGGAACATGCGCTTGTTCTGGCGGCGGTCGCGATAGGCATACTGGCCGGCCTTGATGACGGCCTGCTTGGCGACCCGGAAGACCTTGCTCCGGGCACCGTAATAGCCCTTGGCTTGGTCGAGGACCTTCTTGTGGCGGGCGTGGGCGATAACGCCGCGTTTGACGCGTGGCATGGAATGTATCTCCGAGAATCAGGCAAAACAAAGGGGCTGCCGGGGTCCCTCTGGGGGAGAGGGCTTGGATTCCTCAGCAGTAAGGCATCATCCTCATGGCCATGCGCATGTCCGACTTATGGATCATGGCCGGGTCGCGCAGATGGCGCTTCCGCTTCGTGGGCTTTTTGGTGAGGATGTGCCGCCGATGGGAGGCATTCCGTTTGATCTTACCGGAGCCGGTCAGCGTGAAACGCTTGGCCGCCCCGCGGTTGGTTTTGAGTTTGGGCATTTTCTCTACTCCGCTATTCGACTGCTAGGAAGGACGGCACGGTTACAACGACAGCCGACAGCGGTGGCCTGGTTGACCAACCGGGGGCTTCCTCGTGGGCTCCGGGTGATCCCGAGGGGGGATCACGAGGCCGGGCCCGTTCCGCCGGGAACGGGCGGGGCCGGCGCGCGCCGCTACTTTTTCTTGGGACCCAGTACCATCACCATCTGGCGTCCTTCCATCTGGGGCTGTTGCTCGAGGATACTGATCTCGGCCAGGTCCTTTTCCACCCGTTGGAGCAGTTCCAGCCCCAGGTCCCGATGGGCATGTTCGCGCCCGCGGAACCGCATGGTGACCTTGGCCTTGTCCCCTTCGTTGAGGAAACGCGTCAGGTTGCGTAGTTTGACCTGATAGTCTCCTTCCTCCGTCCCGGGACGAAACTTGATTTCCTTGATCTCGACCTGCTTCTGATTCTTCCTTGCCTCGGCGCGCTTCTTCTTCTGCTCGAAGAGGAATTTGCCGAAGTCCATGAGGCGGCAGACGGGTGGTTCCACGTTGGGCACGATCTCCACCAGATCCAGTGCCTCTTCCTCGGCCCGTTCCAGGGCGTCGCGGGTTCTCAGAATACCGACCTGTTGACCTTCCGCGTCGATGAGCCGCACTTCAAGGGCGGTGATTTCACGATTGACGCGGTTTCTCTTTGGTGCAGCTATCGCAGGTTCCTCCCGTCAGGAAAAAAACAGCCGGCGACGAACCGTCCCCGGGATTGGCCGGGGCGGGTCAGCCGCCGGACTTTACTTATGCTTTCAGGGCCACTTCCGCGCCGAGGCGGTCAAGGACCTCGTCCAGGCTCAGGGTACCCAGGTCCTGTCCCTGGCGATTACGCACCGCCAGGGTGCGCGTCTCGACCTCGCGGTCGCCAATCACCAGCAGGTAGGGCACCCGTTGCAAGGTGTGCTGGCGGATTTTAAAACCGATCTTTTCGTTTCTCAAGTCGAGATCAGCGCGGAAGCCCTTGTTGGACAAGGCGCTAGCCACCTCGCGCGCCCAGGGGGCCTGGCGGTCGGTGATATTGAGCACCACTGCCTGTACCGGGGCCAGCCAGAGGGGCAGGGCGCCGGCATAGTGTTCGATGAGAATACCAATAAAGCGCTCCAGGGAGCCGAGTACGGCGCGGTGGAGCATGACCGGGACCTGACGGCTGTTGTCCTCGGCGATGTAATGGGCCCCCAGGCGCTCGGGCATGGAAAAGTCGAGCTGGATGGTGCCCAGTTGCCACACCCGTTCCAGGCAGTCGCGCAGGGAGAACTCGATCTTGGGGCCGTAGAAGGCGCCCTCGCCGGGTTGGAGGTCGTAGGCCAGGCCCTTCTGGCGCAGGGCCTCCTCCAGGGCGCGCTCCGCCTTGTCCCAGGTGGCGTCGGAACCGACGCGTTTGGCGGGGCGGGTGGAGAACTTGACCAGGACCTCGTCGAAGCCGAAGTCGCGGTAGATGCCATACAGCAGGTCGATGAAGGCCGACACCTCGGAAAGGATCTGGTCCTCGGTGCAGAAGATGTGGGCGTCATCCTGGACGAAGTTGCGCACCCGCATCAGGCCGTGGAGGGTGCCGGAGGGCTCGTTGCGGTGGCAGGAGCCGAACTCCGCCAGGCGCAGGGGCAGGTCCCGGTAGCTCTTGAGGCCGTGGTTGTAAATCTGGATGTGGGCCGGGCAGTTCATGGGCTTGATGGCGAAGACCCGTTCCTCGGCCTCGGTGACGAACATGTCGTCACGGAACTTCTCCCAGTGGCCGGAGCGCTCCCACAGGCTGCGGTCGATAATCTGGGGGGTGTGGACCTCCAGGTAGCCATGCTGGCGCAGGCGATTGCGGATGTAATCCTCCAGCAGCAGGTAGATGGTCCAGCCCTTGTCGTGCCAGAAGACCATGCCCGGGGCCTCGTCCTGGGTATGGAAGAGGTCCAGGGCCTTGCCGAGCTTGCGGTGGTCGCGCTTCTCGGCCTCCGCCAGGCGGTCGAGATAGGCCTTGAGCTCCTTGCGGTCGCGCCAGGCGGTGCCGTAGATACGCTGCAGCATCTCGTTGCGGGAGTCGCCGCGCCAGTAGGCCCCGGCCACCTTCATCAGCTTGAAGCCGTTGCCGAGCTTGCCGGTGCTGGGGAGATGGGGGCCGCGGCAGACATCGAACCATTCACCCTGGCGATAGATGGAGACCTCCTCGCCCGCGGGGATGATGTCCTCGATGATCTGGACCTTGTAGCGCTCGCCCAGGCCGGCGAAGACCGCCTTGGCGTCCTCGCGCTCCCAGACCTCGCGCACCAGGGGCAGGTCGCGGGCGACGATCTCGTGCATGCGCTGCTCGATGGCCGCCAGGTCCTCGGGGGTGAAGGGCTCGTCCCGGGCAAAGTCGTAGTAGAAGCCGTTCTCGATGGCCGGGCCGATGGTGACCTGGGTGCCGGGATAAAGCTCCTGCACCGCCTGGGCCATGACATGGGCGGCGTCATGGCGCAGCAGTTCCAGGGCCTCCTCATCCCGGGCGGTGATGATGGCCACCTGGGCATCGGCGGTGATGACATGGGCGCTGTCCACCAGCCGGCCATCGACCCGGCCGGCGAGCGTGGCGCGGGCAAGGCCCTGGCCGATGTCGGCGGCAATCTGCGCCACGGACACGGGGTGGGGGAAGGAGCGGATGGAACCGTCGGGGAGGGTGATCTGGGGCATGGGCCTAGCGCCTGTTCAGTGGTGATCGATACCAGGGATCACGTGATTCAGCATGTGGCCAACAACTCCGGGCCGGCCGCCGAAACGAAACAGCCGCCAGGTCCTGACCCGGTAACTTTTGGGGTGGGTCAGCAACTGGCGGCTCGTAAGGAAGCTGGTAGGCGCGATTGGACTCGAACCAACGACCCCCACCATGTCAAGGTGGTGCTCTAACCAACTGAGCTACGCGCCTGTCGTCATGAGCGGCGCACTATACAGAGCCTTGCCCGTCGGCGCAAGACTTGCGTGGTTTGCGTGGCGGGCGCGGGTGGCTGACGGCGGCGCGGCCGCGTGGCGCTATAATCACTCCCCTTTCGCGTCCCAGCCGAGGCCCAGCCACCCATGACCCCGATTCGCCAGGAAGACCTCATCGCCAGCGTTGCCGATGCCCTGCAGTTTATCTCTTATTACCATCCGCTGGATTACATCCGTGCCCTGGGCGAGGCCTATGAGCGCGAGGAATCGCCCGCCGCGCGCGATGCCATGGCCCAGATCCTCTACAACTCGCGTCTCTGCGCCGAGGGCCATCGCCCCATCTGCCAGGACACGGGGATGGTCGTCGCCTTCCTTGAGGTCGGCATGGAGGTGAGTTGGGCGGATGCCACCCTGAGCCTCCAGGCGATGGTCGACGAGGGCGTGCGTCGGGCCTACAACCATCCGGACAACCGGCTGCGCGCCTCGATGGTGGCCCCACCCTATGGCGAGCGCCGCAATACCCGCGATAACACCCCGGCGGTGGTCCACGTCAGCCTGGTGCCAGGCAACCGGGTCCACGTCAAGCTGGCGGCTAAGGGCGGTGGCTCCGAGAACAAGTCCAAGTTCACCATCCTCAACCCCAGCGACAGCCTGGTCGACTGGGTGGTCAAGACCGTGCCTCTCATGGGCGCGGGCTGGTGCCCGCCGGGCATGCTCGGCATCGGCATCGGTGGCTCGGCGGAGAAGGCCATGCTGCTGGCCAAGGAGGCCCTGATGGAGGAGATCGACATCCACGAGCTCAAGGCCCGGGGCCCGCGCACCCCCCTGGAGGAGTTGCGCCTGGAGCTATATGAGAAGGTTAATGCCCTCGGTATCGGTGCCCAGGGCCTGGGGGGGCTGACCACGGTCCTGGATGTCAAGATCAAGGACTTCCCTACCCACGCCGCCTCCCTGCCGGTGGCCATGATCCCCAATTGCGCCGCCACCCGTCACGTGGAGTTCACCCTCGATGGCAGCGGCCCCGCCGAGCTGACCCCGCCGCGCCTGGAGGACTGGCCGGACATCGTCTGGCAGGCGGATGACAAGGCCATCCGCGTCAATCTGGAGGAGATGACCAAGGACAGCATCGCCCAGTGGCGGCCCGGTGACCGCCTGCTGCTCACCGGCAAGCTGCTCACCGGCCGCGACGCCGCTCACAAGCGCCTGACCGATCTGCTCAGCCGGGGCGAGGCCCTGCCGGAGGGCGTCGATCTCACCAACCGCTTCATTTATTACGTCGGTCCCGTCGATCCGGTGCGCGACGAGGTGGTCGGCCCCGCCGGCCCCACCACCGCCACGCGGATGGACAAATTCACCGAGCAGATGCTCGCCGAGACGGGCCTCATCGGCATGGTGGGCAAGGCCGAGCGCGGCCCCGTCGCCATCGAGGCCATCAAGAAGCATGGCGCCGTCTACCTGATGGCCGTCGGTGGGGCGGCCTACCTGGTGGCCAAGGCCATCAAAGGATCACGGCTCATCGCCTTCGAGGATCTGGGGATGGAGGCGATCCGCGAGTTCGACGTGGTGGACATGCCGGTCACCGTGGCGGTCGACAGCCGGGGCGGTTCCGTCCACCAGACGGGGCCGGCGGAATGGCGGGCGCGGATCGGCAAGCTACCCGTCGTGGCTGCCGGTTGAGCATGCGGGCCGGCGGGGGCCGCGCTAACCAGCAATGGATGGGTGATGATCCGCAGTCCGACCAGAGGGTGGCCCCGACGATGCACCTACCCCCCGTTCGCGGGGTCAGGCGATTGGCGATAGCCAAAGCCTATCCATTCCATCGTGACAATCAATTTGATGCATGGTGGTGGGGGCGTTAAGCTGTTCTACGTCGATTCAATCTCGATCCTCAATCAACCAACCCAGTAACCAGTTAGGTAGTAACCCATGAAGTCCTTGATTAACAGCGAAGTTCAGCCTTTCAACGCCACCGCCTTCCACAACGGCAAGTTTGTCGCCGTCTCCGACGCCGATCTGCGCGGCAAGTGGTCCGTGGTCTTCTTCTACCCGGCCGACTTCACCTTCGTCTGCCCCACTGAATTGGGTGACCTGGCGGACAATTACGCCGAGTTCCAGCGCCTGGGGGTTGAGATCTATGGCGTCTCCACCGACACCCACTTCACCCACAAGGCCTGGCACGACACTTCCGATACCATCCGCAAGATCCAATTCCCCATGATCGGTGATCCCACTGGGGTCATCACCCGTAACTTTGGGGTCATGATCGAAGAGGCGGGCCTGGCCGAGCGCGGTACCTTCGTCATCGATCCCCAGGGTAAGATCCAGATCATCGAGATCAATGCCGGTGGTATCGGTCGCGATGCCCTGGAACTGCTGCGGAAGATCAAGGCCGCCCAGTACGTCGCCTCTCATCCGGGCGAGGTCTGCCCGGCCAAGTGGAAGGAGGGTGATGCCACCCTGGCGCCCTCCCTGGACCTGGTCGGCAAGATCTAATTCTGGCGGAACCCTGGCCCGGCTGCTCCTGGCCACCCCTTTCCACCCCCCGCTGGTTGGGAAGGGGTTGCGGGGACGCTTCCTGGCCCTGGCGCCCCGTCAGCGCCGCGGTCCGCGAACATCTGCCTCCCCCAGCCGGGGCTGTCACCACTCGTCACCTGGGATGTAGTCGATGCTAGACGCCACTATCCAAAATCAACTCAAGGCCTATCTGGAACGGCTGCAACAGCCGATCGAACTGGTCGCCTCTCTCGATATGGGTCCCAAGTCCGGGGAAGTGCGGGAACTCCTGGAGGAGATAGCCGTCCTGTCCCCCAAGGTCGGCGTCCGCTTCGACGGCGGGGATGCCCGTCGCCCCTCCTTCGCCGTCGGTCGTCCCGGTGAGATGGCGCGGATCCATTTCGCTGGCATTCCCATGGGGCACGAGTTCACCTCCTTGGTGCTGGCCCTGCTGCAAACCGGCGGGCATCCCCCCAAGGTCGAGCCCGAGGTGGTCGCCGCGATCAAGGCCATTCCCGGGACCTTCCGCTTCGAGACCTTTATTTCCCTGTCCTGCCACAATTGTCCGGACGTGGTTCAGGCCCTGAATCTGATGGCCGTGCTCAATCCGGGCATCAGTCACGTCATGATCGACGGTGCCCTCTTTCAGCAAGAGGTCGAGGCCCGCGAGATCATGGCCGTGCCCACGGTTTACCTCAACGGCGAACCCTTTGGCCAGGGGCGCATGACCCTGGAGGAGATCGTCGCCAAGATCGACACCGGCGCCGCGGCCCGGGAGGCGGAACATATCGCCGCCAAGGAGCCCTTCGATGTCCTAGTGGTCGGCGGCGGGCCCGCCGGTGCTGCGGCGGCGATCTATGCCGCGCGCAAGGGGTTGCGCACGGGCATTGCCGCCGAACGCTTCGGTGGGCAGGTGCTCGACACCCTGGCCATCGAGAACTTCATCTCGGTCAAGGAGACCGACGGACCCAAGCTGGCCGCCGGGTTGGAGCAGCACGTTCGTGAATATCCGGTCGACATCATGAACCTGCAGCGCGCCGAGGGCCTGGTGGCCGGCAGCGATGGTCTGACCGAGGTGCGCCTGGCCAATGGGGCCAGCCTTAAAAGCAAGACGGTCATCCTCTCCACCGGGGCCCGCTGGCGGGAGATGAACGTTCCCGGCGAACAGCGCTATCGCGGCCATGGCGTGGCCTATTGCCCTCACTGCGACGGCCCCCTGTTCAAAGGTAAGCGGGTGGCGGTGATCGGGGGCGGTAATTCCGGGGTGGAGGCCGCGATCGACCTGGCCGGGGTCGTCGCCCATGTCACCCTTATCGAGTTCGATCCGGCCCTGCGGGCCGACGCGGTGCTGCAAAGCAAACTCCGCAGTCTGTCCAATGTCACCATCATCACCCATGCCCTGACCACCGAGGTCACCGGCGATGGTCACAAGGTCAACGGCCTGATCTACCAGGATCGGTCCACCGGGGCGGAACAGCGGCTCGACCTGGAAGGCGTCTTCGTCCAGATTGGCCTGTTGCCGAACACCGATTGGCTCAAGGGCACCCTTGACCTGTCCCCGCGGGGCGAGATCCTGATCGACGATCGGGGCCAGACCTCCCTGCCGGGGGTCTTCGCTGCCGGCGACTGCACCACGGTGCCCTACAAGCAGATCATCATCGCCATGGGCGATGGGGCTAAGGCCTCCCTGGCAGCCTTCGACCATCTGATCCGCAGTTCGGCGCCCGCGGCCTGACAGGCGGGTCTGAGCTGAGCGTGGCCTGACATGGAGGAACTGGTCCGCTTCAGCGTCACCATGGAGGCGGAATTGCTGGGGCGTTTCGACGCCCTGGTGGCCCGGCGCGGAACCCGGGCCAACCGTTCCGAGGCGGTGCGCGACCTGGTGCGGGAGGCCCTGGTGGAGCAGCGGGTGGAGGATCCGGACGCCGAGATCGCGGGGACCATCACCATGGTCTTCGATCATCACGAGTCCGAGCTCTCCGATCGGCTCAACGCCATCCAGCATCATTACATTCATGAGATCGTGTCCACGGTCCATGTCCACCTGGACCATCGCAACTGCCTTGAGGTGATCGTCCTGCGGGGGGGCAGTGCCCGCATCCGCGCCATCGCCGACACCCTCCTGGGGACCAAAGGGGTCAAGCATGGCAAGCTCGTGACCACCACCACCGGGGAGGCGGGGGACAGGGGAGGGGGTCAGCGGCATGGGCATTCCCATGTCCACCCGCATGGCCCTGGTCCTGATCGGCCGGATCGCCCGCCGGGATGATGAGAGGATTTGGGAATGGAACCAGGACCGTCAAAAGGTCTCCATGATGTCAGTCTGATGAGTCACGACCGGCGCCTGAGCGGCCGGCCGCGACTGTGCAGTGACTGTGGGCTCTGTGACAGTTTTTTGCGGCCGCGCATGGCGGAGACCTGTCTGTTCGTGCATAACCGCATGGCCGAACAGGAACTGCGCCTTCATGGCCGCCGGCGCCAGGCCGGGGACGAGCTGCGCTTTGGCATCTTTCGCGAACAGGCCATCCTGCGCATGAAGGTCCCGGTGGCCGGGGCCCAATGGACCGGCATGGTCACGACCCTGGCGGCCCGCCTGCTGGAGCGTGGTGAGGTCGAGGGGGTGATCCTCACCGGTACCGTCCCCGGGACCCGCTTCCAGCCCCGCCCACTCCTCGCCCGCACCCCGGCGGAGGTGCGGGCTTGCGCCGGCAACAAGCCGAGTCTGTCCCCGCTGCTGGGGATGCTGGATGAGGCGCGGGCGGCTGGCCTGCGGCGCCTGGCGGTGGTCGGCACCGGTTGTCAGGTCCAGATGCTGCGCCAGGCGGAGTCACTGGGCACGGGGGATTCCTCGGACCTGGGCCCGGGCCTGAGCAAGCTCCTGGACCTGGAGCGTCTGGACCTCATCGGTATCCCGTGCAGCGATAACGTCACCTACCTGGACCAGCAGTTCTTTCTGCGGACCATCTCCCGGTCGCCGGAGACGGTGATCCACTATGAATTCATGCAGGATTTCAGCCTCTGGCTCCACCACGAGGATGGCCATCGGGAGCGGGTCAACTACATCGACTTCCCCATGGACCGGCTGCAGGGGATCTTTCCCTCCGCCTGTCTGTCCTGCTTCGATTACCCCAACGCCCTGGCCGATATCACCATCGGCTATCTGGGCGCGCCCCTGGGCTGGCAATGGGTCCTGGCCAGGACCGCCCGCGGGGTGGAACTCCTGGACCTGCTGCGGTCGGACCTGGAGGCGCGCCCCCTCAGCGCGGCCGGCGATCGGACCCGCGGCATGCCGCGCTTCATCCAGATGCTGGCCCGGCGCCCGGCCCGGCCGCCCAAGCCCGTCCGCGCCCTGATCGCCTTCCTGCAACGCCGTCGTGGCCCCCAAGGCCTGGAGTTCGCCCGCGCCATTATCGAGATGAAGCTGTTGCGCAACTACCGCCACGTGCGGGAAAAATTCCCCGGCCTGGAGGCCAGGATCGTGCCGTATCACGTCTACGAGGCCATCCAGCCCTATGGCGCCGACTATGCCGCCGTCTTTGGTGAACCGCTAGAGCCACCGCGCCGGCAGGGGTGAGTCCCGGTGCCCGATACCGCCGTTGCCTCCGCCCCGCGGCGATCGGCCGGGCGCGACGGAAACCGGGATGCTTTGGGTATAAACTAACGGCGGTATCCGATAACAACGAGGAGGACGAAGGTGATCGAGATCAGACACAAGGCCACCGGCGGTCTGCTGACGACCTTTGAAGGCTCAAGCCTCGCCGGCGCGGACCTGCGTGACATGGACCTGGCGGGGGCGGATCTGGCCGGCATCGACCTGAGCGGGACCAACCTGGAATATAGTGATCTGACCGCCGCCGACCTGGCGGGCGCGCGCCTGGCGGGGGCCAATCTCACCGCCGCGCGCCTGGGCGGGTCCAATCTGCGTGGCGCGGATCTGCAGCGGGCCCGGCTGGGCGCCGATAGCACGTCACGGGCGGCGGATATGAGTGGCGCCGATTTGTCCCAGGCGAACCTGACCGGGGCTTATCTGCGCCGGGTGGAGGGCCGTGGCGCCATCCTGCGTGAAGCCTGTCTCGACGGCGCCGATCTGCGCGGCATCGATCTCGCTGGGGCTGATTTGCGTGGGGTGAAGGCGCGCAAGGCCCTTTTCATCCAGGCCAATCTGCGCGAGGCCAATCTGGAGGGGGCGGATCTGCGTGATTCGCATCTCAATGACGCCAATCTGGTCCGGGCCCGGCTGCGGGGCGTCGATCTCTCCAGCCGCCATGAGGAGGGTTTCAGCGTCATCAACCTCGCCAATCTGGAAGGCGCCGATCTCAGCGGGGCCAGGCTGCGCAACATCTCGGCCCAGGATGCCAATCTGCGCAACGCGGATCTCAGCGGGGTCGATTTCACCGCCGCCGTGCTTGGCGGGGCCATCCTGCACCGCGCCAACGTCGCCGATGCCGACTTCACCGACGTGGAACTGGCGAGCGTGACCATGGAATTCGCCAACTTTTCCAAGGCACGGAACGCGGTTATCCCCCCCTACAAGAAGAATCTGCGCTAGGGGAGGGCCCGCCCCTCCACCCCCGGACGCAAGCCGGGTTCGTCTTGCGCTGCTCGACCAGGATCATGCCCAGCGAACTTTTTTCCCGCACCCCGTGTCTTGACGGCGCCGACCCGGAGTCCAAGCGCGCCGAGATCCGGGGTTACTTCCACTCTACCTTCGATCGCTACGAATCCCTCTTCCAGTTGCTGGCCAACGACGAGGAGGCCTATACCCGTAAGCCCATCAGCCTGCGCCATCCCCTGATCTTCTACCTGGGGCACACCGCCACCTTCTTCATCAACAAGTTCGTCCTGGCGGGCCTGGTGACGCGGCGGATCGACGCGCGGCTGGAGTCCATGTTCGCCGTGGGCGTGGACGAGATGAGCTGGGACGACCTAGACGAGGCCCACTATGACTGGCCCCCGGTGGCCCGGGTCTGGGAGTATCGCCGGCAGGTGCGGGAGACGGTGGATCGGGTGATCCGCGAGACCCCCCTGAGCCTGCCCATCGGGTGGGACCATCCCTTCTGGGCGGTGCTGATGGGGATCGAGCATGAGCGGATCCACCTGGAGACCTCCTCGGTGTTGATCCGTCAGCAGCGGCTGGCGCTGGTGCGGCCTCATCCCGACTGGCAACCCTGTCGTCTCAGCGGGCCGGCGCCGGAGAACGGCCTGGTGGGCATTCCCGCCGGACGGGTGCGGCTGGGACGGGACTTCAGCGACCCCTGGTATGGCTGGGACAACGAGTACGGTCACCATGAGGCGGAGGTCCCCGCCTTTCGCGCCGCCCGTTATCTGACCAGTAATGGCGAATTCCTGGGCTTCGTCACCGCCGGCGGCTATGCCGATGACAGTCTGTGGGATGAGGAGGGTCTGGGCTGGCGTCGCTTCGCCCAGGCGGAGCACCCTAGCTTCTGGGTCCGGGAGGGTAGCCATGGCGATCCGGTTGATTCGGGCGGTCCGGGTAGGACCTCCGGAACGGCGGGCGATCGCGAGGTCAAGAGCGCTGGCGGGGAGCAGTCGGCCAGGACCCTGGACACCGCGGGCGGTGGCGCCGGCGGGAACGAGGCCGCCGCGCCCCCGGTTAACGCGGGCGTGTGCGCGGGTGGGGACGAGAGGGCCGGTAACTGGAAACTGCGCCTGGTGGCCGAGGTAGTGCCGATGCCCTGGGACTGGCCGGTGGAGGTCAATTGTCACGAGGCCCGGGCCTTCTGTCGCTGGCGCGCCCGGGAGACGGGCCTGCCCGTGCGCCTGCCGACCGAGGACGAGTGGCATCGGCTCTACGACCACGTCGGTCTGACCGATGTCCCCGCCCAGGGTCCTGCCGTGGCCAACCTGCACCTCGACCACTGGGCCTCCAGTTGCCCGGTGAACCTTTTCCCCCACGGCGAACTGTTCGATGTGGTGGGCAACGTCTGGCAGTGGTGCGAGACACCGACCTACCCCTTCGCGGGCTTTGCCGTCCACCCCCTCTATGACGATTTCACCACCCCGACCTTCGACCATCGCCACAACCTGATCAAGGGCGGCTCCTGGATCTCCGCGGGGAACGAGGCCCGTCACGTCTCACGTTACGCCTTCCGTCGCCACTTCTTCCAGCACGCCGGGTTTCGCTACATCGTCAGCGCCGCCCCCATCAGCCAGCCCGGCTCGCTGTACGAGACCGACGCCCTGCTATCGCAGTATGCCGAGTTCCACTACGGCGCTGAGTACTTTGGCGTGCCCAATTTCCCTCGGGCCTTGGCCGAGAGCGCGGCGGCGGCCTTCGCCCGCCATGGTCATGGCCACCCTGGCCGGGCCCTGGACCTAGGCTGCGCCACCGGACGTTCCACCTTTGAACTGGCCCGTCATTTTTCCCAGGTCGAGGGCGTGGACTTTTCTGCGCGCTTCATCCAGACCGGGGTGCAACTGGCCGAGACCGGCGTCCTCCGCTACACCCTGCCGGAGGAGGGTGACCTGGTGGCCTATCGCGAGCGCCGCCTCGACGCCCTCGGCCTGGCGGAGGTCGGGTCCCGGGTCAGCTTCTGGCAGGGGGATGCCTGCAACCTCAAGCCGGTCTTCAGCGGTTATGACCTGATCCTCGCCGCCAATCTTATCGATCGTCTCTACGCGCCCAGGCGCTTCCTGAGCGAGGTCCATCAGCGCCTCAACCCGGGCGGTCTGCTGGTGCTGGCCTCGCCCTACACCTGGTTGGAAGAGCACACCCAGCGCGCGGAATGGATCGGTGGCTTCAAGAAGGACGGGGAGTCCTACACCACCCTGGATGGGCTCAAGGAACTGCTCGGTCCCCATTTCGACCTGGTCGAAGGACCCCGGGAGATACCCTTCGTCATTCGCGAAACCCGGCGCAAGTACCAGCACAGCCTGGCGGAACTGACGGTGTGGAGACGGCGGGATTAGGCGTCCGCCGCGCTTGTCATGCCGTCAGGTTCCTGCGTGAAATCTGATCTGTCTGCCGCTAGGCGTGGGCGCCGCGGAGATTGTTGGGGGCAACCAACATTGGTCAGTTATTAATCAATCGAGGGGTGCCAAAGCGAAAATTCCCAGGCCGCTCGGTTAGCAGGCGTCAGGGAGGACCCCAGGATGGTCCAGGCGAGAGGAATCCGGGAGCCTCTTTAGCCTTTATCCAGGTTTGGTACCTGACCGTGACCCAGACGCGAGGCTTTGCTTCGGAGCTGAATGAGGCGGAAAAAGAATGGGGGGCAATTCGCCCCCCTCGGTATTCAGACAAGTCAGGGTGTTACAGGGTATAGGGCACCAGCGGTCCCAGGGTCATGGCGACTACGGCCCACAGCGCCATCTTGGTCTTGGCTTGGAGACTCTCTTCTTCGCGCATGTCAGTATCCTCTTGATTGGTTTAGACCAGGGCAGATTGGATAGCCGGCTGTTATCAGGGATCGTTGGACTCGCCTGGACAGGAAATCCGGGTAGGAATCCCATCCTGGCTTGAGCCTGAAGGTTGGGTTTGGGCCCGGCGGCTTCAAGAGTACCCGAGTAAAACTGTATGGAATACCGATCGCCTGCCAAGGCCCTTGAGTGAGGACTGATTAATGAAAATTTTCCAACGCTTGCTCAGGATTGACGGCCCCGAGGAGCTTCACGGCAACCGCGACGACCATTACCCAGCATTCGAGATCCACTTTGTCGCCGATGGCCAGATCCCCTTCCCGCAGGTCATCGGTCCCTACCCGTCCTACACCGGGGCCTGGGTGACGGCGGATTACCTTACCGCCGAACTGCCGGCGGGGGCGGGGGATGTGCGTTACTACCTGGAAGCGGAGGATCGGCGGGGGAACCTGAGTCGCGGTGCCCTGGAGCGTATCTTTCTCGCCTGAGGACCCAAGGGCTGGGAATCTAGGGCGATGCCAGGGGAAACTAAAAAAGAAAACGCCCAACGCGGGGGTTGGGCGTGGATGGTGGAGCCGAGGGGGATCGAACCCCTGACCTATGCATTGCGAACGCATCGCTCTCCCAGCTGAGCTACGGCCCCGAGATTTGGTGTGTGGCAGGGGATCCCGAAATCCCTTAATCCGCCCACAACCTCGGGCAGAGGTGTATTTTAGCACTATCGCCTTGTCCCATGGCAACTCTGGCGAGGATCGCCACTGGTCCTCTCATCTCGCCGGGAGGAGATAAAGCATGCCAATTCGTGACAAGTTTGTTACATTTCGTTACCAGAGCCGGCCGCCTAGACCCTCTCCAATGGACTCGGGCGGCTGGTCAGGAGGCCGAGTCCAGGGAAGGGTAAATGATCCTTGACCACCAAAACATAACTAAGCCATCCCCAAGCAGGATGGAGGAGTGTCCATCATGTCCGCACTGCGGGTTGCCGATCGCGTTTTACCTGTAGACCGAAAGGGTTTTCTCGCCAGCTTTGATGACTGGGATCGGGAAGTGGCTCAGACCATAGCCGCCGCGCAGGGATTGGTCTTAACCGCGCGCCATTGGGCCGTCATTGAGTTCCTGCGCGATTATTATCAGGAGTTTGGGCATCCCCCCTCGCCCAAGAATGTCATCCAGGCCGTGGGCAACCAGATCAGCCCTCACGTACCCTGCACGCGCAAGACCCTGGAGGGGTTATTCCCGGGGGGAGGGTGCAAGCAGGCCTGCCACATCGCCGGATTACCGGATTATTTCTGTCACTCCTGCTGAACATTGATCGAAGCCTGGCGGATTCCGCGCGACCCGGCCTATATTGGTGGGTGATGCGCGGGTTCGCCATGCCTCAGCTGCGTCAGCGATGGAGGATCAGTTCCAGCACCATCTTGCTGCCAAAGTAGGCCAGGATCAGCACAGCGAAACCGCTCAAGGTCCAGACAATGGCGGTCTTTCCCCGCCAGCCGTAACGCAAACGGCCAATCAGCAACCCGCCAAACATCAACCAGGCTAGCGTGGAGAGCACCGTCTTGTGCACCAGGTGCTGGGCGAACATGTCCTCGAGAAAGGCAAAACCGCTCAGCAGGGCCAGGGTCAGCAAGGCAAAGCCGGTACCGATCATCTCAAAGAGCATACTCTCCATGGTCTGGAGCGGGGGGAGGGCACGGATGAAGCCCGCGGGCCGGCGTTGACGGAGATGGCGGTCCTGGATCGCGAGCAGGATGGCCTGCACGCTGGCCAGGGTCAGGAGGCTGTAGGCCAACATGGAGATCAGGACGTGGATCTTGATATCCCAGCCGACTGCCTGCCGCATGAAGTCGGGGCTAGGGTAACTGGCCTCTAGCAGGAGGGTGAGGGCGGCGACTGGCAGGAGCACCAGGCCCAGGTTTTCCACGGGTTTGGTCAGACTGGAGACGGTGAAGAGGGCGATGACCGTCCAAGAGGTCAGGACCAGGGCATTGAAGAAGCCCAGGTTGATGCCGGGCGCGCGGAAAATGCCGTCGTACAGCAGCCAGCCGTGAATGAACAGCCCCGCCAGGATTAGCCAGACGGCAAGGAGGCGTGAGGGGGCGGGAGACTGGCCACGCCTGACCAGGCGCCAGCCGATGATGCCCGTGGCGCTTAGATAGAGGGCGATGGCGATCAGGGCAAACTGGAGGTGGTGCATGAGGCAGGATAATCGCACAAAGCGTCTGCGGGGGAAATGATGCTGACATATCCATGATGCCGGCTATTCCGGGAGGCATGTCAACTTGGAGTCCCCTTGGGGAAGCATCCATCTCCAGTATTGCGCGATTGATTTTACGCTTGGCCCCAGGAGGGACATGCTCAACGCCGCACACAACGGCCGGACGGTATACCAGGGGACGAAGGCGCGTTACCGGCATCCGTGGCTTATACTTCCCGCCGCTCACATCCAGACTGATCGGCCTGATCAGTGGGTCCATATCCTGTCCTGCCCGAGGGTAACCTATGTTTGAAAATCTCCAAGAGCGTTTTGGACGCGCCCTTGACAATCTCCGTGGCCGGGGGCGGTTGACGGAGGACAACATCAAGGATTCCCTGCGTGAGGTTCGCATGGCCTTGCTGGAGGCTGACGTAGCATTGCCCGTCGTGCGGGCGTTCGTCGACCGGGTGCGTGACAAGGCGATGGGGGAGGAGGTGGCGCGCAGCCTGACCCCGGGCCAGGTACTGATCAAGATCGTCAACGACGAGTTGGTCACCCTCATGGGCTCCGCCAACGAGTCCCTGAATCTGGCCGCGCAGCCTCCCGCGGTGGTACTGATGGCGGGCTTGCAGGGTTCGGGTAAGACCACCAGCGTCGCCAAACTGGCGCGGTGGCTCCAGGAGAAACAAAAAAAGAAGGTCATGGTCGTGAGTTGCGACGTTTATCGTCCGGCGGCCATCGACCAGTTGCAGATGCTGGCCAGCGAGGTCGAGGCGGAGTTTTATCCCAGCCAGGGGGATCAGGACCCAGTGCGCATTGCCCGCGCAGCCCTGGATGCGGCGCGCAAGCACTTCAAGGATGTGCTGATCGTCGATACCGCCGGTCGTCTGCATGTCGACCAGGCCATGATGGACGAGATCCAGCGAGTCCATGCGGCCCTCAAACCGGTCGAGACCCTCTTTGTCGTTGACGCCATGACGGGGCAGGACGCCGCCAACACTGCAAAGGCCTTTGATAATGCCTTGCCCTTGACGGGTGTGATCCTGACCAAGACCGACGGTGATGCGCGCGGGGGCGCGGCCCTCTCCATCCGGCACCTCACCGGCAAGCCGATCAAGTTTCTCGGGGTCGGGGAAAAGACGGCCGCCCTGGAACCCTTCCACCCCGAGCGCGTTGCCTCCCGTATCCTGGGCATGGGCGATGTGCTGTCCCTGGTCGAGGAGGTCCAGGGCAAGATCGATCGCGACAAGGCGGAGCAATTGGTCAAAAAGATCCAGAAGGGTAAGGACTTCGACCTGGCGGACTTTCGTGACCAGTTACTGCAGATGTCCAAAATGGGTGGGATGGCGGGGCTGTTGGACAAGTTGCCTGGCATGGGGCAGGTCCCGGAACACCTCAAGCAGCAGGTCAACGACAAGGAGATGAAGCGCCTAGTGGCGATGATTGATTCCATGACCCCCCAGGAACGGGCTTTTCCGGCCATCATCAAGGGGGCACGGAAGCGGCGGATTGCCCAGGGATCCGGGACGCAGATCCAGGACCTGAATCGATTGCTCAAGCAATTCACCGTCATGCAGAAGACGATGAAGAAGATGAAGGGTGGAGGGGTGACGCGTATGTTGCGCTCCCTCTCCGGGCGTCTCCCGGGCATGGGGATGCCGGGGCGGATGCCCTTTTGACCGTGCCATCCTGGCCCGGAGGGCAGGGTGAGAGGCGATACGCCGCTTTCAATTTTCGCGATTTCAAGTAGAATGCCGCGTTTACTCGCGCCTTGGTGGGCGCTAGGGCTGAAATTTGGAACTTAGACATCAGGGCTAACCATGGTCACGATTCGTTTGTCGCGAGGCGGCGCCAAGAAGCGCCCTTTCTACCAGGTCGTCGTTGCTGACGTGCGAAGCCGCCGGGACGGGCGGTACATCGAGCGCATCGGTTTCTTCAACCCCATCGCCGTCGGTGGTGAGGTGAAGGTGCGCCTGGATCGAGACCGCGCCGATTACTGGATTGCTCAGGGTGCCAAGCCGACTGAGCGCGTTGCGCAACTGATGAAGTTGGTGAGCAAGGAAGCGGGCAATCTGCCCGTCGTTACTGGCGTTCAGGCCGTCGCCGGGTCCTGAGCGGCAGGTCTGGCGTTCGTCCGACTTGCACGGATCCGACCTGATTTGTTCTGGGCCGATATACGGTGGCGGAGCGCACCCTCGTTTTAGGTCGCATTTCCGGCTTGTTCGGGGTTCAGGGTTGGGTAAAGATTTTTTCTGAGACCGAGCCCAAGGAGGCCATCCTCAGTTATTCACCCTGGTTTCTGGGAGCTCAGCAGTCACCCCGCCAGGTCCTGGAGGGGCGGAGGCACGGCAAGACCTTGGTGGCGCGGCTGGCCGGTTGCGACAACCGCGATGAGGCGGCGTCCCTGGTGAACATGGATATCGCAGTTCCCCGTCAGCAGTTGCCAGCCCTGAGTGAGGATGAATTTTACTGGGCCGACCTGGAGGGTTTGGCCGTTGAGACCCTGGCCGGCACCGCCCTCGGTATAATTGATCACCTCTTTGCCACCGCGGGTAACGATGTCTTGGTTGTGAAGGGCGACCGCGAACGCTTGATACCTTTCATCTGGGAGGATGTGGTCAAGGAGATCGATCTCGCCTCAGGGCGGATGCGTGTCGACTGGGATCCGGATTTCTAGTCCTGGTTGTCTTTCGTGCGCTTTGATGTCATCACCCTCTTCCCCGCGATGTTTCGGGCCCTGGAGGATGAAGGCGTCATTGCTCGGGCCCTGAGCTCAGGCATCGCCGAACTGCACTTGTGGAATCCGCGTGATTACGCGCGGGATGTCCACCGCACCGTTGACGACCGCCCCTATGGTGGTGGGCCGGGGATGGTGATGAAGGTTGGCCCGCTGCGAGCGGCGATCGAAGACGCCCGGACCGCGGCCCCAAAAAGCCGTGTCGCTTATCTGAGCCCCCAGGGTCGCCTTCTGGACCAGGGGGAGATGGCCCGCATCGCTCAGGCTGGTAGCTGGATTCTGGTTGCGGGTAGATATGAAGGGATTGATGAACGGTTGATCGCCGGTTGGGTGGACGAGGAATGGTCCATCGGTGATTATGTACTGAGTGGCGGTGAGTTGCCGGCAATGGTGGTAATGGATGCGGTCATCCGGCTCCTGCCGGGGGCCTTGGGTCATGCAGACTCGGCGCGGGAGGATTCCCATGTTGCCGGTCTGCTGGATCATCCCCACTACACCCGCCCCGCCCTCATCGCAGGCCAGCCGGTGCCGGCGGTGTTGCTCAGCGGCGACCATGGCGCTATCCAGCGCTGGCGTCTGAGGCAAGCCCTAGGCAGGACCTGGCTGCGTCGCCCCGATTTATTGCGGCGTCGGTCCCTGAATCAGCAGGAACAGGCGTTGCTTGATGAATTTATCCACGCGCACCAAGACGCTGGGTGAGAACTGGAGCTTGAGAGCATGAATATCATCGAGGCACTCGAAAAAGAGCAGATGGGCCGCGAGGTCCCGGATTTTGCCCCCGGCGATACGGTCGTGGTGCAGGTCAAGGTGAAGGAAGGCAACCGCGAACGGCTCCAGGCCTTCGAGGGTGTCGTGATCGCCAAGCGTAACCGGGGCCTGAACTCGGCCTTCACCGTGCGCAAGTTGTCCCATGGTGAGGGTGTGGAACGTGTGTTCCAGACTTATAGCCCCTTGGTAGATTCCATCCAGGTTA
The DNA here is from genome assembly GCA_937862735.1 of uncultured Gammaproteobacteria bacterium. Lineage (GTDB taxonomy): Bacteria > Pseudomonadota > Gammaproteobacteria > Chromatiales > Chromatiaceae > M0108. The sequence goes on from CALMDH010000174.1 coordinate 49,524, forward strand.
AGCGTCGTGGCGATGTCCGCCGCGCCAAGCTTTACTACCTGCGGGGACGCACTGGCAAGGCGGCCCGCATCAAAGAGAAGGTCTGATCTGCTTAGGCCATCTTCCTGGCGGCGCTCCTCCCCTCATCTTGGGGGTGAGCGCTCTCCGCATGCCTTTCCCATAGGGCTCGGTATCGGTTTCTTAACGCCAATGCTCTGCGGTGGTTCTCTTTGGAGGCTGGAAAAGACTGGCCGTTCGTTACCAATGTGACCACCCCTAGCCAGTGACCTTGCCGGGGCTGTTTGTCGGCCTGCGGGACTGCCTGTTAAATGCCCTTGGCGTGTTGGTTGCCCCTCCACTGGCCGCTGTTCTTAAGCGCTGTTTGTGCGTGATTCGCTCGGCCTTTCCAAACCCACTCTGCCTTCCGCTCTTAGATTCAGGTTTAAGCCATGACCTTTTACTGGCATGACTACGAGACCTGGGGCTCCGATCCGCGGCGAGATCGTCCTTGCCAGTTTGCCGGCCTGCGGACCGATTCCGACTTAAATCCACTCGGCGACCCCTTGGTACTCTTCTGTCGCCCGGCCAATGATTATCTCCCCCACCCCGAGGCTTGTCTGATCACCGGAATCAGTCCGCAGTTGGCCTGGCGCGAGGGTCTCCCCGAGGCGGAGTTCGCCACGCGTATCGAACGTGAACTTTCCCTTCCCGGAACCTGTGGCGTTGGCTATAACAGCCGTCGGTTCGATGATGAGGTCACCCGGAATCTCTTCTACCGCAATTTCATCGACCCCTATGCCCGGGAATGGCGAAATGGCAATAGCCGCTGGGATCTCATCGATGTGATGCGTCTCGCCCAAGCCTTGCGGCCGGAAGGTATCCAATGGCCGGCCAGCGAGGAAGGCGCGCCCTCTTTCCGGCTGGAAGACCTGTCTGCCGCCAATGACATCGCCCATGCGCAGGCCCATGACGCCTTGGCGGATGTGCGGGTAACGATCGATCTGGCGCGGTTGCTCAAGACCCGGCAACCTCGGCTCTTTGCCTACGCCCTGACGCTCAGGTCGAAGGAGGTGGTTGAGGATCTGGTGTTCAAGGGCCCCCCCTTCCTGCATGTCTCATCCCGATACCCGGCACGGCTGGGTTGCATCGCTCCGGTCCTGCCCATTACGCGCCACCCGGATAATCCCAAGGGAGTCATCTGTTTCGACCTTCGTCATGATCCCGAACCCCTACTAAAGCTTTCCCCAGAGTCTATCCACCGGCTCCTGTTTACCAGGAACCAGGATTTGCCGGCCGGTGAGGAACGGATCCCGCTCAAGACCCTTCATCTCAATCAGGTGCCTATGGTGGCCCCTTTGGGAACCCTGAACGGGACGGCCGCCGAACGCTGGGAGATCGACCTGGTCATGGTCGAGCGGCATGCCAAATGCCTGAAAGCGGCTCCCGACCTAGCGGACAAGGTCAGATGTGTTCACCAACTGGGCCAAAAGCCTGTGGAAAAAGATCCTGATCTCATGATCTACAGCGGCGGTTTCTTTTCGGATGCTGACCGTCGACTGATGGATGCCTTGCGGAAACATAATCCTGAGACCTTGAGTGCGAGCCGGATTATCTTTGAGGATTCGCGCGGCGAAACCCTGCTGTTTCGCTATCGTGCTCGAAACTGGCCTGAAACCTTGACGGAGGAAGAGCGAGAGGAATGGGACTCATGGCGCCTGGAGCGCCTGACGGATCCCGAGGCTGGGGCCAGCATGACCGTGGATGATTACCTGGAGCGAATCGCGCGGCTAAGACCTCGCTACGCGAATGACTCATTCAGGCTTAACCTTCTGGATGAACTTGAAAACTGGGCCGACCACATCCTCGATGCTGCGCCTTGAGAGCGTCGGAGATCCTGGCGATTGGTTTCTGTGCCGTATCCTTCAAGACCCTCTCTACCCGCAGCTTCTCCACCCGGAGGAGTAAGAGCAATGGCAGCTTGTGCCGTCGCAGACCTCTTGGGGCGCGATGGTTCTTTATGGATGCGCCAGCCTCCCCCCGATCTGTGCTATCCCTTCAGCGCGAGCTTGACAGAGGGCAGATGGTCTTTAGAATGGGCGTTTCCCGTTGGAGCCCTGAGCGGCCCGCGCGGCGGCGCCGGGAGCGGCGGCCACTTGTAAAAGTGGGTAGAGGCAGGGACGAGGCCATCAAGGAAGAGCGCCGCGGACCGCGCACTGCGGGCCGAACCCCCCGGCCAGGAAGCCTGGTAGGAGGTAGGTTCCA